>JAGAAI010000038.1 GCA_017615325.1 Clostridiales bacterium | reverse complement strand
CGACGGTAAGGAAGTCAGGACAAAGAATACCTCGCAGGGCATAAAGTTCAGGAAAGACAGGATAGGCTTGATCGTACAGCACTTTGCCCTGATAAACGATTTCAAGGTCTACGACAATGTGGAACTTGGACTTTGGGAGACCAACATAAAAGGTTCGGCCAGAAAGATGAGGGTAATGGAAGTCCTGGAGTCCTTAGGTATAGCAGACCTTAAGGACAAGTATCCGAATGTCTTATCCGGAGGAGAAAAGCAGAGAGTAGCGATAGGCAGAGCAATAGTAAATAACCATAAGCTTCTTCTGGCAGACGAACCTACAGGTTCACTTGATTCGGATACGGAGCAGGATATCCTTAAGATCTTGAAAGACTTAAACTCCAAGGGCATGACGATAGTCATGGTAACCCACGACGAAGATGTGGCGAACGTCTGTGACAGGACGATATTCCTGGATAAGCATTGATTTTCCAAAAGAACTGAATATGAAGTTCTACACTAAGAATTTTGCAAGATCCGTCTTTATTCATCCCAAGGTCAACCTGATAATCCTGTTTGACCTGATATTGACGGCTGCGGCAGTCTTCGTATTGATCCAGAACTTCTATTTCCTGAAAGAGAAGCATGATGAGTTCTTCAGTGAAGACAGAGTAGCAAAGACATATGAGCTATATGTTGGTGATGAACTTATCCCTTTGACAGAAAGTGATATCCATAGTAAATCAGCCATGTATTATATTGGTCTTAAACTTTATGATGAGATAAATTCAACATCAATGAAAGTGTTTGGATATTCCAGTTTGGATCGTACATATTTTATGAGAAAAGAGTTTGATGAAGAAACCAGGAAGAGAATGGATGAGTCCGGGCATGGCAAAAGAGCAGTTGAAATGTATGAAATGACCAATTATGCTCTTGAAGGTCTTGGTCTTAAGATAGCAGAAGGCCGATGGTTCAATAGACAGGAAAGTGAACACCCATTCTTGCTTGATCAAGTTCCAATTGTAATGGGAAGTGAATTCTTAAACGCATTTCAAATCGGTGATGTAATATTTTATGATGATGGATTTACGTACGATGAGGCCGTGGTAATCGGTTTTTTGGAGAGCAATCCGGGGGTTGAATACTATGGAATAGTGCAGAATAACTTTGATGATGCGATAATTTTTCCAATAGGGAGCAGTTATCCTAGAAATCATCAAAAAAAATACCGGGATGATTATGATCCTGACAAACTTGTAGAGTATACACAGAGACATGATGCTGCTGCTTTTAGAGAAAGAGTACGCACTTTGACAGGCGGCTACCTGTACTGTCCCGATGAAACAGTCGATGTCCAGAAAGTTATCAACGATTATACATCCAAGTATGGATTCTACCAGATAACGGCTACCCCTATAGATGGTGCAGCATATTCCGAGACCAAATCAATATCCGAACGTAATCTTTTGCTCATAGGAGTTCTGGCAGTATCAACTACAGTTATCTGCATGATCTCTTTGGGCGGAGTCCTCTATAACCGTACTCTTGATGACAGGAGGACTTACTGTATCTACATGAGCGCAGGCATCCCTTTGTGGAAGATAAACCTCTCGCTTATATTGGAGATGTTATTTTGGATGGTCCTGTCGATACTTCCTGTAATAGCGCTGTCCTTATATGAATATCAGACCTTGATGATACCCCTCTGGCAGATAGGACTGTTCGAACTTATCGTTATGGCAGTATCCATAGCGCCGTCACTTCGGGTTAATTCTAAATGTAATCTCGATCTTCTCATAAGAAACCAGATGAATTAGTGGTATCATATGCAAGGGGATGGGCTGACCTGTCCCCTTGTTTCTGGTATAGGGGAGGATATAGATGACACTTGTCTTTATGTATTTGGGATTAATGATCGTAGCAATTGCGATACTTGCGATCCTGTTTATCTTAGGACTTACGTTCCTTATCGTGGGACTGGTCAAGAAGGGCAAAGTCAAGAACCGCGGCAAGAAAGCGCCTCTGGTTTTTATCATCGTCGGTATCGTATTTCTCGTGCTTCCCGTGGGATGCGGAACCGTGGCACTTCTTTCGGGTGCAACGTCTTCCGTTAAGACAGCCATCCAAAGAAGGTTATACGAACATCCGACGGACAGATGGAAGAAGGAATGGGTCACTGACAATTCTGCTGCTGATGAAGCGATCCATACGATGCTGGAGGCTGCCGATAATGGCGACCGGGAACTGTTCGAATCCTTTTTCTCGGAAGAGATCCAAAACCGTCCTGACTTTGAACAGAGAATGGAAAGATTCTGGAAGAAGTATCCCGGGGGATTATATAGGGAGGGCATTAAGCCTGAAAACGGAGTGTCGGGAGGAGCATCCTATGACCACGGTTCTGTTGTTAAGGACGGCTATGCTACTTATTCCATAGAATCCGGCGGACAGTGGTACTTTATCTCTCTTGAGCTTCACTACCAGGATACCGACCATCCGGAGAAGGTGGGGGTTACAGGATTCATTCTGGGTGATCTTGTAAGACGCGCACTGCTTTTGGAAGAGGCCAATGATGTAACTTCCGAATATGAGATGTCTTATATTGACTGCCAGATCAATAACGATCCTTCGATCGAAGCAAAAAGGATCGGCGGGATACCCCGTATCTGGAATGAGACTCCCGAACAAAAACTTACGAAGGAAGAGATGCGTGATCTTCTGTCTTCCTGCTATTCCGTACAGGATCTGATAGATAAGGGAGTGGGCGAACCGAATGCTGAATTTAAGATGTCCAATGCCACAGGTTATGAGGTCTATTATGGACTTAAGTCTTCCGACGGCAGGGAGCAGTTCCTGCACATTACCGCTGAAAAACCCAGGGGACGTATCATATACGGATATCTCTGCTATGAAGATGAAACGGATTATGACTTTGAGATGTGTCCCTTCAGACCCCTTGAGAATAATGATTAATTTTTTGCAAAGTAGGATATAATTGTAGAAGATAAAGTTTTTCGAAAACTTAATGGGGGTAACCTTTTATGAGCAGATATGATTTTCTTATTGTCGGAGCAGGACTTTACGGTGCAACATTTGCAAGGCTTGCAACAGATGCCGGCTACAAGTGTCTTGTTATCGACAGAAGAGCACATATTGCAGGTAACTGCTATACGGTTAATGTCCAGGGCATCAATGTCCATAAGTTCGGTGCACATATCTTCCATACCGACAACCGCGAGGTCTGGGATTTTGCCACCAGGTTTGCTGACTTTAACAACTATAAGCATTCCGTTATCGCCAATTACAAGGGCGAGATCTACTCACTGCCTTTCAATATGTACACCTTCAACGAGATGTGGGGTGTAATAAGCCCTGAACAGGCCAAGAAGAAGATCGAAGAACAGATTGCCGACGGATTTACGGAAGATCCCCAGAACCTTGAAGAGCAGGCTATCTCCCTTATAGGACGCGACATCTATATCAAGCTCGTCAAGGGCTATACAGAGAAGCAGTGGGGAAGAGATGCAACGGAACTTCCGGGCTTCATCATCAAGAGACTCCCTGTCAGGATGACTTTCGACAACAGTTACTTCAACGACAAGTACCAGGGTATCCCCGTAAACGGTTATACCGAGTGGATCTCCAATATGCTCCAGGGTATCGAAGTAAAGCTCGAGACTGACTTCATCGAGAATCGGGAAGAGTGTGAAGGTCTTGCCGATACGATCATATATTCGGGCATGATCGACGAATACTACGACTACGAATTGGGGAAATTGGAGTACAGATCCCTGAGATTTGACAGCGAGTATCTGCCTAACATCGATAATTTCCAGGGTAATGCCGTAGTCAATTACACAGACAGGAAGAAGCCTTTTACGAGGATCATCGAGCATAAGCATTTCGAGTTCTCACAGGAGAAGGGTACCATCATCACATATGAGTATCCTGCTGAATGGAAGCCGGGTGATGAGCCTTACTATCCGATCAATAACGATCTGAATAACGAATTGTTCGCCAAGTATCAGCAGAAGGCTCAGGATGAAGGCGGGATCTTCTTCGGAGGGCGTCTCGGCAAGTACAAGTACTTCGACATGGATGACACCATCGCCGATGCTACAGAGGACTTCCGAAGGATAACCGGAAAGTAATCCTCAAAAACAGAGAAAGCAAAGGGGCTTGTCTTAAGCAGAAGGGTCAGCTTAAGATAGCCCCTTTTTCTTAATTATGTGATATAATCGACAAGTTATACCGCATTTACCGGAGGGACAAATGAAAAAAGAAATCAAGACTATCTATAAAACCATGGCAGGTCTCGTTCTTACGATGGCGCTCCCCCTGTCTTTTGTCACAGGAACTTTAGCTGACGAGACATCTGATACATCTGAGACGACAACTGCGTCAGAAGAGACAACTGCCGAGACATCTGAGGAGACAATGGAGCCCGAAGATCTTACGGGCAAGTCGTTCGAGAATATCTACGGAACGCAGATCTATTCGTTCCTCAACCACAAGTATGTTTTCGATGGAGAGGAGATCCCTCTCGTTAAGTCGAACTTCTTCTTTGTAAATTCCTACCTGGATCTTTGCCAGTATGCAGCATACGGATACTATCCTGCCAATTCCGAAGGTTACTTCGATCTTGCAGCCGAGTGCAACAGCGGAGAGTACAAGACATATGGAGACCTTTATATCTCTTATGCCGAGAAGACGCTGGAAAATACGCTCATAATGAACAAGCTCGCTAAAGAAGAGGGTGTCATCCTCTCTTTCGAGTATGCCCAGAAGATAGAAGACACTCTGTCGGGCATCGACAAGAAGGCGAAAAACGCAAATGTAACAAGCGAAGAATATCTTAAGATCTATTTCGGACCTGACTGCACAAAAGAGAATTTCAAGGAGACTCTCGAGTCTTTCTACATCGCTGATCAGTACACCCAGCACTACTGCGAGAACTATCAGTTCACCGATGAAGAGAAGTTGGCACCCGAAGTAAGATATGCTCTCTTCTATGCTCCCGAAGATTCGGCTACTGCCGATGAAAAGGCTGCAGCAGAAAAGAACGCTACAGACACCAAGAACAATTCTGATTCCCTGGATAAGCTTAAGACTTTAGGTCAGGAGGCTGTCACGGCAGGAACCTGTCTTGAATCCAACGACATACATGTTGTGAAGGGTCAGACGGTATCAGCTTTCGAGAACTGGGCTCTGGATCCTGCCAGGAAAGAGGGCGACATCGATATCATCTATGCATCAGAGTACGGCTACTTTGTAGTAGGTTACCTCGGAATGACTCCTCAGACCGAAGACTATCTCAATAACATCGCAATGACCAAGCTGAGCGAGCAGATCAAAGCAGATATCGAAGCCGGAAAGTACCAGTTCGAGACAAAGGATGCTTACGTACCTGCCATCACGACTGTGCCTACGGCAACACCCGCTGAGACTACTCCTTCTTCGGATGAGTCCGGTGTCCTGACACTCCCCACAGATCCTGATGCAACATTTGCTCCTGACGGAACAACACCTGCTTCTGATAACGGTCCCTGGACTCCCACGAACATCATCGTTGTCATCCTTGCATCCGTCGGCGGCGTTGCACTTATCTCCGCTATCATCATCCTTGTCGTACAGTTCGTAAGGAACGGCAACAGCAAGAAAGAAGATGACACTGAGGAGAAGGAAGAGAAGAAGAGCAAGGCCAAGAAGGTCGTTGAAGAAGTTGAAGACATTGAAGAAGATAAAGAAAGTGACGTTCCGGAGGAAGAATAATGGAGATCACATCTGACCTGATCCTTTATCTGGAGAAACTCGGCAGGATCAGGCTGACACCTGAAGAGGAAGAGAGGACATTGACGGAACTCGGGAGCATCCTGGGTTATATCGACAAGTTGGGAGAACTTGACACAACGGGTGTCGAGCCCTTGAGCCACGCTTTCGGAAGAGAGAATGTGACAAGAGAGGATATAGTTACCAATGGCGATATGCAGGAATCTATCCTTGCCAACGCATACGAGAAGAAGGATGGGGCGATACTGGTTCCCAAGACGGTGGAGTAAAGATATGGCTACAAAGATCACGAAAGAAGAGATCCTCAAGCTGGATGCTCTTACGATAGGCAAACTGATCAAGGCCGGAGATCTTACTTCGGTCGAGGCAACCCAGGCCTATATCGATGCCATCAAGGCAGAAGATCCTAAATACAATTCCTACATCACGGTAGCTTCCGATGCTCTTGATGAGGCAGCAAAGATCAATCTCAAGATCAAGTCCGGTGAGCTTACGGGACCCTTTGCCGGCGTCCCCATAGCAGTTAAGGACAACATCTGCACGAAGGGCATGCTTACGAGCTGCGCATCTAAGATGCTCTCCAACTTTATCCCGCCTTACGACGCAACCGTCGTACGCAAGATAAAGGAAGAAGGCATGGTGATCCTGGGTAAGACCAACATGGATGAATTCGCCATGGGTTCCACCACGGAGACATCCTTCTATGGTCCCACGATAAACCCCAACGGCGAAAACAGGGTTCCGGGCGGATCTTCCGGCGGTTCCGCTGCTTCCGTTGCAGCTTCTCTTGCTCCGATCTCATTAGGTTCTGATACCGGCGGATCCATAAGACAGCCCGCTTCTTTCTGCGGCGTTACGGGATTAAAGCCCACATACGGAACAGTATCAAGATACGGTCTTGTAGCATTCGCTTCCTCATTGGATCAGATAGGACCCATTGGAAAGACGGCTCTGGATTGTGCAGCCCTCTTTAATGTCATAAGCGGCATTGACGAGCGTGACCAGTCTTCCGCGGAAAGCTCCAAAGTCGATCTTGAAGCTCTGGCTTCCTTCGATGTTAAGGGCAAGAAGATCGGTATTCCCGACGAGTACTTCGGTGAGGGTATCGATGCCGACGTAAAGGCCCGTGTAATGGAAGCGGTCAAGTACTTTGAAGATAACGGCGCAGTAGTTGAGACATTCGAGATGCCTATCGTTGAATATGCGATCCCGACATATTACATCATTGCCTGCGCCGAAGCCTGCTCCAACCTGTCCAGATACGACGGTGTCAAGTATGGCTATAGACCCGAAGACGTGGATAACCTGATGGATCTTTACATCAAGTCCAGAAGCGAAGGCTTCGGAATGGAAGTCAAGAGAAGGATCATGTTAGGCAACTTCGTTCTTTCTTCAGGTTACTATGATGCTTACTACAACAAGGCCCTGCAGGCCAAGGCTCTCATCAAGAAAGCATTCGATGAGGCTTTCGCAAAATACGATGTCGTTATAGGACCTGTCGCTCCCACGACTGCGCTTAAGGCCGGCGAGAGCCTGTCAGATCCCCTGAAGATGTACCTGGGCGATATCTGCACTGTACTTATCAATATAGTCGGACTTCCCGCTATCTCCGTTCCCTGCGGCAGCGACCATGAGGGAATGCCTGTCGGAATGCAGATAATCGGTAAGCACTTCGATGAAGAGACGATCCTGGGATTTGCCGCCAACTACCAGAAAGGAGGCAGATCATGACGGATTATGAGATGGTAATAGGTCTCGAAGTTCACTGTGAACTGTCGACCGAATCTAAGATATTCTGCTCCTGCTCGACAAAGTTCGGAGGAGCTCCCAACACTCACGTATGTGAAGTATGTTCCGGTATGCCGGGCACGCTCCCTACGCTGAATAAGAAAGTCGTCGAATTCGCGGTCAAGGCAGGACTTGCCTTAAACTGCGACATTACCCGTAAGAACAAGTTCGACCGTAAGAACTACTTCTACCCGGATCTGCCCAAGGCATACCAGATCTCGCAGCTCTACTATCCGATCTGCAGGAACGGTCATGTCGATATCAAGACGGATGCCGGAACCAAATCCATAGGTATCCACGAGATCCATATGGAAGAAGATGCCGGCAAGCTTGTTCACGATCCCCTTACAGGCAAGACCATGGTTGACTTCAACCGCTGCGGCGTGCCTCTCCTGGAGATCGTATCCGAGCCTGATTTCAGATCTGCTGATGAAGTCATCGCCTACCTTACAAAACTGCGTGACACCATGCAGTATCTCGGCGTATCCGACTGCAAGATGCAGGAAGGATCCATGAGAGCTGACGTCAACCTGTCAGTAAGACCGCGCGGTCAGGCAGAATTCGGTACCCGTACCGAGATGAAGAACATCGCTTCCTTCAAGGCTATTGCCCGTGCGATCGATTACGAGTACGACAGGCAGGTAGACCTGATCGAAGGCGGCGGCAAGGTCGTTCAGGAGACAAGACGCTGGGATGACGAGAAGGAATTCACATATGCCATGAGATCCAAAGAGGATGCCCAGGACTATAAGTATTTCCCTGACCCCGACCTCATGCCCGTATTTATAAGCGAAGAGTATCTTGATCAGATCGCAAAGTCCCTGCCGGAGTTTGCAGATCAGAAGAAAGACAGATATGTAAATGAATTGGGTCTGCCTGAGTACGATGCAGAGATAATCACAGGTTCAACAGCCCTGGTCAAGCTTTTCGAGAGGACTGTAGAACTTACGGATGCTCCCAAGGATTCATCCAACTGGATCATGACGGATGTCTTAAAGCTTTGCAGCCAGGCACATATTACACCTGAGGACATGACGTTCGATGCTGATTCCCTGGGTGCCATCATCAAGATGGTATCTGAAGGCAAGATCAACCGTAAGGTCGGAAGAGAAGTCCTGGAGAAGGTATTCGAAGAGAACGTCGATCCCGAGAAGTTCGTTTCTGACAACAACCTTGCCCAGGTATCCGATACATCTGCTATCGAGCCCGTGTTAAAGGAAGTCATCGCCAACAACGAAAAGGCCGTAACAGAATATCTGGGCGGTGTCGAGAAGAGCTTTGGATTCTTAGTCGGCCAGTCCATGAGAGCTTTGGGCGGCAAGGCTGATCCCCAGGCGGTAAGACAGATCCTAAAAGACATCCTGGACGGTATGAGATAAACCGGAAACTATATGGATATTGCGATAAAGATAATCGTTGTTCTTATCTTCATTCTGATAAATGCTTTGTTCTCCGGTACGGAGATGGCTGTCATAAGCCTGTCCGACATCAAGGAGAGAAAGCTTGCAGAAGAAGGCAACAAGCATGCCAAAAAGGTCCTTAAGTTCATCGACGACCAACCTTCGTTCCTGTCGGCTATTCAGGTCGGTGTTACTTTGGCAGGTTTCCTCGCATCAGCTTTCGCATCCGAAGGTATAGCTTCAAGGATAACGCTTGCTCTGGACCCTGACATGACCAGAGCCTGGATGGCTCCTTTATGGACTGTCCTTATTACACTGGTGCTTTCATATATAACCCTTGTTGCAGGAGAACTGGTGCCCAAGAGGATCGCTGCCCGTAATCCCGAGAAATGGGCATACCGCACGGCAGGCTTCCTGTCGTTCTTCATGACGCTTACAAAACCTTTGGTCATATTCCTTACGGCATCCTCCAACCTGGTCCTCCGCATCTTTGGTATAAGCCCCGAGGATAAGAACAAGGCCGTAACGGAAGAAGAGATAATGATGATGGTCGATGCGGGTTCCGAGACCGGTTCCATTGAGGACTCCGAGAAGGAGATGATCGAAAACGTGTTCGACTTCAACGATACCGAAGTATCAGAGATAATGACCCACAGAAAGAAGATCGTGTCATTGCCTATTGATGCATCTTATGCCGAGGTCATGAAGGTCGCCGTTTCCGAAAGACATACCAGGATCCCCGTTTACCGCGGGACCATCGATGATATCGTCGGAATACTTCATATCAAGGACCTTCTCGCAGTCAAGGCTCCTGCAGAGCCCAGGAAGTTCAATCTCAGGAAACTGATAAGGGAGCCTCTGGTAGTTCATGAGACCAGAAAGATCTCGTCCCTCTTTGCAGAGATGAGGACATCCGGCATGCAGATGGCGATCGTAATAGACGAATACGGCGGAACAATGGGTATATGTACCCTGGAGGATATCATCGAGGAGATCGTCGGCAACATCTCCGACGAGTTCGACGTGGATGAGGAGCAGCAGTCCTTAAAGCTTTCCAACGGTGATTACATCGTTGCAGGCGACATGCCTTTGGCAGACCTTGAGGATATCTTAGGCATCAAGTTCGATGAGGAAGAATACGATACGATGGCAGGCCTCGTCCTTCATGTACTGGACAGGATCCCTGAAGAAAAAGAGAAGCCGGAAGTTATATATAAGAATTTAAAGATAAAGGTGCTTCATGTTCAGGACAGGTGGATCTCCAAGGTTATGATCCATGTCCTTCCCGTATCTGATGACCCCGCGGGAGAAGATGAAGATGAGTAATTTGCGCTACGACCTCGTGCTTTATGACCTGGACGGAACACTGACAGACTCCATCCCTCTTATAATGGATTCTTTCCGGCATACATTCGCAGGCTTTCCGGACATTCCCCCCAGGGATGAAGATGAGATCATGGGTTATATAGGGAAGCCTCTGGAAACCGCCTTCGGAATCTATGATGAAAAGACGGCAAAGGCTATGTTCGACAGATACATAGAATATAATCACGCAAGGCTCTATGCGGGAGATCTCAAACTTTTTGACGGGATCTTCGATGCCTTAAAGGCTATTAAAGATCTAGGGGCGCTTCAGGGGATCGTAACTTCCAAAAGAGAAGTCGCTGCCATGATAACCGTTGAGCAGACCGGTATGGATGACATAATGGATGTATATGTTTTCGCAGATGACGACTGTGAACCCAAACCCCACGGGGCCCCCGTCATACTGGCGGCCAGGAAAGCCGGGATAGAAGATATCGGAAGAGTCCTTTATGTAGGGGACGCACTTCCTGATATCCAATGTGCGAGAAATGCAGGATGCGACTTCGCTTTTGTAGGCTGGTCCAAGATGCCGAAGGCAGAGACAGACAGTATTATGGAGCTAAATCCTGAATTTGTTCCGGAAGAACCTAAAGACCTTTCTTGCATTATCCGCGATGCCGAATTATAATAGACAATGCTTTTTTCTAAGGGGGAGGTGTCGGCAGATACCCTCAGGAGGAGATTTAAGGCAACAAAATACTTTGATAAGGCAGGTTTTGTCTCATGAGCAAATCTGAAGGCAATAAGCGTAAGAAGAACAGATCAGGCAACGCCAACGTGGTTAAGATCGTTGTTGCAGTTGTACTTGTTCTTGCATTGGCAGGCTATGCAATATACACAACGGGAGTTATTCCCCGTGTCTTGAACGGTGTTACCGTTACAGAGACAATGGAGGACGGTTCCAAGAAAGTAGTCGGTAAGGCATCGGTCCTGGAGACCAACTTCCACTTCTCCGGAATATTTAATCAGTATTATTATTATGGCCAGGTTACCCGTGATACACTGGACGATGTCAAGGATGAGACTACGGGCAAGACCTGGAGGGATACCCTGATCGATGAGACATGTGACAACATCATGGATCAGATCCTGTTCAATAATGATGCAAAGAAGAACGGTTTCGGTGAGTTCAGTCAGGCAGCAAGAGCAGCCGAGATGGAAGCCAATGAACTTTCAGACAGTGCAAAACAGTCAGGATATCCTTCTGTATCGTCCTATCTTGCTGCTGCATACGGCACAGGCATGAGCCTCCGTGCATACAGGCAGTTCCTCCAGAACGAGATCACGGTCGAAGAGTATCAGGAATATGTAAAGCAGTTTAATCTCATGCCTACAAACGAAGAGGTAAGGGATGACTACGATAAGAACCCCAACCAGTATAAGCTCGCAGACTTTAACTTCTACTTCTTCTCTGCCGAGACCGACGATGACGGCAAGGCTAAGAATCTGGATGAAGTAAAGAAGCAGGCTCAGAAGGTTGTTGATGCAGCTAAGGATTCCGACAGCTTCACACAGGCTGTTATCGATGTCCTCAAGGAGAGGAAAGAGGATTCTTATGCCGAGGCTCTCGAGAAGGGCGAAGATACGACATTCCATGAAGGAATGACTGCATCCTACCTGTCTTCCCTCAATGAGAAGGTTACAGCATACCTCTTCCAGGATGAGAATGTCGGCAAGGCAAGCATCATCGAGATGGATACAGGTTACTATGCAGTATTGCTCGATAATCTCTATCAGGATACGACTGCGACAGTTTCCTACAGAACACTTACTCTTAACGTTGATACACCTGATGATGCGACTGACGATCAGATCGCAAAGGCTGTATCCGATGTTGAGGCAAAGGCTAACAATCTTGTTGGATCCACAAGGCTTTCCAACTTCGAGTTCTATAACCTCGTAAAGGCCAACACGGATCTTACAAGCGAGATCCTGTCAGGCGGTTACGTAGATAACGGTGTCCTCTCGAGCTTCGTTGGAGAAGAAGAGGAAGAAGAGATGCCTGAGGATGAGACAGAAGATGCAGGCGAGACCGCAAAAGAGAAGGACGAGGCTAAGGAAGCTGTCGGCAACTGGCTCTTCGATTCAGCTAGACAGGAAGGCGATACGTACGTATCCGTATCTTCTGATAAGAAGACAGTTACTATCTATTTCTTTATCAATAACGTTCCTGCATGGGCGGCTAACTCCAGATCTTCCATCGTATCCAACAGATACACGACATGGGAGGAAGGCATCAAGGGCAATTCCCCCGCATATGTTGTCAACGCAGGCTGGGTCAAGACCTTCGCTTATTGATAACGGAAACAATTTAATGATCAAAAGGACTGTCTCGGTTGAGACAGTCTTTTTTTGGATGGATCATAAAAACTCTTGACGGATTTGACAAATGGGTGTACCATTTTATACTGCGTCTATATGGGTAGGGGTATTATGCCCTTCTCGCTTGACGAAATGGCACTTTTATGGTATTTAGAACGACTTTTCGTGCTGCCGGAAGTGCCGCGAATACGTACGGAACACACGTTTTGTAAGAGAGGTGATTTTTACAAATGGTTCATTCCATCAAACAGGGCAAGACAGAACGCCAGTCCTACTCCCAGATCAACGAAGTAATCGATGTTCCTAATCTCATTGAAATCCAGAGTAACTCCTACCGCCGTTTCCTCGACGAGGGTATTCAGGAAGTTTTCGATGAGGTATCTCCGATTACAGATTCTCAGGGGATCTATGAGATCTATTTCCTTGAGAAGGAATTCAATCCCGACTCCCCGATCAATCCTACGGATGCGGCTGACAGGAAGAGTTCCACCAAGACCGATACGAGCAACCTTTCCAAGGCTTATCTTATCGATCAGTGCAAGAAGAATGACAGTAACTATGCTGCTCCTCTGTTTGTAAAGATCCGTTTGCATAATAAAGAAGACGGTACGATCAAGGACGAGACGGCATATATCACTGATTTCCCGATCATGACCGAGCACGGCACCTTCATCATCAACGGTGCTGAGCGTGTAGTCATCAGCCAGATCGTACGTTCACCTGGAGCTTACTATGGTACAGCAAGCGGTAAGTTCGGTCAGAAGCTCTATACGGGCGAACTTATCCCTTACAGGGGCGCATGGTTCCTTATCGACGAGGATGAGAACAAGAGCGTTTCCATCCACGCAGACAAGTCACACAAGATCTCTCTGTCCGTATTCCTGAGATGTTTGGGTCTCGAGAACGACGAGGATATCATCAATATGTTCGGTGATGAGGAGTGCATCAGAGCAACTCTTGCCGAGGATAAGACAAAGAACCGCAACGAAGCATTGGAGGAATTCTTCCGCAAGGCACGTCCGGGCGATATCGCCAGCACGGATGCTGCAGAGAAGTATCTTAACAACACATATCTTGATTCCAGAAGATACGATCTTGCAAGAGTAGGTATCTTCAAGGTCAACAAGAAGCTTTCCATCGCTGCCAGGATCGAAGGTCACAAGGCAGCTGAGGATATCACATCCGAAGACGGTGAGGTCATCGTCAAGAAGGATACGGATATCACAAGAGAACTTGCAGAGGCAGTAGAAGAGGCAGGTATCACACAGTGCCTTATCTATCCTATCAGCAGAACGGGTGACGAGATCAAGGTTGCCGAGGAGCCTCACAAGGTCATCGGTAACGGCAGAGTAGATCCCGACAGATTCATCCGCGACAGCTTCAAGAAGGCTGACCTCAAGAACTTCGACATCGAGAAGACGACAGTTAACGAGCGCGTAAGAGTAAGCGTTCTCCGTGAAGTCATCAACGAGGCAAAGGAAGCAAAGAATGCCGACAAGAAGATCGACATCTCGGAGAAACTGATGGAGCTTCTTGATCAAAGAAAGAGCGACCTCATGCCTTTGAACCTCTGCGTTGACGATTTCATGGCATTCGTTTCCTACTTCATCGGCCTCCACCACGGTGTAGGTGCAGTTGACAACATCGACCACCTCGGTAACAGAAGAGTAAGGTCTGTAGGCGAGCTCCTTCAGAACCAGCTCCGTTCCGGTATGGGCCGTGTAGAGAAGAACATCAGAGAGAGACTTTCACAGATCAACTCCGGTGACCCGGAGAAGGCATCCCCTCTCCAGCTGGTCAACACAAGACCTCTGTCTGCAGTATTCAGAGAGTTCTTCGGTTCATCCCAGCTGTCTTCATTCTGTGACCAGACCAACCCTCTGGCTGAGCTTACAAACAAGAGAAGATTGTCCGCATTGGGTCCCGGCGGTCTTACCAGAGACAGAGCATCCCTGGAAGTTCGAGACATCAACCCGACTCACTACGGAAGAATGTGTCCTATCGAGACACCTGAAGGCCAGAACATCGGTCTTATCACGTCTCTTGCTACATACGCAAGGATCAACAAGTACGGATTCATTGAGACTCCTTACAGAAGATTCGATAAAGAGAATAACGTTATCACTGACGAAGTCCGTTACATGACGGCTGACGAAGAGGATAACTACAATGTTGCACAGGCTAACGAGCCTCTCGATGACAAGGGTCACTTCATTAACGAGAAGATCGTCTGCCGTCATCTGGACCAGTTCCTTGAACTCAGGCCCTCACAGGTCGACTACATGGACGTATCTCCTAAGCAGCTTGTATCCGTATCCACGAGCCTTATCCCCTTCCTTGGTAACGACGACGCTAACCGTGCCCTCATGGGCTCCAACATGCAGCGTCAGGCTGTACCTCTTATCAAGCCTGAAGCACCTATCATCGGAACCGGTATGGAATTCCGTGCCGCCAAGGACTCCGGCGTCTGCGCTGTTGCAGAGCATGACGGTGTCGTAAGCTATGTTGCTGCAGACAAGGTCGAGGTTACCACCAAAGAAGGTAAGATCGATACATATCAGCTTTCCAAGTATCAGCGCTCCAACCAGAGCACATGTATCAACCAGCGTCCTATCGTTCACCTGGGCGACAAGGTCAAGGAAGGCGAAGTCCTTGCAGACGGTCCTGCTACCGACAACGGTGAGCTTGCATTGGGCCGTAACGTTCTCATCGGATTCACCACATGGGAAGGTTATAACTACGAGGACGCTGTTCTCGTAAACGAGAGGATCGTAAGGGATGATGTTTACACATCCATCCATATCGAAGAACATGAGTGTGAAGCAAGACAGACAAAGCTGGGCGACGAGCTTATCACAAGAGAAGTTCCGAACGTCGGTGACGAGGCTCTGTCCAAGCTCGACGAAGACGGTGTTGTCATGGTCGGTTCCGAAGTCAAGGACGGTGACATCCTCGTTGGTAAGATCTCTCCTAAGGGTGAGACTGAGCAGTCCGCAGAAGAGAAGCTCTATAAGGCGATCTTCGGTGAGAAGGCTAAGGAAGTCAAGGATACTTCCAAGAGAGTTCCTCACGGCGGCGGCGGTGTCGTAGTCGATGTCGTTAAGTCCGACAAGGAGACCAACCCCACTCTGGCTTCCGGTGTCAAGAAGAGAGTAAGAGTATATATCGCACAGAAGAGAAAGCTCTCCGTAGGTGATAAGATGGCCGGCCGTCACGGTAACAAGGGTGTTGTCTCCAGGATCCTTCCTGAAGAGGATATGCCTTTCCTCCCTGACGGTACCACACTGGATATCGTGCTCAATCCTTTGGGCGTTCCTTCCCGTATGAACATCGGTCAGCTCCTCGAGGTCCACTTGGGCCGTGCTGCCCGTGAACTCGGCTGGAAGATCGCAACACCTGTATTCGACGGTGCAAACGAGAAGGATATCGCTGAGGCATTCAAGCTCGCAGGTATCGACAGCGACGGTAAGACAGTACTTTACGACGGACGTACGGGTGAACCTTTCGAGAACCGTGTAACCGTTGGTGTTATGTACTACCTGAAGCTCCACCACCTGGTTGACGATAAGATGCACTCCAGATCCACAGGACCTTACTCACTCGTTACTCAGCAGCCTTTGGGCGGTAAAGCTCAGTTCGGTGGTCAGAGATTCGGTGAGATGGAAGTCTGGGCCCTCGAGGCATACGGCGCAGCTCATACACTGCAGGAGATCTTAACGGTCAAGTCCGACGATATCGAGGGAAGATCCAAGACCTACGATGCTATCGTCAGAGGCCACAACGTTCCCGATCCGGGAATTCCTGAGTCATTCAACGTCCTCGTTAACGAGCTCAAGGCTCTCGCTCTGGACGTTAAGACATATGTTGACGACGAAGAGATCAATGTTGCCGAGACATCGACATCATTCGAAGGAATCAATGTAGCATCCGAGAAGATGCGCAGATCCATCGACGGTGAGGACTATGAGCCCATAGTTCCCGACATGCAGTCTGTATCTGAAGACCTGTTTGCAAACGGATTCGTTGAAGCCAACGATGACGGAAGCATCGCAGAGGATTCTTCGGACAGCGAAATGTTCGATGAAGATTGACGGCAAACGGATTTTGGAAGGAGTTTTACAATATGAGTGATACAAAACGTCTTACAAGAATCAGCATAAAGCTTGCATCACCTGAGGCTATCAAGCAGTGGTCTCACGGTGAGGTCAAGAAGCCTGAGACCATCAACTACCGTACCCAGAAGCCTGAGGCTGACGGTCTCTTCTGCGAGAAGATCTTCGGACCCACAAAGTCCTGGGAGTGTAAGTGCGGGAAATATAAGAAGATCAGATTTAAGGGCATGGTCTGCGACAAGTGCGGTGTTGAGGTTACAAAGAATACCGTCCGCCGTACCAGAATGGGTCACATCCAGCTCGCAACACCCGTATCCCACATCTGGTATTTCAAGGGTTCACCTTCCCGTATCGCAACGATGCTGGGAATCACCCCCAAGAACCTCGAGAAGGTCCTCTACTATGCCGCATACCTTGTAATCAGCACAGCTAACGAGGAAGTTGCTGCTTTCTTAGGTGAGAAGAACCTCAACAACGAGATCAACAGCAAGGAAAACGTCATCATCATCGATGAGCTTGCTTATAGAGAAGCTATCGCCAAGTTCGGAAGAGATTCTTTCGACGCAAGGATGGGTGCTGAGGCCGTTAAGGTCCACCTCCAGAAGATCGATGTTGATGCTATGATCGAAAAGCAGCGTGAGATCAGATCCGCTGCAGGCAACAGCATCCAGAAGAAGGCTAAGGCTGCCAAGATCCTTGAGGTCCTCGAGGCTTTCAAGACATCCGGCAACAAGCCCGAGTGGATGATCCTGGATGTACTCCCCGTACTTCCTCCGGAACTCCGTCCTATGGTTCCCCTGGATGGCGGCCGTTATGCTACATCCGATCTTAACGATCTTTACAGAAGAGTTATCAACAGAAATAACCGTTTGAGAAAGCTTCTCGACTTAGGTTCACCTGAGATCATCGTACGTAACGAGAAGAGAATGCTCCAGGAAGCAGTTGACTCCCTGATCGAGAACGGTAAGCGCGGCAACCCCGTAAGAGGATCAACGGCTGCTACATCCAACAGAGAGCTCAAGTCTTTGACTGACCTCCTCAAGGGTAAGCAGGGAAGATTCCGTCAGAACCTGTTGGGTAAGCGTGTTGACTATTCAGGCCGTTCCGTTATCATCGTCGGACCTGAGCTCAAGATGCATCAGTGCGGTCTCCCTAAGGAAATGGCATTGGAGCTCTTCAAGCCCTTCGTAATCAAGAAGCTCGTAGAGCGTAACGATAAGCTCAACGTTAAGACGGCACGCCGTCAGGTTGATTCCAGAGTTCCCGAGGTCTGGGATATCCTGGAAGACATCGTCAAGGATCACCCCGTTCTCCTGAACCGTGCTCCTACGCTCCACAGACTTTCCATACAGGCATTCGAGCCTATCCTCGTAGAAGGACGTGCCATCAAGCTCCACCCTCTCGTATGTACGGCATTCAACGCCGACTTCGACGGTGACCAGATGGCTGTACACGTACCTCTCTCTGCAGAGGCACAGGCTGAGGCAAGGTTCCTCATGATGTCCACCAACAACCTCCTGAAGCCTCAGGACGGTAAGCCTGTTACGGTTCCTTCCCAGGATATGGTATTGGGCTGCTACTACCTCACAATGCTCACCGAAGGTGACAAGGGTGAGGGCAAGGTATTCTCTTCCGTTGATGAAGCTATCATGGCTTACGACGAGCATGAGATCACACTGCACAGCAAGATCAAGATCCGTGTAACAAAGGAAGTTAACGGTGAGATGGTAACAGGTCTTGTAGAGTCTTCTTTGGGAAGATTCATCTTCAACGAAGTCGTTCCTCAGGACTTGGGTTATGTTAAGAGAAACATCGAGGGTAATGAACTCCTCTTGGAGTGTGATTTCCAGGTTGGAAAGAGCGAGCTCCAGAGGATCATCTCCCAGTGCATCGCCGTTCACGGAACGGAGAGAACGACAAAGTTCCTCGATGCAGTTAAGAGCATGGGTTATAAGTATTCGACCATCAGCGGTATCTCCATCGGTATCGAGGACATGATCATCCCTGAGATCAAGGAGAAGCTGATCAGCGAGGCTGAGAGCAAGGTTGACAAGATCAACATGGGTTACAACATGGGTGTTCTGCGTAATGTCGACAGACATAAGGAAGTCATCCGTGTCTGGGAAGGCACGACAGATGCCATCACCAAGGCCCTCATGGCTAACCTTGATCCTACCAACCCTATCAAGATGATGGCTGACTCCGGTGCCCGTGGTAGCGCTAACCAGATCAAGCAGCTCGCAGGTATGAGAGGTCTCATGAACGATACGTCCGGTAACGTCATCGAGATCCCGATCAGATCCAACCTCCGTGAAGGAATGAACGTTCTCGAGTTCTTTATCTCCTCACACGGTGCAAGAAAGGCTCTGTCTGATACGGCTCTTAAGACGGCTGACTCCGGTTACCTTACAAGACGTCTCGTTGACGTTGCCCAGGAAGTTGTTATCTCCGAACCCGACTGCGGTACGGATGACTTCACATGGGTCAAGGAGATCGTTGACTACCAGAACAAGAAGAAGACGGTTATCAAGCCTCTCTATGACAGAATCTACGGCCGTTTTGCAGCTGATGATATCGCTAACCTCCAGACAGGAGAGATCATCGTTAAGAACGGTGAGCTGATCACAGCTCTCAAGGCTCAGGCTATCGATGCTTCCGTTAAGCTCGCACAGGAAGAGGCAGAGGAAGCAAGAAAAGAAGTAACTGACAGCATCAAGCTCAAGAAGGGCGAGACCGAGCAGGAGAGGATCGCAAGATCTGAGAAGGCTGTTGAGGAAGCAGAAGCTAAGGGCAAGATCCTCACAGTATCCGAGATCGAGAACCTCGGCAGGATCAAGATCAGATCCGTATTCGACTGTAAGTCACGTCACGGCGTATGCGCTAAGTGCTACGGCATCAACCTTGCTACGGCAAGACCCGTTGCAGCAGGTGAAGCAGTCGGTATCATGGCAGCTCAGTCCATCGGTGAGCCTGGTACACAGCTTACAATGCGTACCTTCCACTCTGGCGGTATCGCATCCGGCGAAGATATCACACAGGGTCTCCCCAGAGTCGAAGAGATCTTCGAGGCAAGAAAGCCTAAGGGAGAAGCTACCATCTCCGAGATCGACGGTTATGTTAAGATCGAAGACGGTAACAAGGGTAATAAGATCATCAAGGTCTATCCTGCTTACGAGGAAGGCGTTACACACGAGCCTCTCCTCGACAAGAAGGGTAAGGTCGTTGACTGCCTGACATACGAGCTCAAGCTCCACGATACCATCACTGTTATCGAGGGTCAGTTCGTTGAAGCAGGTGACAAGCTCACATCCGGTCCTGTTAACCCTAATGACATTCTTAAGGTCAAGGATAAGAGAGGTGTACAGAAGTACATCATCAACGAAGTATCCAAGGTTTATAAGCAGGGTGGTGGTGTTTCCATCAACGATAAGCACATCGAGATCATCACAAGACAGATCATGAGAAGAAGAGCTATCGACGATCCGGGTGATACAGGCTTCATGACCAACACCACTGTTGATGATATGGACTTCACAGCACGTAACGAAGAGTGCGAGAAGGCAGGTCTCAAGCCCGCAACCGGTAACCTCAAGCTCATGGGTGTTACAAGGACCGCTCTTGCAACAGACTCCTTCCTTTCTGCAGCATCCTTCCAGGAGACATCCAAGGTTCTTACAGATGCTGCCATCAAGGGCAAGGTCGATCATCTCATCGGTCTCAAGGAGAACGTTATCATCGGAAGCCTCATCCCTGCTGGTACAGGTCTTGCTATCCACAGGAATCTGTCCGCAGTACCTGTTGTAAGATCCAATGCTGAGATCCTTACAGGTCATAAGTTTGGTGAAGACGAATCTGATGATGCGCTTTTCGAGAACGAATACCTTGAGCAGGTAGAGCAGGAGAATGCGAAGGCTGATATCCTGGATGCAGAGATGACAGCCAAGATGCTCGCCAAGGAGGCAGCCAAGAAGTAAGACTTTATGTCTTCTAATTGTAAAGCATATTGATGCTATAAGGGTTTATAATAGCGTCGGAGGTTTGTCTCCGACGCTATTTTGCCTCAAAGAAGTCTGAAATCAGGCTCTAAGGGTGGTATAATGGGCGTGTTTAAACAAGAAAGGAAGCTTATGGTCTTTAAAAAGAATAAGAAGCAACATATTCTTGCTATCATCGTCGGATCGGTTGTTGCCGTTCCCATGATCAGCCTTCCTATAGGCTTAAGGTCCGGTCTAAGTCCGGCTTTGGCTGTAAGACAGGCTTACACGACCCTGTTTGGTATCTATGAAGAAGACGAGGGCGATCTTCTCGAGGATTGGGCTCTTGTCAGCAACGAGGATGAACTCATATCGGCAGAAAACACGTCTTTTGACAGTGACAGTCAGATCGAAGAGGTATCACACGACTATAGTGATGTTCCCAAGTATACGGTCTTTCAGGTCTACGATGAGGCTCAATTGCCTATCGAATTATTAGATCCCCAGTTCTTCGCCGAGGACGATACCCAGTACTATATCAAGGCAAAGAACTCCATTCTTAAGGAAACCCCTGTCATGGATTCCGTGACTCTGACCACATTGAGATACGGTCAGGGAGTCAAGAGGATCGGTATCGGCGATACCTGGTCCAAGGTCAGGACCGAGGATGGCAAGGAAGGATTCGTTCTTACGAATTCGATCACGGATGAGATGGTATGGACATCAGTTGATGATACTGTCTGGGTCGATACTGACAGTCTTATAGTAAGATCCGAGCCCTCTACGGGCAGTGACATGGTAACTATCGTAAACGACGAGGAGAGGCTTTCTGTCGTTGGTGTTGCCGACAAGTGGTATAAGGTTACCACCAAGAGCGGAAAGACAGGTTATGTCTATAAATCATATACGACGCATACGCCTCCTCCGACCCCTACTCCGACCCCTACTCCCATCGTAAGATCGAATACCGGTGGCGGCGGAAGAGGATCCGGCAGCGGATCATCAAGCATCAGGAACGGCAGGACCGTTACGATCACCGGTAAGAACGGTGAGAGCATCGTAAATATCGCAGCATCAATGCTCGGTGTAAGGTATGTGTTCGGAGGTGCCTCCAGCAGGGGTATCGACTGTTCCGGACTTACGCTCTACTGCTATAAGCAGATAGGTTACAGCCTCCCTCACAGTGCCAATGCCCAGTGTAACGGATATGGTGTCCGTGTTAACAGAAGTGATGTCAGATTAGGAGATATCATCTGTTATGAATACGGCGGCTACTGCGGACACGTTGCAATCTATGCAGGCGGAGGAAAGGTTATCCATGCCTCGAGATCCCGCGGCAGGGTCTGCTACGGTAACATGAACATGATGTCCATAAGAGCGATCAAGAGGATCCTGAACTAATTGTCCTGCTGATCATCATAAAACTTACTATATACGCCCGTAAGGGCGTATTTTATTGCGTATCTTCGGGATCACCGGCAGGTTTGCTGATCTTCCCCATTATCCAGTCGCGGTCCCATAACTCGACACCGGTCTTCTCCGCAGTCTCGCATGCCGCATTCGAGAAATAGTTATTCGTTATGACGGCAGCCCGGTCACATTCGTAGATCATCATGCCGGTATAGACTTCCTGTACGGCCTTGTTTGGAACTTTGCACTCCATTCTCTTGCACTGGACCGCATATGTCTCGCCATCCTTACTGCAGAGGATATCCACTCCGTTATCGCGGGATTCTGAAGTGACTTCGACATGTGTGAACCCTTTATATCTTAAGAACTCGGCGCACCAGAGTTCAAACTGCCTGCCGTCCATCTTGTCGACACCCTCGATGTAGGACATGCGGAAGATCTTGAGCCTGTGTCTTACTATAAGGGCGAGGATGATAATGGCGGCCAGCGCGATAAGACAGATAATGACTATCTTAAAGGTTATAGGGGTCTTATTGCCGGTCGCCACGATCTGACTTTCCGTGTTGATCGCCTTATCGAACAGATCGCAGAACTTATCCAGCATAACTGTATCGGCGCCATCTTTGGAATCGTTGCGCCAGACGTCACCATGGGATCTGCCCTTGACTTCGTAATAATCTATCCTGCCCTCGGGAAGGTCAGACTTACGCCAGATATCTATTCCTGCTGAAGCAGGTACTCTGGTATCACTATCTGAATAAACGGCCATGATAAGGGCATCCGAATTACGGAAGCCGCGAACTGATGTGTAATATACAGTATCCCGGAAGAGACAGTACTCGTAGAAAGATATAAGGGGCTTTTGCGCATCTATGAGAGGCCCTGCATATGGTCTTGCGAGAGCAGCTATATAGTCGGGCGAACTGTTGAATCCGGCTATCGACATGACAGCCTTTACTTCAGGATGAAGGTTAAGGACCGAACATGCCGCAAAGGCTCCTGCGGAATGTCCACAAGTTGCGATAGGGTAGTCTGGCCCTGTTATATTATCTTTAACGTAGCCTATCACGGTGTTCATGTCTATTGTGCCCTGGGGGAATCCTTTGATCGAAGATCCTTCGCTTGTGGCAGTTCCCGTCGCATCGTATGCGAACACCAGGAAATCCTGATCTATAAGGTAATCGTAGATCGGGACATAGGCTGCCTGACCTGCGCCCAAGCCGTGGGCAAAGATCACGATGCCCTTGTAGTGAGAGGGGATGGAACTTGTCTTTTCACCGTCGTATTGGGAGTCGTAGTAGAGATATCCTGAGAGCTTCTGGCCGAAGTTACCCATAATGATCTCTTTTCTGGAAGACAGGCCGTCAAAGTCGTCGGGTCTATATATGATCTCATCATCAGGGTCATATCTCCTGCCGAACATGAACTGGTAGAAACCTATCCCTCCCAGGAAAGGGACCACGATCAATAAGAGGATGAGTATTAGGATCACCCTGATGATAATGGTCTTGATACTTGTCTTTTTACGCGTTTTCTTCCTGGAAGACGACATCAACTGATCCCCCTTGAGGTTAGCCAAGCACTCCTGTCATGTGCTATTATAATATTATATGGTCGAAAATATAAACATATTGTTTTCGGGAAAGGAGTCTTACGACTATGAAGAGAATCTGTTTTAAAGCGATCATAGCGCTGATCGCAGCTTCGGCAATATTATTGGGAATGACGGCTTTCCCTTCGCAAAAAAAGGATGTTTTAGCAGCATCGGATAATACTATAGAAGTCAGTGATGATGATGCCAAAGCGAATGCTTTCAATGCTATCCAGGATGCCCTGAATGCGGCAAAAAAGAGGGCTAGTGAGGATGAGCCATTCACTGTTAAACTCCCTGCTGACCAGACTTATGAGTTAAATCTGGCCTTGAAGATCTTCAGCAACACGACTCTTGATCTGAATGGTTCAACCCTGGTCATGGCTCCAACGGGAGACAGTTTTAACATGATCCACATCGGAAGTTACGATTCTGACAAGACCGGCGTCACGGGTTACGACGGATACGAGAACATAACGATAAAGAACGGTACTCTTGACGGTGACGGCAATTCTTCGACTCTTTTAAAGGGAGCACATGCGACCAACGTTAAGATCGAGAATATGACACTGAAGCACACCGTCAGTACCCACCTGTCGGAATTTGCCGCGATCAACAAACTTACTGTCACGGACTGTAAGTTCTCTGATATGAAGCTCTCCGGAGCCAAGGAGACTTTCTACGAAGCGATCCAGCTCGATGTGCTTGTTCCTTCACACTTCGGCAACTACCATGCTGAGGCGCTGCCCGTAAAGAATGTTAAGGTAACCGGGTGTACATTTACTAACGTGCCGAGAGCCGTAGGCAGCCATACTGCGATCCTCAATGCTCCCATGACGGACATCACGATCGAGAATAACACCATCAAAGACTGTATCAGTGCAGGCATACAGATCTGCAACTGGAAGAACGTAACGATCAAGGGGAATACCATCACCAACTGTCCCCGCGGTATCGCGGTATTCTCCGTTAACTGTAACGGCGGTGAGTCGTCTTCTGCAAACGGAACATATAAGGCTTCTTTCATAAGTTCGGCAGGAGACACTTCATCTTCAATATCAGATTCCTATAAGGACCCCGGAGATCTGGATATAGTCATAAGCGATAACACTATCTCGCTTAATAATGAGGACGATTACAGCGGTTATCTCCATTGTGGCATTCAGATCAACGGAACCGATTATACTGAAGTTAAGACCATGGGCGACAAGTCCGGAGATATCCCGCTGGGCAAGTACTACATAAAGGGTGTTACGGTCAAACACAACACGATAGATTCCACGGGCTTCGGTATCAGATGCGTGTTCGCATCGGATGTTACCATAGAAGGCAACAAGGTTGATCTGTCCAAAGCTAAGCCCAAGAGTTCCGATCCCGATTTCTACGGCATATCAGCATCCAAGAGCGCTTCGGATATAAGGATCATCTCAAACGATGTTGCTTATACACCGGCAAGCGGTATCTTCGTTAACGGCATGGCAACAGGAATCGACATCAAAGACAATGTAGTAAGTCTTGCCGGTGATGCGGGAATAAAGGTTACCGAAGATAAGACAGTCTGCAACACGATAACAGGTAATACCGTTATCGCGGCCAAAGGCAACTTCTCGATCTTCGTTTCCAACAAAGGTACGGCCAAGACGATCACGGATAATCTCATCAACTGCCCCAAGGATACAAAGAACGCAGTCAAGGTCGACAATATAAGCAAGTGTTCGACCAAAAAGAATAATAGCATTAAGAAGTTTAAGGATGTTACCAACACCAAGGATTTCTGGTTTGTTCCGACCTACTGGGGTGCAGCCAAGGGTGTTGTAAAGGGATACAACAAGGAGACGGAATTCCGTCCCGCCAACGAATGTACCCGCGCCCAGATGGTAACTTTTATGTGGCGTCTGGAAGGATGTCCCAATCCCAATTCGTCAACATGTAAGTTCAAGGATGTAAAGAAGAGTGACTACTTCTATAAGGCTGTTATCTGGGGTAACGAGAACGGCATAGTTGAAGGATACAAAGACGGAACATTCGGTCCTCAGATCGTATGTGCAAGAAAGCATGCCGTTACTTTCCTTTGGAGACTCGCAGGACAGCCCGAGCCGTCTTCAACAAAGAACAAGTTCAAGGATGTCAAGAAATCAGACTATTTCTTCAAGCCCACGATCTGGGCATCCGAGAAAGGCATCCTTGCAGGCTACTCTGACGGTACCTTCAAGCCTAACGGCAAGTGCCTGAGACGTCAGATGGTCACCTTCCTCTATAAGTACAACAAGTTTGTTAAATGAAGAACTAATAGGCAATAGTATAAGAGCCTCCGCAAGGAGGCTCTTTCTTTTAGCTCTTAGTTAAGCCGGTATGTTACCGACATCTCCTGCCCAAAGGCTCTGACATCCCCGATCGCTCCTGATATCACGGGGAGCTGGGGTGCGACGTGGCCTATGTCGATATCAAGGATAGCGGGAACATTAAGTTTTGACAGAGGTTCCAGATATGCTCTTATATGATCGAGTTCTTCAAAGTCGCATTCACCGCCGGGGCGTCCTATAAGGAAACCTTTGCAGTTTTCCAGCCAGCCTGCGTTATCCATCTGCCATATGGCGCGTCTTATCTCGTAAGGGTTGAGTTCGCAGCTTTCGATGAACCAGAGGATACCGTCTTCTTTGTATCTTTCGATGAAGTCTCTTGTCTTATCGAATCTTGTTCCCAGGAGGTTAATTAGGCTGTCAAGGCAGCCTCCCAGGAGTCTTCCTGAGAAAAGAACTTCCTTATCGGAGCTGATCTTTTCACCGTCGAAAACTTTGATATTGCGGGGGACTGTCGCATTAAGAGGGACCAGGGGATCATCCTTGCTCTTTAAAGACTCGACTTCATACATGCCGTAACCTTCGAATGAGAGTTTTGTCCCTTCGAGCAGGGCTTTGGCATCCTTAAGGAAATCGTGCATGGGTTCCATTCCGAAGGATTGGGCGCAAGGTCCGTATATGGATGCAACATCGCAGATGGTCGTAAGAAGATATGTGATGTTGGTGTTATCTGAATAACCCATGAACCATTTGGGAGCGGCATCTTTTATCTTGCCGAAATCTATGAAGGGAAGGATCTCGCACATGAGCTCTCCGCCACCGACTGAAAGGAGGGCTGAAGATTCTTGCGAAAGATAGAATGACATGAATTCTTCGGCGCACTTTTCGGGAATGTTGCTTATGCCGCACCCTTCACCCGCATATGCATTAGGTCCCAGGAGAGACTTGTATCCTGCTTCCTGCCAGTTTTTGAGGGCATTATCAAAACAGCTTTTGTAAGGGTCTATGGAGCAGCCGAACGAAGGGGCTATATATCCTAAGGTATCACCGGGCTTGATGAAAGGCGCATATCTCATATATTGTCCTCCATATATAATCTTCTTTTGCAACAATCCTTATCTTCTGATTGTATACTATAATATAACCCGATGGAGGTGAATATGATGAAAAGAACAAAAATAATAACTTCAGTCTTAGCAGGTTCTGTTCTGCTGGGAGGCCTGGCCGGATGCTCAGGGTCCGCTCCCGCAAAGAATAAGGCGAAGTACGAGCCGGAAGTAAATTATGCTGCCGTTAAAGAAGGAACATATGAGTCTTTTGATCAAAAGAAGGCTCAAGAAGGATATAACGAATATGCAATGACACTCTTCTCAAAAGTTGCATCAGACTCAGGAGACAGGAATGTCATGATATCTCCGGCTTCGATCATGTTCGCTCTTGATCTTTTGGATGCCGGTGCCTGCAAGAACACTCTTGCCGAGATAAACAAGGCCATTGGCGGGGGTGATCTTACTCCTGAACAGCAGCAGGCTTTCGCATCCGACTGGATGAAGTCGATCAACAGTTCTGAGCAGGTGAAGTTTAATGTTGCCAATGCCATCTGGTCCAATAAGAAGATCATTGGCGACGATATGAACAAGGACTATATCGAATATGTCGATAAGCTCTTTGACGCGAAAGTAAAGTCCATGGATTTCGGTGCTAATGCCGTTAATGATATCAACGGCTGGGTCAACGAGAAGACCCTTGGCATGATAAAAGATATAGTTGATGAATTAGATTCAACTACGGCTGCTGTTCTCGTAAATGCCATCGCTTTCGAGGGCGCCTGGCAGGATCAGTATGAGATCACCAAAGACGGAACCTTCAAGGGAACGGCCGGTGATTCAGATGCAAAGTTCCTGTCTGAAACGTCTTCTCTCTACTATGAGACAGACAAGGCAATAGGATTCTCAAAGTACTACGAAGGCGGTCAGTATATGTTCGTTGCGATCCTTCCCAAGGATGAGACGTCTGATGCGAACAAATTCATGTCTGAGTTTACGGCAGAAGATTATGCCAAGTTCATGGGTTCAGTAACCGGAAGTTATGATGTGGATTCCATGATCCCCAAGTTCAGCTATGATTATGAGGATCTTGAATTTATAAAAAGACTTAAGGCTCTTGGGATCGAGGATGCCTGTGACAGTGTTAAAGCTGATCTTACGGGTATTGCCAATATAGGTGAAAACCTCTATGTAGCCAAGGCTATCCATAAGACTCACATAGAAGTCGACGAGAACGGGACCAAGGCTGCGGCTGCAACCGCCATAGCGATTGATGCTGAAGGTGCATTTTTCGGCGAAAAAGAGACCAGATCAGTCATCTGCGACAGACCTTTCGCGTACATGATAGTTGATACCGAAAGCAATATGCCGGTCTTCGTAGGAACGGTCAACAACATTTAAGTCAGATCCCTGATATAATGCAGCCGTCAGATGGCGGCTGCATTTTTTTGCAACATTTTGGATCTTAGGATTGTATATATGGGTAGAAACCGATGGAGGTGGAAAAAATGAAAATGAGAAAGATCTTAACGACAGTCCTGGCAGGAGGGATCCTCGCAGGAGGCCTGGCAGGATGTTCCGGAGGAAATACTATCAAGACAAAAGGCGAAGTAAAGCCTGAGATCAATTACAGCTCCGTTAGCGAAGGCAGTTATCCTTCGTTTGAAGAGGGCGAGGCTGCAAAAGGATATAACGAATATGCAATGAAGTTATTTGCAATAGTTGCAGCTGCCGAAGATAAGAATACGAACGTCATGGTATCTCCTGCTTCAGTCATGTTTGCTTTGGATCTTGCTGATTCAGGTGCCTGCAAGAATACCCTGGCCGAGATCAACAAGGCTATCGGAGGGGCAGATCTTACTCCTGAACAGCAGCAGGCTTTCGCATCGAAGTGGATGAAGTCCATAAACAGTTCAGAAGGCGTGGACTTCTCCGTGGCCAATGCAATATGGTCCAACCGCGAGTTGATGGGCGATAACATGAGCGACGAATATAAGAATTATGTTAAGAAGCTCTTTGATGCCGAAGTCAGATCAATGAAGTTTGACGGTGGCGCCATAAAGGATATTAACGGCTGGGTCAATGACAAGACAAAAGGCATGATCGATAAGATCTTAGATGAATTAGATCCTGCTACGGCAGCCGTTCTCGTCAATGCCATAGCTTTCGACGGCAAATGGGCTGTTCCTTATGAGGATTACCAGATCAGTAATGATAAGTTCAAGGGAATATCGGGCGAATCGGATGCCACATTCCTGGAAGAGAAGTCGGATCTTTACTACGAGTCTGATAAGGCAATAGGATTCTCCAAGCTCTATGAGGGCGGAGAGTACATGTTTGTTGCTATCCTCCCCAAGGATGAGGCGGTCGACGCAAATAAGTTCATGTCTGAATTCACGGGCGAGGACCTGAATATGTTCATGAACTCCGCATCCTCGGGATACGAGGTCTATTCGAAGATACCCAAGTTCAAGAATGATTACACTACATCTCTTGTACCGGCATTGAGAAATTTAGGAATAAATGATGCCTTTGATCCCGAGAAGGCTGACTTCACAGGCATCGCAAACTTAGAGAACAACCTCTATATATCTAATGTTCTGCACAAGACCTTCATTGAGGTTGATGAGAATGGCACCAAGGCTTCTGCCGTTACTGCGATCGAGGTCGAATGCGCAGGCATTATGCCTGAAGAGAAGGAGATCAGATATGTATATTGTGACAGACCTTTTGCATATATGATCGTAGACAGGAATGATATGACTCCGGTCTTCGTAGGTACTGTCAACAATATCTGAGGTGAAACTCAAATAATCCCGGGAATAATGGTAAATGATAATAGAAGGCGGCTGCCCATAGGCGGCCGCCTTTTAATGCCAGAATACGATGAGTTTCTCGATGTATTCGACTGCGTTGGGGAAGTTTGTGCGGAAGTTGTCGCCTTCAGAGAAATTCGGCACACCCTCGAAATATATAACGAGGAACCATATTGCGATAAATGACATAAGAGCTGCGATCACTGTTGCTGTATAGCGTTTCTTTTGTCCTGCAGGGCACTGGGAAAGGATCATGACAGATCCGACCAATACGGGAATGATTATGTCAGCCGTGTATCTGAAGCAGGCTCCTGCCATGCAGTATACGGCCCATGCGATGATGAAAGGCATCACAAAAGATATAAGCAATACTGCTTTGTGTTCTATCATAGAGATCCCGTTCTTAATTAAAGAATGGCAGTGGTCTTTTCCTGCTCTTAAAGTCGGGAAGAAATAAATATATGCAAGCAGGATAAAGGGGAAGGATAGAAGACCGAGGTTAAGGACTGTGTAACGGTATACTTCCGAATTGGCGATAATGTTGTTGGACAGATCATAGTAGGGGAACAGTGAGGTCTGTTGAGCCGGGATCAGGAAATAATAATATACCGACAGAGGAAATGAAGAAAGAGACATCTTCATATTGTGTATATCGCCTACCGTCAGCTGATATGCCGCGCCGAAGTCGAGGGGGCTGCCGAATCTTGCATAGTTATAGCAGAGGATGCCTGCTACTATAGCCAGGAGAGGAACTGTAAAAACAGCAGCCTGTCCGATACGGGAATTTAGTTTTATCTTTTTATCCGCAAGGATTGAGATAAACCTCGGGATCATGACAGCTGCAGATACTGCAATGATCGGTCTTGAACCTGCGGTAAGCCCTAAAGCCAGACCACTCACCAGATAAAGAAGATACTTGATCTTGCTTCCGGTAACAGTTGCGGTCAGACCGGACCATATGCTTATAGCAAGGAACATCAGAGCCGAGATACAGGCGACGTTATACATATATCCGTAGTTCATAAGGAGCGGGATATAACTTAAAGCACCGGATACGATTATTGAAGTTATTACAAGAAGGATCTTTGCATCCGGACAATATATCCTGATAACGGCCAAAAGGGCCAATGCCAGGAAAAGGGTGGCGACCGCTCCGTTCAATGCTATTACAGTATCGCAGGTCGGAACGGACCTGGTAATATAATAGACTGGATAATAATTTGTAAAAATGGGTGCTATACCAAAATAAGAATAATACTTTCCGTTATAGTAGGCGCGGTCCCAAAGGAGATCTTCTTCGAGTCCTGCAGCCTTACGTTCACTGAAGTCATAGGGATTGGCTAATTCAGCCAGTCCCGCAGGAGGATCGTAGTCGATATTGAGTTGTCCTTTTTCGAATGCATCGAATGTCTGGACATAGATATCGTAATAGTTTACAGGTTCCGTGAGCGGATAATCAACGATGTTCATATCCGATCCGCGAACTGTGAATGAAGCGGCGACAGTGGCAAATATCACTAGTTCGATAACGATCCTGTGATAGGAATTCTTTCTGTCGTATTTGATCTTGTATAGTTCAAGTATTACTATTGCCGCAGCGATCACCGTGATAAGCCAGAGTAAGATCACGCGCAAAAACATAAAGTCATAGGGAGCCGAATTCCAAAGATCGACGGATGTGATCACGAGAGGTGCGGTATTGTTGCCTGCTTCTATGGTTTCCGTGTCATAAGCGAAATCTTCATTTTTGGCAGGATCTATGTTTATTCCCAGATTAAAACCGGATTCGGCAGGTTTTACGGCAAAGTCAGTTCTTCCCGAGTAACCAAACGCCCTCTTAGCTCCAACGGTCATGTAAGAATCGGACATGGATGAGTCCTTGATATCAACTGTTATCGTGAAGGGACGGTTATCGGGAGTTTCCTGTCTTTGCTGATATATGGAAACATATCTTACATTTCCCGGCAGGCCGTTATAACCGAGATAGGTATTGCCGAATATAACTATCTCATTACCGGAAATAATAAACCTGTCTTTCATATCATCTTCAAGGCTCGCTATACCTGAAAGAGGAATGCTTTTACCTATCAGATGTTCTTTGCCGGAGGAGAAACTCTTGAGATTGAAGATCAGACATTCTGCCATAAGGAAGACGAAAGCCGAGTAACCCGCTATCTTGAGAAGACGGATCATCTTTTTATCTTTGGATATGACCGAAAGAGTAACAGCAGCGGTTGTTAGAAGTGATACTGTAACAAGTGCATATAAAGGGATAACATTATCCTGCCAAAGATAAAGGTTAGCAAAGACCCTTACAAGAAGAGTTGCGGTCTCATAGCCTGCGGCCTGGATCAAGGCAGAAGCGATGACAGCTTTTTTGTCGGCATAAGACTTATGTCCCGTTAAGATCAGGACAAGAAATGCCAGGGTTCCGAATATTGCCGGAATAAAAAGAGCTAATAGATAATCTGTCATAAACAACCTCTGAAGTTCATTATACTATACTGGGGATCAGATCATCGCCAGAATGCGATCAGTTTCTCTACATATTCGATGGCATAAGGGAAGCTGATCCTGAAATTATCGCCTCCCGGAATCCATGTTCCCCCGTCAAAGTAGATAACCAACAGCCATACAAGACAAGTGGATATGCCGGCAGCTGTCAATGTAATCACATACTGTAATCTGTTCTTATGAGAACATTGTGTGAGGAGCATAACGGATCCTGCCATAATGGGAATGGTCAGATCAGATGTGTACCTGAAACATGCGCCCCCCAGGCAATATGCTATCCAGCAGATGAATACAGGGATAATGAACGCTATGAGAAGCACTGCCTTGTGCTCGATCATGCTGATGCCTTTATCTTTAAGCAACAGGTATTTGTCTTTCTTTCCCAATAATTCCGGTATGAGCATGATATATGCTAAAAGGATGAGAGGGAAAAAGAAAAGTCCAAGATTAATGATCGTATAATGATACTGTTCTGAATTCCAGTTTATAGTGTTGGTAACATTGAAATAGGGGAACACGTCAGTCTGTTCAGCCGGTATCAGAAAATAGTAATAGACAGATATCGGAAGCAGTGATAAAGAAAGCTTAAGATTGTTTACATCAGATCCCGTGATCTGATAATTGCTTCCGAAGGTTAGGGGATCGTCAAATCGTGCAAAATTATAGAAAAGCAGTGCGCCCGTGATCAGCGCAAGTGGAAGGACAAATGATGCTGCCTGGCTTATCCTTGATGAGATTTTCTGTTTTCTGTCTATCAGGATAGAGATAAAATGCGGTATCAGCAATGCGCCTGCCAAGGCTACAGTCGGACGAGATCCTGCACAAAGGCCGAGTGTTATAGCGCTCAGTGCAAAGAGGAAATATTTTCCGATTCCTTTTGTCACAGTTGCGGTAAATCCCGACCATAAACTTATGCTTAAGAAACAAAGTGCGGAAACACATGCGACTATGTACATCAGACCGAAGTTCATGAGAAGCGGCAGATAACTCAATCCGCTGCAGCAAATGATCAATGCTATGACCAGTAAAAGTTTTGCTTCAGGACAATAGATCCTTATAACTGCAAGGAGAGCTAACGCCAGGAACAGGGTAGCTATGGTTCCGTTGATCGCGATAACCGTATCGCATGTGGGGACATGCCCGGTCATAAAGTATATCGGATAATAATCTGTGAATATGGGAGCTGCTCCAAAGTATGAATAATACTTGCCGTTATAGTAAGCACGATCCCAAAGAAATTTGATCCCGGCGGCATTTCTTTCCGAATTGTCATACGGGTTATTCAGTAAAGCAAGTTCAGCTGGAGCTTCGACATCTATATTGAGCTGGCCCTTCTCAAAAGCATCGAAAGTCTGAATATATACATCGTAGTCTTCAACAGGTTCAGTAAGGGGGTAACTGATTATATTCTTGTCAGGGCCCTGCACCGTAAATGCGCAGGCAACAGTAGCGAATACGATCAATTCGATTATTACCCTGTGTGAAGTCTTCTCTCTGTCATATCTGATCTTATAAAGCTTAAGGATGTATATTGCCGCTATTCCTACTGTTATGATCCAAAGTATTATCATGCGCGAAAACATAAAATCATAGGGAGCAGAATTCCATAAAGATACGGACAGGATAACAAGAGGACAGGTGTTATCTTCGATATCGGGGGAAGAATTGTAAGCTTCGTCAGAGTTTTTGGCCGGGTCGATACTGATGCCGAGATCAAAACCGGATCTGGCAGGTTTTACTGCAAAATCCGTTCTGCCTGAATAACCGAAGGTATTCTTTTTACCAACGGTCATGTATGCTTCTGACATGGAAGAATCTTTTATCTCAGCTGCTATAGTAAAAGGACGGTTATCCTTGTTTTCATCTCTCGTCAGATTAACGGATACATATCTTACCGTGCCGGGGAGGCCCGAATATACCAAATAGGTTTTCCCCTTTATATATATCCTGTCTTCAGACAAAATGAATTTTTCGGTCTTGTCTTCTTCAAGACTAGCGATCCCGGTAAGCGGAACTTCTTTAGCAATAAGGTGATCCTTATTGGCAGAGAAACTCTTGAGGTTAAAGATCAGGCATTCTGCCATGAGGATAACGAAGGCTGAATAACCTGCTATCTTGAGGAGACGGCAGGTCTTATTATCTTTGGATATAACTGACAGTGTAACGGCAAGGGTAGTTACGGCAGATACTGATATAAGAGCGGCAAGCGGTATCGAATTGGATTCCCAAAGATAAAGATTTGCAAATGATCTTATAAGAAGAGTTGCGGCTTCATAGCCTGCAGATTGGATGAGGACAGAGGCTATCAGGGTTTTCAGATCAGGATATGATCTGTGGCCTGTAAGCATAAGAATGCCCAAAGCAAGAACTCCGATCGTGACCGGAATGATGAAAGCCAGTATATAATCTGCCATTAGTACCCCTCTGATAAAAGCAAACTGTGATGATATTTTACTATGTATTGGCTTCTTTATGTTGTAAATATGATATTCTGATCCTATATAAGGAATTATTCGTGCAGGGAATAAATGAAAAAAAGAAGACCGACAATCTTAAGGACTCTTGCTATAACTATTGCGGCAATCGTCATAGTTATGGCTTTATCGATAGCTGCCATAAAGATATACGACCTTAATGCCAGATCACAGGATCTTGAGTTCGCTTCACGCTTCGGTCTTTATCATCCGGTTGATGTCGGAGGTCATAAACTCAACCTTGTCTCATACGGCAATGATGGCGGTCATACGATCGTCTGTATTGCAGGCCTCGGCATAGAGGATATGTGCATCAGCTACAGGCCCATGACGGATTCCCTCGCAGCTGATAACCGGATCGTATTCATTGACAGGGCAGGTTACGGCTTAAGCGATGATTCCCTGTCTCAGATGACCTGTGACAGGATAGTCGAAGAATACAGAAAGGCCTTGGCAAATGAAGGGATAGCAGGACCATATGTCCTGCTTGCCCACTCTCTTGGCGGTGTTTATGCGACTTATTGGGAGAGCCATTATCCTGAGGACATAGAGGGCGTAATATTCCTGGATTCTACCCAGATACAGGAGACGACTTTTGCTGAGGGGAAACTGGTCAATGATCACACGGCATTGGAGATCCTGCTCAATAAGTCGGGGATAAATAGATTAGGTGTTCCCAATGCATCTCATGACTATCCTGATACGGCTTCTTTAGAAGATGAGGATCTGTCAAATGCATTGTCCTATATGATGGTAACTGAATCTCTCTGGAATTATGCCATGAACTCAGAATACGATCTTATAAACGACAACTGCAGAAAGACCTGGGAAGAGATTACGGTCAACGATATTCCCAAAGCCTATATATGTGCAACCTGGGCATCTGATACTGATCAGAAATACATAGATGCCAGGGAAAATGTGTTGAAGCCTTATCTTGATAAGATGGGAAACTGCGATCTGGTCCTGCTCCCGGGGATCCATCTCATTTATGAACAAAGACCTGATGACTGCGCTGCGGTCATAAAAGAACTTCTTGCCAAGTTATAAAAACAAAAGAAAGAGGCTGTTCCAAGGAACAGCCTCTGTTGGTTTTGATATAAGGACTTAAGATCAGGCCTTACCGTCGGAACCCAATACGTTAACGATCTTGTGAGCGACCATATCCTTAACAGCCTGACGAGCGGGCTTAAGGTACTGACGGGGATCGAAGTGATCGGGATGCTCGTTGAAGTACTTACGGATGTTGCCTGTCATTGCAAGACGGATATCGGAGTCGATGTTGATCTTGCAGACTGCGAGCTTAGCTGCCTCACGGAGCTGCTCCTCAGGGATACCAACTGCATCAGGCATCTTACCGCCGTTCTCGTTGACCATCTTAACGAATTCCTGAGGTACGGAAGAAGAACCGTGAAGAACGATAGGGAATCCGGGAAGTCTCTTGATGCACTCTTCGAGTACGTCGAAGCGGAGCGGGGGAGGTACGAGGATACCGTCAGCGTTTCTTGTGCACTGCTCAGGTGTGAACTTGTAAGCACCGTGGGAAGTACCGATAGCGATAGCGAGGGAGTCGCAGCCTGTACGGGAAACGAACTCTTCAACTTCTTCAGGTCTTGTGTAAGCTTCCTTACCGGACTCTACAACAACCTCATCCTCGATACCAGCGAGTGTACCAAGCTCAGCCTCAACAACTACGCCGTGATCGTGAGCGTACTCTACGACCTGCTTTGTGAGAGCGATGTTGTCCTCGAAAGACTTGGAGGAAGCATCGATCATGACGGATGTGAAACCACCGTCGATACAGGACTTACAGAGCTCGAATGTGTCACCGTGGTCAAGGTGTAATGCGATCGGGATCTGAGGGTTCTCGATGATAGCAGCTTCTACGAGCTTTACGAGATAGGTGTGGTTAGCATAAGCTCTTGCACCCTTGGAAACCTGAAGGATAACAGGGCTGTTGAGTTCGCCGGCAGCTTCAGTGATTCCCTGGACGATCTCCATGTTGTTAACGTTGAAAGCACCGATAGCGTAACCGCCGTCATAAGCCTTCTTGAACATTTCTTTTGTTGTTACTAATGGCATATATAATATCCTCCTGATATTTTATTATTAACCAACTAATATCTTACATTCTTTCCTGAAAAACTCAACCTAAAAATACATCAAAGAAAGGGGAATTATTTCGCCATTATCCGTCATATAGCCGATAAAGAAGGAGAGAACTTTGTTATGCCTTTACCTTTTTGATCTTAGTCTTAACGGAACCTGCCACTGCCTTGTAGAAATCCGGGCTTATGAAGACCAGGAGAGGGAAGAGTTCCAAACGCCCTGCGAGCATATCGAAGATAAAGACCAGCTTGGAAAGGACAGAGAAATCAGCATAGTTGCAGCTAGGACCTACTCCTGCAAGACCCGGGCCTATGTTGTTGATCGTTGCCGCCACGGAAGTGAAGGTCGTGACCGGGTCCTTGTTTTCGAAAGAGATGATGAATACGGAAAGCGTGAATACTGCCATGAATGTTGCAAAGAAGACGTTTACCGAACGGATGACGTCATGTTCTATGGGGTGGCCGTCCATCTGGATCTTCTTTACATTGTTAGGGTGGAAGTAGCCTTTGAGGGACTTCCTTATGGTCTTGGCAAGGATATGGATCCTTGATACCTTGATGCCGCCGCCCGTGGAACCGGCGCAGGCACCGGAGAACATCAACACAACGAGGATGAAGCGGCTTACCATCGGCCACTTGTCGAAGTCGCAATTGGAGAAACCTGTAGTGGACATTATGGATCCTACCGTGAAGAAGGATTCCCTGAAGGAATCAGCAAAATTGCCTGTCTGGGGGAAGATATTGATCGTTACGATCGATACAGTCACGAAGGTAATGCCGAAATACACGAGGATCTCTTCCATTCCGAAGGCTTTTTTGAACTGCTTAAGAAGCAGAAAACTGTAGAAGTTGAAGTTCATTGCGAAAAGATACATAAAGACAGCCGCAACATACTGGCAGTAGGGCGAATAACTCATGAAACTGTCGTTCTTGACACCGAATCCGCCCGTACCGGCCGTACCGAATGCGTGGCAGACAGAATCGAATATGGGCATGCCTCCTGCTATGAGAAGTATGATCTCCAAAGCGGTCAGTGCCATGTAGATGGCATAGAGGAGCCTTGCTGTCATGGAGATCTTGGGAACGACCTTGCCGACGGAAGGTCCGGGGCTTTCCGCTCTCATGAGGTTGATCGTGGATCCGCCGCTCGAAGGGATAATTGCAAGAAGAAAGACGAGAACGCCCATACCGCCGATGAAGTGGGTAAGAGACCTCCACATGAGAGCCGTGTGGGACATTGCTTCGATATTGGTCAATATCGAAGCTCCTGTAGTGGAAAGACCGGATGCGGTCTCAAACATCGCATCGACGAATGAGGGGATCTCACCCGTAAGATAGAAGGGGATACATCCGAAGATCGTCATGGCGATCCATGAAAGACCTGTTGATACGAGGCCTTCTTTGATATAGATATTGGTGTTTTTGGGTTTTCTGAAGTTTAAGAGGAAGCCCCAAAGGAAGGCTACCATAGCCGTTATCAGATAGGCGAGTCCTTCATGTTCACGATAGACAAGAGAAGTAAGGCAGGGCAGGAGCATGAAGGCACCTTCGCTCATGAGGACCTGGCCCAGGATCTTTCTTATCATCGAAGTATTCATAAGTTATTACCCCAGGATGTCCGTAAGATCCGTAAAACCGCTATGGGTAGTCACTACCATGACGGAGTCGCCGACTTCTATGGTGTCGGAACCCGAAGGGATGATGACATCCTTGCCGCGTTTGATAAAGGAGATGATGACCCCGTCTTTCGTATTAAGGTCCTTAAGCGGAATGCCGGTGATCTCGGAACGCTCCCTTACCGTGAATTCCATTGCTTCTGCCCTGTTGCCAAAAAGCCTGTAGAGGACTTCAAGGTTTGAATCCAGGGAGGCCTGCCTTGCTCTTACATAGGACAGGATAGTTTCGGCACAGATGTTTCTCGGGGTAACGACACTGCCAAGGTCGAGTGAATCGATGACCTTATCAAAAGAGATCCTGTTGATCTTTGTTACGACCTTGGCGTCAGATACGGATCTGGCATAAAGGGTCAGAAGTATGTTTTCTTCGTCGATACCCGTAAGAGGGACGAACGATTCCGTATGAGCGAGACCGGACTCTAAGAGCAGGTCTTCCTTGGTACCGTCACCGTTGATGATAGATGCTCTCGGTACCAGGATGGAAAGCTGTTCACATCTTGCAGGATCCGATTCTATGATCTTCACGTCGATACCCGATCTTATGAGTTCCTTTGAAAGGTAGTAAGAGGATGTGCCGCCGCCGACGATAAGCGTGTCGGAAACGGATCTTGTTGCAAATCCGATCGCCTTAAGGAAGGCTATGGTCTTCTTGCGGGTCGATACGAAGGATATGATGTCACCTGATTCGATCCTGGAAGAACCATTTGGGATGAATACATCTTCATCACGCTCAACGCCTACTATGATCAGCCCGTCTGTTATGTTGCGGGACAGATCACCCAGTGCCTTGCCGACGAGCAGGTTGTTCTCGGGGATCTTGATCCTTATGAGCTCAGCCTGGCCGTGGGCGAATGTATTGATCGACAGAGCCGTGGGGAGGAATAAGATCCTCGCGGTCTCTCTTGCAGTCTCATATTCGGGATTGACGATCATGGCCATGCCGAGAGTCTCTCTTAAGTAAGCAGAATCTTCGGCAAACTCGGGGCTTCTTACTCTTGCAATGGTCGCGAGGTCTTCGTTGTACTGCTTTGCGATAGTGCAGCAGAGGAGATTGAACTCGTCTGAAGCCGTGATCGAGATGAAGATGTCGGCATCCATGACGCCCGCATCATCCAAGACTGAATGGCTCGCGGCATTGCCGACTACGGCCATGCAGTCATATGCATTGGCTATCTCGGCCGCGACCTTCTCATTCTTATCGATGATGACGATATTATGGCCCTCTTTCGTAAGGAGTTTTACGAGAGTCTGACCTATCTTGCCGACACCTACGATTATTATCTTTAAACCACGTTTAGCCATTTGAACCTCTGGAATTAATTATACCCATATTCGATCAAACACCGAAGAGTTCTTTGACATTTTCTTTGTTGACACCGGAGCCGATGACGCAGATCTTGCCGGTAACATCAGCGGGACCCTCGCGGACCTCGACTTCACCCGGCACATAATCGAAGTGGATCCAGCTGCCGTCTTCTCCTGTAACGATACCCTTGGAACGGAGGATCGTGCCATATGTTACACTGTCGTCGAGCCTGCCCAGGATATCCTCGATGGAGGCCTTGGTAAAGGATCTTGAAGTCTCATAACCTATGCTGTCGAAGACTTCGTCAGCGTGGTGGTGATGATGCTCGTGGTCGTGATCGTGGCAGCCGCATGTACACTCCTCGCCATGTTCGTGGTGGTGCTCATGTTCTTCGTGCTCGTGGTCATGATGGCAGCACTCATGGTCTTCATCGTCGTCGTCATGGTGATGGCAGCAGCACTCGTGATCGTGGTCATCATCGTGGTCGTGATCGTGATGGTGGTGATGCTCATGCTCTTCTGCTTCTGCGAGAGCCTGAGCCATATCATCTGCCGTGATGGGCTCCTCGATGGCTTTCAGGATCTGAACTCCTGAGAGTTTGTCCCAGGGTGTCGTTATTATCTGTGAATGGTCATTGATCTCACGGATCAGATCTATTGCCTGATCGAGCTTCTCCTGCTTTATGTCGGAAGTACGGCTCAAAATGATCGTGCCGGCGTACTTGATCTGGTTCTCGTAGAACTCGCGGAAGTTCTTAAGATAGATCCTGCACTTGGAGGCATCGATGACTGTTACTGTTCCGCAGATCTCGGTGCCTTCCACTTTCTCGATCGCTGCTACGACATCGGAGAGCTTGCCGACACCGGAGGGTTCGATCAGGATCCTGTTGGGAGAATATGTGTCGATGACTTCCTTCAAGGCCGTGCCGAAGTCTCCAACGAGAGAACAGCAGATACAGCCGGAATTCATCTCAGTGATCTCGATGCCGGATTCCTTCAGGAAGCCGCCGTCGATGCCGATCTGACCGAACTCGTTTTCGATAAGGACGAGTTTGGCTCCGTTATAGCCGTCAGCTATGAGCTTCTTGATAAGTGTTGTCTTGCCTGCTCCTAAGAAACCGGAGAAAACATCTACTTTTGTTGCCATGTATTTACCTCTTTCTGCTCTTATATTTCTTTTATCCCCGTCAGTTGAAGTAGATGACTTCGTTCTCGGGGGCTGATGTTAATGCGTAAGATTCCACCTCGAGACAGGGCAGGGCGGGTTCATTGGGATCCTCGCTGCCGTTCGAGTAGTACTTGACTGTGCCCGTGACCTTGATCCAGGAATCCTTGGGGAATCCCGGCTTGATCTCGTAAAGACAGAGGATCGCCATAACTCCTATGTCTGCCGCACAGCAGGTATAGGCCTGTCGCTCCAGTGCGAAAGCCTGATTGCGGAACTGTCTCATGAGTACGGCGCGGCCTATGAGGGATACCTTCTTGCCGTCGTATCTGTCAGCGTTGTCGATGGCATCCGTAAAGAAGAGACCGAAGTCGTCAGCTGCGATATCGCAGGGTTCCTTCGAAAGATCGTAAGGGAGGTGCTCAGTCATCCTGATTATGTTGTTGTCCTTATCCAGGAAGTTGATGCTCATGGCAGGATTGACGCTCTTTACGGAGCCTCTTAGGTTCATGATATCGTCCGTCTCCGGGTCAACGCGGTTAAAGATGACGGTATCAGAGTATCTGAAGTAGTCCGCGAACAGCATCTGCATGTTCTTGTAGTAGACCCTGTATGTGGAAGTGTCTACGACAACGATGGCAGCAGCCAATGCCCAGCGCCTCGGAACATCGACCTTCTCGAAAAACTCGGCAGGCGATACGGAGCCGTTCCATTCGATGAAAACGACCTCGGGGCGGTATTTGCGTTCAATATCGAAAGTAAGGTCTTTGTTGACCTCATCCGTCTCGCAGTTGATGATGACAGGGTCACAGGAAGGATAGTTATCCTTGATGTATTCCTCTTCACCTTCTTCAGTTGCGATCACGACCATCTTCTTGTCGCGAAAATTATCCCCGTCCATCCATGAACAAATGACAGAGGTCTTCCCGCTGTCGAGAAAACCTGTAAAAAAATAGACCAGACAATCGTCCATAAAATTTACTCCTCTTTTTATAACAACATATATTTTGTTCTTGATTTATAATAATTTCAAGAGAAATTTCTTATACAAGGAGCCTATAATTGGCAAGCATCGGAAAGATCAAATTGGATAACCCTGTCTGCCTTGCGCCCATGGCAGGATTCTCGACCGTACCCTACAGAGTCATCTGCAAAGGATTCGGTTCGGCATATGCCCCAACGGAACTCTGTTCAGCCAGATCCATAAGGTATAGGGGAGTGGGTCCTTCATACCAGTATTTAAGGATAGATCCCGGCAGGGAAGGTCTTACGTCAATACAGCTCTTCGGCTTTGACCCAGTTGATTTTGAATATGCTATAGGAGCGATACTGGACGACGAGCTGCTGTCTAAGACTGACATGATCGATATCAACATGGGGTGTCCCGTGCCCAAGGTCATAAAGACCGGGGCAGGCTCTGCGCTGATGAAGACTCCCAAACTTGCAGGAGATATAGTGAGAGCAGCCCGTAAGGCGGCTTGCGGGAAGCCTGTTACAGTCAAGACCAGGATAGGTTTTGACAGGGGGGCAAAGGGCGATCCTGATTTCATAAAGGTGTTAGCTGACGCAGGATCTGATATGATATGTGTCCATGGGAGGACAGCTGCCGCCATGTATTCCGGACAGGCCGATATAGAGGCTGTTGCCCTGATGGGCAAAGCCGCAAAAGAAGCCGGCGTGACATTCTTTGCAAACGGGGACATCCAGGACGGGGCAAGTGCTCTTAAGATGAAAGAAAAATGCTCTGCGCAGGGCCTTATGGTCGGGCGTGCCGCCCAGGGGAATCCATGGGTCTTCGATAGGATCTTAAAGGAGATGAAAGGCGAAGTCTTTACGGAACCTTCCTTCGAAGAGCGCAAGGAGATGCTCTTAAAGCACCTTAAGGAAGAAGTGGAACTGGCTCCTTCCGAGGATGCTGCCGTAAGGGCGATGAGAAGCGTGTTTGTGTGTTATGTTAAGGGAATGAAGGGAGCGGCTGAACTGAAAGACCGGCTTTGCAGGGCTTCCACAGTCGAAGAGGTGGAGGATATATTGTGGAATTGACAGATCTTTTTGTCAGCGTGATCCTGCTTATTGCGGGCATCCTCATATGTTTTAACGGATACAGGTTCTTCCGTCTTTCCATGACGCTCTTAGGTGCGTTCATAGGTTTTGTCGCCGGAAGATATGCAAGGAGCGCACTGGAACCCACGATCGTGGGGATCCCCTTTGCAGGCTACATAATAATAGCCCTTTGCATAATCCTTTTCGCAGTTTTGTCCGGTGTCTTCTGCAAGAAAGCATGTATCGCCATCACATGTCTTTTCTTCTGCTGGTGGATCTATACGGATTATTCCCAATACTTTAAGGTTCCGTTTGTGGCAGCGATAATCGGGGTTGTCATAGGTCTCATCGCCGGGATCTTGCTCTGGGGAGCAAGGCGGACCATAGTCGCTCTTGTCACGTGTCTGGCAGGAGCGAAGATCATAGGAAGTGTCGTAACCCCTTATTTCATGGGCGTTATCTCCACTCCACAGGGTACCATGGCTGCCAACGGGATAGCTGATTTTATCTTCGGCGTGAAGTCCGTCACGACCCCTTCGGAATCGATCGTGGCGGGTGTAGTTATGATCATATTTGCGGTGGCGGGATTCCTTGCTCAGATGAAATCATCGAAAAACAGGTAGGAGTTTCCCCAAAATCGTTAAAAATTTTAACAAAAAAGCAATAGCAACATAGTTTACTTTTTTCTTTATTCTTGTTATCATTCAGTTACACGAAAGGGAAGTTATCCCGATAAGGACTCTTACCGATCGTGCTGACAATGACATTTTTCTAATCTATCCCTTATTCCATGCCTTGGGCGTCCGAATAGATTCGGGCGCCCAAGGTATTTTCGGAACTTTTTTCTTGATTTTCGACAGTTATATTATAATAACAAAAGAGAGTGGCAGATCCTCTAAGGTCAGCTTCCCTCAAAAGAAGATAGGACAAGGAGTATCACTTAATGTATCTGTTGTGCTACGGAAGATCCGATAAATCCCTGAAACTGGGGAAATACCTGATGGAATGCCTGGATGGCAGGTGGATAGAGTCTGCGGAATTCTTTACTTCCAGGACTCCTCTGGCGGCTTCGGAGAAGAATGCCTGCATCGTCATGATCCTCCCTCTCGAGGCATGCTGTGGGATCTTAAGTGACAACTACTCTCCTGTCATAGCATCTCTCCCTGTGATCTGCGTATCACCCGACGGCAAGTTTGCAGCCGTGCTCCGCAGGGCTGGCGTTACAAGCCTTGTCGATACGGATGCCGTATATAAGGCGATATCGGGGCTTCTGGGGAAAGACTGCTTCACTTCTTTCGGTGATAATTCCGATTTTGCTCCCGATCTTACAAGGACGGCTCACGCCTACAACATGACTCCCAATGACCCGGAGCTTCTTCTCATGGTCAATTCATATATCAAGTCCGGCGGCAGGGTCAGCGTATATACGGATCTTCCCGTTTCTTTCGCAGAGCCTGTCTTAGACAGCCTGATATTCGATATCAACAGATACGGATCCCATACCAGGGAGTCGTTCGTGCAGGCATATATCTCCGAGAAAAAGACTGACTCGGACCAGCCTGCGGTATTCGTTACCTGCACCCATTTCCCGGATGTTGAAGGAGACGGCAGACCTTTGGTGTTAACACCCAGAAGGATAAGCATAGGCCTTGAGATCAAGGATAAGATAGACCCTGAATATGCGGTCAAATATGTTAGATCTGCCCTTATCAATCACATGATCGAGCCGGGTGCAGTTGCGACCATAGCAGTAACACAGGCTGCCCATTCCAGCCAGATCGTAAGGGCTATAGCAGATGATCTCGGCACTTCAGTTACAGCGTATTCTGCAAAGCGCCTGTCGGAGGCTGTTGTCCCCCTGCAGATGACTTTTGCGCCCGAGAAGATGCATGACATCTGTACTGCTGCAGCATGCCTCGCATCATCGGACGGAAATGTCCTCATAAGAAGGTGCGGAGGCAATTCCGGTCTGGTCTTCAGCGCAGCCCTTCAAAAGGGAAATATCATGATGACAGAATAAGAGATAAACAGTGATATCATTAACAGAAGAAAAAGAATCCAAGGAGTAATGCCGGAGGGAGAAAAATGAGACGAGTACATAAGGATCTTGCAAGAACAGTATCAGCTATCATCTCTATAAGCATGGTAACAGTCGTTGCCCTCACAGCCTGCACGGTCAACATGAGCAGGTTGAATGACGGTCTCAACGATCTCAGTGATTCCATATCGGGTATCGCAGACAACATTACTGTGAGCGAAGCAACAGTGGCTCCAACGGAGACTACAGAAGCTCCCACGGAAGAAACGGAGACTACGGCAGAGGCAACACCTACTGCAACACCAACGCCGACTTCCACCCCGACTCCCACAGCTACGCCGTCACCTACTCCCCAGACTGAAAGAGTCGATTTCTCATTCCTTTCGGATGAAGAACTCGGTAATTCTTTCAAGGTCTATAAGGAAGATTTCAAGACGTCAGGTCTTGATGACAAAGGCAATGTTCTGGCTGAGACTACGGGTTCCGTGATAAGAGTCGAGTGCGAAAGCAAGAATGTTCAGGAAGCCATAAACTGCATGCTCCAGTCTTTCTCGAAAAGAGCGGAAGGCGCTTTCTCGTCCTATTACAACAAGGCTCTCGCAGCAAGTTACTTAACGGGCCTTACCGATGAGACATACGTCATTACCCAGGACATGGCATATTCCGACAACGGCAGACTCCTCTCAGTCGTAATGCACTACTTTGTAACGGGACCTGACGGAATTGTCGAAGATCTAACCGACTATGCAACGTTCGATATGCTCACGGGTCAGTATATTACCATTCCGGCAGTATCTTCTGACAGGGAAGCCTTCGAGAAGATCCTTGGCGAGAAACTGATATATGCATTCATGAACCCCGTTGAACAGCTTGATGATCAGGATGCAGCGGATGGCAATAAAGAAAAGGACAATAAGAAGCCTCAGGATCATGAGGTCAGTGTGATCTTCATTGCAGCCCAGAAGCCCGGTGCCGAGACTGCAACAGCTGAAGTTTACGGCCTGGTCGATGGTGAATTGTGCCACACGACAGTTAACCTGAACGATTTCGAAAGCTATCTGAATTCATTTGGTAAGATCGTATTTATGGTCGGTCAGGATAATGCCGGCATTTAACGAGGAGGAAAGAGTTTGATGAAGTATAAGAAGGCCTTAGCGCTGATAGTCGTACTGTCAACTGCAGCAGGATTTCTCTCGGCCTGTAACGGGCCCATTCAGGAGACGTCCTCCACAGGCAGTGACGATACCCAGGTGACAAAGGAAACTACAGCCACTAAGGAGACCAACGGAAGCGAGGAGACGAGCGAATCCACGACACAGGCTCCGGCTCCTTTTGAGTATACGGAATTTACAGCAAGGCAAGTTGCTGATGAAGGCGAAGAAGGATCCACGATGGTATGGGGCTGGAACAAAGAAGGTGTCGATCTCATTGCCAAGTACAGTGATGTAGGCTTCAAAAAGCAGGTTTCTTCCGGTGCGGCTGCTTACCCGGGACTTCTCGACAGGGCTCTGGCATCCGGCGAGAATGCGCCCGATCTTTTCTTCTTCGGTGCGGAGAATGCTAAGAAGTATCTCAACATGGAAGAAGTGATCCCCTTAAACGATCTTGGTATCGCTTACGATGAATTTATGAGCCAGGCTTTCGACTTCGTGGTAAGGAGCGGAACTGACAGGGACGGCGTTATCAAGGGCCTTTCCTGGCAGGCATGCCCCTGCTGTGTGATCTACAACAAGGAAGTTGCGAAGGAAGTACTCGGTGTGGAAGATCCCGAGGCCGTAGCTCCCCTTTTCAAGGATTGGGATACCTTCCTCGATACTGCAAGGAAGGTCAATACAGCATCCAAAGGAGAGGTTAAGATCATCTCAGGTACCGATGACGTCTGGAAATTCTTCCTTAACGACCGTTCCCAGGGCTGGGTCGTAGGCAACGAACTCAACATCGATCCCGTCATGGAGGAATATATCAATTTCGCAAAGATCCTCCACGATGAGAAGCTGACATTCAACACTACCCAGGGGTCTTCGGCCTGGACCAAGAACATGTCCAACCATAAGGTCCTGGCATACTTCGGTTCCATGCAGACCCTGAAGTATTCCATGGGTTTTGCCGATGGTTCCAACAAGACCTCGGGTGAATGGGGAGTCGTTGCGGCACCCGCATCTTCTTATCTTGGCGGCACCTGGATCGCATCCACCAAGTACAACGACATGAAGGCATCTTCTGCCCAGATCATTAGGGATCTGTGCATTAACGAGACGAATCTTACCGACATGACGACAACAGGCGAATTTGTTAACAACAAGAAGATAATGCAGAGCCTGGCTTCGGACCCTTCGTTCGAAAATGAGATCCTTGGCGGCCAGAACCCCGTTCCGGTCCTGATCAGTTCCGCCGAAAAGCTGGATCTGTCAACTGTCCAGGAGACAGATGATCCCATCAATTCCGCATGGATCGCTTCCGTTGTTGCATACTGTGAAGGCAGGGTGGATTCCATAGCTGCCGCCGAGGCCGCATTCAAGGCTTCGGTCGAAGATCTTGATATATTTTAGGATCATCGGATAGGTAAACTTAAGGTGGATAGGGGCTGCCGCGGAATTCCGCGACAGCCCTCTGTCTTTATTTTATTTACAATATAGTTAACATCTAGTCGCCAAAATGGTGTAGAATTAGGGGGCTTTTTAGCAAATCAACAACCCACGGAGGAAACACCATGAAATTTGGACATTTTGATGATGTTAAGAAGGAATATGTCATTTCTTCACCTAAGACCCCTTACCCCTGGATAAACTATCTTGGAACACAGGCGTTCTTCTCGCTGATCTCCAACACAGCAGGCGGTTACAGCTTCTATAAGGATGCACGTTTGCGCAGGATCACGCGTTACAGATACAACAATGTCCCGATCGATTTGGGCGGAAGATATTTCTACATCAACGACAACGGCACCATCTGGAATCCCGGCTGGTCACCTGTCAAGACGGAGCTCGATGAATACGAGTGCCGTCACGGTATGGGTTATACCGTTATCCGCGGTAAGAAGAACGGTCTTGCAGCTGAGGCTACTTTCTTCGTTCCCCAGGATTACGACGGTGAGGTCCAGCAGGTTGTTCTGACCAACGAATCATCCGAGACCAAGGAGTTTGCTCTCTTCTCATTTGCTGAGTGGTGTCTCTGGGATGCCCAGGATGACAGCAACAACTTCCAGCGTAATTTCTCCACGGGCCGTGTAGAGGTCAAGGGTTCCGTTATCTACCATAAGACGGAATACAGAGACCGCCGTAACCACTATGCTTTCTATTCCGTCAACGACGAGATCGACGGTTACGATACAGACAGAGATTCATTCATTGGTCTTTACAACGGATTCGACAAGCCTCAGGCAGTCGAGGCCGGCAAAGCTAACGATTCCTTCGCAGACGGCTGGGCTCCCATCGCTTCTCACTATAAGAAGATCACTCTGGCTCCCGGCGAGACCAAGACTCTCGTATTCGTATTGGGTTATGTCGAGATGCCTGTTGACCAGAAGTTCGAAGCTGACGGCAAGACCATCAACAAGGTCAAGGCTGAGGAGATGATCGCTAAATTCGATACTCCCGAGAAGTTTGCAGCAGGCATGGCTGAGCTCAAGGCTTACTGGGATAAGCTCCTCGGTATCCTTAATGTTGATACTCCTGATGACAAGGTCAACAGAATGGTCAATATCTGGAACCAGTATCAGTGCATGGTCACATTCAACCTCTCCAGATCCGCATCCTACTTCGAGTCCGGTATCGGCCGTGGCATGGGCTTCAGGGATTCCAACCAGGATATCCTGGGCTTCGTTCACCAGATCCCTGACAGAGCAAAGGAAAGAGTCATAGACATCGCTTCAACCCAGTTCCCTGACGGCGGCTGCTATCACCAGTATCAGCCCCTTACAAAGAAGGGTAACTCCGACATAGGCGGTGACTTCTCCGATGACCCGCTCTGGCTCATCCTCTCCGTCTCCGCTTACATCAAGGAGACAGGCGACTGGTCCATCCTTGATGAGATGGTCCCTTACGATAACGACGTGGATGCTGCAAAGCCAATGCTCGATCACCTCGACGTCTCCTTCTATCACATCGTAAATAACCTGGGACCTCACGGCTTGCCTCTTGCAATGAGAGCTGACTGGAACGACTGTATCAACCTGTCCTGCTATTCAGACACACCCGGTGAATCCTTCCAGACCTATACCAACCCCAAGTTTGCTGCTGAGGGCGGTTACTCCAAGGTCGCTGAGTCCGTCATGGTCGCAACCCTCTTCACATATGCAGGTCCTAACTATGTTGAGATCTTGAAGCACCTTGGCAAGGACGAAGAAGCCTCTAAGGCTCAGGCCGAGATCGACAAGATGAAGAAGAACATCATGGAATCTGCATGGGACGGTGACTGGTTCCTGAGAGCTTACGATGCAAACGGCGATAAGATGGGTTCCAAGGAGTGCGAGGAAGGCCAGATCTTCATCGAACCCCAGGGCTTCGCCATCATGTCCGAGATCGGTAAGGATCAGGGCTGTGACATGAAGACACTCGCTTCCATCGACGAGCGCCTCAACACCCAGTACGGACTCGTTCTTAATAATCCCGCATTCACCAAGTACTATATCCAGTACGGTGAGATCTCCACATATCCGGGCGGATACAAGGAGAACGCAGGTATCTTCACACACAACAATGCCTGGATCATCTGCGCCGCTGCTTATGCAGGCCAGGGAAATCAGGCATTCAAGTACTATTCCGAGATCGCTCCTGCATTCACGGAGGAGACATCCGATATCCACAAGACCGAGCCTTATGTTTACGGCCAGATGATCGGCGGTAAGGATGCTGGTTCCGATATCGGCAGGACCGGAGACAACTTTGGTCAGGGCAAGAACTCCTGGCTCACGGGTACGGCTGCATGGAACATGGTCGCTATCTCCCAGTATATCCTCGGCATCATGGCTGACTTCGACGGTCTTAAGATCGATCCTTCCATCCCTTCCAACTGGGACGGATTCAAGGCTACCCGTCAGTTCAGAGGTGCAACATACGAGATCGACATCAAGAATCCCGATCATGTCTGCAAGGGTGTTAAGTCCCTTAGCCTGGACGGTGTTGCCATCGACGGATGTGTTGTTCCCGCAGCAGGCGACGGAGCAGTACACAAGGTTGAGGTCGTCTTAGGGTGACCTTACGATAAAAGAATATTAACCGGGGTCCCGCCCTCTTTCCGAGTGGCGGGGCTTTTTCCCGATAATGGAGGTAATGAATATGAGTTATTACGGACAAACGGCAAGAGGACAGAAGATCAGTGCCGCAACGGTCCTTAAGGAAAGATTCGGTGACATGGCAGCAGGAGGGGTATCTGCCCAGTTCGTGTCTTTCGGCAAGGAACCGGTCGTGATCGGAGCAGCAGGACTTAAGTTTGATTCACCGCTCATCCGCGTGATAGCGGCATCAGCTGATTACTCTGATTTTATCGCTGACACGACAAAAGAAGGTTACAGCATCCTTTTCCTTTCAGATAAGATCCTGAAGGCAAAGGGAGGAAATGTCACTGAGTGTGATATCTCTTCTGCTGCCGCAGCTTCCCTGATCAATGATGCATCTTCCTGGGGCGGCATCTTAAGTCCCAAGGGTGAGCTGACCTTTGATCCTGCGACGCCTTCCCCCGGTCCGCACTATTACACTAACATGCTGATCGGCAACAGGATCGGTCATTCAAGGCCTTTGCAGAGCACACCTAAGAGTGCCGTGGGAATGTTAGGCGGCGGGTGCTTCCGTGCCCATGCAGATACACAGGTCCTGGCTACAAAGTGGGACTATCTGCCTGAAGAAAACGGCTTCCCGGCTAACCGCCAGTTCTATCTTGTTAAGGACGGCAAAAAGATCTTCTATTCAGGTCTTGCAAAGGCAGAGGGACTTAAGTCATGTAAGACGACTCATGCCCAGAACAGGACGGTCATCGAGTATGAACTTGAAAATGGCCTTAAGGTCAGAAGGACCATCTTTATCCTGCCTGCAAAGGAAGGACTTCCTCTGGCATCCGAAGCCCAGATGATCGACATAGAGAATAATGGCAGCGAGGAAATGGATCTTCGTATCGTCTACACGGGTATGTTCGGTACTACCGAAGTACATGCCTTGAGAGAAGACGTTATCTTCTCCACGGTAGTTGCCCAATCAGAGATCTTCTTCGATGAGGAAGATAATCTCAAGGCCATAAGCTTCAATCCTAATCCCAAGTGGACCAAGGGCAACATCAGATTCCATGTAGCTATGCTCCATAAGGGTGACGAGACTATATTCCCTGACGAGTACTGCGCAAGATACGACGATTTCGTAGGCAACGGGACACTTTCTGATCCCCAGTTCATAGCTCCTCTTGCATGCGCCCAGTCAAGAAAGGGCCCGGGATTCTTTGCAGTATCCACGCCTTTCTCCATCAAGGCCGGAGAATCCGTCAGAGCAGATAACTTTACATGTCTTTCATCTGATGCCGTCAACGAGGATTTTGTTTTCGAAGAGACGGTCAAGGTCGAGATGGAAAGACTCGTAGATGCATATTCCGACAAGGATGCTCTTACAAAAGATTATGCTTTCGTATGTGACTTTGCTGACCGTTATTCTTCTTACATGAAGATCTCTTCCGAGGACAGCGATTTCGAAGCATACGTTAATAACAACCTGCCTTTCCAGGTCTTCTACCAGACCTTCGTATCAAGGTCTCTTGACTGGACCCAGAAGGGCTACAGGGAGATAGGTTTCCGTGAGATCCAGGACATCTTCGCTTCCATGTATTACTTCGCAGGAATGGGCCGTACAGACTTCATCAAGAGCCTCCTGCGCGAGTGGATCGAAAATGTCTACACCGAAGGTTACGCTAACCACAACTTCTACTGGAAGGGCAAGGAACCCGGCTGGTGGTCGGACGATGCTCTCTGGCTCCTCCAGGCGCTGGACCGTTACGTAAGCCTTACGGGCGACGTTGATTTCTTAAAGGAAAAGTTCGCTGTCGCAGGTTCCGATGAAGAGAGGACACTCCTTGATACGATCAAGGCGATAATCACATACAGTGCAAAGATCTCCGTTGGTTCCCACGGTATCCCTCTCATCGACAGGGCTGACTGGAACGACTGCCTGAGAGTCGATCCTGACTGCATCAGCGGTGCCGATAAGATAGAGCAGTATAAGGCTCAGCTGGCCAAAACAGGCGGAACTTACGGGCAGGAACCTTTCAAGTCCGAATACTCCGAATCCGTAATGAACGGCTTCCTTTTGAAGGTTGCAACTGATGCTGCTGCAGTCCTCTTTGACCTTGCAGGCGATAAGGCATATGCGGAAGAACTGGCAAAGCTCAGCGACTCCATCAAAGAGGGCTTGAGAGAGAACGCCTGGAAGGGCGATTTCTACGCTAGAGTCCTCTTCAACAGATCCGATAAGCCCGAGCTTGATTACCTGGGTGCAGCAGGCGACGGACTTGCAGTTGAGGATGCTCCCGGAACATATTTCCTTAACTCTTTCTCATGGGCGCTCCTCTCAGGATGCGCTGATGAAGAGCAGATCGAGACGATGCTCGACAGCATCGATAAGTATCTTAAGTCACCCTACGGATACAGACTCTGTTCCACGGTAGACTATCCCAAGATCGCACCTAAGATCGACGTTATGCTCTACTATCCGGGCGACCGCGAGAATGGCGGTGTCTTCAAGCACGCAAACATGATGGCAGCTTCGGCTATGCTCAAGAATGCCAAGACCGTAAAGGATGCAAAGCTTGCAGAGCGTCTAGCTGATACAGCCTACTGGATCATCGACAGGATCCTGCCCTATAAGACACTCGTATCTCCTTTCACCGTATGCGGTAACCCCAGATGGTATACACAGTACAACAACAGCGATTCCGGTGAGAACATCGGGCCTACGCTTTCAGGTACATCAACATGGCTCCTTCTCTGCCTCTTCCAGTGCTTCGGCGTTGAGTTCACGGCAGATCACATGGACTGCATGCCGATCCTCCGTAAGGAAGACCGTGAGCTCAAGGTTGATATAACGACAGAAAGATGTTCTTATAAGATCCACATCACCAAGGGTGAAGGTTTTGTAAGGACCGCTGAAGGCGTAAAGATCAGTTGTGACGGAGAGCTCGTCGAAGGAACAAAGGTACCTGTATTTGAAGACGGTGCCGTACACGAGGTAGAGGTAGCTTTCTAACAGGAGGAGGGGTTTTATGCCTTACTCAAGCGTATTTTTATCGGAAGTCGTAAAGGCCTTTGATCTTGAGGTCGTATTCGATACCGGCGATATAGAGGAGAGACGGATCCAGGTGGCTGATGCCACCAGACCCGGACTCCAGCTTGCCGGCTACTACGATCACTTCGGTCCTGACCGAATCCAGATCATGGGTAACATGGAGCACGCCTATCTGGATCAGTTAACTCCCGAGGCAAGATACAATTCGCTCAAGGTCCTTTTCGAGAAGAAGATCCCTGCGCTCATAATCACACGTAACCACAAGGTACATAAGGAGCTTCTTGAGGCTGCAAAGGAATATCCCACGCCTGTCTTAAGAACGAGCCTTGCAACATCGGATGTCTATTCCGCACTCATATCTTTCCTCAATGCAGAGCTTGCACCGAGAGTATCGATGCACGGAGTTCTCGTCGAGGTAAACGGTGAAGGTATCCTTATCTTAGGTGACTCCGGAGTCGGTAAATCAGAAACGGCTCTTGAGATCGTTAAGCGTGGACACAGGCTTGTTGCAGACGACCAGGTCGAGATCAGGAAGGTATCCGAGACCCAACTCATAGGCTCTGCTCCTGAAGTAATAAGACACCTCATCGAGATCCGCGGTATCGGTATCCTGGACGTTAAGGAACTCTACGGCGTATCGTCGGTAAAGCCTCAGGAATCCATTGACTTCGTCATCAATTTCGAACTATGGGACGAGAAGAAGTCTTACGACAGGCTCGGTCTTACAGACGAGACGACCGAGATCTTAGGCGTCAAGGTTCCTTCTGTCACGATCCCCGTAGGACCCGGACGTAACCTTGCCATCATCGTTGAGGCTGCCGCCATCAACCACAGGGTCAATAAGATGGGATTCAATGCGGCCCAGAATCTTGTGAGCCGCGTATTCCCGGGAAGAGACCAGACATATGGCTGATATCGACATCAGAAGAGACGTATCACTTAAACCCTATACGACAATGAGATGCGGCGGTCCCGCCGCTTTCTTTGCCGAGCCCGAATCCGCCGATCAGGTTGGAGAAGCCTTTGAATTTGCAAGGCGCGAGAGCCTTCCTGTTGTCCTGCTCGGAGCAGGATCCAATGTGCTCATCTCTGATAAGGGATTTGACGGGCTTGTCATAAGGATCGGAAAGCCCATGAGCAGGATAGACTGTAAGATCAGCGACGGTGCCGGAGTCATAGACTGCGAGGCCGGAGCGATGCTTGCATCTTTCGGTGCAACCTGCGTCAACAACGGTCTTGAAGGGGCGGAATTCTGCTGCGGGATCCCGGGCGCCGTAGGAGGCGCTGTCTTCATGAACGCCGGAGCCTACGGCAGGCAGATGGCAGACATAGTCAAAGAAGTTACTTACTGGCAGGACGGTGATATCAGGAAGATATCAGGAGATGAGGCAGATTTCGGTTACAGGAAGAGTATATTCTCCGGCATGGAAGATACCGTCATCCTCGGTATGAAGGCTGAAGTTCACGAAGGAGATATCACGAAGATAAAAGAATATACTGACGAACTCCGGCAGAAGAGGATCAATTCCCAGCCCTTAAATCACCCTTCATGCGGTTCTACTTTTAAGAGACCGGAAGGTTATTTTGCAGGCAGGCTCATAGAGGATGCCGGACTTAAAGGTTTCTCACTTGATGATTCCGGTGCCCGCGTATCGGAAAAGCACGCAGGTTTTGTCGTTAATGTGGGAGGAGTGGCATCCGCAACGGATGTTTACCGTCTTATCCGTTATGTACAGGATAAGGTTTTTTCCACGTCAGGCGTCAGGCTTGAACTGGAAGTTAAGCTCATAGGAGAGTTTGATCAGTAAGATGAGCGAGCTGTCATTCTCGGATAACGTAAAATATGAGGTCTGTAAGGTCAGATATAGCGCTGACTCTTTTGTGTGGTTCCTGACAGGTCTTCTGATGGCTTCATCTGACGGAGAAGAGATCTCAGGAAAGATCAAGGCATGCGGAAAGGTCTCGGGGAGACTTACAAATCTTCTTTCAGAATGGAAGATCCCGTCCAATATAAAGGACGGAAAAGTATATATAGGACAGATCCCGGAGAAGGTAACAGAGAAAGTCAGATCTTTCTTAAAGGGCGAACTGCCGGATCCTTCGGAACTGACACACAGTAATGTCAGAGCCTTATTGGGCGGAGCCTGCATCGCAGCAGGACATATAAGCGATCCTGAAAATACATACAAAGTCGAACTTCATCTGAAGAGTGAGGGCGCTGCCAAGACAGTGTTCGCTCTCCTGTCTTATGAAGAGATCGAACCTGTCATGGGCAAGAGAGGCGGGATCAACTGCATCAAGTTCAAGAACGGAGATTACGTATCCGATTTTATAGGCATGATAGGTGCCGATTCTTCGAGGCTCAGCTTCGAGAACATAAGGATCGAACACGACTTAAGAAAGCAGATAACCCGTGAGGTGAACTGTGATGACTGGAATACGAGAAGACAGGCTGAGGCCGGGGCTTCGCGCAATGACCTGTTTGAGAAACTCTTAAGATCAGATAAAGCCCTTGACTTGCCTGATGAGCTCCAGCAGGCTGCCAGGGCCAGCATTGAGAACCCGGGAGCATCGATAGCTGAATTGGGGGAGATGATGAATCCCCCGATATCTAAATCCGGTATGAACAACCGGATCCAGAAACTGATGAGGATCGCAGGAGATCTCTGATCCTCAAGACTTTTCCATTTAAATATATGATACTTATTGGCTTATGTTGAGGATTTTGCTCCCTCGTGGTAAAATGCTCTATTATATGCGGACACCGGGCCGTCGGTGTTGCACGGAAAGAAAAGGAAATGAGACAGCAGTACATAGAACCTGACAACAGTTACTATAAGCCTTCCCGCGATCCTAACGAGGGACAGGTCATGCTGGTCGTCATCATGACGGTCCTTTTTGTGACGCTTACTGCCGTGCTGGCCGTAGTTTACTTTAAGAAGAATGGTTCGGGAGACGTGGTAACGGGAGTTGACGGAAGCGAAGTAAGTTCATTCATATCCGCTGCGACGCCTACACCGACGCCTGCGCCTCCCCTTGAAACATATCAGAACCCGCTCCTTTATCCTGCCAGAAATTCGGTCGTTATCGATAAGGATGCAAAGGTCGTAGCAGAAGCGGATCCTGCTGCAAGAGGTCTTGTGGAATCTGTTACGATAGGGGGAGACGATACCGAGGAATACTTAAGAGCAGAACCAATCTACTTTACGGATCCCATCAATTACGGCAAAATGCCGGGTATCTTTACATTCAGGGGCAATAATTTCCGTAACTGCGCATCTTTCGGGAATACCGAAGTCAAGGAAGGAACCGTGGAACAGACATGGGAATTCTCCGATATAGGATCCAAGCTTGCATCGACCCAGCTTTTCGAATGGAAGGGCTTAAGATGGACAGGCCAGCCCCTTATGGTCCAGTGGCCGGATTCCATGAAGAGCACCATGAACCTTAAGGATAGTGCAAAGTCCAAGGAAGGTCTTGTAGAGGTAATTGCTGCGGCATTGGACGGCAAGGTCTATTTCATGGATCTTGAGACGGGAGAATTTACAAGAGACCCCATCGATGTGGGAGCTTCCGTCAAGGGAACACCTGCGCTTGATCCCAGAGGATATCCTCTCCTTTATGTCGGACAGACGGATGATAACGCTGAGAGCGGTAAGTTCGGTATGTATATCTATTCGCTCGTGGACGGCATCTGCCTTTATTCTTATGAGGGCACTGAGGATGGTGCATACAGGAGCGGCTGGCACGCATTCGATTCTTCACCGATCGTGTCGGCTGAGACAGATACTCTTATCTGGCCCTGTGAGAACGGACTTATCTATACGATCAAGCTCAATACCGTCTATTCCGAAGGGTCATCTGCCATAACTATCAACCCCGAAGTATGTGCCTACAAGTATATCTTCAACGACAATACCGCATCCCATATGGGTGTCGAAAGTTCCATCGCTCTATACGGTAACTACGGATATTTTGTAGATAACACGCAGAATCTTATCTGTCTTGATATCAATGCCATGAAGATGGTATGGTGCCGCAAACTTGGTGACGATTCCGACATTACTCCCGTTATCGATGAGGAAGACGGAGTGCCTTTCGTATATGTCGGCTGTGAGGTCGATAACCAGGGTGCTGTCGGCGAATACAACGGAGCTGCATACGTCTATAAGTTCAACGGCCTTACGGGTGAGGAAGTATGGCAGACGTCCGAGTCATGTTATACTTATAACGGTCAGACTTCAGAGACAGATCAGAGCGGCGGATGCTTCGGAAATCCCATCATAGGAAAGAGATCCATCGGCAATCTGGTCATATTCTCCTACAGCATGACCAACGGCCTTTTAAGCGGAAACAAGCTTGTTGCATATGATAAGACACTCGGAACCTTAGTATGGGAATATAAGATGAACATCTATTCCTACAGTTCACCGGTCGATATATATGACTCAGAAGGCAACGCATATATCATGATCGGTGACAGCATAGGACAGATCCATCTTATAGACGCATCCAACGGCAAGAGGATCACATATATTCAGACGGCAAGACTCTTTAAGACAGAGGGAAAGACATCAACCGGAGTATGCTTTGAAGCATCACCGGTCGTCTGGGGTAATACGGCGGTCATCGGTACCACCTCTGGATCGATCTTCGGGATCAAGATCGCATGACGGAAGGTTGGACTGATATGGATACTAAGAAAATGTACGAAGACTTAGCGGTTTTGGAAGTGGAGATAATCTCCTTTACTGACGAGGGCTACAGAGTCAAGTATGATTTCAAGAGAAAGATCCTGTCATGGAGAGACAATTACATGTGGAATAATAATTTCACGTCTCTCATAAATAAAGACAAGTTTGATCTTCTCAAGACAAGACTCCCCGAGATCGGAGTCCTTGAGTGGATCATGGCATATAAAGAGGGCGATGTTACTAAGTTCGGCAAGAAGGTCGCAGTACCCGGTTCATGGAAGATGAAGGCCGAATTTAAGGATAAGACGGTAGTAAGCGCCGAGTGCAGTCAGAACTTCCCCAGGAAGTGGGATGAACTGAGGTCTCTCATCGAATCGACTACCGGTACGAGCTTCACTTTGAGGTGATCCTCTAAGTAAGCAAGAAGGGCATAAGGAGACGACATGGATTATCTCGAAGGACTGTTTCTCGGGAAATTATGGAGCGATACTGATTTTGAGAACAGAAGGCATACGGCACTGTTCGTGCTCTACGGTCTTTTTGTTGAATCGCTCGTCCTCTACGGCTATGTGAGCGGCAAGCCACTGGTATTCATTGGTGAATTCTCAACAGTTGAGCTCGTTATCTTCGGGCTCCTCTTCGTTGCATGTCCTTTTATCTGCATGAGATATTACAGGATGCCTGCCTGGGGCAAGGCCCTGGTTATGATCGAGAAGGTTATAAAGAGCCTTCTCGTGGTGAGTTTTACGGTAACTCTCATAGGTTCCAGGATAACTGTTGGGGCAGATGATCTTCAGACCTTCGTAATAGGCTATCTTAATGATACATTGGAAACATATACTGAGAGATTTGCTTCGAGCACGGGTTCTTTTGCTACAGTCATCGGAGTCCTGGCGGGCGGTCTTCATGTCCTCTTCGTGGTGCTGCTCATAGTCGTTCTGGCTGTTGTCGTTCCGGGGATCATCTATCTTCTCTACAGAATACTGCAGTATTGCTATGACTGGGTGATCGACAAGCTCATCATAAAGAGATTCATACCTAACAGAAGATAAGGAAGGACAGGATATGGCCGAGTTACAGGATAAGACTGATATTACGATCGAAGAGCTGGAAGAGAGCTTAGGTGAGGTAAGGCTTCCGAAGTTTATCGCAGAATCAGAAGAGGTATTCCTTTCGAGGATAGACAGGATCGTAAAGCAGATCTGTTCGGATAAGGCTGTCAAAGCCATCTTCATATCAGGGCCTACATCCTCCGGCAAGACTACCTTTACCATGAGACTTGCAGACGGGATCACCCAGGGAGGAAGGACTGCTCATTTCCTGTCACTTGATGACTACTACAATATAACCGAACTTAACTGTGACAAGGATGGAAGACCTGACTTTGAGACCATAGAGGCTCTTGATATTGCAAGGTGCGAGCAGGATATTAAGGATATATTAGATCATAAGACGGTTATCCCGCCCCACTTTAACTTCATGACCAGGATCCAGGAGGAAGGTTCTCCCGAATCTGCCATAAGACTGCCCGACGACGGTGTTCTGGTAGTTGAGGGCCTTCACGGCCTGTCTCCCAGGATCTCAGGTAATATAGACAGATCTATGTGTGCCAAGGTGTTCATCATGCCTTACGGTAATGTCTTCTGTGATTCCAAGCTCATGGACAGCCGCGAGATCCGCCTGATAAGAAGGATCGTAAGGGACAACAGGCACAGGGACGCCCATGCGATCTCCACGATCGATTACTGGCCGATGATCGCCAGATCTGAAGAGTCTTTTGTTGACGAGTATCTGGCAGCTGCAGATTATCATGTCAACTCATTCTTAGCTTATGAGCCTCTTGTTCTGGCTCCGATGGCATTAGGCGATATCAGGATAGCAGTTGATCAGATCAACAACGGAACGGCCGAAGCGAATGTGTTTATGAAGAGATCGCCCACGGGAAAGCCTTTCGCTGATCTGTCTGCCGCAATGGCCAAGGCAGCGGTACTGACAGAACACCTTAACATGATCCCCGTTATCGATCAGGACCGTGTACCCGAGAGGTCCATCCTTAACGAATTCATAGGATCATAAGAAACCAGGAGATAATATATGCCGATAAGAATCCCGAACAATCTTCCAGCACGTGCAACGCTCGAGAAAGAGCGTATCTTCGTTATGGAAGAGACGAGAGCTCTGACACAGGATATAAGACCTATAAAGATAATCATCCTTAATCTCATGCCTGATAAGATCACGACTGAGACCCAGCTTTTGCGCGCTCTTTCTAATTCACCTATCCAGGTGGACATAGAGCTTCTCTGTATGGCATCTCACGAATCCCGCCATACGAGCCAGTCTCACTTAAACAGATACTATCTTACATTCGATAAGATCTCTGATCAGTATTTTGACGGCATGATCATAACCGGCGCTCCCATAGAGAAGATGCCTTTCGAGGAAGTCGATTACTGGGAGGAACTCTGCAAGATCATGGAATGGAGCAAGACCCACGTCTATTCGACCATGCATCTTTGCTGGGGTGCTTTCGCAGGCCTTTACTACCATTACGGCATCCCCAAGTATGTCCTGGACCGCAAGGTCTCGGGAATCTTTGAGCACAGCATGACCTACAGCCGTCCGGTAAAGCTCTTCCGCGGTTTTGACGATATCTTCTATGTTCCTCATTCGAGATATACCGAGGTAAGGCGTGAGGATATAGCTAATGTAAAAGAATTAAGGATCCTGTCTGAATCGGAGGAGTGCGGTATCTATGCCGTATCGGATCTTACAGGCAGACAGATCTTCATAACGGGTCATTCCGAATACGATGCTGATACATTGGACCGCGAGTACAAACGTGACATTGCAGCCGGCATCGATCCCGATATGCCGGTAAACTACTATGTTGACGATGATCCTTCCAAAGGGTTCCTTCTGCGTTGGAGGTCTTCTGCGACCCTCATGTATACAAACTGGCTCAACTACTATGTTTACCAGGAGACACCTTTCGATATAGGTCTCATCGAAAACATCAAGCAGGGAGACATCCCCGCAGGAAGGGATGAGGAACGTGATGCTTGAGATCACGAAGGATTCCGTAAGACAATTGATGCCCGCAAGGGATCCCGCGGGACATAAGGGAACGTTCGGACAGGCTCTTATCGTTGCAGGGAGCCCCTATATGACGGGAGCCGGAGTTTTGGCTTGCGAGTCCTGCTTAAGGAGCGGTGTCGGGATGGTAAGATATATGTCCGACGATAAATCTCTCCTTCCCGTTCAGATCAACTGTCCATGCGCTCTTACATCTTCTATCGGCAATGACGTGGAAGAGAGCAGGGCTGCGATAAAGAAATACTATCCCAAGGCATCTGCCTGTCTCATAGGTCCCGGAACGGACGAAGAAGATGACAGGATAAGAACGGTCCTTACCATTCTTATTACTAATGCAAAAGCCCTCGTAATAGACGCGTCAGCCCTGAATATAATCTCGCGCTATAAAGACCATTATCTGCCCCTTATAGCGGAAAGATCAGATAAGGGTCTGGACCCGGCGGTGCTGACTCCTCACCTGGGCGAATTCGCAAGGCTGTGCGACGGAGTTCTCAAGCCTGATGAAGAGGGCGCGGCAAAGTTTGCCGAAGAATACAGGCTGGTCCTTGTATTAAAGAACGATCATACAATGGTGTCAGACCCTGAAGGGGAGAGCTATATTTGCAAGGTCAGTAACTCCGGACTTGCCAAAGGCGGCTCGGGAGATGTACTGTCAGGCCTTTTGACGGGTCTTTATGCCCAGGGCATGAGGGCAGAAGACGCAGCAAGAGCAGCGGTATATATCCATTCCCAGGCAGGTATCCTGTCCAGATCAGAAAAGGGCGAGAGGGTCATGCTCCCGTCAGACCTGCCGGAGAAGTTTACGGATGTTATGAACGGAATATTTGATGAAGGATAAGATATCAGAGATGAAAGACGTAGAGTTTGACAGATCATGTGTACTGATCGATTTGGATGCGGTTAGATTCAACTACAGACAGATCAAGGCCCTGACAAAGGACAGCACGGACATGTTCTGCGTGGTCAAGGCTGATGCTTACGGGCATGGCGCGGTAAAACTTGCCAAGGTCCTTGAAGAAGAGGGTGCGGCAGGCTTCTGTCTGGCAACGGTAGATGAAGCCAAGGATCTTGCCTTAAGCGGAATTACCAGGCCTCTCATGATCCTGGGTTTTACTTCTCCAGACAGGTTCCCTGATATCGTAAAGTATGGTATCGGTCAGGCCGTTTACACAATGGAAGATGCAAGGCTTTTGTCAGAAGAAGCCGTGAAGCAGGGAAAAGACTGCAAGATCCACATCAAGATCGATACCGGTATGGGCCGCATAGGATTTAAGACTGACGGCTCCGCTGATGATGAGATAGTTGAGATATTTAAACTTCCCGGACTTATCCCTGAAGGTATCTTCTCCCATTTCGCAGTATCGGATACGGGAGATGACGAATACACGAACAAGCAGTTCGGGATCTATATGGATATGGTCGAAAGGCTCGAAAATAAGGGCGTCAGGTTTACAAGGCACCATATATGCAACAGTGCCGGTATCATGAGATTCCCTCAAATGCATCTGGATACGGTAAGAGCAGGTCTCATCCTTTATGGAATGTATCCAGAAGGGTGCCCGGACAGGGATAAGATGCCTGATCTAAAGCCCGTAATGACCTGGCTTGCCAAGGTCATATTCGTAAAGGATATCCCCGAGGGTGCAACTGTCAGCTACGGAAGGCATTTTACTGCCGATAAGACGACTAAGGTCGCAACGATCGGAATAGGGTATGCTGACGGCTTTTCGAGAAGACTGTCGAACGGCTTCATGCTCAATATCAATGGTCAGAAATATCCCATAATCGGAAACGTATGCATGGATATGTGCATGGCAGACGTAACCGGATCAGATATAAAGAGAGGGGATATAGTGGAGATCTTCGGTGAGGGCAATCCTTCCGATAATCTCTCGTCCTATATAGGAACGATCAACTACGAGATAACCTGTGATGTCGGCAAGAGAGTCAAGAGACTCTATCTTGAAGACGGAAAGCTACTGTAAGTAAGGAATGTAAATGTCGCCTTGCTTTTTGCCCTTTTTGAGTATATTCTTATTCGGGCATTAAACTGGGCCTTAAGGAGGCATGATAAAAAGTTAAACAGGGAGATGTGAAAGCTTCATCACTGTTGTAAACTTCAAGCAACAGTGAGACAGAGTAGATACTAACTCGTCATTTTTACTGTTCCAAGAGAACGTTAAGGAGAATGGGAAGTTG
>JAGAAI010000037.1 GCA_017615325.1 Clostridiales bacterium | reverse complement strand
TGAACTTGTACTCACCGCCCTTAAGGTTCGTGTAGTCTATGTTCTTGAGTTCACTCCTCTTAAGAACAACCGGTGCCTTATCCACGCCAACGAGCTCATATGAAACATCCGGATTCATGAGCGAATAGTTATATACAAAGAGACCGATGGACAGTTTCTTGGTATCAGAGGGAATAACAAAGGATCCGTCATAAGTGGGGAGCAGATATCTTCCGTCCGCCGAGACATAAGGTACTGACAGCTTAAAGTTCTTTACGTTCTCGAATTCCTTCTCGATATTGACTCTGGATACTCCGATCGAACCGGCTATATAAAGATCTCCGTTTTCATCAAGATATGAATAGCTGTTAGATGTCGGCATGCACTGGAGCCCGTTATCCGTTCCGTAATGGAGGGCGCTGATATCACCGCCGTCGAGGAGATCATCGACCTTGGACACATAGATGCCGTTACTCGACAGCACCCACATCTCACCCTTCGAATTCTCGATAAGATCAAAGTTATTGGAATAAGGGAAGGCATCCAGTGTGGTTATCGTATTGTCTTCGCCAATGTAACCTAAAGAGTTGCTCGTGATCACCCATACGACAGGTCTTGTCTTATCTTTCTTGATCCTCAGAACAACTTCAGAACTCAAACCCTGCTCGACCCCTATATGGGTGACATTATTCCCGTCTATCCTGTAGATGCCGCCACCGTCTGTTCCTAAGAGGATCTCACCGTTATCCAAACATGCGCAGGTCAGGATCTCCGTATTCCTGATGCCCGAAGACTCGTCATAGACCTTGACTATCTTATCGTCCTTCATTATCGCAAGTCCGCCGGTACAGCAAATCGCAAGAGATCCGTCCTTCATCTCGCTGATACACCTTATGCGTTCCGATGAATCACAGGGCAGACCGTCATCCCTGGTAAATATCGTCATCTCCCCGTCATTGTATTTCACGAGTCCCAGGTCGCTGAATGTGCAGATCCAGAGGTTCCCCTTAGAATCGGATTCAATGCATCTTATCCTTGTGTCTTTAAGCTCGTCCACGAGATTCTTATCGCAACTTTCCCGCTTTCCTCCCTTTACGATCGATCTTACGGGGATATACTTTATGAGACCTGCATTTGAGACAACCCTGATGCCGCCGTTCTTGGTTCCGATAAAGAGCTTATAGCGGTAAAGACAAGTCGTATTAACGACTTCAGAAGCAAGGTTGTTCTTCCAGTAAATGTCGGTAAACTGGTTGGGAACCACCTTCATTACGCCCTGCTTTGAAGATGCGAACCAAAGGTTCCCCAGATAATCGGAGCAGACCATCTCTATCGACTGGTTCATCGGGGTATTCTTGAAGGGATAGTAAGTAAACTCATCTATATATCCGAATCCGTTATCACCGCATACCCAAATCATTCCCCCTACATATTCCAGGGAATTTACATACTTCATGGCTCTGGTCTTGATCTTCTCCTGTATGGTAAAACCATCGCCTGATAAAGAGCCGTAGTATATGATGTTATCTTCCGTTCCGATATATACAAGGCTGGGATCTTCGGGATCAGGCAGCACTGCCCTGACACCCTCGATTCCGGCCTCCGCGACATTGTAATAACCCGTAAGGATACCGTCTTCCACGGTAAATATGGCGTCTTTACCTAAGGTAACACCATATATAACACCCGTTCTGCCGGTCTTTATCGAACGGACATAAGCATTTGTAAGCTGCGGGGCATTGACTTCATGCAGGACAAGATCATTATCAAGATAGTAGAGGCCTTCCGTAGTTGCAAGGTATATATTTCCATTGTCGTCTTCGGTTATGTCACGAACAGAAGATGACCTCAGACCATCTTCCCTGTTAAAAGTCTTGAAATTCCAATCCAGAAGGACTGCTGCTCCTGAATCGTTAGTACCTACCCAGAGCCTGCCTTTGGAATCTTCGAAAAGCGAGATAACGCTGGCTATATTCGTATTGCCTTCTACTCTGGTAAAAGAAGCTCCGTCGTAACGGATAAGACCTGCATAACCGCCTATCCAGACCGAGCCCTCACGGGAAACTAATACGGCATTTGATTCCGAAGTCGGCAAGCCGTTATTCATGTCGTAAAGGATTGCAGAATATCCGCTTCCGTCACCTGTAACGTCAATGGATAATCTGTCCTGCCCGGCTTCCGTCTCATCGGCTCTTCCGGTCACGGCACCTCTTGTGATAATGAAAAAAGCGGAAATAACTGTGATGAACGTTATTAACAGCAAGGCAATACTGCGCCCTAAAGAGCGCAGGCCCAGTCTGCCGGATCCTGCATTACGGGGTTCATCTGATACATTAGTCCCGTTCATTTAACGTCCTTCTTTCCTAACGCCCCAAACGTGAGCCCAAATGATCACCAGGTAAAAAGTCTGCTACAAGGACATTATACCCGATTAATCCGATTTTTACTTATTAAAGAAAACAGTGTCAGATCTGAGCCTGTACGGCAGTCATGGCAACAGTGTTGACTATATCCTCGACCGAGCACCCGCGAGACAGATCGTTACAGGGCATGTTAAGACCCTGGAGCACGGCAAAACAGTCGGCTCCGCCTACACGCTGGGTGATCTTGTATCCGATGTTTCCTGCCTGGAGATCAGGGAAGATAAGGACGTTCGCCCTTCCTGCAACGGGGCTTCCGGGTGCCTTGGATGCGCCGATCTCGGGTACTATTGCAGCATCGTACTGCAGTTCGCCGTCGAGCAAGAGGTCGGGAGCCAGTTCGTGAGCCTTGGCTACAGCCTCCTGGATCTTAGTAACGGAATCATGCTTGGCAGATCCCTTTGAAGAAAACGACAGGAATGCGACTCTGGGTTCAGCGAATCCGCAGAGCCTCTTGGCGGTATCAGCCGCAGCGATCGCGATATAAGCAAGTTCTTCTGCGGTAGGAGCGGGCATGACTACGCAGTCTGCGTATACCAAAAGTCCGTCCTCACCCAATGACTTGTTGGGGCAGTCCATGAGGAAGCTCGAAGATACGATCTTCATCTCAGGCTTTGTCTTTATTATCTGCAGAGCAGGACGGAGCATGTCGCCTGTCGTGTGAACAGCGCCGGATACCAGTCCGTCTGCATCGCCTGTCTTTACCATCATGATGCCGTAGTACATGGGATCTTTTACGAGCTTGGCAGCATCCTCGGGTGTAACTCCCTTGTTCTTACGGAT
>JAGAAI010000036.1 GCA_017615325.1 Clostridiales bacterium | reverse complement strand
ATCAGTTCGTAGTAGGCCCTGAGCACTATATCGAACTTATCCATCTGCGTTGTAAGTTCCTTAACATATCTTGTCAGATCACTGCTGTCATATGCCATTTTGTATCTCCTCCTTCGTAGCAACTGAAAATATTATATACCATAAAAGAGACAATCTCATTTCTCCGTTGCACACCATTTCCCCTCTTGTGTTAGAATGACCTTAGATGCATATAGTCAAGGGGGTGTTACTTTGGCAGAAAAATACGATCTGGTCGTGATCGGTGCAGGTAACGGCGGTCTCATGACGGCATGCCGGGCATCAAGGATGGGACTTAAAGTCCTGGTAATAGAGAAACACAATCTTCCCGGTGGTGCTGCTTCGAGTTTTGTTCGAGGCAGATTTGAATTCGAAGCTTCACTTCATGAGATACCTGACTTCGGGGAAGGTGAAGCCCGCGGGGAATTAGGCCTCCTCTTTGACGAACTGGGCATCGAGACTGACATGGTCCCGATAAAAGATGCTTTCCGCTATATCGTCGAGAAAGACGGAGTAAGGTCACTCGACGTCACTTTCCCTCACGGGAAGGAAAATGTCATGAACTTTATCCGCGAGACATGCCCTGATGACATAGAGCCGATGGAACGCTTCTTTGATGTCTACAAAGACATGGCAGCAGGTCTTGAATATTGGGGATCTGCAAAAGGGAATCCTGATCCCGAGATCTTAAGGAACGAACACTCCAACTTCATGAAGATAATGACAATCTCAGCGGGAGAACTGTTCCGCGTCCTGGGCATGAGCGACAAATGCATCGACATCATGACAGCCTACTGGCCATACCAGGGCATCGACATCAACACCGTTGATGCATCACGCTATCTCATGATGGTATATGGCTACTTCGTAAACGGTGCCTATGCGCCGCGCGCAAGATCCCATTCTTTGTCCGCTGCGATCGTGAAGCGCTGCACATCTTTGGGTGCTACCTTCCTCTTTGATACGGAAGTCACCAGAGTGCTTACCGATAAAGGAGCCGTGTGCGGCGTAGAAGTTGCCGACGGACGACGGTTCTTATGCACAGCGATCGCATCGAACGCATTCCCCGAGGTAATCTATTCCAAACTTCTCGACGACAAGTCTTTGGTGCCTCCATTTGAACGCAAAAAAGTCAATGCGCGGGAGTACGGATTCAGGGCCTTCTCTGTCTATCTCGGACTCGATGCTCCTCCTGATGAAATAGGGATCAAAGACTACACTCTCTTTATCAGTACGACAGCAGATTCCAAGGTGATCTACGACTCATCGGTAACACTCGAATATTCAGACTATGCTCTTGATGTATGCTGTCTAAACATCGCCGTTCCCGACTGTTCACCCGCCGGCACCTGCGAGATGATCTTAACTATCTCCTACACTGCCGATGCCTGGGCCGATGTAACTGAAGAAGATTATGTTAAGACCAAGAGAAGGATCGCTGATCAGATGATCGGGAATCTGGAGAAGATCATGGGATTTAAGATCCGTGAGCATATCGAGGAGATCGAGATAGCAAGTCCCGTAACCTTTGCAAGATACATGGGAACTCCGCAAGGATCTGTCTACGGTTACAGTTCGTTAAGATGGGACGGCATGTCTTCAAGACTCGTCGCCGAGGGCACTGAGCCGACTATTCCCGGACTCTTCTTTGTTGGCGGCCACGCCTCCTCCCTGTCTGGATATTTCCCAACCTATACTTCGGGTAACAGAACAGCATTCCGCATCTTAGGATACGTGATGGGAGGTGGCAAATAATGAGCGACAAGACATACCTTGACAAGATCCCCGCAGAAGATTTTGAACAGATCGTTCCTAAGCGCCGCGCGATAATCGATAAAGCATCCGACGAATTTCCTAAGTACGACTACAATGCCAACGTGCTCGCTCGGAACCTTCATCCTAAGGTCCAGCACGTTCTGATATCAGAAATACAGGAACTTAATGGGGCAAAGTGCTATACACTCAAAGCCGACCCGACGCGGGGCACAGACAAGCTCGCCTACTTCAGGGCAGGCCAGTATATAAGCCTTTCCCTTAATATCGGAGACTCTGTTCTTACAAGACCTTACTCACTTTGCGCTTCCCCTTCTGAAGCCCTGTCAGGGACATACCGCATCGTCGTTAAGAACATGAAGAACGGCTTTGCTTCCGAATACATAAACAGCAAGCTGAAAGTCGGAGATAAGCTTGATATCTCCGCTCCTTCCGGTTTTTTCTATTACGAACCTCTCCGCGATTCATCACACATTGTCGGTGTTGCAGGCGGTTCCGGGATCGCACCCTTCATGTCGCTCGCAGCGGCTGTTGCTGACGGCACTGAAGACTTTTCTCTTACACTCCTCTACGGAAGCCGCACGGAAGAAGAGATCCTCTTCCGCGACGAACTCGATTCCCTTTGTGCGAGGTCCGACCGCATCAAGGTCGTCCACGTCTTATCCGACGAAGAGAAAGATGGATTCGAGCATGGGTTCATATCATCTGAACTGATAGCAAAATACGGCGGCGACAGCGGAAGCTATTCCGTATTTGTCTGCGGCTCGCAGGGCATGTACGATTACATTCGGGGCGAGACAGATAAACTGGGACTTCCCCGCAAGTCCGTCCGCTTCGATGCATACGGAGAATACAGGCTCGGAGACCGCGATTCCGAATTTACGGGACAGTATTCAGGAAAGACATTCGAACTCACGGTCGTGACCAATGACGGCGTGGAGCGCAAAGTTCCTGCAAGGTCCGATGAGTCCCTCTTGGT
>JAGAAI010000035.1 GCA_017615325.1 Clostridiales bacterium | reverse complement strand
CTTGTCGCTGCCCTTGATGGCTGCAGCTGCTTCCCTGGCGAGCTTTAAGAGCACTTCAATGTCGTTGTCACTCGAATAAACATAGACTGAATTGGTACCTGACAAGAGCCTGATGCCCGTGCCGGAATCAAAACCCGTAGCAGCCCTTATGACCTGGCCGTTAAGAAGGCTGACAGACTTTACTTCAGCCACTTCCTGATAGACTTCGGCAAAATCCGCCGTCGTTGACATTGCCTCTTCAAGTATTCTCTGGCAATCACTGTCGTTAAACATAAATGTACCTCATTCTAATTCAATAACTGCTATTATATCCCAAGTACGCACTAACGAACCATTCAAGAAATCTTCTCGAAAACGAGTTCGCAACCAAGTACCCAACCTGTGCAGATCAGAATTGCTGAGAAGTGACAAAAAAATGAGGGGGTCAGGCCCCCTCAATATTAGTAACGCTTGATCTTCTTGGATGTGTTCTTCTCGAACTCCGTCATCCTCAAGACTGTGTTCTTTATCTTCTTGTAGCTTTCGAGCTTCTCATTGGTGGCCGTGACTACTTCCTTAAGGATCGCCATGATCTGCTCTTCGGTAGGATCCTCTTCCGTGCCGAGCTTGGCCTTGATCTCCTCTAAGTCCGGGAAGATCGTTGCGGTTACAACGATGTCGTCCTTTACCTTGTCTTCAACGCCTGATACAACAGACTCTGCAACGTAAGGGCTAAGCGAGAGCAGATATTCGATCTCCTCAGGGAAAACGTTCTTACCGTTCTTGGCAATGATGACATTCTTCTTACGGCCCGTAATGATGCAGAAGTGATCCTTGTCGATATAGCCCAGGTCACCTGTGTGATAGTAACCGTCGCTGTCTAATGAAGCTGCCGTGTTCTCCGGATCGTTGTAGTAACCCATGAAGATGTTGGGTCCCTTAGCGATGAACTCGCCGATGCCGTCTTCGTCAGGATCAAGGATCTTTACGTCAACGCCTACAGCGGGGATGCCTGCAGCTGTGTTCTTGAAATAAACGTCCCTATTAAGCGCCAGGATCGGTGAGCATTCCGTAAGGCCGTAGCCCTGAACGCAGATAAGACCGATGTCCTGGAAGAACTTCAGGATATCCGGATTGATGGGCGCGCCTCCTGCGATGATGAGTCTGCATCTGCCGCCGAAGATATCATGGATCTGCTTGAAGAGCTTCTTACGCATCTTGGGCGAAAAATGAAGAGCATTGGCAAGCTTGATGCCCTTCTGGAGCTTTTTAGCCTTCGCAGGATCAGAATTAACATTCTTCATTATCTTCTTGTAGAAGAGTTCGAGCATTACAGGAACCATAAGGACTGCTGTAGGCCTTACTTCCTGGAAATTCTGCGCGATGTATCTTAATCCCTCACAGATGGCTACCGTGGTACCTCTGTATACCTGGCCTAAAAATCCGCATGTACATTCATATGTGTGATGCAGAGGGAGTACCGAGAGCCAAACGTCGTTAATATCGATATAGAGCATCGAGAACATCGACATTAGATTCTCGCAGATATTGCGCTGGCAGAGCATAACTGCCTTAGACTTAGCCGTTGTACCTGATGTGAAGAGCAAGATAGTCATCTCCTCGGGATCGATCGTGGTCTCAGTAAAGATCTTATCGCCGCCTTCGAGCTTAGCTTCACCGATCTTTAAGCAATCCTGATAGTATAGGAATCTGTCGTCATCGATCTCGTCCATGCAGATCCAGTACTTCATGGTATCTACTTTGCCGTAAACCTGATTTACGATATCGAGCTTGGACTTGGAGAAAATGAGGATCTCTACTTCAGCTCTTGTGAGCATGTTGTAAACATCATCTACAGGAAGCTCCTTATCGAGAGGAACTACGCATCCTGCGCCGTTTGTTACTGCGAGATAAGATGTATACCTTTCATATCTTGTCTCGGCAAAGACTGCGATCCTCGCGCCCTTTTCGACGGTATTCATAAAATATGTACCAAGCGAATCGATGTCGTGATCGTACTTCTCGGTAGAGATCGGTATATATTCTCCGCCCTTCTTCTCTTTTACCAGGAAAACAGGGTTCTGCGGGAAATCCTTGACTCTGTGCTTGATAATGTCGCGGAAATCATGGATGGTCGTTACGTCGTAAAGTTTTGCGTAGGGATCTTTAAGCATCAGCAGTATCCTTTCTCTATGGCTAATTCAGCACGTTCCTTGTTCTTGCCGCCCTTGGCGATCTCTCCGACTATAAAGTCCGGATTAGCCTTGATAAATGCGGTCATATAATCAGCAGGTGACTCAAGGAAGTGCATGATCATGGCCTTTTGTGTTGTGTTTATAATACCATTCTCTGTTGCTTCATCAAAAAGTGCCTCATCGATACCCGTAAGAGCGTGGAGCTCAACGCCCAGGTTCTTCAGCACTTCCCTGCCGTTCTGGCATCTGTCTACGACAGCGACTGTGTCCGTGATCTCAGAGCCCAAGCCTCTGATGACCGGGATCCACGCTCTCTCGTAAGACGAAGCTTCCGTGATAAGGTCTGCTATATGAAGGGCTTTCTTGCCCGTAAGGTCAATGTCCTTGGAATCAACAGTCGTGCCGTCGATCTTCTCGGAATAGACAGATGTCATGTCCTTATAGATCGTGAGATGCGGCTTGCCGAGAAGATATGCGGGCATCATGGAGAAGAAGTAGTCTCTTCTCTCACCGCCTGAGATGTAGTCAAAATCAAGATCCTTCGCAGCTTCTGCGAGCTTATCGGAAACCATCTTAAAGGTGCCGCCCTTATTGTAGTAGGCGAGCATCATGTCGAAGATCTCTTCG
>JAGAAI010000034.1 GCA_017615325.1 Clostridiales bacterium | reverse complement strand
TTGTGGCCGAAGTTGTCGTTGATGTATTTGAGCAGGTCCATATCGATGGATACGATCGCAAGATTCTGGAGGCTCTTGCCGTCCTCGCCGAACATCTCGGAGATCCTCTTCTCAAAGCCTCTCCTGTTGAGCATGCCGGTCATGGGATCCTTGATGTAAAGGCTGATGACATCGGAGATACCGAAGAGCTTGCTGTAGAGCTCGAGCCTGTTGATGCTCTGGCCGATCTGCGAGAGGAGATACTCGATCTTGAAGTTGATGAAGAAATCCTGGGATGTGTCGGCATCGAGACACGCATAGCCGTAAACTTCGTTCTTATATGAGATCGGAAGGAAGATGAAGCTTCCGATGCCATCCTTCTCGAAGCCTTCCGGAAGGAGGAGTTCGTTCGGGAATGAGACATTCTCAACATTGTTCTCTCCCTTTTCCTTATAGTGGCCGACCAAAGACCTGTCATTCTCGCAATATCTGCAGAAGTAACAGGATTTGACGCTGTCCACTTCCTTGAACTTTTCGAGCGCAACCTTGATAACGGCATCCGTCGTCAGTGCGCCCTCAAAGAGCATGCTCATGACAACGAACTCTCTCATGAAATCCATCGAACTGGTCTCAAAAGACTTGAGGTCATGCAGGATCTTATATACATCATCCCTCTCGAAAGGATCTCCCGTGCTCTCACGGGGAATGAGCTTTGCAGGAACGGAGATGTAGATCTCGGGGCTCTCCTTGGCTTCTATCTTCTCGAAAACTTCCATCGCAGCCTTTACGAGGGCCTCTTCGGGAATGGCCGTTGTAGTGAGCGACGGAACGTGATCTGCCGAATCGGAAGCATTGTCGACACCGCTGATCATGACGTCATCGGGGATCTTGTAGCCGCGCTTTATGAGTTCATCGGAAAGAGCGATGGCTTCGTAGTCATTGGAACATATTATGGCCTCGGGAAGAGTGCCGTCTTCTCTTATGAAAAAGTCAGCCATCTGCGGCCCCTGATCGATCCAGTAATCCCCGTGGAAGATCATTTCCTCGCGGATCTCCAGACCGGCTTCGTGCATCGCATCTTCAAAACCTGCGCGTCTCTCAGCCGAATCGATCAGATCATCCCTTCCGGTAACAAATCCTATGTTGTCAGTCTTGCACTTGGAGATAACATACTGGGCGACTTCATGCATCAGGTTCCTGTTATCGGGAATAACATTGTAAAGTCCTGATATCTCAGCTCTGATGCAGACGACAGGCGGCGCATCCTCATCATTTACGAGCTGTTCCACCAGTTCCTTGGCCATACCTTCATGAATGAGAGTATCGTAGCAGAGGACTATGCCGTCGTATTCATGGATAGGTGCGAGCGACAGGATGCTCTTAAAGCCTATTACGTGGAGCGGGTTGGTGCTCGGCAATGAACACACGCCGAACACATCGACCCTGTGCCCGTTCTCCCTGGCATAGTTGTCCATATTCCTTATGATACGCAGGGAATATTCCCTGTACATGTCACCAATGAATAAACAGTATCTCATACCGGTATTATACTACCTCCCCCAAGGTTATTCTCACCTAAAAAAGGAATAATCTGTTAACAGAAAAAGACTTATCCCCCGCTAATGATACCATATCTGAAGGGGCAAAAGAAAACCCGGGGTGTTACGCCCGGGCACTTTCTTAAAAGGAGACTCTAAATGAAGTTTTCATTGCTTTGACGATTGTATTATCTAATATTTGAAAACTGATTACCTTAAAAAAATGAGAGAAAAATGCGGTAATGTAATCTTTTTTTTTCGATATATCTTCCTTATAATGTGGCTGTTATCCAAAAAGGAGGACTTTTTTTATGAAGAAGATCGTAGCTTTACTGCTTTCTATGTCAATGCTCCTGGCAGCTGCAGCCTGCAACGCTCAGCCCGGAACAACTGAAAGCAGCACCGATGCAAGCAGCGAAGCAACCAGCGCTGAAGACACCGAGGAGACCGGCGAGACAACAGTCGACAAGACGACGCCCGGCCACCGCGAGACAAAGAACCTCGAGAACGGTGCCTATGCTCTGGATTATACTTTCGATGATCCCGAGAACTTCCCCTGGAATATCTATTCAGAGTCCGGCGGAGTCGTCCAGCTCGCATGTGAAGACGGCAAGATGGTCGTAAAGATCGAAAACCCCGGAACCGTTACACACGCCTGCCAGATCTACCACGACGGTTTTGCCATGTACCAGAACGCCGAGTACCAGATCGACTTCGACATCTGGGCTGACGTTGAGCGTGACTTCGAGTGGCGTATCCAGTTAAACGGCGGCGACTACCACGCATACTATGTTGAAGACAAAGCGCATATGGGCACCGAGCCTACACACATCACGGCAGTCTTCACGATGTATGAGCCCTCCGACCCCGCTCCCCGTTTTGCATTCAACTTAGGCAACCAGGGCGGCGGCGCACACAACGTCTATGTCGATAACCTCACCATGGTCGTAAAGAACATGGATAACGCAGTCGAGATCGAGCCTATCGATCCTGCCAACCCCATCGCTCTAAATCAGGTCGGTTACCGTCCGGGCGACTTGAAGACGGCATTCGTTGAGAACCCTGCATCCACTTCTTTCGATGTTGTTGATGTCGATACGAACGAAGTTGAATATTCCGGAACTCTTTCCGAGACATTCCTCTGCCGCGGATCCAACACCAACATCGCATCCGCCAACTTCTCCACCCTGACCAAGCCCGGCACATATCAGCTCAAGGTTGAAGGAACCGGTGAATCCTATAAGTTCACGATCGCAGAAGATGTTTACGACGATGCACTCCGCGCATCCATCCTCATGCTCTACACCCAGCGCTGCGGATGCGAGGTTACAGACGATATCGGTGAAGAGTACAAAGACTTCGCCCACAGGGAATGCCACATGGGTGAAGCCAAGATCTACGGCACAGACAAGCTGATCGACGTCACGGGCGGCTGGCACGATGCAGGCGACTTCGGCCGTTATGTTGTTCCCGGCGCCAAGGCAGTAGCCGACCTCCTCATGACATACGAAGACACAGGCTACAAGTCCGACAAGATCGGCATCCCCGAGAGCGGCAACAAGGTTCCCGATATCCTCGACGAAGCCCGCTACGAGCTCGAGTGGATGTTCAAGATGCAGGACGAGAACGGCGGCGTTTACCACAAGGTCACATGCGCCAACTTTCCTGCAACGGTCATGCCTGAAGATGAGACAGAACAGCTCCTCGTACTCCCTGTATCCACGACTGCAACAGGCGACTTCGCCGCAGTAATGGCAATGGCTTCAAGAGTATATAAGCCTTTCGACAAGAGCTTTGCGGATAAGTGCCTCGAAGCTTCCAAGAAAGCATATGCCTACATGGAAGCAAATGCAGCAGCCGACACAACCGGCTTTATCAATCCTGACGATGTCGCAACAGGCGAATACCCCGACGCATCCAACAAAGACGAGTTCTTCTGGGCAGCCGTAGAGCTTTTCGAGACGACAGGTGACCAGGCTTACCTTGACAAGGCTAAGGAACTCTACAAGGCCAACATGGAACTGGGTCTTGGCTGGATCGAGATGGGTCTCTATGGAATCCACACCTACCTGCTCTCCGGCAAGGCAGACAAGAACGACGATTTCTATAAGACTTTGAGAGAGCGTGTCATCGAGGAACTGCAGTTCGACAGCATCGTTGCAAACCGTGACGGCTACTACAACAAGATGGCCCAGTTCCCCTGGGGCAGTAATCTCACGATCTGCAACAACGGTATGCTCTACTACTTAGGCTACCTCATGACAGATGAGAAGGATTATTACGATCTCGCGTCTTACCAGGTCGACTACATCATGGGCATGAACGCAACCGGCTACAGCTTCCTCACCGGCTTCGGCGAGCACGCTGCCGAGAACCCTCACCACAGGGCATCCCAGAACAAGGGCCACGCAGTTCCCGGCATGGTCGTAGGCGGACCTAACAGCAAGCCCGAAGATCCTTATGCGATCAGCGTTCTCCTTGGAGTCCCCGGCGCAAAGTCCTATGTTGATAACGACACGGCATATTCGATCAACGAAGTCGCTATCTACTGGAACTCGCCTTTCATCTACATCCTGGCGGCAAAGGTGCAGCATAAATAAAGATCTGATCTGCTAGACAGGCGCTCCATCGCGGGGCGCCTGTTTTTTGCTGTTGATTAAGGCAGAGCATCTGGTGATTGCAGTTTTTGCGAGCAGAGCATCATGTGATTGCAGTTTTTGCCGATTTTGATTGCAGTTACTGCTACCAAAACAGCTGATTTATGCAATTTTTCGAAAATAATGAGATTGGTAGCAGTTTTTCGAAAAAATGCTAGCAGTAACTGCTACCATTTTGAGCTTTTTCTGCAATCACACAAGATTCATCATGAGCCTGTGCCGGAATACTTCCTTGCGCCGAGCATCCAGAACTCGTAGCTTAAGATGAAGAAGACGATCCCGATCGGCAGCGACAGGTAGGATAAGAAGAGATCCTCTCCGGGCCTTATCACTGCGAGGCTGGGATAGTAGGCGATGAAGCCGATCGGGATTATGAAGGTGAACAGGATCCTGAAGACTCCGTTGAAGATGGTGACAGGATACCTTGCATAATCCTTGAACTTAAACATCAATACCATAACTATCCCGGAGCCGCGGATCCAGAAGCAGGTCGCGGCGGCGAAGTTCATCATGGCGATCATGAAGAACGATGCGGCGAAAAGATTCACCAGCAGCATCACTATGATGCCCGGAGTCACCGCCAGGTCAAGATGCGACCAGGCATAGATCAGTGTGCCTATTCCAAATGCCAATTGTCCCAATCCCTTGACGTCGAAGACCTCCGAGATGTAGTAGAAGAAGACATTGATCGGCCTGAAGCAGTATTTGATGAAGTCGCCTGACTCGACGGCAAATCTCAGGCTCCAGTTGTTGTCGAAGAAGAGCTGCACCGGAGTCAGCGCGAGGAGAGCGAAGCCATAGAGAAAGAGCATCTCATACTTGCTCCAGCCGTTGATAGACGAGAAGTTGTTGAACAGGATCGTGAATGACAGGAAGCCCACGAGATTCGTTAAGATCATGCCGATGTTCGAGATGATGAAGTCGGCGCGGTAGCTCATCTTGGACTTCAAGTCCTGCTTCAATATCTTTATGTATAACTTTGAATAAAATGCTAATCCTCTTCTCATAAGATCAACCTCCATTCACCGTGATGCGCCTTACCGAATATTTCCAGAAGAGCATCGATGCAAGATACATTATGACGGCCCAGACGAGCTGGATGGCAAGCAGGATAAGGATGCCGGGGATGTCTGTCGCAGAACCCTTGTCGAGAAGGATCGTCAGGGGGATGTCGTAGACTGCGCGGAAAGGCAGATACTCCACGAT
>JAGAAI010000033.1 GCA_017615325.1 Clostridiales bacterium | reverse complement strand
TTTGAATCCGGAGCGGGCTTGCCTGCCAGCCTCCAGAGGAACGTTACCGCATGGCGGCGGGCACAGTTGATCTGAGGACCGAACGTCCCGTCCTTATAGCCTTCTACGATTCCCTTCTCGCTGCCCCAGATGCAGGCCTCGTAGAAGTAGTCAGTCTTCTTGACATCGGAGAACTTGCAGGTCGAAGTCTTAGGCTTGGGGCTCCCCATGAGCCTCCAGATGAAGGTCACCATCTGGGCTCTTGTGCACACATTCGCGGGCTTAAAGACCGTCTGGTTCTCGTAACCTTTGACGACTCCTGCGGCTGTCATGCAGTATGTGGGTGTGAACCAGAAATCATCAGGATTAGTAACATCCTTGTAGAGAGTCATTACGTTACACTTGACGCTCTTCCCTGCTGCAGCTGCAGTGATCGTAACAGTACCTGCCATCCTGGCCGTAACCTTGCCGGAAGAGTCTACTGATGCGATAGCGGGATCAGATGACTTCCAGGTGATCTTGGCCGTAGACCCCTTAAGTGTTGCATTGAGCTTACAGGTCTTACCGCAGATGATATTGACTTCCTTCTTGTCGAGAGTAAGGGTGACCTTGGTGCCGGCTGCAGTCGGAGTTTTTGTGACCGTGGCTGTACCGCTGCCCGTTGCCGGGATCTCGAGCGTCTTGGTCTGAACCTTGAAAGCGCCGTTCGAGAATGTCTTGGTCGTATATTTGATAAGGCCCGAAGTCGTTGCAGTTGCAGCCTTTATGACAGAAGAAGTCGTCCTGACAGTCTCCTTCTCAACATGACGGATATCAGATGCGCATATGCGGAAAGCCGTTACCTCACTGCAATCTGCCGACCAGTCGTATGTGGGTTCGGTCCAGTCGTGACCCTTAGCAGGGATCACAACTGACTTCGATTCCGTGCGGGCCTTGCCGTCACGTGTCCTGTCACCTGCAACTGCTGCCGAATATAAGGTTTCACCGGGCTTAGTGCAGGTCGCGGGAGTTACTCTTTTCGATACGGTCATATCTATGGATGCTTCCAGTCTGTCGCCCTTATATGAGGTGTAAGAGTAGTTTGCAGCGGCTGTGTAGCCGTTCTTATCATTTCCTGCCCATTCAACCCCCTCGAAAAGCCAGTCAGAGGGCTTTACAACGATAACGATCGTTGCATTGTTCTTGGTGATATCAATTCCTTCCCTGGCAACATAGATAACATCTATATCATTAAAGATAGTACAAAGCTCCTTCAGATTCTCATTCAAAGACAGGTCAAGGGTACCAAGTTCATTGAAATCCAGAAGTATCCCTTCTATGGCCTTATTCTTCGAAAGATCGATATCGGTAAGAGCGTTAGCATGAGCATCAAGATGTTTAAGTTTGGTGTTCTTACTAAGATCTATTTCCGTCAGTTGATCAGCAAAGCACTCGAGCTTAATAAGCTCGGTATTCTTGCTGACATCGATCTTTCCCAGAGGATTGCCGGAACAGTCGAGCCAGGTGAGCTTGGTGTTTTTGGAAAAATCCATTTCCTTGATATCGTTCTTGTAGAATCTTAAAGTTGTAAGCTCTGTGTTCTTGCTGACATCAAGTTCTTTGAGATCGTTATTCTCCAGACAAAGATCCGTGAGTTTTGTGCTCTGGCTGACATCGATCGCCTTAAGACTGCACTGGAACACCGTAAGCTTTGTAAGTTCAGTCAGATTAGATATATCAAGGTTCTTAAGCGTGTGGTTGTCTTCCAAATGAACTTCCTTCAAAGCTGTATTGTGTGAAAGATCAAGAGTCTCCATATCACAGTAGTATAAGCAGAGCTTCTCGAGATTGGTGAAGAGGGAGATCCAAGAAAAATCCTCAATAAAACTCTGGTTGATATTGATCTCCTTAACAGACTCGAGTTCATCTGCTGAAAGCCAGCCGTTCTCATTCTTGTCGATCTTGTTCTTAAGGTAATATCTGGCTGAAGAGTCCGGGAAATTCACTTCGTCTATCTTGATGCCGCAGTAGACCTTCGTGTCTGCATTAAGGGCAAAAGTACTGCCGTTCAATACATAACTTATAAACCCGTGGTAATCGCCGGACCCGCCGTGGGAATTGATAACGGTGCCGTTCTCGTACCTGTTGACCAGATTTGCATTGTAACTGATATCGATCAGCTCTATCTCGTTATTGTCAATGAAAAGAGTCTGAAGAAGACGGTTATTTCTTATATCAACGCCGGTAAGTTTATTTCTTCCGACATCAAGGAAAGTAAGAGCCTTGTTGGTGCTAAGATCGATCGTCTCGAGCTTGTTGTGATAAACCTTAAGTGTTTGCAGTAAAGTCAGGCCGTTGATGTTAAGCTCGGATATATTACCCTCTTCAACAACAATACTTGTGACCTTTGTATTGTTCGAAAAGTCGAGTTTGGTAAGCGAATTAAATAAGAGATTCACCGTCCTGAGATCAGTACAGCCTGAAATGTCAAGATCCTTAAGCGGCGAATGAGGAAGCGATATCTCCCTGAGCTTAGTGTTTTTGGAAAGATCGAGTTCAGCAACTTCCGACCTGTCCCAGCTGAGCTTGGTCAGATTTTTGAAGTATTCAATGCCGACAAGATTATAGTAGGTATAATCGGGATACAGGCTGATCGTCTCAACAGCTGCGATCTCTTCATCAGACAAGGCCCCGTCTCTGGGACTCTTATCGAAATTATCCTGAACAAACCTTCGAAAAGAAGCGTCAGGAAAGTTCTGTTCGTTTATTGCGACAGCCCCGCTTGCAGAAGCAGCAGAAGCAAAACCCGCAACAACAGCCAAAGCGCAGACCGCGCCAATAGCGGCCACGACGCTCCTCTTCAAAGCATCTTTCATAGTATTGATCCCCCCCACAAAAATGATCCCCCCGGATCCTTGTTATTCGATCAATATCAAGGATATCAAATTGTTTCCGATTTGTAAACACTTATGTATAAAATGTTACAAGGTGTGTA
>JAGAAI010000032.1 GCA_017615325.1 Clostridiales bacterium | reverse complement strand
GAAACTGTCGGTGTCCATGATTATGGGATACTTGGTCTTGGCAGATCTTAAGACCTGGTCGACCCTATCCTCCATCCCGCCGGTGGTATAGACGCCTATTACCATGAAGCCGTCGTCCTTGTAGGTAGAGTAGAGCTTCTGGATGTCAGGCATCTCTCTTACGCATGGGCCGCACCAGGGCTCCCAGAGGTTGATCATGGTGATCTTGTTTTCGCTGAATATCTCCTCGGTTACGGGCGCACCCTTGCGGTCTGTTGCCGAGAACATGAACCCGGGACCCACCGGGTCGTTCTTGTCCATGTTGGCAGATATAAAATTTACTCCTACAAGTGCTGTTACTACCACCAGTATCATGATGATAAACGGTAAAAACTTTTTCATTGTTATCCCCCTTTTTCTGTGCCCCCTCAGACACAATTAAATATTAATCTCTTAAGATAACCGATACGTGAGTTATCTTGTTTGCTTCATCCGGGTATTCCTTGAGAAATCTCATCCCGATCGATTCAGCCGTTTTAATGGATCCTGCGTTGGTATATTTGCAGTAGGAATAAAGCGCAGGATAAGAGGTATTGGCGAAAGCCCAATCCCTTACGGCGGCAGCCGCTTCCTTTGCGTATCCCTTACGCTGCATGTCAGCCCTGATGTGGTATCCGATCTCAGGCAGCATCTCGCCTTCTATCTTCTGCAGGGTAAGCCCGCAGTCGCCGATCATCTCGCCTGAGTCCTTAAGACACACAGCCCAAAGGCCGAACCCGTCCCGGTCGTATCTATCCATATTCCTTTGGATCCATCCTCTTACCTTCTCTTCGTCGAAAGCATAAGGATAGTGTTGCATTATGGAAGGATCTGCGAGCACTTTATAAAGTGCATCGTAATCGTCCATATCCATTTCCCGCAGGACAAGCCTTGCGGTCTCTAAGATCTTTCCCATTATCACCCCCGTAATATCTATTACTCCCCTGCACGATACTCTATCACAAAAGTGGAAAATTAAAAACCCCCAAAGCCCGACTACAACTTTGGGGGTAGGTTCAAAAATTAGCGGCTGCTGGAGGTAAGCGCACTCCGCATGTTGGTTTCAAATTAATCGTACTTCCTGTTGCCCTTCTTGGAGATGATCTCGAAAACAACGGCTGCAAGGAGTACCAATCCCTTAACGATCTTGATCCAGTCCTGGTCGATCGACATCAGGGACATGCCCTGGTTGATGACGCCTATGAGGGCAGCACCGATTACCATTCCCATAACGGTACCTGAACCGCCGTATGCGGATACACCGCCGACGATACAAGCTGAGATTGCATCAAGCTCGAAGTTCTGTCCTGCGAAGGAGTTCGCAGATCCGAATCTTGCCGTAACGATCAGGGCTGCAAGGACTGTCAGGACGGACATGTTGAGGTAAGCCGCGAACATGACAAGCTTATTATTGATACCCGAGAGCCTGGATGTCTCGGCATTACCTCCAACTGTCATAAAGTGACGTCCGATCGTTGTCTTCTCGGTGATGATACCGTAAACGATCAGTACAGCGATGAGCCAGAGCAATACTACGGGGATACCGCCGTCGAGCGAGAGCTGGACTGCAAGTACCATAATGACTGCTACTTCGATAACGCTCATGATGATCGTAAAGTACATGGGATCTACCTGATATCCCTTCTTGACCTTGCGGGCTCTGGAAAGGAAGTTCAGGACTACGACAGCTGCGGCTCCGATGACACCGAGCAGGATGCAGGGGATGTTGTATTCACCCCAGGGCGTCTCGAAGATCTTGCCGGAGAAGATCCTTAAGAAGGAATCCGGGAAGTTCGAGATGGCGGATGTCTCGGATACGGTGATCAGGATCTGTGTGCCCAGACCACGGAATGCGAGGTAACCTGCGAGTGTTGCGATCCACGGAGGTATCCTTAAGTAAGCGATGAGGTAACCTAAGACTGCACCGTAGATGATACCGACAACTAAGACCAGGATTAAGGTCAGAGGTGTGTTAACGTGGTTGATGACCGAGAAGACACCTGCTATGGCACCCATGAAGCATACGAAGGAACCTACGGACAGGTCGATGTTACCGCCGGTCAGCATACACATGAGCATGCCGGCACCTAAGATAAATACGTATGCGTTCTGGTCGATGAGGGAAGCGATGTTCGAAGGTGTGAACATGTTTCCGCCTGTCATTATCGTAAAGAAAACATATACGACGAATAATACGATCGCCATCGTGTTCTTTTTGAGAACGTTCTTAATGCTGAAAGTATTCATGCTTTAGCACCTCCATTCTCTACTGCATTTGCATTCTTCTTCTTGGAACCTTTCCTTCTCATCTGCATGATGACGTCGAAGAATACTGCGAGGACTAAGACTATGCCCTTAACGACCGTCTGATAGTTCGGAGGTGTGTTGGCGATGACCATGCCCTGGTTGATGATACCCATCAGTGCAGCACCGATGATAACGCCGCCGATGGATCCTGTTCCGCCGTAAGCTGATGCGCCGCCGATGAAGCAGGCTGCGATAGCGTCCATCTCATAGCCCAATCCGTATGTAGGCTGGGAACCCATGAGTCTTGCGATGTTAAGAACACCTGCGAAGCCGGAGAGGACACCCATAAGAGTGTATGCGCTGAACATGACCTTTCTTGTGTCGATACCGGAAAGTCTCGTTGCCTTTGCGTTGCCGCCGACAGCGTAGAGGTTACGGCCCAATGTTGTCTTTGTCGTGATGTAAGCGAATACGCCGAGTACGAGAGCGATCCAGATAAGAACTGTAGGAATACCCTTGTAGTTAGCGAGCTTATAGCCGATCCAGATAACGACAGCTACGATGAGGACTGTCTTGATGATCTGGGATACGAGTGAATCAACCTTGTAACCCTTCTTGATGAGCCTTGTACGGTTGATGAAGGTGAAGACTGCATAACCTGCTGCAATGAGAACAGCCATGACCATACAGGTCTTGTTGAATTCCGTTGCGGGTCCTATGCCTGCCAGGAAATCCGGAACATAGCAGTTGTCGCCGCCGCCGAAGATGCTGAGGTAGGCAGGATCGGAAACCTGATATGCATAGCCTCCCATTATGATGTTCGCCAAACCTCGGAAGGCAAGCATGCCGACGAGTGTTGCGATGAAAGGAGGAACCTTTACATATGCGATCCAGAAACCGTGCCAGAGACCGACCAGAAGTCCCATGACGAGCATGGCAACGACTGCGATGGGCCAGGGCAGATTCTTCTCCAGGATGATGGCTCCCACACCGCCTGCCAGACAGACGACGGAACCTACGGACAGGTCGATGTTACCGCCTGTCAGGATGCAGAGGAGCATACCAGTTCCCAATACGAAAACGTATGCGTTCTGCGAGATAACGTTGTTGATGTTCTGAGGTAACAATGACTTACCGCCGGTCAGGAAGTAGAATACCAGGATTACTACAACCGTAGCGATCAGCATCATGTACTTTCTCAGGAAGTTTACTACTTTATTTCCTTCCATCTTTTATGCCTCACTTCCCGACTTAACTATGCAAGCCATAATGTTTTCTTGTGTCGCATCGGAAGCTTTCATCTCTCCTACGATCTTTGCCTGGTTCATGATGTAGATCCTGTCGCTCATGCCGATGACTTCGGGAAGCTCGGAAGAGATCATGATGACGGACTTGCCGGCCTTGGCAAGATCGTTGATGATGCAGTAGATCTCGTACTTGGCGCCTACGTCGATACCTCTTGTAGGTTCGTCAAGGATCAGTACGTCAGGATCTGCGAACATCCATTTTGCCAGGAGCACCTTCTGCTGGTTACCGCCCGAGAGGTTGCCTACGAGCTGCTCGACTGAAGGTGTCTTTGTCTTGAGTTTCTGAACATATTCTTCAGCAACCAGATATTCCTTATCCTTGTCGATAAAACTTCCGGAGCTTAATGCGTCGAGATTTGCAAGGCTCGTGTTGACCTTGATCGAGTTGGACAGAACGAGTCCGTTGCCCTTACGGTCTTCAGTAACGTAAGCGATACCGGCCTTGATAGCCTGTCTCGGATTCTTAAGGGTCAATTCTTCACCCTTAAGGATCAGACTGCCCGAGATACCGATTCCGTAGGAACGTCCGAAGATACTCATTGCAAGCTCTGTTCTGCCTGCGCCCATGAGTCCGTAGATCCCTACGACTTCGCCCTTGCGGACATTGATGGATACGTCGTCGACAACTTTTCGCTCGGAGAACTCAGGATGGAAAACCGTCCAGTTCTTGACTTCCATCATGACATCGCCGATCTCACAATCGTGACGCTTAGGGAAACGGTCCGTGATCTCACGTCCGACCATGCCCTTGATGATCCTCGCCTCGGAGATGTCATCAGTCTTTGCGTCGAGCGTCTCGATCGTGGATCCGTCTCTTACGACCGTGATGTGATCTGCTACATATGAGACTTCGTTCAACTTGTGGGAGATGATGATCATCGTCATGCCCTCACTCTTAAGCTTCTTCATGAGATCGAGAAGCGCTCTTGAGTCAGTCTCGTTAAGTGATGAGGTAGGCTCATCAAGAATCAGGAGCTTGGCATGCTTTGCGAGTGCCTTTGCGATCTCGACAAGCTGCTGCTTACCTGTACCTATATCTTTTATCAACGTCTTGGAAGATTCGGTAAGACCTACCATTGCGAGATACTTATCAGCCTCTGCATAGGTCTTGTTCCAGTCGATGTTGTATTTCTTACCCTGTTCATTACCGAGGAACATATTCTCGCCGATCGTCATGTAAGGGATCAACGCAAGTTCCTGGTGTATGATAACGATTCCTTTTTTCTCGGAATCCTTGATCTTGTGAAATTCGCAAACTTCGCCGTCGTATACTATGTCGCCTTCATAGGTGCCAAAAGGATATATTCCGGAAAGAACATTCATCAGTGTTGATTTACCAGCACCGTTCTCACCGACGAGTGCGTGGATCTCGCCTTCTTCAACCCTGAGGTTTACATTGTCGAGAGCCTTAACGCCCGGAAAAGTTTTGGTTATGCTCTTCATCTCAAGCAAAACTTTTGCCATGTGTCGCCTCTTTCATTAGTAGAAATCAAAAGTGTTTTTGTTTGCAATTCAAAGGAAAGTGTCAGCCTCATTATACAGGCGGGGTTTCCCCCGCCTGCATAAGGCTTAGATTGTGAAGATTATGAAATATCAGCTTCGGTGTAGTAACCGGAATCGATAAGGATCTTCTTGTAGTTGTCCTTGTTAGCGAATACAGGTTCGCAGAGGAATGAAGGAACAACCTTCTTGCCGTTGTTGTAATCAGATGTGTTGTTAACGTCAACTGTCTCACCCTTAAGGATCTGACCAACCATCTTAACAACCTGGGATGCGAGTGTACGTGTATCCTTGAATACGGACATAGCCTGCTTGTCAGCGAGCATGTTCTTAACGTTAGCCTTGTCACAATCCTGACCTGTGATGATAGGATATGTGCCGTTGTAGTTTGTTGCCAAAGCGTTCTCTACGCCGAGAGCTGTAGAGTCGTTGGAGCAAAGCCATACGTCAACGTTTGTGCCGTCAGCATAGTTGGAAGAAAGGATCGTTTCTGCTCTGGACTGAGCTGTCTCTGTCTTCCAGGAAGGTGTAGCAACCTGCTCGAATGTGTTCTGGCCGGAAACTACGTTCAGCTTGCCGGACTCAATGTAGGGCTTCAGAACGTCATAAGCGCCGTTGAAGAAGTAACCAGCATTGTTGTCGCCGGGGTCGCCAGCTGTGAACTCAATGTTGAAAGGACCAGCTGCATTGTCGAGGTCCAAAGCATCCTTAACATATGTGCCCTGGATCGTACCAACCATGTAGTTATCGAATGTTGCATAGTAGTCAACGCCCTCGTGGTCCATGATAAGACGGTCGTAAGCGATGACAGGAACCTTCTTCTGCTGAGCCTTGTCAAGAGCAGAGCCCAATGAAGAACCTTCGATAGCTGCGATAACGAGAACCTTACAACCGGAGTTGATCATGTTCTCAACCTGGGACAACTGTGTAGCAACGTCGTTGTTTGCATACTGGAGATCTACTTCGTAGCCAGCAGCCTCGAGTTCCTTCTTCATGTTGTCGCCGTCCTGATTCCATCTCTGGAGATCCTTTGTAGGCATTGATACGCCAACCTTGTTCTTTCCGCCGCCTGCACCGGCACAGCCAGCCAGCGATGTAATAGCCAAAGCTGCACAAAGAACCAGTCCAAGAACTTTCTTTGCTTTCATTTGAGAAATTCCTCCTAATTAAGTAAATTCGGCATTCCTTGCCAAGTACAATTTAACATTAGTGCTATAGGAGTTGCATATCGCGATTCTTGAATTTTTTGGCGGATTGTCATAAGGTTCGGGGATCATATAGCACGATCTTGCAATAGTTCTCACAAAGATATCAAGATTGTGCTAAATGCCTTATAAATACCTCATATACTATAAACAGGAGCAATGATCCGGGCACTCCCGCCCTCAGATATATACTTCCTCTCTCTGGTGGAAACCGCTGTCGATGATGACGGCGTCGAGGTTGTCGCGGGTGACGGCGGAGGGCTCGATCGCAATATAGGGGATGTCCTGGGAGCCGTCAAAGAAAGTATCGCTGTATTCGAGGACATCGCCGGCTGCGAGTTTGACCGCGCACTCGGCTGCCATCTTGGCGAGCTTCTCAACGGGTTTATATACTGTTACCAGCTGGGTGCCGTACACCAGGCGCTGGCAGGCTTCGAGGTCGGCATCCTGACCGGTGACGAAGATCTTGCCGGCGAAGCCTCTTTCGGCTAAGGCATGGATGGTCTCGCCTGCCAGGGCATCGTTGCCGCACATGATCGCATCAGCCTGGGAGATCTCCGCAAAGTTATCGTTTGCGAAGTCATAGGCGAGCTCAGGCTTCCAGTTGTCGCAGTTATACTTTAGGCTGATATTCATGTTGTGATCAGAGCAGACTTTGTCGAAGCCCTCCATTACCTGGGCAACGTTGTAGTCGGACTCGGGACCCATGATCTCAACGATCGTTCCGCCGTCACTGACCTTGTCGCAGATCGCTTCCGCCATCTGCCGTCCTACTGCATTATTGTCAAATGATATATAAAGGTCAGCGCCGGCATCCCTTACGAGTCTGTCGTAGCAGATGACAGGGATCCCCTTGCTCTTTGCTTCCTTGATCACGTCCTTAAGCGCAGTGGCATCGGCCGTGATGATGACGATCGCATTGACGCCGATGTCTATAAAATACTTTACCTGTGATATCTGGGTGTCGACATCACCGCCTGCGGACTGGACGTTGACTTCGGCACCGAGGTCGTTCGCGGTGGACACGAAGACGTCGCGGTCACGGGTCCATCTCTCGATAACGAATGAGTCGAAAGACAGGCCTATCGTGCAGACGTCGTTCTTGGTCGTAGGTGTTATCACGGGCTTCTCGGGGGTCTTGCAGCCTGCGAGGCAGAAGATCAGAGCCAGTGTGGTAAAGACGGCTACGATTCTTTTTATCATCTCTTGCCCTCCTTGTATTCGGTGGGGGTAACACCGGTATGTTTCTTGAATATACGCGAGAAGTAGTTGGGATCGGAATAGCCAACCTCCGAACAGATCTCCTTCATTGACTTGGAAGAACCCGAGAGGAGTTCGCGCGCCTTGCCGACCCTGACTCCCGTGATGTAGTCAGTAAAGGTCACGCCCGTCTGGGTCTTGAAGACCTTACTGAAGTAGAAGGGGCTTATGCCGTACATGTTGGACAGGTCATCCAG
>JAGAAI010000031.1 GCA_017615325.1 Clostridiales bacterium | reverse complement strand
ACCGGTTCCTTCACATGTTGCGTCTGTTGTTGTCTCATGTGTTGCAGTAACTGTCTCTGTATCTACATGAGAAGCATCGTTAGCGCAGACTCTGGTTGCAGTACACTTCCAGTCTTCGCCATCCTGCTCCCAATTGTATGTAGGAGCACCCCAAGCATGACCTGTTGCTGCGATCTCAATTTCCTTTGTCTGTGTAGCAAATGCTGTGTTAGTGAATTCAGCCGTGTATGTCTCAGTACCGGTTCCTTCACATGTTGCGTCTGTTGTTGTCTCATGTGCAGCTATAACTGTCTCTGTCTCTACATGAGAAGCATTGTTAGCGCAGACTCTGCTTGCTGTGCACTTCCAGTCTTCGCCGTCCTGTGTCCACTCGTATGTAGGAGCACCCCAATTATGACCAAGTGCAGGGATAACAACCGGCATTGTCTGATCTTCAAAAGCTTCGTTCGTAAAATCTACAGAGTAAGTCTTCACACCAGGTTCAGTACATGTTGCTTCCTCTGTCGTTACAAATGTTGAATCAACTGTCTCAGTAATTGTATGAGAATGGTCTCTGTCACATATTGCCGTAGCTGTGCAAGAGGAATAATCTTCTGCCCACACATAATTGAAAGTCATCCAATTATGTCCTAATGCCGAAAGAACGACATTCTTGGTCTGCCTTGTAAATGCTGCATTTGTAAAAGTAGCTGTGGCAGTTGCCGCACCAGTGCCTTCACAAGTTGCAGGTGTACTTACCTGTAAAGCTGCTACAACTGTTTCAGTCTCTATGTGAGTAGCATTTCTAGAACATACTCTTGTAGCAGTACATTTCCATTCACCATCTTCTTCAAACCAATCATATGTAGCTTGACCCCAATTATGAGGATTACACCTCCTGTAGTGAACTTCATTACCAGTCAAGTCGATATAATATGTTCCGCAATCATCTATAAAGATCGTGTTAGGATCTATCCCCCGATTGTAATTATTATATCCGCTTGTTGTAGTAACATTTGTATACGTCGTATTATTGAGACGGATACCAATCTGAGAGCCTGACTGTATTGCAGAGTTCACTGTAATAAGCGTGGTTCTTGTACTATTGTCCCTAACATTGTAGAAATAAACATTACTCTCGTTTCCGCTTGAGTCCTTGTTGCCAGTAACAGTTATTACTTTGTTTCCGCCAACATTGAGTTTTGAATTTCTTGATGCAATATATACACCTGAACCGGTGTTACCAATGATATTACCTCCTTTAAGGTTCATAACTGCACTAGTGCTGTCAGCAATGAAAACACCGCCACCCTGAGTTGCAGTATTTCCGGAGATAGTACCGTCATTCATGGTAAAGGTACAATAACTGTTAACATAGACCGCACCACCGGCATAAGTAGAGTCACCACCATTGTTGCTGATAGTTCCTCCATTCATTATGAAGGTACCACCTGTACCATAGTATGAGTACATATATACAGCAGCACCACGACCGTTATTATTGTTGACTCTCAGGGCATTATTATTTTCGATAATACCACCATTCATAGTGAAAGAGCCGCTACGATAGATATATACTGCTGCGCCATCACCGGTATATGCAGTATTGTCGGATATCGTACCACCGTCCATTATGAACTTCGCATTTTCTCCAACATAAATACATGCAGTAGAGTTTTCTGCATACGCTCCGGTCAACTTACCCGAATCACTTCCGCTGGAATCTTTAAGCGTAAATTCAGTGTTACTATCAATTACATCAAAGAAACCTTCGTTTGTATGATTAGCACTGTCACTAATGCGCCTGATAGTCTTACCGTTGAGATCAAGCGTAATCTTTTTTCCACCGCCAATCTCTATGACTTCTTCGTCAATTGCAACATCAATATCATTAGTCAACGTGATAGTTGTTGCACCTGTTGCACTGTTGACTGCGGTTCTGATGTCTTCCCATGTCATGTCACCCTCGGCAGCTGATACCGGGATGATCATGTAATTCAGGACAGTCAGAACTGCAACTGCAGTTGCAATCAACTTCCTACTTAATTTAGTTCGCATACTTCGTTCCTCCGTGTTTCAGAGTCTAATACTCTTAAATTTTACAACGGTATGGAATCAAGTGAAAGTAACGATTATGGACTTTTTTTGGAATATTTTGTTAATTAGGAACACATTTTTTAATATTTATCTTAATGTTCTCAATTTTTGTGCACTGATAAAGGGCCAGCCCGGAGGCCGGCCCTTGCTGTCAGATCTTGCGACAAATAAGATTATTTGCTCTTGGTGATGTACTTGTCGTACTTATACAGGAACGTTACCATCTGACGTCTCAGGCAGTCGCCGTTCGGACGGAAGGTGCCGTCGTCGTAGCCTGCGAGGATCTTGTTCTCGGATGCCCAGATGGTTGCCTTATAGAAGTAATCGCTCTTCTTGACGTCCTTGAACTTGCTCTTTGCTGCCTTCGGGGCGGGCTTTCCTGCCAGTCTCCAGAGGAATGTTACTGCATGCTTTCTTGCGCAGACGATCTTCGGGCCGAATGTGCCGTCCTTATAGCCTTCAACGATACCCTTCTCGTTGCCCCAGATGCAGGCCTTGTAGAAATAGTCGCTCTTCTTGACGTCCTTGAACTTGCAGGTTGTCGCCGTCGGCTGGGGTTCGCCCTGGAGCCTCCATATGAATGTTACCATCTGGGCGCGGGTGCACTTGTTGGCAGGCTTGAAATTGGTCTGATTGTCGTAGCCCTTTACGACGCCCTTTGCCGTCAGGTAGTTGGTCGGGGCATACCAGAAGTCTGATGTCTTGGTCACATCCTTATAAAGAACTGTAACCTTGCACTTTGCGCTCTTGCCGGAAGCTGTTGCCGTGATGGTGACAGTGCCTGCCATCTTGGCGGTGATCTTACCGCTGCTGCTGACTGTTGCTACTTTCGTATCGGAAGACTTCCATGTTACAGAAGCCGTAGAGCCTGAAAGTGTTGCTTTCAGGGTAAGCGTCTTGCCGCACACAATGTTTGCTTCCTTCTTATCGAGCGTAAGCTTTACGGTTGCAGGAACTGTAGGCGTCGCTGTTGCCTTCGGCTTACTTGTCGGAGTCGCTGTAGGCTTGGCTGTTGTGATAGATGCGTTCTCATCCCACCAGATATAGTAAAGATCCCTGTAGTTTCTCCGTAAGATACCCTCGCTATTGCTTGCTGTGCCGTCCTTATATACCTTAAGAAGGAGAGGATTGCTGCTGATATCGATATTTGTTAAGTAGTTCTTCTGGCAATGAACTCTGGCAAGAGCCGGGTTCTTTGAAAGATCCAATGCCGTAAGCTTGTTGCTGTCACAGAAGAATGTTGCAAGCTTTGTGTTTTTCGAGATATCCAAAGAAGTTAACTTGTTGTTATTGCAGCGGAGGGTCTTGAGCTTGGTGTTCTTGGACAGATCGATAGAAGTCAGGGAATTATTGGGACAGATAAGAGATGCAAGTTCGGAGAAGTACTCTATCCCCTTGAGGTCTGCAATCTCCTGACTGGTCACATCAATGCTTGTGGCGTTGATTATCTCAAGCTTGCTGAGTTTTCCGTCATGATCCATATCCAGTTTGTTCTTAACGTTTTTTCTGAATTGCCCGTCAGGGAAATGCGCCTCGTCGATGCTGACAACGATCTCGGAATAGTCAACGGAACCCTTATCAGCCTTAGTATCGCCGACCTTGAGGAAACAGTCCTTGTTAAAAATGGTTCCCATATAGCACTTTTCGGTATTGTCCCAATATTTTTCCTTATTGAAGACCGTTACCAGGAAAGGACTGTCGCTTATGTCGATCTTATCAAGCTTGGCGTTCTCCGAGCAATCCAGATAGTAGATCTGTTTGCAGCCGCTCAGATTAAGGGATTCAAGCCTGTTGTTATCGCAATACAGTTTCCTGATAGACGGGGTCTTGCTGACATCAAGCTTCTTGAGCAGGTTGTTGCTTAAGTAAAGAGTCGTGATGTTCTCACACCCTGTAAGATCCAGGCTGTTAAGATAGTTTCCTCTAAGATCTATAACGTAAAGATGATTAAGGCCCTTTATGTTGACTGAAGTCATGCCGTTGTTACCGCACTTGACATCTTCAAGGTTGGTACAGCCCGTAAGGTCCAGATCTTCGATAGCGTTATTCTCTATGTCGAGATATTCCATACGGGGTTTACTGCCAATTGTGACATCGGTCAGCTTGGGATTATCGTGTATAAAGACCTCTCCCAATTCAACATTTTTGCTGATATCAAGCGTCTTGAGATTTGTATCGACAATAGACACTTCCCTAAGAAGTGTGTTGGCGCTCAGATCTATCGATTCAAGCGGGTTATGAGTACAGGACAGATCGACCAGCTTGGTGTTAGATCTGAGATCAAGTGACTTGATGCTGTTGGATGAGCAATAAAGCACCCTTAACTCAGGGAAAGCTTCTATGCCCTTAAGGGATGTTATGCCCATGCCATGAATATCAAGAGTTGTCGCATCAAATGTCTCATATGCTCTGATCACATCATCGTTGATCTTATCGAAATTCTCATCGATATAGGTCCTGAACGCATCATCCGGAATATCGGTACTATTGATCCTGACAAGGATCGTATCGTCGGTATTGGCGGTAAGCTTTACCGTAGTGTTGTAGAGCAGCTCGAAATGCTTCTGGTAAACACGGTACCAGTAAGTACCCTTGGTAAGCAACCTGCTCAGTTTGAAATTATAGTTCACTCCGCCACCGTCGGCCGATTCGATCTCGGTATCCTTGTCTGATTCATAAAGGATGACCTTGGGATCTTCAATACCCTCTGATTCGATCGTATATATACCGGTCTTATCGACGGTAAGCTTAAACCAGTAAGATGAATAGTCTTCGTTGAGCTTGACTACATCTCCCGGATTGATCGTGTCTTCCTTGGAGCCGGCTGCCATTACCCTGCCAGAAGGGATCGCCGTGATCCCAAGCGCGAAAACCGCGGCACACAGGGTGATCAATAATCTCAATTTAAGTCTGGAAACATTAGTTCTCATAAGGCCCCCGATGATTAATTTAGTATCGCTTATAAGCGACCACCGTTATTATATTCCAGACAGTGCAATATATAAAGGCGATAAAATGCAGTTTGTAACCTGTTAAATGCAATATAAAAGGGCCGACCCGAAGGCCGGCCCTTGCTGTCAGATCTTCTGACAGATAGGATTATTTGCTCTTGGTGATGTACTTGTCGTACTTATACAGGAACGTTACCATCTGTCTTCTCAGGCAGTCGCCGTTCGGACGGAATGT
>JAGAAI010000030.1 GCA_017615325.1 Clostridiales bacterium | reverse complement strand
GCCTGCCATCGTCATTAAGGTAAGAAGCCCGCAGGTCTTAAGGCAGACCGTCTTACCGCCTGTATTAGGGCCCGTAACTACAAGTGTATCGTAGTCAGTACCGACAGATACATCTATCGGAACGACACGGTCAGAAGGAATGAGAGGATGACGGGCCTTGATAAGATCGAGTGACCCGTCCTGCGAAAGCTGCGCAACAGAGCCTTCCATCCTTGATCCTAACTGCGCTTTGGCACAGGCGAAATCAAGTTCAGCCATAACCGCAATATCCGATGCGATAAGAGCTCTGTTGTCGGCTATCTTGCCCGTGAAGACATGACAGATCCTCTCTATCTCAGCCTCTTCACGGAGAGACAGTTCCTTGATCTTGTTATTGGTCTCGACAACGCTCATTGGCTCGACGAAGATCGTCTGCTCTGACTGGGATGATCCGTGTATGATGCCGTCAACTCTTCCCTTGAAGTCGGCGATGACGGGGATACAGTATCTTCCCTCTCTTATCGTGATTATCTCTTCTCTTAAGAATTCACCGTTACGTGCGATAACACGGTCGAGCAGCACTCTTATGCTCCTTGCAAGATCCTTCTTCTCACGCCTAATAGCCATGAGATCCGAACTTGCGTTATCCGCCATCTCCTCGGGTCCTAAGATGCACTTCCTGATATCTGCAAGAAGATCGTCACAGCCATTGACTGACTGCATCTTCATGATGAAGTTAAAGGCATCTCCCGTTATACCGGAATCACTTGCATTATTGCCCTTCTCCCTGATCGCTTTGATGCACTCGAAAAATGTAGCAGCATCGAGGAGTTCTGCCATGGAGAGAGTCCCGCCTGCTGCAGCATAGGATAAACGGGGTCTTATATCGACTCCGCAAGACAGTGGCGGCATATCGAATTCACGGATGTATTCAGCTGCATCTCGTGTATCAGCAAGTCTCTCCCTGACATATTCCTCATCATTAGACGGGCAGAGATCAACACAGATCTCCCTTCCGTAAGGAGTACGGCTCATGGAGATCAGTTCGTCGCGGATCTTAGGGAACTCCAGAGTCTCTAAGACTCTTCCCTTAATGAGACTCTTTTGTCTCGCATCTTCAAATGTAAGGTATTCTGATCTTTCAGACATAAAATCCCTTATCCTGTAAACAACATCTTTTCGCGCATATTATAACAGAGAATAAAGCTTTTCTCACACCGAACTCTGTTAAAGCCTATAAAAAGAAGGGCTGCCTTGCTTTGATAAGGCAGCCCGGTCTATGTTCAACTGGATTGTATAGGATCAACCTTTCCCGTTTACGAACTTATCGTATTTATAGAGGAAGGTTACCATCTGACGTCTCAAGCACTTGCCCTGAGGCTTGAATGTGCCGTCGTCATAGCCTGCAACGATCTTCTTCTCGGATGCCCAAATGGTTGCCTTGTAGAAGTAATCGGAACTCTTGACGTCGGAGAACTTACAGGTCTTGGCCTTGGCCGCGGGCTTACCTGCCATCCTCCAGAGGAACGTAACTGTCTGTGCTCTCGTACAGATCCCCTGAGGATCGAACTTGGTCTTGGATACGCCGGTCGTGATACCCTTCTCAACAGCCCAGAGAACCGGTTTATAGAAGTAGTCGGAACTCTTGATATCCTTGAATGAAGTCATCTTTGCAGAAGGCTTAGGCTCACCTGCAAGTCTCCAGAGGAAGGTTACCATCTGTGCACGGGAACACTCGTTGGCGGGCTTGAAGTTCGTCTGCTTGTCGTAACCCTTGACGATGCCCTTTGCAGTAAGAGCATTTGTAGGCTCATACCAGAAATCGTTGATGTCCGTTACATCCTTATAGAGAACTCTTAAGTTGAACTTCTCCTTCTTACCGTCCTTCAGCGTAACGGTCACTGTTGCAGTTCCTGCCTGCTTACCCGTGATCTTGCCTGACTTGTCGACCGATGCGATGGTCTTGTTGGAGATCGCAAATGTTGCTCCCTTCCAGGACTTGATACAGGAAAGATCTAAGGTCTTACCGCAGCTAACAACTGCAGAGATATTAAAGTCATAAGTTACCGAGTCTTTATACTTACCCTGACCTGTCAGAGTAATGGATGCTGTACCCGGCCTGTCGTTGTTCTTAAGCTCGCCTGTGAAGTCTGTCTTACTCTTAAGCCTCGTGCCATCGATAAATACCTTGATAGCAGGCTTGATTTGCTCCGTGCCTTCCCTGTATTCATAGTCAGAATACTGGAACTCTACCTTAGCCCTCTTAATGGAATTCTTAGCGGGCTTGGGTGTAGCAGTAGCAGTTGCCGTTGCAGTAGGCTTAGCAGGCGTCTTTGTAGGTGTAGGTGTTGCTGTTGCTGTTGCCGTAGGCTTAGCAGGTGCCTTTGTAGGAGTAGGCGATGCCGTAGGCTTTGCAGGCACCTTCGTGGGTGTAGGTGATGCCGTAGGGGTTGCAGTAGCTGTAGGAGTAGGTGTCGCAGGTTTAGCCTTGATCCGGAAAGAAACTGTCTTACTGCCTTGGTAGTAATCGCCTTTCAATATAACCTTGATTAAGCCCGTTCCGACTTCGATGTTGTTTGAATATTCGACCGTATAACAGTCTTTTGGCAATACTTCACTCTCACTGCCTACTGTTAGCTCCGGTTCGATAGCTTCACCGGTATAGGTATAAGATGCAGCATCAAGCGTTATTTTTGTAACCTGAGCAATTACTTCAGTTTCTTCAGCACCGCAGACTGAGCAGATCTTAGTGACAGATCCGGAGCGATCAAATGATGCCTTCTGGATTGTGGTCTCCCAGCTATGTCCTGTTGCCGGAATATCCTGAGCAGAAACAATGGTCTTTCCGCAGACAGAGCAGATCTCATAAGAAGTCTTCCCTATTTCCTCACATGACGGTTTGACCTCATCTATTGTCTTAGGATCGTGGCTTACAGTAACAGTAAGATCATATTCCTTCGTGTTATAGTACTGATCCTCGAAAGGAGTGTATGTCGCCTTGAATGTCTTGTCGGAAGACATGACACCCTCGTCTGCTTCTCCGACTTCTTCCTGACTGTTGTTCCAGGTCCAGCGGCCGTTCTCATCTTCGGGCAATCCTATATCTTCAAGCTTGCCCTGACATACAGCAGTAAGATCTTCCGGGATCTCCGGTGTCAGGTCTGCCTTGGAAACAACGATATTAAGGTCGATATCTTCTACCGGCAGATAGTTGGTCTTATCGTTATGGATAAATCTTGCCTTGTGAGTATTTCCTCCGGGAACTCCGACTTTTGTTGACAGATCTTCCTGCCACTCCCAGGTTCCGTTATCTGATGCAGGGATATTGACATCAGCGAGGCTGTCCCCATAGACTGCTGTGAGACCTTCAGGATGAGCAGGCACATCGGGTTCGATCCGATTGATCACAGACGTTACACATACGGGCTCCGTCGATGAGAGTTGATCATGGCTTACTGCCTTATACCACACATAGTATGTTCCGGCATCCTTGCCTGAAGGGATGTCCTGATCCCAGCCATCAGAAGGCGCTGTATCAGCATCATCCCCAAGCGCATAGATCATTATGCCGTTTCTTACTTCTCCGCCGGTCACAAGAGCCTGATCGTCATTAATGTAGTCAGTTGTCTTGCCTTGGGGAGCCGTCACAATCTCCAGTGTCAGAGGAGCGGTGATCTTGGCATCCTTGGATTCAGTATGTTCTATGCCATCGAGACTATCTGATGCTTCTACCGTTGCAGTATATACGGTCTTGCCGCCTTCTATGGAAGAAGGTTCATTGACCTTGACATCGAGAATAATATCTACTGTTTCCTTATGATCACCGTTGTGCTTACATGCATATGAAGCTTTTGCTTCACTGAATCCATCAGTCTCGTTTCCTGTCCAGATAAAGCCCTTAAACTCCCATTCATGGGCATCGGGATCTATCGGGATGTTTTCTGCCCTGACCTGCTGCTTGAAAGCCTGATTTTTAAAGACGGCTTTATAGTTCATTATGCCTTCAGACATACATGTTGCCGGCTCTCCGACAGAAGAAGTCGTATCTGCTGTCTCAGTCTCTTCAGCTTCGCAGTGGACACAAGACCTGACGGCAGTAACTTTTGTCAGATCATCAGACCATGTATAAGTCGGTGTCCCGTATTCGTGATCGATCATGGGAACAGGTTTCCCGGTCTTAACGTCAGTCCTCTCCACTCCATCAGGTGTACTGTCTTCAGCAACGGTAGCGGTATAAGTCGTAAATCCGTCTGCCGTGCAACTGGGTTCAGTCACGCTCTTCGAGATGGATGCAGATATAACTTTTGTATGTGTCTCATTATGTTTGCATACATACTTAGCAGCAGCCAAACTATATCCGTCCTGCTCTGTTCCAGCCCATTCGATGCCCTTATATTCCCAGTCATGTCCTGTTGCCGGGATCACTGCTCCGCTCTGCTCGTCTCCACACCTTGAGCATTTTTTGTCATTTTCTTTACCATCCTGATCACAACTTGCGGGAACCGCAGAGCCTTCAACGATCTGATAGTCATGACCCAAAGCTTCGATCACTTCTCCAACAGATTCATAACCACAGTTGTCACATAGCTGATCTGCATGTTTGCCATTCGTGGTACATGTTGCTTCCACTGCGCTGTCCTCGACTTCATGGTAGTTATGAACTATGGCAGCACTGATGATTATATAGGCCTCAGTACAGTCATCGTTATAGGATTTATCCAGGATATTTACTTCCTGGTCACAATTGATATTGATCTCGGTATCATCAGTAATGCATACTTTCGGTCCTGTTGAAGAATACGGCGTCTCAAGTCTTATAACAGCATAATACGAATTGCCGCCCGTAAGAGCCTCATTATTCAAGAACTGATCCATATGACTGTAGTTATCCGGATCGTAGGAAGCATCATTCAGCCAGTAAGAACGGTCTATAACATTTCCGCCGTTCGAATAATTACAGGTCAATGCCGGACTGTTCGTCTGAATGACTGCATATCGCCATTCTGTAGTGACATCAGTCCCGCATTCGGGAAGATCGATATCTATGCCGATCGTCTTGATCGTCTCCATCCAGATCGCCTTGATCACAATATTCTGAGTCACGATGATAACATCACCTGCTTTATGGGGGACGCCTTCAACACTCCACTCAACAAATGAACAGTTCTCTTTAGGCTGGAACATACAATCCGGGAGAACAAACCTGGTCCCATAAGGAACATGATAACTATCATCACGCTCTTCCTGATATCCGTTACCATAGTTGGACATGAATACAGGATCCATCTCACTCCATGACAGGACAAGTTCACCATCCGCATTTGTACCTATCAGGAACGGATCATCCATATCGAGTACAAAATTATTCTCATCACCGTTGCCGGCAAGTCCTGAAGAGATCTCCTTTGTACCCCAAAAATACGTATCGATCTCTTCATCCCAGATGAAAGCTATCGAAGCATTCGCAGATAAAGCCCCGTCGATCATCATGGTCTTGTTGACAACAAGATCGGATGCACTGCCGTCTTTAAGAGTGTTGTTCCCGATCACAGGAGATCCTGAGATATGGATTACGGCGCCGACGGCATCAATACCAGCGTTAACTCCCGTCTCGGAAGTCAGCCTGTTGCCTGTTATCTGCCCGCCATTGATCGTAACTGCTGAAGCCTCAGCTACATAGATCCCGGCAGCGGATACTGAAGCTTTATTCCCTGCTACGGATCCGTCATTAAGGATCAATTCTGCTCCGTCTGCAGCATAGATGCCGCCGCCTCTTGCGTCAGAAGCATTGTCTGTAATCTGTCCGCCATCCATTGTAAAGGATGCCGAGGATGATAGATAGACGCCTCCACCGTTAGCATAAGTCGTATTATTATTGATCGAACCGCCGCTCATCTCGAACGTGGCATATTCACCAAGGCCGACGGCTCCGCCGACACTATCACTGCAAACGCTTATATTATTTCTTATCTCACCACTCTCTAAGATCAATACACCTCTGTTGTCTGCGCTGTCTCCTTCAACGATAATACCGCCGCTTCCACTGCGGTTGCTTCCGCCTGTGACAGCGCCTGTGCCTTCGCTGCTCGAATCCCTGATCGTAAGACTCGCCCCGCTCTTTACGGTAATGACATTTCCTCCTGCACAATACTCATTAAGATCCAAGTGTCTGTCGATCACATGACCCTTAAGATCAATAGTAAGGGTCCTCCCCGAAGGAATGATCAGTGGTCCTGTTACTGACCCGGGCGCTATGACATCATTTTCCAGGACGATCGTCTCACCGTTACCGGCATTATCGATCTTATTCTGAAGATCATCCCAATAATTGCCAAAATGGGAATAAACCTTAGTATCCTTATAAACCTTGAACGTATACCCGGGGGCAAGAAGTTCATCATCATAGTCCAAAGTCCATCCCGTAAAGAAATATCTGTCAGGATCATCTAAGGTCCAGCCAAATTCGGGAAGCGTATATTCTCTGCCGTCAATGACAGGAACAGAGTACATCGAACCTGTTACTCCGTCAGGCTTTTCGAAAGTTATCCAATGAAGATCATCCCAGATTGCGCATAAAACGATATCATGCGTAACCTCTATCGTATCGCCGGGATCAAGGAGATCTCCCATCCCGTCAACCATCCAGCCTATGAAAGCCCGGCCCGGTCTTGCCGTGAATGCACACTCAGGCAAGACATATGGAGTCTGTGCACCCGTCTTGCGCAGAAGGACAGTATCCATCGACCCCTCTGCTTCGCCTCCGTCGTCAAATTCGATATAGTAATCGTATCTCCAGTATGAATGAAGTGTCGTATCAGACAAAAAATCATCCCCACCGAAATTCCATAAGTCCTCATTATTCTGATCCCTGCTCCAGCCTAAGAACTCTACAGCATCAGGATTAAATTCAGGCTCGAAATAATCCAGTTTATTTCCATAATAAACAGTCTTTGTTTCCTTTGAACCGTCATAATTTACGAAGTCCACATAAAGGTTAGCCACGATCAGGGGATCACCGTTTATCGAAGAAGTATCTGCAAGGTCACCAAAGAATACTTCCCTGCTTCTTTCGTTAACGAAGGCATCTTTGAACTCAACAGTACTTGCACGGTATTCATCAACTGTGATCCTGTCATTATCCTTATCAAGGGATTTATAGAATTGGATCTTAACGCCGCTCCCGCCTGAAGACGGCATGCCTACACCGCCTGTAACATCAACGGCTAAAGGATCTTCGTAACTGCCGAATATGATCTGAGAGTCAGCAAGTTCAGCAGGATCAGCACCTCCGCCTGCACCGATGCCAGCACCGGTATTATTTGCAACAGCAGTTACATCCGAAGCAACTGTTATCTTGTCAAATGCGCCTCTATAGCCTCCTCCGATAGCGGCTGCATCAGCCTCGGCTCTGGCATAAACCTTGCCCCCCGTGATAGATATCTCGTTTACGGACGCACTGTATCCGCCGCCTATTCCTGCACCTCCTGCTTTAGGATCACCTTCAGGATATGCCGAACCTCCGATCGCCGTAACTTCACCGCCGTTTACACATATTAAATTAGCATTTCCCTGGTATCCGCCTCCGATGCCGGCAGCTCCGTATCTGCCTGTTGCAGTAACGGTACCGCCGTTTATGGTGATGATACCTGCGGCAGACCCGCCATAGCCGCCGCCTATCCCGGCACCCCAACCGGTTTCATCCTTATTACTGAGTCTGCCTCCTCTTGATGTTACGGTGCCTCCGTTTATTGTGATATCCTCTGAATTTCCACCATTTGAACCGCCTATACCTGCAGCATTATAGCCTCCGTCAGCGGTTACAACACCGGCATTGATGGTTATATTGCCGGATTTGCCCGCATGACCTGATCTATAGCCGCCACCGATAGCAGCAGCATTATACCCGCCGCGCAATTCAAATTGACAGCCGTTGATTATTATCGTTCCGGCATCAGGATTATCAGAATCACCGCCTATAGCTGCCATTCCCGTACAACTATCATCAGCATATGAAAGCGTTGCTTTCACTATGCCTGAGCCCTCGATCGTAAGAGTGCTTCCGGCAGGAACACATATACCTTTCTCAAAGGTTAGTTTGACATTCTCACCTAATGTAAGTTTAACATCACGAGAAATCTTGATCCTATCGGAAAAATAATAGCCACTGTCGTATGTTTTATCAGTGCTCCATACATCCAGATAGGTAACATCTGCCTTGACAGTATCTTCAAAAGGCCGAGCCAGTGCAAAACACACCGCAAAAGTCATAAGCAAAGCAAAAACAAGGGAAAATAGTCTCTTCATAGTATTAGCATCTCCGTTCATTCATCTTGAATACGGCGGTGTCATAGCGCCAGCAAATCGCTAATTACTGCGCCACTAAAATCGGGAATTGCTGCGCCACTTACGTCGGCACGACAGTGCCACCCCTAAAACGCAGATATAATATCTGCACATTC
>JAGAAI010000029.1 GCA_017615325.1 Clostridiales bacterium | reverse complement strand
TCCGTCGAGCCACGGTTTCGCTATTGCTTCTTCTCGCCTGTACCTCACGATACAAACCTTGCAAGTCGCTTTAAGGTTCGTCGGCAACTACGCCCCTCGGGACTTCCACCCGAGGTTCGGGACATGCCCGTCATACAACAAGATGAGGCTGCCAAAAGGCAGCCTCATTTTTTACTGAATTATTTGCGGTCTGTCAGTCGCCGTAAGTCTCAGTTATCTCCTTGCAGATCTTGAGGAAATCAGCATTGAGTCTTCTTAAGCGCTGTGACAGGAAGCTTAAGATCATATCTACCTTGGCCGGGTTATTTGCGAATACCGATTCCATGTCCTCCCTGTAGATCAGTTCTACATATGTGTTATCAGCAAAAGCCACTGCGGTATATTCCCTGGCTGCGCCTGATAACATTCCCATCTCACCGAAGATTGAGATAGGGGTCAGTTCATCCTGTTTGACCTCATTCCTCTCGCCATAGTTATTGAACAATCCGACCTTACCGTTATGGAGGATATAAAGGCAGCTGTCCTGATCTCCTTCAATACATATGATCTTGCCTTTGTCATATGCTTCAACCCTGTCGGATTCATCAAACGTAACATCTGAATATTTATCGTTAAGAGATTCTTCCTGAGGCTCACCGGTCTTATTCTTGTTGGACTGGTACATGTTTACATGTTTCTTGATCTTCGAGAACAGTCCGTTCTTCTTGCCGGCATCAGCTTCGCTTAGCTCCTTCAGGAGAGCCTGGGCCTCGTTATAGTCATTGGTCATTGACTTGACTTTGTTCCCCAGATGATCCATGAGTTCCAGAATAACATCGGGATTCTCAGCAAAGAAGGAATTCAGTTCATTCTCGGGAACCTCAATAACTTTGACACTGCACTCGGCTACTACCGTGGCACTCCTGGGGTATTCTTCGATCAGAGCCATCTCCCCGAAGTAGTCGCCCGGTTTGAGGACGGCAAGACGGAACTGTTCCTTCTTTCCGTAATCAGCATATACGCCTGCATTACCTTCCACGAGACGGAAGATGCTCTTGCCAAGATCACCTTCTTTGATTATCACTTCACCATTGCTGAATGTCTTTACTACAATACTCATAATGCAGACTCCTCCTTATCTATGATCGGTCTCTTGACCACTATATTATAGCAGAGGGCAAAGACAAAATGATATGCATGATCATATAAGAATCGCTTTTACCATGATAAAATTACTAAGTCTAAAAAAATTCTCGAACCTTGCGAACATTTCGCATCTGTTATTCGTCTATAGAGTAGATGCGGATAAAGGAGGCAAAGTCAGATGACTGACAAAGAATTCGAAAAGATCTATAACGAAGCCTATCGCGCAGTATACTGGACTGCTATGTCGCTGCTAAAGAATGAGGCCGACGCCGAAGACATAGTTCAGGATACTTTTTTAACCCTGATCGAATCCTATGACTCGATAAAGGATAAAGATAAGGTTACGCCATGGCTTAAGAAGATCGCTGCCAACAAGTGTCTTGATCGCATTAAACTTGCGAAGACAGATACTGTTGATGACGAGTTCTTTGATAATGTTGAAGCAGTTCCTGAGGATTTCCTGCCCGATACGATCATTGAATCGGCAGAAATGCGCAAGATCATCATGGATATCATCGAAAAATCATTATCAGATGACATCCGAAGAACGCTGATACTGTTCTATTTTGATGAGATGAGCACAAAGGAAATCGCTGATACTCTTGGCATTCCGGAAGGATCAGTGCGCCGCCGTCTTAACTTTGCCAGAAACAAGATAAAGAAGGAGGTCGAGAAGTATGAAGAAGATAATGATACGAAGTTGTTTGGCATGGCTGCTTTGCCGTTCCTGAGCAAACTGTTTATGAAAGAAGCAGAGCAAGTGCCTTTCAAGGCAATGCCCGCTTCGTTAACAAGTTCCCTGTCCGCATCTAAAGGGGCTTCCATTAAGGAAGCCGGAACAAAGACCGCTGCATCAGCAGCCAGGAAAGGAACAGGATTTGTTATGAAAAAAGTCATTATTATCAGTATCGCTGCAATAGCAGCCGTTGGATTTACAGTAGGAGTGATCGTCAGCGAGTGGAGCAAAAAGGCTGACAAAGAGGCCGGGAAGACAACAGTAAATGAGGTTGTTGATGACTCCGGAAACCATAAAGATCGCGACAAAGATAAGAAACATAAGAAAGATAAGAAAGATTCTGTTCAGACTACAAATGACGGATATTTCATTATCGAGGACAGAAAAGACGGTCCTACATTGACAGGCTTAACTGAGGAGGGAAAGAAACAGGAAACACTTGTTATTCCTGCCGGGTATTTAATAAGCTGCACCTTGAAAGAAGGTATAGTTAAGCATGTTTCTTTCGAAAGCGATGACGATATCGATCTCAATTATCTGTTTTCATGTGCAGAAACAATAGAAACTATTGAATTGCCTGCCAATCTGACTGAACTTCCTCCGATAGACGACTGTCAAAAACTTAAGGAGATAACGATCCCCAAAGGTGTTAAGGAAATTCCCGCCATGACCTTTTTTAATGACCTGTCTCTTGTGACAATAAATATTGAAGGTGATCTTATCAAGATCGGCGACCAGGCGTTTAACCAATGCCGTTCTTTGGAAAATATTAATCTGCCTGATTCAATTAACGAAATCGGTACTTTTGCTTTTAATAAGTGTGAGTCCTTGAAAACCATTACTTTACCCAAGGGATTAAAAAAGATAGGTTATAATGCATTCATACAACATAAAGGCGGTATCCAGACCATTATTGTTCCGAAAGAAATGGAATTGGAATCCTGGGATAGGTTTGGTTTTGATCAGGACAATGTCCAATATACTGTAAAAGTAGTAAAAGGATCCTGGGCAGATATTCATTTTGATGAAGTGTTCAGCGGAAATGCAGTTAAAGAATAAGCGAAAATAATAAAGTCCCGGAAACAAGGGTTTCCGGGACTTCTTGATTTGTCTGGCGGAGAAGGAGGGATTCGAACCCTCGCGCAGGTTGCCCCGCCTAAAGCTTTAGCAAAGCCTCCCCTTCGGCCTCTTGGGTACTTCTCCATATTGGTTCCTTATGCCGTGCTTGAAGATAATAACACATTTTATTGTCGTTTTCTACCTCCTGATGATAATTCACGTCGAAGTAATAATCCCGTGATTGTATTCTTTAGCATAATAAAATAAAATAGTTCTGATATTTACTATGATTAGGAGGCGTTATGAACACTATCAATCTGATCATGATGGGAACCATCATTGTTTATCTGGCAGCCGTTATCATCGTCGGCTTCAGATATTCCAAATCATCATCGACGTCCGAATTCTATCTTGGCGGACGTAAGCTGGGACCTTTCGTAACCGCTATGAGCGCTGAAGCCTCGGATATGAGTTCCTGGCTTCTTTTGGGGCTTCCCGGCGTAGCATATGCGGCAGGACTCTGCGACCCTTTCTGGACTGCATTGGGACTTGCTGCCGGAACCTATCTTAACTGGCTCCTTGTATCCAACAGACTCAGAGTATATTCCCAGGAGATCGACGAATTTACGGTTCCGGGATTCTTCTCGGGCAGATACAACGATAAGACCGGCGTGTTAAAGCTTATTTCGGCTCTCGTCATCGTTGTATTCTTCATTCCCTATACCGCATCCGGTTTCTCGGCATGCGGCAAGCTCTTCTCGACGCTTTTCGGGATCGATTATCACATCGCCATGATCATAAGCGCTATCGTCATCCTCGCATACACCACTCTCGGCGGATTCCTCGCAGCATCCACAACGGACTTCATCCAGAGCATCATCATGACCGCTGCCCTTATCACTGTTTTGGGCTACGGCACATATCAGGCTGGCGGTATCGGTGCAGTTGCAGATAATGCCAAGGGTCTTGCAGGCTTCCTTTCCATCACAGCTTCCCACAGCGGTGCTGCCAATGAGATCGGAGAAGCATCTCATTACGGAGTCCTCACGACTATATCCACCATGTCCTGGGGCTTAGGCTACTTCGGTATGCCTCACATCCTCTTAAGGTTCATGGCGATCGAAGACCGCAAGAAGTTAAAACTTTCGCGCCGTATCGCATCCGTATGGGTCGTTATCGCTATGGCCGTAGCTATCCTCATCGGTATCATCGCAAACGCTATGACGGCAAACGGATCTCTTGAGTTCCTGCCTGACGGGGAGACCGCTATCATCAACATTGCCAAGCACATTGCTTCCAACGGCTGGCTGTTCGCTATCGTTGGCGGCATCATCCTCGCAGGCATCATGGCTTCAACGATGTCAACGGCAGATTCCCAGCTTCTTGCTGCTTCCTCTTCCGTATCAGAGGATATCTTCAAGGGATTCTTCAACATCAAGATGAAAGATCGGACATCTCTCATTATCGCAAGGAGCGTCCTTGTCGTTATCGGAATTATTGCCGTTATCATCGCTTGGGATCCTGATTCATCCGTATTCAAGGTCGTATCTTTCGCATGGGCAGGCTTCGGTGCTGCATTCGCTCCCGCAATGCTCCTCTCCCTTTTCTGGAAAAGAACGACAAAGTGGGGTGTCTTCGCTGGAATGCTCTCCGGCGGCATCATGGTCTTCGTCTGGGAATACCTGATAGGACCCCAGTCCGAATATCTCGGCAAGATCTATGAGCTCTTCCCCGCATTTGTTACGGCTATCATCTTCATCATCGTCGTAAGCCTCGTAACACCTGCTCCTTCCAAGGAGATCCAGGATACATTCGACCGTGTAAAGAGTATCGCGAAGAGCTGATAAAGATCTAAGCAATAATAAAGGACTGGCTTCGTCTTCGAAGTCAGTCCTTTTCTTATGCAGTAAATACTTAAGCTTTCTGTCCCTGCAATGTCTTGCGGAGCTTGCCGTCGGGATCTTTTACGATCAGGATGATGAGCCAGATGATAAGGCCCAGTGCTACTACGGAGACACCGAGGAATGCATCGTTCAGCATATCCTTGGCAGCGGGAGTAAAGAACTCAGCCTGAAGCTCTGCATACTCAAAGATAGCGTCTACGAACCACATGATCGATGCACCCCAGTACATCAACGCAAGAGTTCCGATCATGTACTTGCTCTGGTTCTTAAAATACCAGACGATTGTTGCTGTAATAGCAGCGAAAACAGTGATTAATAATGTCATACGGCATCTCCCTTCACCGTCTCGGCCTTGACAGATCTCTTGGTGATGATGTCAGCTGCCACGCACATGATTCCCCATACGGCAGTAACGAGAACTGCCATCATGACACCGGCTGTTGCCATCTCATGGAACATCTCCATCGCATCCGCTTCACTTCCCATTGCAGTAAGGAAAGGGAACCAGGGAGTAACCTCACCATGCCAAACATGCTCGAAAGCGAGAAGCGCAGAGCCTCCCCAGAGCATGCCGGAAAGCCACTTGAGCTTACGGCCCATAGGGATCTTATCAGAGATCTTTGTTGAATCTACTTTTACCTGCTTATTTGCATCGCTGTGATCCTTTACCTTGGAGATAATGGTTACAACGACTGCCTCAGCGGTAGGTACAAGAAAACAAGCCATAATAAAACCCTCCTTGTCGGTTCTTTATGATGTGTATATTCTACACTCTTTTTTGATTATTTGTTTATAGTTCTTAAAGCTTCGTCCCAAACATCGGCAACAGGAAGATTCTTCTCTTTCGCTGCCCTTACGACATCATCATGCTCGGGATAAGTCCTCTTCCTGCCGTCAGGCAAGTCGACTGTTTTAACTGAGATAGTTCCGAAAGAGGTTTCCACCACGCCCTTAGATCTCGGGAGGATCGTTCTTTCCATCCTGACCCTTCTGATCCCTATCGTAGTCGTCTCAATAAAGATCGTCTTCTCGATAGCATCTCTCTTATCTTCATCGCAGATAACGACGAGCTCGATGCCGGGCCTGTTCTTCTTCATCTGTATAGATGAATAGTGAACTTCCCTTGCCCCTTCCATATAGAGCTTATCCATCAGGTATCCCAATCGTTCACCGGTGCAGTCATCGATATCGCTTTCAAGTTTCCATATCTTATCTGATTCCCCGCAACACGCAGGCTCGATCTCATAGATCCTTACAAGACTTGCCCTCTCGTAATTTCTCTTACCTGCGCCGCAGCCGGATCTTACTATGCGGTAAACTTCAGGAAGACTGTCTTCAGATCTCATCGTTGCAGCGATCGCGGCACCCGTGGGAGTGACAAATTCGCCCATGCAGCCGATCCTCTTAAGAGGGATAGCGTGATCTTCAACTATGTGCTGGACCGCTGGCACGGGGATAGGCAAAATGCCGTGAGCACAACGGACGGTCCCCTCGCCTTCTGCAAGATAAGGAACTACGATCTTTTCTATGCCAAGGTCGTCTAGACATACTGCAGCAGACACGATATCGACTATCGAATCAACACCTCCGACTTCATGGAAATGAACTTCATCGGCTGAAGTTGCGTGGGCCTTGGCTTCGGCCTCAGCAACTGTCTTGAAGATCTTTTTCGCAAGATCCTTTGCACGGTCTGTCATGACGCCAGCATCGATTATCTTATAGACATCACTCAGGTGCCTGTGCTCGTGATGGTGATGGTGTTCATGATGATGTTCATGTTCATGCTCATGGTGATGCTCTTCATGCGACCCGTGAAGATATTCCATATCGTGATCGTGACTGGCATGTTCTTCGTCTAACACGACATCGAAATCACAAGCATCTATGCCTGCCTTCTTAACACGGGATATCTTTATCTCATAACCTTCCAAAGGCAAGGTCTTAAGAACATCCAAAATTTTCTTCTCATCGGCTCCCAGATCCAGAAGGGCTGCCACCATCATGTCGCCCGCGATACCTGATTCACATTCAAGATAAAACATAATCCTTACTCCTTGTCTTGTGCGCCGGCTGCCAGGCGGTTGATCTGTGTTGCTATATAACCTGCCCCGTATCCGTTGTCGATATTGACTGTTGCAACACCGTTTGCGCAGGTCGAAAGCATGGCATAAAGCGCGGTCTTGCCGCCTGCTCCCACGCCGTATCCGGTGGATGTCGGAACGCCTATTACGGGATTGGAAACAAGACCGCCAAGAACTGATGCCAAGGCGCCTTCCATACCTGCAACCGCTATCACGCAATTCGCTTGTGCGATCTGATCTTTTACAGCCATCAGACGATGCAGGCCGGAGACTCCGATATCGTAAAAACGGTTGACCTTGCCGCCAAAATACTCGGCAGTCTGAGCCGCTTCTTCAGCAACGGGAATATCAGCAGTACCTGCCGTACATACGGCAATATTTCCAATAAGGATCTTATCCGTCTTACTTACCTTCAGGATCCTCGACGTCTTATCGTAACTTACCTCAGGGATAACCGCCTTAACTGCCTCGTACTGAGCACTGCTCGCCCTCGTTCCGAAGACTTCACCGTTCTCTTCTAGCAGAGTCTTATAGATCTTAACGAGATAATCTTCTTCTTTCCCCTCACAGAAGACGACCTCGGCAAAACCCGTGCGTGCCTTGCGGTCGGTATCAAGTTTAGCGAATCCCAGATCTTTATATCCTTCGTTCATTAAGTCCTCCAACAGGACCTGTCGTCCTGCCACTAATTCTAACACGGAAGGCTCCCGATATCGACCTTGGAGCGATTTAAGAATTAATTAAGGATTGGACAAGGAACAGCTCAAGTTATATGAGATGAGCTTGGGTATAGTTAGGCTGTAAGATGTGACAGACAAAGGAGTCAGATTGGAAATGGATAAGACAAAGAGCAATTACAGTAAATTCCTTCTTCTCTGGTCGGGAGAGCTGATCTCTTCCATAGGAGGGGGCCTCTCGAGCTTCGGACTCGGTATCTATATCTATCAGAAGACAGGCAGTGCCGCAGGCATGGCTTTCATGACACTGTTGGCATTCCTCCCGGCTCTCCTCTTAAGAGTCCCAGCAGGAGTTCTTGCCGATAAATACGACAGACGTCTTCTCATGATGATCGGCGACGGCTGCTCCGGTCTTGGCGTCCTCTTCATACTTCTATGCATGCTGACGGGTGAAGCCCAGATCTGGCAGATCTATGTAGGGGTTACGATAAGCTCCGTCTTCACGGCCCTCCTTGAGCCTGCGTTCACGGCAACCATCACTGACCTTCTTACTAAGGAACAGTACTCGAAAGCAAACGGCCTCGTATCTCTTGCAGGGTCCGCAAGATATCTCTTCTCGCCCGTCATCGCAGGCTTCCTTCTCGCAGTATCCGATATCAAACTTCTCCTCATCATAGACATCTGCACTTTCTTCCTGACAGTCGTTTGTGCAGCAGTAGTAAGAAAAGGTCTTAAGACAAAGCCGATCGAAAACAAGGATCCTTTCATGAAGAGCCTCAAGGAAGGCTGGAGAGCAGTCGCAGGAATAAGGGGACTGCTCCTCCTGGTGATCGTATCTTCCTTCCTTACTCTCTTCATCGGAGTATTCCAGGTATTGGCTGAGCCCTTCGTTCTCTCATTTGCCGACGCGAAAATAACAGGCATAGTTGAGACAGTCTGTGCATCCGGCATGCTCGCAGGCGGAATAGTACTGGGTGTCTTCGGCATCAAGAAACATTTCACCAAGGTATTGAGCATCAGCCTTATCTTTTCGGGCATCGGCATGGCAGGCTTCGGACTCTTCCATAACTTCTATATCATCAGCGCTTTCGGATTCATATTCTTCGTAGGCATGGCATTCGCGAACAACAGTCTCGACTATCTTGTCAGGACCAACATCCCCGACGAGCTCCAGGGCCGCGCATGGGGTCTCATAGGACTCATCTCCCAGATGGGTTATGTCGTTGCCTACCTCTTCTCCGGCCTCCTTGCTGACGGCATCGGACATGTAACGGAACAGGGCGCAGGATTCGGATCTTCAGTGATGATAATCATCTCGGGCATAGGTCTTGCATCGATCGCCTTCCTGATCCTCTTCTTCAAGAGCATCAGACAGCTGGAAGCAAGTGCTATGAATGAAAAAGTATGTCTTGAATCCTGATCTGAACCAAACACCCATTTTAAACGACTTTAGTTCACAACCAAAAACTCCGGCCACCCGAAGGCGACCGGAGTCTTATTAGTTTTGCTTTAAGCTAAGCTGATCTTAGCCCCAAGGATTCTCCTGAGGATAAGGTAAGGACTTAGGCTGGTTGTATCCGATGTCCTGAACGCCAAGGAACTTGAATACTTCGTAGAGAGCCTTACCGAAGTGACCGAATGCTACGGCACCGTGGTGAGGGAATCTCTTAGCGATAAGAACGTGGCGATAGAAACGGCCCATCTCATGGATAGCGAAAACACCGATACCACCGAAGCTTGTTGTTGCAACAGGGAGAACCTCACCCTCTGCAATGTAAGAACGGAGAACGCCTTCGCTGTCACACTGCAGACGATAGAATGTGATCTCGCCGGGAGCGATGTCGCCCTCGAGTGTTCCTCTTGTGAAATCAGGATCGGAACCCTCGGGTTCGAGGAGACGGTGCTGGATGAGCTGATACTTAACAGCTCTGTCAGCGCACATCTTGCAGCTGGGTGTGTTACCGCAGTGGAAGCCCATGAATGTATCTGTGAGCTCGTAATCGAACTTACCCTTGATCTGGCTCTCCCACATCTGAGCAGGAACGGAGTTGTTGATGTCGAGGATCGTAACAGCATCAAGAGAGATGCAAGCGCCGATGTACTCGCTCAATGCGCCGTAGATGTCAACCTCGCAGCTTACGGGGATACCGCGGGAAGCAAGACGGGAGTTAACATAGCAAGGCTCGAAACCGAACTGCTGAGGGAATGCAGGCCAGCACTTGTCAGCAAATGCGACATACTCGCGTGCACCCTTGTGGTTCTCTGCCCAGTCAAGCAATGTGAGCTCGAACTGTGCCATTCTTACGAGCATATCGGGGAAGTATTTGCCTTCGCCCATCTCGCCTGCCATATCCTTGCAAACGTCTTCGATACGGGGATCGTCAGCGTGCTCTTTGTAGGATACGAGAAGGTCGAGCTCGGAGTTCTCTTCGATCTCAACGCCGAGTTCATAAAGACCCTTGATGGGAGCGTTACAAGCGAAGAAGTCCTGAGGCCTGGGGCCGAATGTGATGATCTTGAGCTTGGATACACCGATGAGTGCTCTTGCGATCGGAACGAAGTCCTTGATCATGGCAGCGATGTCGGAAGCTGTTCCGACAGGATACTCAGGGATATAACCCTTAAGATGGCGCATGCCGAGGTTATAAGAGCAGTTGAGCATACCGCAGTAAGCGTCACCACGGCCATTGATGAGGTCGCCGTCACCTTCAGCTGCTGCTACGAACATACAAGGTCCGTCAAAATTCTTTGCGATGAGAGTCTCAGGTGTCTCGGGACCGAAGTTGCCGAGGAATACTACGAGAGCATTACAACCAGCACCCTTAACTTCTTCAACGGCCTTCAGCATGTCCTTCTCGTTCTCAACGGTAACCTGACACTCATAGATGTCGTCACCGTATGCAGCAACGATTGCATTGCGACGTGCGATCGAGAGATTGATCGGGAAACAGTCACGTGATACAGCAATAAGACCGAGTTTTACTACAGGGATATTCTGCATTTTTCTTTCCTCCTAAATAAATGATGATGCGGTCTGCCCGCAAACTGAACATCTTCTATTTTAAACGAGCAACTACCCATAGTCAAAGCATAGTTTCCATATTTTTAAAAATTGCCTCTCCTTGAATTGTGGAGCAGATCGAGGAGTCCTTTTTCCTTGATTATCGCGATTCCCTGACCCTCGTCTCCCAATACGATCAGGTTGTCTCCGGGATTGATATCAAAGATCTTTCTGGCCTTGGCCGGGATCACGATCTGGCCCTTATCGCCGACCTTGACCATACCGAAGATATGCTTGCCCTTGGGCGGTACCCCAAAGCCCATATTTTCGGTTTGCTCATAATTTGCAAGATCATCGATCGTAACTTCAAACAGTTCAGCCAGGGCTTTGCACTTCTCAAGATCAGGGATCGTCTCGCCTGACTCCCACTTAGCTACGGACTGCCTGGTGACTCCGACCTTGTCGGCGACATCTTCCTGAGTCATGTTTCTGAACTTACGCATCTTGACAAGATTATCTTTGAACATTCTTTTTCTCCTTCTTTATGCCCAGCAATGCCCAACGGTAGAACGGGATCCTCGAAAAGATCTCATAGAGGCCGTAGCCGAACGCAAATCCTGCTGTCAAACTGATGATATAACAAAGAGGGGCCGGCAACAACATTGGCTTGGCGAATATAAGCGCCATCGATGAGATACCCAGATAGTGGAAGACATAAAGGCCGAAGCTTCTCTTGCTCATCCAAGAGGTAAATCTGTTGCTGAAATCACCGAACCTCGCAAATCCCGCGATCATGGCAAGTGAACCGAAGTAAGAGCATGCGACATATAAAGGACCCCGATTTACCGGATTGTCGGCAAAGTTCATTCCGCCTCTTACCCAAAAATACAGGACTGCGAAAGCAATGCATAAAGCTGATCCGAAAGCTATAAAGAATACAGCGTATTTCTTGAGTTTTTCGATGACCTGATCGTTCGAGAATACATAGTATCCGATAAGGAAAAAAGCAAGATAGTAACCGAATCTGTAGACCGAGATTATGGACGCATTGAGGATCTGCGCAGCTCCCCAGAGCGGGAAGAAGAACAGGATGACAAGCCATAAAGGAGTCTTTGCACCAAGGTTCAACAGATGACCTTTCTCGATCTTGCGGATTAGGACAAGGATCAGGCTGTAGATCCAGAGAAGATGGCAGAACCAAAGCACTCCGCTTCCGGAAGCGACCATTATCAGATAGATAACAGGAGCCGGTACTCCTTCGTTTGCAAGAGCCGTGAATGCGTCTCCGAACGACATGCTGACATACCCCTGAACAACGTGAAATACAAAGACTCCGATGGTTGAAGGGACCAAAAGCTTACGCGTCCTGCTCCTTATGTATTCCTTCGCCGAATGCTTATCAAGCACGATCCTCGAGCTGATCCCCGCAACAATATACAATACCGGCATTATCCAGGGATAAACAAGATACTGGAATGCATCGTAATGCTGAATGCTAAGATCGGTGATCTTTCCTGCACCGCCTAATACTCCTTCAGCGTTGTACATATAAAAAACGTGATAGAGAACGACAACAACGACCGTTACCCATCTGATGTTATCCAAATAGTGTTTTCTCATATTATTCCAACCTTTGCAATTATTCTTAACACAAGTATAAATACAAGAGTTGCCGGAGTCCACCAACCGTAGTTTACAAAAAGATATGATTTCTGTTAAGAAAAGTTGCCTTAGAGCTGAACCTCAACTTTGATGGGATCATCAACGAGCTTTACGAACTTTTCCGCGTCTTTGGCTGTACCTACTATACTGCCGTAATGAGTGGGGATTGCAAGCTCGGGAGCGATCATGTTGACGAGATTTGCAGCTGCCTTTGCATCCATCGTGTATGTTCCTCCGATGGGAACAAGAGCTATATCGCATGAGACATTTACGATGTCTTCGTTGACATCCGTGTCACCTGCAATATAGATCCTTGTGTCATTATCTACGATGATGTATCCGACCCAGCCTGCCTTCTTGGGATGGAAGGGCTTCAGGACATTATATGCGGGCACTGTCTCTATCTTAAGACCTTTTATCTCGTAGCTTTTGCCGGGTTCAACGGTCTCTACCGATCCCACAAGATCTTTTACCTGGCCTGCTTTATCTGCCATCTTTACCGGCACTGCCAGCACCGTTCCTTCCTTACTTATCTTCCCTATGTCTTCCGGGGAGAAGTGATCGTAATGGTCGTGGGTCACGAGGATGATGTCCGCGTCCTTAGGCTCACCTTCTATCTTGAAAGGATCTGCATAAACAACCCCTGCTTCCGCCTGGATCCTTATGCTGCTGTGAAACAATACCTTGATGTTTTCTGTCATGTTAGCTGCTCCTTTCTTCATCAGACCGTCTGATCCGGGTAATCGTAGAAAGCGCCCTTGTGGAAGTTCTCGTTGCCCAGGGGCTTTGCCGTGAGCTTGAAGATGACACATCCGTCGGGGCAGACGACCGTCTTCTCATACTTGCCGTTGCCGCCGAGATTTTCGAGATCGCCGCCGCTCCTTACGGCTTCCATCAGAGGGTAGAGCATCATCATAGTCTTCGAGCAGATCCCCTGCCCGTCCTGATTGACGGGACACCCGTAAGTAGATGTATACCTGTCACCGATCTCCTCACCGTTGCGGCAATATCTCTCCGTCTTGTCACCGTACAGAAAACCTGTAACCTCTACCGTAAATTCATATTCTTCGTCATACCATTTATGCATATAGATACCTCACTTATCCTCTTTCATTGTAACCGTTTACGAACTCTTTTCCTTCGTCATAGGATTCTATCTCAGCCTTATCGAGATCTCCCTTGCCGTCATACCTGTAGTACCTTGCGCTGTCTGCAACAAACTCCAGTATACAGTAGTCTTCATCGTCTATTCCCTTGGGATAGTATTTCTCGTCACCTTCATTCCAAAGAAGCTCCTTATACTCCCTGTCGAAATGAACTACTGCCTTGCCGTATAAACAGATCCCTTCAAAACTTTCGTCATCCGAGAAATACAGACACATCCTGTCATCCTTTAGGAAACTCTTTATGTGTGAAGAACTCGTATTGGTAGAGATAAGATGCCTTCCAATTCCCTTATGCCATACGCAGAATGCTCTCCTGACATTGGGTCTTCCATCTTCATCGATATATCCGAAAGTTGCAAATAAAGATCTGTTGATAAGATCCATCATCTCGTCTTTGGTCATTGTTCTTACCTCTCAATCTTTCTCGTAGAAGACTATGTCCATCCGTTCGTTTATGTGTTCGATCTTCCCAGTTTGATGATAACCCATCTTCTCATAAAGATGAAGGTTGCCTTTCTCCTGAAGGATCGTATCAAGACACCAGTGATCTGATCCGTATATCTCTTCTATTGCCCTTATGGCCTCCTGGGCATAACCTTTGTTGCGGTAACCCGGCATGATCCATATGGGAGATATCCTCTTGCGGCTCCCGTCCTTCTTATCGATAACGCGGACAGCCCCGACTCTCTCTTCACCGCTGACGATGAAGTAGTAAGTTGTCCATGGCTGATCGAACCTTGCCTTGACCTTATCGTACTCCTCATTGCCGGGACTCATATCGTAATCGCGGTATCTTTCGAGAAGCTCGGCGAAAGCTTCTATCTGCATCTGCCATAAAGTCTTAAGTTCTTCTTCTGTTACTTCGATCAATCTAATTTCCATTACGTTTTCTTTCTACCAGATAAACGGTATCACCCTGTGCTTAACTTTTTTCTTATAGTCGGCGTATCCTTCAAGACCTTCTTCCAGGACCTTCTCTTCATTCCTGATCCTTACCGCGATAATCGGGATATATATAAACATTATCGCAAAAGATATCGGCGAACCCAATATGAGAGGCATCGAAAGGAACAATATCAATGTGCTCATGTACATGGGGTGACGTACCACTCCGTAAAGACCTGTGTCTATGACCTTCTGGTTTTCCTGAACTTCTATCGTGCGTTAGAGATATACATTTTCGCGAAGGACCTCAGCATAAAGAATGTAGGCTGCGATAAAGATACCTGCTGCAAGATAACTTGCCCACATGGGCATCTCGATCCAGGAGAATCGGTAGTTCAATCCGGCAACAACAAATGCCGCGATGAACATCAGGCCGCTCAAAGCTATCACGAGTTTCTGTTCGCCCTCTTTTTCTTTTGCGTTGAGACGTTTTTCGAGCAGAGTGGGATTTACGAACATCATGACTATTCCTGCAACAAACATCGGAACAAAGAGGACTCCTATCAGGATCCATGCCTTGATGAAAGCAAAGCTTCCCGCGGGCAGGAACAATAGCAGCCCTACAATGACAAGACCTGCTATAAACGCAGCTATCGCACGAAAAAACAGTTTTGCTGTCACCTTATTTATCTTTCTCACAGAAAGGCTTATCCCATGAACCGATCTCGATAAGGTTCCCCTCGGGATCAGCGATATAACAAGTCCTCTGTCCCCAGGGCTCGGTCGTAGGTTCCAATACGGGTGTTGCGCCCTTCTCTACTGCTTTCTTAAATTCTTCATCAACGTCAGAAAAACTGTCTACGTAAAGTGCTATCTCAAAATGGCCATTAAGACCTTTTACATACTCATATCTTTTACTTGTCATGGTCTCAAAATCTTTTCTGCCATACAGCAGGAAAAGAGTGCCGTCCTTAACAAGATAGACATTGCTCGTATCTTCGGATTCTTTGATCTCAAATCCCAGAACATCCCTGTAGAATCTGACCATAGTGGCCATGTCATTTACCAACAACCCAAAACCGTCAAGTCTCATAGGTTACCTCCAAGATCACTTCTTTTTCTTCGGAGCAGGAAGCTCGTCGTAGATCGCGTTAAAGAGTTCCGTCAGGAATTCTTTGTTGTCGATATCGTCAACCAGGAGCATCTCCTTGCCGCCTTCATAGGGGAGTTCCCATGATGCATCGGGCATCATCTCTAAAGCAGCCTTTACGGGCTTTACGAGAAAGCGGTCATCATATATCCCTCCTGCCACTTTGCCACGGTAATAGATTATGTATTCCCCCATCATGGCCCTGTAGCTTATATCGTCCAGACCGGACAACTGATCCAAAACAAATTCCAGATAATCTTTACTTGATGCCATACCCACACTCTCCTTTACTGTCCTTTATTATGGAGTTTTAATACCCCTCTTGCAATAGACAGTTAAAGTCTTGGGGCGGTTTATCGATAGGCGTCACCGTGATATAATAAGCGGGTATATAGGAGAAAGATCTGCAGGTGGGACAGATAAAAATGAAAACAGTTTATACATGTTTCAGTACCGATGTTATCCATGACGGACATATCAACATCATAAACGAAGCCCGTAAGTTAGGCCGGGTAGTAGTCGGATGCCTGAGCGACAAGGCATCTATCCGTTACAACCGTTTCCCTACCGTTCCCGAGAATGAGAGACTTAACCTCTATAAGAGCATCGAGGGAGTCGATTCGGTCGTCCTCCAGAACGACATGCTCTACGATGATGTTATCGAAAGCATTCACCCTGATTATGTCATTCATGGCGACAACTGGATGACCGGAGCAGAGTCTGCTATCCGTTCCCACGTCAAGACCCTCTTGGAATCCTACGGCGGTAAGATAATCGATATCCCTTACACATATAACGAGAACGTAAAGAAGATCGACCGCCAGCTTATAGAGAAGCTTTCCATGCCGGAATACCGCAGGAAAAGATTAAGACAGCTTATATCTCTGACCCCGATCGTAAAAGCCCTGGAAGCTCATTCAGGTCTTACGGGCCTCATCGTTGAAAAGACTGTCATCGAAGGAGAAGGCGGCAAGCTCGACCAGTTCGACGCTATGTGGATAAGTTCCCTCTGTGACAGTACGGCGAAGGGCAAGCCCGATATCGAACTGGTCGATATGACTTCCCGCTTCCGCACTATTGAAGACATAACCGAAGTCACCACCAAGCCGATCATATTCGACGGAGATACCGGAGGACTGTCAGAGCACTTCGTTTACACGGTAAGGACACTTGAAAGACTCGGTGTATCAGCCGTTATCATCGAAGACAAGAAAGGACTCAAAAAGAACAGCCTTTTCGGCACGGAAGTCGAGCAGACCCAGTGCACGGCAGAAGAGTTCTGCGAGAAGATAGCTGCAGGCAAGAAAGCCCAGCTTACTGATGACTTCATGATCATCGCCCGTATAGAGAGCCTTATACTTGATAAAGGCATAGAAGATGCCCTGGCAAGAGCACGCGCTTATGTTGCATCAGGAGCTGACGGCATCATGATACACAGCCGCAAGAAAGACCCTGCCGAGATCCTGGAATTCTGTGACAGGTATAGATCGGAAGATAAGGATACTCCCATCGTTGTCGTCCCGACATCTTTTGATTCGATCACGGAAGAAGAACTTGCCCGGCACGGCGTCAATGTCGTTATCTATGCCAACCAGCTGACACGTTCCGCCTTCCCCGCGATGCAGAAGACCGCAGAGGATATATTAAGATATCACAGGGCTAAGGAAGTTGACGACAGGCTCATGCCGATTAAAGAGATAATCACACTAATTGATGAGATCTGATATGAAAGGATGTCGCTTTTGAGTAATAAATATCTGATCATTTCCGATATCCACGCTAATCTGAGTGCTTTTGAATCGGTGCTAGATGACTGTAAAGATGATCTCTTCGCAGGAATTATACTCTTGGGAGATCACATAGACTACGGAATGCGGTCCAATGAGATCATTCAGAAACTCACGCTTCTTGAGAATAATGAATGGAGAGGAAAGATCCTCACAAATATATGGGGGAATCATGAGAAACTCGCCGTTGATAAAGATCTGGAAAGACTATCAACTGACAGGGGCCGGGCAGTTGCCGAATATACAGCCTTGCATCTGTCAGAAAGTTCTTATGAATACATAAACAGCAAGATGAATAAAAACGGCCTTCAGGAGTTTACGATCGACGGATTCCGGTGTCTTGCTGTCCACGGCTCTCTTGATGATCCTTACTGGAAAGCGATTGGTCCGGAAGATCTTCACGGAGACTATTCTGATTATGACTTTGTTTTCGGCGGACATTCGCACTTTTCTCATTCATTTACACACTTTTATAAAACTGATGATGTTAACTTAAGAAACAGAAAAGCGGTACGAATGATCAATCCCGGCTCGGTTGGGCAGCCCAGGAATCAGAATCCCAATGCCCAGTATGCGGTTTTGTCGCTGCCGTCGGGAAGCGTGGAACTTCGTTCTGTTGAATATGATATAGAATATGAGCAGTCTCTGTTTTGTCCGGAAGTAGACGTGTTCTACAGGGACAGACTTAAAAGGGGTATATAACGGGGTATTTATATGAGCAGATTATTCGTTATAAGCGGCGTAACCGGTATGACCGGCAATGAGCTTGTCAGACAGATACTTACCGATGACAGCAATGATCACATAATCGGATTCGATAATTTTTTCGCTTCATCGATCGATACTATCGCTGATCACATAAACGACGAAAGGCTCGAGTTTTTCGAGTATGATATCAACAACGATTCGCAGATGAGAGAAATCGGGGACAAGGCCTCTTCCCTGTCAGGTCTTTACGATGAGATCATATACATCAACTGCGCAGCCATTGTTCACACAGAACACTTCTACCATGTAAACGAGACATTCGAGACGAATGTTCTCGGAATGAAGAGTTTTCTTGATCAGGCGATCCGCGTCGGTGCCGGCAAATACATCAACTGTTCAACATCGGAAGTCTATTCCATGAATTCATGGAACGAGAACGGTGGCGTACGTGAAAGTGACTTCATCACTATGTCCAATGCCGAACACAGCCAGAGAACGAGTTATGCCACAGGAAAACTAATGACGGAATTCTTCATAAAGGATGCTGTTGATGAAGGCAGGATCCTGGGCTGCTCGATCCGTTTTGCAAATGTCTACAGCAAGGATGAAAGATATCCCAAACATATCATTCCTTTCATCATCCGCAGTTTCCGTGATAGCGGCAAGGTCATCCTTCTCGAAAACAGCCGCAAGAACAGAAGGACTTTCCTTAATAACTACGACAGCTGCAGCGCTGTCCTCGCTCTGGTCAACACAGACTCAGCTTTGGACGGGACCATATATAACGTGGCAACAGATGAAGAGATATCGATCATTGATCTTGCGAGATTATGCGCTTCCAAGATGGGTATCGAGTATCCCGTTATCGAGTTTAGCGGCTACCGTCAGTCTGATCCTGAGAGAAGACTCCTGTCAACTGAAAAGATCCGCACGCGCACACAATGGTCAGCAGTCGTAGATCTTAATAAAGGTCTTGATGAATGTATTAAAAGTTACCTGTCAGGAGATAAAAAATGAATGTAGCGGTAATAACGGTTGCCGGGATTTCCAGCAGGTTTAATGCCGGAATACCTGAAGATCTGAAGGTCTTAAAATGTCTTTATACTGAGACCGGTATTAAAGATACTCTTTTATACCGCCTGATGGATAAGTGTTCATTCGCGGACAGGATCATCGTAGTCGGCGGATATAAGTTTGACGATCTTGCATCTTTCTATAAAGACAATCTGTCAGTTGACTTCCCTGCCACAGATCTTATCTATAATGATCACTATTCTGATCTTTCATCAGGCTTCAGTCTTTATCTCGGGATCAAAGCAGCATTGGAATATGATCCCGATGAGATCGTGTTTATTGAAGGGGATCTCGATGTCGATAAAAGATCTTTCGAGAAGATCATTCAATCCGGCAAGTCAGTTCTGTCGATAAACAGAGAACCTGTTTATTCCGACAAAGCAGTCGTTCTTTATAAAGACGGTTCCGGAAGATATAAGTACGCATTTAACAGTTCCCATGGCCTTCTAAAGATCGAAGAGCCTTTCTCCTGCATCCTTAATTCCGGTCAGATCTGGAAGTTTACCGATCCTGCTAAGTTAAGAGAATCCAATGATGAATTCATAGGATCTGACAAGACCGGAACAAACCTTTCTATCATACAGCGTTATCTGGATAAAACAGGCTCTGATAACTTTGACATCGTCTGTTTTGAAAGGTGGACCAACTGCAACACCAGAGAAGACTATAAAAAGATCCTTAACTATTGGAGGACTGAGGAATGAGACCTTTGATCGAGCGGCTGGCTAAGGTAGAAAAACACTGCAAAGATAATAAGATCACTGTCATGATCGTTGGCTTAGGAAGTGTCGGAACCTATCTTCTCGACTACCTTGTCTCAAGTAACGATGAAGCGCTGAAGGTCGTCGTTGTCGGAAGAGACTACAAAAAGATGGAAAAGAACGTCAACATAGTCCGGGTAGCTTCTCTTATCCGCGGTCTTAACAGAACAAAGATAGATATTGAAGCAAACGTGGATCTGAATGATATAGACTCCGTAGGGAAAGTCATAAGAAAACATGATCCTGATTTTATCGTCAACTCCAGCCGCGCATACCCCGGGCTTAAATACGGAACTATCAGCTGGTCAAATGTCAGAGCATACGGTATCTGGGCACCTTTAGCCATCCGCTTCACCAAGAACCTTATGGAAGCTTGTGATAAGGCTGACGCAGATGCTCTGGTTATTAACACCTCTTATTCCGACGGAGTCATACCCTGGCTTCAGAGTGCGGGCAGGTCTTATCCTGACTTCGGTTCAGGCAATCTTAATCATCTGATCCCCAGGATCAAGTTCGCTGTTGCCGACATGACCGGTGTAAAAGATTTCTGGAATGTTGATGTCATGTTTGCAGCATCTCACTTTCATGATGTGTGTATCAGCAAGGAAGGCACTAACCTTGGGGTTACCCTGCCGTTAAAAGTCTATTATAAGGGCGAAGAACTTCAGCTCGAACAGAATGATATATTCAGCAGGTGCGCGATAACAATGCCGACAGATGCGCAGCGCAACATGATGAATGCTTCAAGTAACTATCAGATTATAAGCGCTGTAATAGATGCCATAAGAACAGGAGAGCAGCAGAAAGTATTCTCGCCCGGATTCGGCGGTAATATCGGAGGGTATCCTGTTGCAATAGGATACCGCGACGGTGCATTGGATGCCTGGATCGACGAGTCCGTTTTCAGCTTTGAGACAATGAACAAAGCTAACAGGGAATCACTTGCTCTGGACGGAATCGAAGATATAGTAAACGGCAATCTTATCTATACGGATGCCCTCATAGAGAAAACAGAAAAAGCATTCGGCAAAACGCTCCCCAAGTGTGTATCTTACGACGATATAGAGAAGACTGCAGATTTTCTTATCAACGAGATCATCCTGCCACAGACAGGAGGACAATGATCCGCTTCAGGATCCCTGACAGACAAATTGGAGGAATTAGATTGAAAATAGATTCTTTAGTTAAGATCATAGGATCGGATTTTTATACGGGAGTTCCCGACAGTCAGCTGAAAGCGCTCTGCGACTATCTGATGTCATCTTACGGCATCGATCCAAAGCATCACATAATAGCCGCCAATGAAGGAAACGCTGCAGCACTTGCCGCAGGTTACCACCTGGCAACGGGCAAGTTCCCTGTCGTCTACATGCAAAATTCCGGAGAAGGCAACATCATCAACCCTCTGGCAAGTCTGCTTAATGATAAGGTCTATGCGATCCCCGTAATATTCATCATCGGATGGAGAGGCGAACCGGGCGTACACGATGAACCCCAGCATATCTATCAGGGCGAAGTTACGATAAAACTCCTGGAAGACATGGGAGTAGAAAGCTTCATCATCAGTAAAGACACCGCAGAAGAAGAGATCGTATCCGTAATGGATAAGTTCAATAAGGCGCTTGCTGAGGGCAAGGATGTCGCATTCGTTATCCGCAAAGGTGCTCTTGAAGGAGCCCCTGAGGTTGAATATAAGAACGATAATTCAATGATAAGGGAAGAAGTCATCCGGCATATAACGGAAGCAACTGGATCAGATCCTGTGATCAGTACGACCGGAAAGGCGAGCCGGGAGCTTTTCGAGATAAGGGAAGCGAATGGTCAGAGTCATAAATACGATCTTCTGACCGTAGGTTCCATGGGACACGCAAGTTCGATAGCTTTGGGGGTAGCATTACAGAAACCTGAACAGCGCATCTGGTGTATCGATGGGGACGGCGCCCTTCTTATGCATATGGGAGCTATGGCAGTGATCGGATCGAATAAGCCGTCTAATCTCATTCATGTTGTCATCAACAATATGTCCCATGAGTCGGTCGGAGGAATGCCCACTGTCGCTTCCGATGCAGACGTCGTTGCGATAGCCCGATCCTGCGGATATCCCAATGCGGTAAGCGTTGATTCTTATGAAGATCTCGACAAAGAGTTGGAGAAGGCTAAGAGCATGAATGAATTAAGTCTTATCGAGGTCAAGTGCTCGATCGGAGCAAGACCTGACCTGGGCCGCCCTACGACTTCTGCACTCGAAAACAAAAAGAACTTTATGGATTATCTTGAGACTCTCTGATCCTTAGTGATCGTCAACGTATTTCCAGTTATTGACATCAAGAGGATCGTCTCCCTCATAAGTAAACCAGGAACCTGCCGGGAAAACGTTGCCGGTAACTTCCGTGCTGTCGATAAAATCCGAGAAGAAGATATTCTGGGGTCCGTTTTTGTAATCAGAATTAATGGGGTTCCCCGTAAAAGGATTAACAGGATCTTCTATGAGATCTTTGGTTGCAAGAGTCGGCGTATCACCATTGGTCATGAACTCATCTGATACCGTGAATCCTGTTGCGTTAAAATCCTTAACCATCAGGAGCGGCATAAAGAATTCCAGATCCTTGTCATCACAGAATACGTGGAACTGATCCAGGTCCCTTCCGTGGTCAGCCACAAGGATGATCCTGGTGTTATCGTAGACACCCGCGTCGCGAAGATAATCGAACCATTCACCGAGCTTTAAGAAAGTTGCCATGTTCGAGTGATAATGTATGACCTGTTTATCCGTTTCCATCTTCATCGTCTTGCCGTCTACCGTATAACGATCAACCATATCAACATCATATGCCGTATTATCGACATTCATGGCAGGAACATAATCCGGTTCCTGCAAAAGGCAGGGCGCATGGGCAGTATCATTTTCCATCATGAGGAAATTGTTTTCGTTGCTGTCATCAACCGTCGTTATCTTGGGAAGATTATCCAGGACCGCATATGCATTTATAAAATCATGGAAGTAACCCACGCTTTTTGAGATACCGTACAGGTGCTGGGTCAGGGTCGTGTTGAAATTGTCATCCGACACTCCCGTAACAAGATCAGACTCATTATATCCGCCATCGTCATAGATAGTCTCCTGCAGGATAAGAGGTGATATCTTCATGAGAGCAAAGCAGTAGAAATTACGGTTGCGCATCTCATTCATGCGGTTGATCGTGTCCAAGATCCTGGCACCGTCCTGCGTACCACCGAAATAATCAAACCTTCCGTTCGTAATGTAGACATTAAACTCCGGATGATCATTGTAGATCGACAGATCCGGAACCATCTTGTAGCCGGCATAAGAAGGATCACAAACGGTCACCTTAAAACCATTCTCACCGAAAAGAACCGGCATGACCCTCAGCGATTCATTGTGTTTACTTACAAGGCTCTCACCGTCTCTCGCGTTGATGTTCTCCGGTGTATAGTCGTATCCTCCGAACAGGGCCGGAGCGCCTATCAATGTCCATGAGCCGTAAGATACGGTGTTGTGATAATAGGTAAAACCGTCAAACTTATCTTTGAGTTCGGGTTTCTCATTCATTATATAGGGAACCTGTGTTCCCATGGAGCGGTCGAGCATCAGTACAATGACGTTCTTGCCGTTTTTGCTTAAGGGGATATTTGCAAGTTCATCTGATGTTTCAGCTGCCTGATTCTGATACCAGCTGTAGGATTGACAGATAAGCACCATGTTCATTATGCCAAGATAAGTAACCGTCATTATGCCGACGATCATGACTGTCTTAGCTATCTTGCGGAACTTAGAATAGAAGAGCCAGAAAACAGCTGCAACGGCTATAACAACAAGAGAGTTAACAACGATCTGAGAAAGTCCGAAATCCGGTGTCTTCTCATACTGCAGGGCTGATGACATGATACCTAAGTCTGTTCCAAACAGGAGATAATCTATTATAGATACACCGCATATGATCCAGATCGTCCTGCCAAAGATGTATTTGACCCTGTCACTTGTAAGGAAGTAGAATACTCCGCCCCAGAGAACCCAGGTACCAAATGACAGGAGCATAGAGTTAACGACATATATAGCCGGATTGGTGATACCCATGATGTCGATAAATTCCAAAGCGGAATCATTGATGACAACTGACGGGATGAGAAGTCCCGTGATAAGCGACATGAGGATCGCACCCGTAAAGAATGCCAGTGCATCTTTACTATAGTTCCCGGTCTTTTTCTTCAAAGGCAGGAAAACAGATACCAGAGGCAATAACAGGAGCACGCTTCCTATCGAAAGAAGTATCTTTTGCCTGCCATCAAGATCCGGTCTTATGACCGTCACTGCGAGCAGGATGAGACCTGCTGCTGCAAGGACGATGCTCAACACTTTCTTAGGTTCCTTAAGCTTGTAGAATACGTTCTTCAAAAGAGAGAAGACGTTATTCAAAAGCCAGTAGAAAACAAGTCCGGCCGGGGAATGGTAGAGCAGGACAAGGAATACTGCCGCAAGACCGTAGACCTGGATCTTCGCTCTTAAAGGATGCCCCTTGGCGTATATGATGCCTGACACGATATTTACAAGCGTCATCAGGATAGGCAGGATGTTAACGGGGAAACTGCCTATCATGAACAATGCATCTTCTTTACCGAGATCTGCTATAAAACCAAACGGCATTCCCTGAAGGCTCTTCATCCCGGAAAGAAGGTTATAGGCTGCGATGAAGAAAGGGATCTGCAGGAGCAGTGATACCGAGCTCTTTAGAGCATAGACCGGTTTATAGTTATTGATCCTGTAATATTCCTGGAGCATCAAGAAGCGTTCATCTCCCTTGAATGTCTTCTTTATGTGCTTGACCCACGGTGCCATCTTAGCCTGGATATCACGCTCTTCAGCCTGCAGTTCGTCTGCTCTTTTATAGAGAGGCAATACAAGGAAACTGACTGCAAGGCTCAGGAATATGATCGATAATCCCGCATTGCCGATTATCTTGTTGGCGATCTCAAATATAACTTCAAAGAGAAGTTCAAGGGGGGCGATTATCAGCTTATATATCGCATTCAGAAAGGTCATATTATCAGAACCCGCCTTTCTTTAAGGCAAACTTCTTCTTATCTTTTGATTCCGCTTCTGCCCTTTTTTCTTCTTCGGTCCTTCTTGCAACCAGTTCATCATATTTTCTCAAGATAAAATCGACGCTTCGCTTTGCCCCCTCACCCATATGGAACCATGTCTCAGAGCGTGCCCTTTGGCGTCCCTCGGCAAAAGAAGGATCTTCAATACATCTGTCGATAAGAGTCTTGATATCTCCTATGTTTTCTTCATTAAGTTCAAGACCAAGAGAAGGAAGTATCTTCAAGGTCCAGCTCTCCTCATCGATCCACGCTGCATCAAGTGGAGAATAATCAATGCCGGCTTTTGTATAGATAACGGGTTTATTAAATACCAGGGAATAATCAAAAAGGACACCGGAATAGTCGGATATCAGGATATCCGTTCTTCTTAAGACTTCGAAATTATCATTGTCCCTGTTCCATTCAACTACATCAGGATCATTATACTTCGCCATAAGTTTCTCGATCATCTCTTTTTCTGACGAGAAAGACTGGGGATGAGGTCTGATTATGACCTTGTACCCTGTGGAGATAAGATTATCTATTACCTTATCTCCGTATCTTGAAAAGATCCCGTTGAAGCCCCAGGTCGGAGCCAGGATGACCGTCCTCTCGTGAGCAGAAAGCTCTTCTGCGTCATTTAGTCTTTTCAACATATTATCCATATAAGGAAGACCGCATATCTCTATGTCTCTCGGGCTTATCCCGCGCATTTCCTCCAGTTGTCTGATCTGTTTCTCCTGATACTCCCCGGACAAGATAAACGCATCATAATGATCAAGACCGAACATGCGGTAAAGGGTTGCATCATTGGGAGCATGGAAAATATATATGTAGCAGTCTACATTAGCTGATCTTTTCCACTGGAACACATCAAGGCTCGGAGTAGTTGACAGGACCACGGAAGCATTCAACAGATTAAGTCTGGAAAATGCTTTGTTGCCATTTCCTATAAACTCACCGGTAATAAATCTGTAGTCTTTATCAAAAAATGGATCATCCTCAGAACATGTAAGATAAACAGTCTTTTGTGATCTTGCCTCAAGCTCGTCAAGGATCGGTTTAAAGACATTCCAGTATCTTTTGTCCTCAGCAAATATCACAAGGGGGATCTTCTGTTCGTTGATCTTCGCTTTCTCTCCGCCTATGGAGCGGTACTTCATCTTCATTAAGAGCGCACGGAAAGAGAAAACGACCACACTGAACAGACCGAACAGTATGGTAAAGAGCATACCCCCTGTGCCTGGATCGATATATAACTGTTGGATCATATTCATCCGATGGATCTCTTCCCCCGCATTAATAGTTGTCAAACTTTGCGGATCAGGACAAGATCCACAGCGCTAATTATATTATTTTAAAATAATAACTTCAACACTCGAAGTCCCGGGGCAGGATCATCCTCTTAGTTAAACCAAAGCGCAGAATCGTCGATATCGGCAACTTTTGCAAAGCCCGTGTTGCTCATGATGAATCTTAATTCATTCTTCACCTTGTTAAGGTATTTTACGACACCTTCCACGCCTTCTTTCTCAAGATAAGGCAGCATGGAACGTCCGATACAGACTGCATCTGCACCTAGTGCTAAGGCTTTATAAACATCCGCTCCGCTCTCGATACCGCAGTCAACGATGATCTTTATATCCCTTCCTTCCAAAGCTTCCTTTATCTCAGGAAGGACAGCCATCGGCGGAACCGCATAGGGCATCCTTCCGTGATGGTGACTTACGATAATGGCTTTGGCTCCTATATCGGCAGATATGACGGCATCTTTTGCACTTAAGACACCCTTAACGATAAAGGGGAGATCCGTAAGTTCAACATATGACCTCATCATATCAATGGTCTGGACTGCCATCTTCTCGCCGACGCAGATATCGACTCCCGTCTCTCCGAATATATGGTCTATGTCCATTCCGATCGCAAAGGCTCCGTGATCTGCTGCATATTTCATCTGATCGGTTACTTTTGCATTGTCATCGTAAGGTTTTACTATACGGCAGGTCTTTGCACCTGTAGCGACGATCTTGTCGAACATGTCGTTTTCCATCATGCCGCAGAAGTTTAAGATATTCATGTTCTTAGCTGCGACCGAATATTCTTCGAGTCCCGTAAGCTCCCTTCCTGCATAATTCCCGAGATGCGAGAAAGCCGGCGTCATGACAGGCATACTGAAAGTCTCACCCAGGAATTCAACTTGCGTATCAGCTACGACCGAATCGATTATCCTCTCTTCTATGAGGATCGAATCCATATACTTTTGAGTTATCTCATTGGCATCACTTATCCTACTGTATCCCATATAGTTCCTCCTTAAGATAATTCATGTACCTGATGTATTCTTCATCTGTATCAAGATGCTCCAATATGACCGGCATGTCAGGGTCAAGAGAGGTCATCTTCTTTACGTAATACTTCAGCGGGAACTCACCGTCTCCGGGGCCGCACTCTTCCAGGCGGAAGGTGTATTCTTCGGCAAGATGCACGTCCTTTATATGGCAGCTCCTGATCTTAGTTCCCAGTTTCTCACAAACCTCATCGACAAACTCCTCGGCATTAAAATATCTTTGGGCAGAATTTGTCATGTTTATTATGTCCATGTGAACTGCAAAGCGGTCCCTGTCGACCATTTCCATAAGTTTGAGATATTCGTCAGGCCCCGTCGGGATCATCCAGGGCATGGGTTCTATCGTAAAGTATGTATTCCTAACGTCTGCCGTATCAATGATCTGCCTTATCACTGATACTGTTTCTTCCCAGGCTCTCACCGAAAAGTTTTCTTTATAGTGCCCGTCCCATCTGGGACCTAACGCACCTGCCACATTGACCGCGCACCTTGCGCCAAGAAAATCTGCCAGTCTTAACTGCCTCACACAATAGTCGATGTTTTTCTTTCTTTCATCAGGATCCTGCGCCAGAGCATTCCTCCAGATACCGACTTCTGCGATCAGAAGATCATTCTTTACAGCTGCATCGCGATAGGAGATTATCTTCTCTTCCGTCTCCTCACAGTTCAGGGGGAAGTTAACGCATCTCATTCCTAAACTTACCTGATTTGCAGCCCACTCTTCCGGAGTGGAATGCGCCAAAGGCGATGATGTTCCTAACCTCATAACAATAGCTCCTTACGAAGGCCCCCTAAACCCTCAAAAAATATATATCTTCTCATGAAATGATCATGTAATGATGCTTTGCGCGAATTCAGTTATCTCCTTGATCTTAGGTTCAAGATCTTCTTTATATTCTACCGAGACAAGCCCCAAATGACCTTTTGATTCGATCTCAAGGTGGCCGTAGAAATGTTCTATGCTCTGGATGATCCTGTCACACTCTTTCATGTTAGGACCTGTCCTTAGCGCGATGGAATATCCCTTCTTGCCGGGCGAAAGCGTCTTATGCGGCTCGTGGGTATTACACCAGGGCGTGCATCTGTCGATGAAAGCCTTGAACTGCCCCGGAATATCTGCCCAATAGGAAGGAGCAACTGATACGATGATATCCGCCCATTCAAATTCAGCCATCAGAAGATCCACATCATCTGTCTGAACACAGTTTGCAGTCTTATGGCAGCTCCTGCAGCCTTTGCAGTAAGAAAACTTATAGTCGTCGATACAGACTGTCTTAACTTCAGATCTTGAAGACAGAATAGCGGAAACTGTCTCCACTATCTTAGCCGTTGCTCCCGTCCTTACCGGACTGCAGTTGATGACAAGTGTATTCATGAGGTTTATTCCTTCCCTGATGATGTAATCTGTCTCTTACTTAAACTTTACAGTCCCTATGATATCCTCAAATGTTTTCATCTGTTTGTCAGTGACCTTATCATCGAAATTATCTAAACGGAACTCGAATACGTAATCACCTTTTGCAACATATGCTACCCCGGACATTTCTTCGGTATCGTCAGAATCAATGGTTCCGATATATCCCGTCTGTCCTCCGATATCTATTTCCTTCTTGTCTTTCAGCTTGTTTATATAATCGTTTACATCGATCGCCTGATCGATTTCTCCAAGACAGTCGTAACCTTCAAAAGAGAAGATCGCAAAAGAGACATAACCTTCATCCTCTTTCATGTAAGCTCTCTGTACGACCGGATTCCATTCCTCATCGTTGTATTTATACTTCATGTCAGGAAGATAATCCTTGGGAAGATCATAACTTATCAGGTTATCCAAAGACTCGGGCAGATGCTCGTAATCGATATCTTCCTCCTCATCACTTTCTTCGCGGTGGAAGATCATCCAGACATCATTGTGACCTAACTTCAAGTTATCTCCGTCAAGCTCGTAATCCAGATTGTCCTCCGGTGATTCAAGTTTCCAGCAGAAAGGAACGTCGAAGTCATCCATCTCAAATACGCAGGAGACAGAACTTCCGGTATCGTTTTTCATGAAACCGGATATCCCGGGATTGCCTGCAGCCTGATCATAGATGCTGAAGTAACCGTTCTTCTTTATGTACATAGCATAAAAGCTCGTATCAGTTTTGCCGTCTGATGCCTTTTCCTCACAAGACCAGGATCCTATGAATCCTTCAGGAACAACGGCTTCTTGTACCTTGCTTGTTTCTGTTGTATCTTCTGTCTGTTCCGTTGTAGTTGTGGCGGTAGTTTCTTCTGTCTGACTGGCAGTAGTCGCTGCGCTTGTTGTAGTTGTCGTCTCAGCCGGCTGGTTTGACGAGCATGCTACAGACATTGTCATCAGAAGGACCATAACTGCTGCAACGATTGTTTTCGGGTGATCGGATCTTTTCATTTTGCTAAAATTCCCCTTTATTATTTTGTCTCCAAATTTGAGCCTTATTAAGTATCTCACTAATCAGGCAACTTTTCATCTCCGTATATTTAACCCTGTCAGAAGGATATTGCAAAGCCAGGGACTCCTTCAATTGTGAATAACGCATCGCATCTTCCTCGTGGGTATTCAGATAGTCTCTCATGTTTATGTAGTTATTCCATTCTGTTGAATCGTACTTAACCACATGAATGTGGTGGGTCCTGCTGTCTTCATCACCCAGGACATAGAGATACTGGCCCGGGATATCCTCACCGCGGAATATGAAACCTTCGGCAAGAAGCGCATCGTTATATTCCAGGATCTTGTCAAGATCCCTTACACCGACGGCAATATCGATGATGGGTTTTGCGCAGATACTCTTTATAGCAGTACTCCCGACGTGCTGGATATCGACTGCCATACCCTGAAGGATCTTATCAAGCTTCCCTATGGTCAGCTTTGCTTCTTCTTCCCATTCGGGATCGTGATCAACGACTTCTACTAATCCTCTCTTAAGACCTATCTTCATATCTTTATTCTTTCTCTATCTTTTCTTCCAGGCCTCATCCAATGCCCAGCTTTGCATCTCCAGATCCATTTTGTTTTCTATTACTTGTAACTGTCATAGAGGTCGAAGTCAAGTTTATTTTTCTTTTTCCCTTGACATCCCACAGTTAACAATATAACATTTGATAGTAGTAATAAGGTTGTTACTGTCGAAAAAGTCCGCCGGGGGAGACTGTCTTATGAAAAAGATACTTGCAGCATTTCTTATTGCAGCGATAGGGCTGGGAACTTGTTCATGTTCTTCTCCTGCCCCCGTGGAATCCTCCGGATCTGATGCCGGCAAAGTAAAAGCCGGGGACATAATCAAGTTCGGTAACTATAAAGGCCATACCGACTGGCGTGTTCTTAATGTCGTCGGAACAGAAGCTTATATCACATCCAATGACATAGTCGATACACACATTTTCGATGAAAGTTATTGCGGGTGGGACAGCGACAGCTGCTCGATCCGTTTATGGCTGAACGATGAATATATTAATGAAGCTTTCACTGATGCAGAACGCGACAAGATAGTCGATAAGACCGGAGACAAGATCCTTCTTATGTCTGTTGAAGAAGCTTACAGATATTTTAAGAACGATGCCGACAGGTATTTTGAATTCAGTGAGGAAGACGCCCCCGGCTATTGGCTCCGCAACAGGGGGATAGTCAGCGATCACGCATCTTTAGTAGAATGTGATTTTCTTTCAAACGGACATATCAGTGAATTCGGTGCAGCCGTCAACTACGAATGGGGAGTCCGCCCTGCGCTCTGGATCAGACTTGATGACGGCAAAGACGGTAATACTGTATCAAGCGAGGTTTTTGAATCAGGTCCCTTCGTCTTTAGCAAAACAGGGTCTGATACCGATCTTACGGGACTTACGGAAGAAGGAAGAAAGCAGGAAGACCTGGTCATCCCGGCAGGAGTCAGGATCTTTACCAATTTCTCAAACGGTCATCCAAAGAACGTGTCTTTCGAAAGTGACGACGATGTGGATTACGGATATCTTCTGACCATGTCCAATACTTTGGAGACAATTACCCTGCCAAAGGGACTTACTAAGCTTGGTTTTCATTCGAATTGCCCGCATCTTAAGGAACTAGTGATCCCAAAAGGAGTTAAGGAGATCCCGGTATCTTGTTTTCATGATGATACCGGTTTGGAAAAGATAGTGATCGAGGGTAACCTTACCACAATCTCCAATATGGCTTTTGGCGGCTGTAAGTCTCTAAAGACTATTGATCTTCCCGATTCTGTCAGATCGATAGGAGCATATGCCTTCATTGATTGCGACAGCTTGCGCGAGATAACATTGCCCAAAGGTCTTAAGAAGATCGGCGAACATGCATTTGTCGATAGCGGACGGGAGCTGGTAATAGTTCCGGAAGAAATGGAACTGGAAGAATGGCCTTCCAACGCTTTTGCTCCCTCCGATGAAGAATTGGCAGATCCCGACTATACCATGTTCGGTCCGTCCAACCTGCCCTACACGGTTAGGGTCAAAAAAGGCTCCTGGGCAGACATCCATTTCGATGAAGTATTCAGCGGAAAAGTAACGAAGGAATACTATTAACATTCCCCTTGTGCTCCAAATGTCTGTTTTCAGTGATTTGGAGCACAAAGCCAAATCTGCAACCAGTTGAGGCTGCCTCTTAAGTGATAAGGATCACTTTCAAGACAGCCCCACTCTCTTTTTTCCTTAAGCAAACTCCCTGGCGACTTTTATTCCGCCTTCTTAAGAGGCACCCAGATAAAGATGTTCATCTCATCCGAACCTTCCTTGGGCGGCAGATAAACCTCAATATCATATTCTCCCGCAAGAGAATAGCCTTTAAGAGCAGGGAGCCACTCTGACCAGATCTTTGTGTTCGTGTCCTGCAGGTTCGAAAGCGTGCAGGGGAACTGAGCCCATAAACTTCCCGGGATCACCCTGGTCTCACAGCCCTCGGGGATCTCCTCCCAGGGGAAGTAGAGATCTGCGATCCAGTAATCAAAGTCCTTTCCGTTACAGTCGATGCAGACACCGAAGGTACCCATAATGGGACGGTCTTCTCCTTTTGCGATCCACTCATTCCAGAACTTCGGCACTTCCTGATAACTTGTATCAGAATTAAAAGGTCTTTTTACTCCGACGATAGTAAACGGAGCCTTTTCAACAATACGATAATCCAACATAGTTCCACCTTCCATAGTAATTTTGATATGCATTGGTGCAAAAGAACGAAGCGCGGCACCCGGTTCCCTGGCTCCCGACGGTGTGACACCATGGAACTTCTGGAAAGCTTTTGCAAAACTGTCAGGTGAATCGTAGCCGTATCTGACTGCAATATCGATCACCTTAACATCCTTCCCAATAAGTTCTGTGGCTGCCAATGTCATCCTGCGCGCACGGATGTATTCAGCAACAGTCATACCGCAGAGAGCACCGAAGATACGCTGGTAGTAAAAGGGGGACAGAGCCGCTTTAGCTGCGATCTCCTCGATATCAAGATCATCCGTCAGATTCTCTTCAATGAAATCTATGGATTCCTGAAAACCTTCTATCCAGCCTTTCATCCCGGTGTGCTCCTTTCTCTCTTGCTTAATGCACCTTAACTATACCAACAGGACATGATCATTATCCGACATTCTGTGCGCTCTTTGTCGGGTATGCCTTTTATTCTAATGAGTCCTCTCAGCCGAAGCAACTTCATAAGCTATGTATTCATGATCGAATTCATAGCCCAGTTTCTCAGCCAGATGAACGGACCCCATATTATGTGCATCCCAGCTGGGATAAAGACCTTCTTCAATACACCTTAAGATCAGAGCCGAACATGAGATCAACGCAAGATTCTTTCTCCTTTCGCTTTCGATAGTATCGACCTCTATCTCAATGCCCTCTTTATAGCGGGTATAAGAAGATGCGCCTGATACGAATCTCCCGTCCTTTAAGATGACCACTCCCCTGCCTTCTTCCAGGTATTTCTCCTTGCTTTCGAAGGCGGATACAAAGTCAGCCGTCACGGGATCATCCAGCAGGCTGTCATAGACAGTATCATCTATGTTTTTAAGTTCATATCCTTCCGGCAGCAGTTCAAGATTTTTCTTAAGCAGGTCACGGTCGAATATTGTATCCTTCCTTATGGCATATCTTGTAACTTTCCTTGCATCAGGATATACGTTTTCGATAAGCTTTGCCCATTCTTCGTTCTGAGGCACCATGATCACAAATCCGGCAGGTTTGCCAGTCACCAATTCGATATCAGGAACTCCTGCGAAGAAGCCGAAACATCCGACAAATGCGAATGCCGATACAGGCTTTTCGGTATCGGATACATATACTTTTCCCATAACCTTTTGAAGACAGGAATAGATCAGGGTTTCTTCCCACCCTTCAAACAGATCCCAAACTTTAGATGTATCGTTCAGTTCAAAAACCATACTTCCTCCTGCAGCAAGCCAATTATTCAAAACTCCAAAAGCCTGTTCCTGTCTCAGGATCGTGCTTTCTCCTGATCACGCCGCCTGTAACAGGTCTTAATTCTATCTCTGCGGTATAAAGAACTGTTATTGCCTTCATATGACCAGCAGCCATCTTGTGTTCCTCGCCGTCCTTATATGAAAATGCAGCGTGCGTATGATGGAAAAGCTTTCCTTCATCCATAACGATATTTCCGGTGATGCTTATAAGTTCCAGCATGCCGTCTATCTCTTCAGTCTCAAACTCTCCCTTATCGGGAATGAATGTCTGGATCTCGGCATGACTGCATCCGCCTATCCCCGTATAGACCGCGGACTGAATGTTTTCCCTGCGGCATACGTTAAGTATTTCGGATATTATCTCCTCACCCTTATCGATCCTTATATAACATGTGTCATTCATCCTGCGGTAATCCATATCTTATTTCCTCCGTGACTGTTATCCTTCGCGGATCCCGAATACCAGGACTCCGAGCGATATATATGTCATCATCGATGCAAGGATCCTGCCCCTTCTGGTCTTCACACGAAACAGCAAAAATATAATGCTGTAAATGAATCCTAACGAGCCGCAAACTGTGCATGAGGTCAGATTCCAGCTGTGCTCATCAATGAGAGACTTAACAAAGGGATATGTACCCTCCATAACGTAATGTCCCATCCAGTTAAATGCAAAAGAAAGTATCATGCACCAGATTCCCCAGTCAAAACTGTGGTGTTTTTTACCGTATATCATCAGCAGTATAAAGAGACTGGCAAGCGGAAATGTAGTTACGCTTTCGAAAGGAACAAAATGAACTCCTCCGATCGAATAATGCCATGAGATCTCACCTATAGCCTGCCATAAGAGGATTCCCGCTGCAAAGCCTGAAAGCGATGCCGTATAATGCTTATCCTTGCCTGCTGCTTTTGATGCGATAAACGATAAGACAAACCACAGGACCATTGCAAATATTCCGAAGCCCAGTCGTCCTGCAGTAGGCTTGGTCATATCATCGCCGACCAGCGACGGTTCTTCAACCATCGGGCCAAGGTCCACGACCAATTTAAATGAAAGGATGCATAAGAACAGTATTAAGATTTCCGCAAGCAAAGGCAGGAAATACTCAAACAATATCTCCTTTCTTGTACTGTTTATGTGCCTGCTGTATTCCTTAAACATTTTTATCTCTTCCCTAATTTGTTCTTGATCCTGCCCATAGCCTCTATGTGCATGATCCAATGTCTCGAAAAGGGCATCCTGATCAGTCCCGCGATATCTTTACTGCACCAGTAGTCGATCAGCCAGACCGCATCTTCATCAGTACTTACCGATCTGCTGTCGGATACTCTCTTCCTGTCATCGTCAGTAAACTTTCTCTTAAGATCATTATATTCCAGATCCTTCAATATCCCGTCAGTCGAGTTCTTTACTGCAAGGCAGTATTCATACACTGCCCTGACATCCAGCTCTTTTGAGAAAGCTGCGATCTCATCTCCCTTAAGTTCGTTTCCCGTAGTTATGATCGGGCTTTTTGTCCTCTCAAGAAAACCATCTGTAAAAAGGATCTGTTCGTCATTACAGATAATGGTGTGGGCCACGATATCTTCGATGCGGAATATGTGCCACATGGAATAGATCAGAGTCTTGCTGTGATAGCCGTCAGCCTTGGCAAAAGGCATCTCACTGAATGCCTCCGCCGGATAAGAATCAACGATAGATGTTATATCAGAAAAGAGTTCATCTCTTAACTCCAAAAGGACATCTATCCCTTCCTTAAAGCTTGTCTCCTTTTTGATCAGGGACTGCATCTTTTTATTCTTTTCTGACCACTCTTTATTCATGTATCATTCCCTCCCTGTTTTATATTGAACCCATTCAAGCCTACCAACTTATTATCCGATCACTTCTGTTTCCACTATCTCAAATCCGTATTTCTTATACAAGCCGATCGCTCTTTTGTTCCAGTCAGCAACATGCAGGAAGATCCTCTCACTTTTTATGTTATCCAATGCCCAGAGCAGGATCTTCTTACCATACCCGCGCCCCTGATAATATGGTGATACGATCAGATCATCTATCTCATTTCCTTTTAGTGCCACACTTCCTATGAGATCTTCACCTTCCAACAAAAGATAAACATCTTCCATTCCGTTTTTAAAGAACGAATCGTCCTGAATAAAATCGAAAGGTTTTATATTCAATGCCTCTCTCATCTCATGATAGCATTCGTTATAGATCTTCCTGTATTGCTCCTGATAGTCTGAAGAATACGGCACAAGATCAACAGCCGCTTTTTCATAGACAGGATTTATGTATTCCATTTTATGTGCCAGGTTCATGGTTGATTCTCCTGGAGCAGGATCAAGTTTCATATGATGAATTTCTTCTCTGTTTATGTCGTTATTCATTTTTGTTTCAATCCTTCCCATCCTGATGTAATGCCCTTCCTGAACAGCTGCAAAAACCGCTATAGCAGATACGATCGCTGCACTGTATCGAAGATCTATAAATCCTGCTGTCAAAGGCAAAACAAATAATAACCCTCCTGTTATCTTATTCATTACTGAATGGACTGTCACGAGTTTTTTCTGCAGAACAACCCCGGATATGATATTTATCATCTTAATTATCACAATGATTCCAATAGAAATAAACATCCAGAATTCAAATTTTAATACCGGTATCAGTTTGATAAGACACACTGCAACAAATATAAAATCCGCAACTGTATCTAACTTAGAACCAAATTCACTTGCGGTACCTGTTTTTCTTGCAACAAAGCCGTCAATTATGTCTGTGAATCCGGCAGTTACATATAAAACATAAAAAGGGGCCGAGAAAGCCGGGCAAAACAATATTGCAAAACTGCAAACCACTCTAACAAACGTTATGATATTTGCCATGATCTTAATGTTTAGTCAACAAGACCCTCTCGAAAAACGTGTGTATTACTAACATGTCGATAAACTGGAATTTGTTAAATTGATATCCACCAGCACACACCATATTTATCAATAATGGTGGCGCAACATTTACTCCATGGAAGTTCTCCGATAGGTTCGATAATTACACCCCCATCGCTCAAAACCTGAAAAGCATTATAAACAG
>JAGAAI010000028.1 GCA_017615325.1 Clostridiales bacterium | reverse complement strand
ACTTTCTCGATCTTGCCCATGAAGCGCTCCGCGCCCTCATCCGTGAGAAGGCCCTTTATTCCCATGTGATTTATCTTCTGATCGAGTCCCGATACGATAAAGTCAGCCCTTTCTCCGCCATATTCGATATAGACGATATCACCCGTCGTAACGCCAAGCTGCTTTGCCGCTTTCTTCGTAAGGCAGATCTCATGGTCGTTCTCAGGGAGGCGCCCTTCGATCAGGATGTAGTTTTCGAGAACGGAGATATCCTCTAATACATCACAGTTGACCGTTACAGTCTTATCAGCCGTCTTGATCGTAGGTTCGATCTGGATGAAGAAAGACATCTTGTCGATCTTATCTATCTTCTTAAGGTCTTCGCCTAAAGCGCGGTCTCCTGCGACCTGAACATCAGGCTTCTCGATACCTGCAAGCTTCATCGTGCCGTCGTTGTTGTTTCCGAATGACTCAACCATGGCAAATCCCAGATTAGTCGATATCGATATTATCGCCACGATCAGCGCGAGCACGATATTGCGCCTCTTGTCACCGATAAGATCCTTGAGCGAAAGCGTCACAGGAACGGGTGTGACCGCGTTCTCGAAAGAGAAATGGTTGCGTTTGAAATTATGGTTGCTGATGCCGCCTCTTAAGCACTCGAGCACAGACACCTTCCTGTACTGTCTTGAAGATATGAGGCAGGCCATTACAACGAGCAGGACTATCCCTGCAACAACAGCTGCTGCGATTCCGAAGTTATACTGCTGATTCCACGGCAGTCCCTGCACGAGTGCAACAACTGATCCGAATGCTTCCCTCGTAAGTGCCGCGAGAGCCACGCCGATCAGGGCTCCGACAAGTGATGTGATGGCATTCTCGATCACGATCGCCGCCGACAGTTCCGATGTCCTGTAGCCTGCAGCTTCAAGGATTCCGGTATTCTTCATGTTACGCTCTATGAAGTTGCGGATCGAGAAGCCGATTATGATCAGCGCGATCACCATGATTATCAGAGCGAAGACTGCGAATATCGCCATAACGATCTCTGTCATGAACATTCCGCCGCCCTTCATGTCCCACCAGTTGACTTCCAGTGCGACTGAAGGATTTGCGATATTCTCACGTGCCGTAAATTCCTGATACTTATCCCAGAGGACATTATGGAGTTCGTAGATGTCCGCATCTTCAGCTCCTCTGAACTTGAGCGACGAGCCCCTGATAACAAGCTCCGGGTGGCTGTCGCAGATCTCATTGATCACTTTCTCAGCAAGATACACGTTATAGATCGATATGTTGATGGACGTTGCAAAGAGCGGGTCTTCGACATATCCTGCGACCTTGAATCCTTTGATCTCATCATCCAGCTTGAACTCGATCGTATCGCCAACCGCATACTGGGGCTTGAGATAGTAAGGTATCAGGATGTCATCCTTGCCTAAGTTTGCCGTGTCCACGCCCAGCTTATTGATCGTGCGCTCTTCTTCGTAAGACCCGAAATAGAACTGGAACAGAGACCATTCGCCGTCACCCTTGTCCTTATTTCTGTACTGGGCATTTACAACATCGGTGCGGGTACGGTCAAATTCCTTGACCCCGTCCGTATCCTTGAGTTCTTTCTCCAAGGGCTCCGCCATCTCTTCCGGAACCCAGTAGTATACATGTGAAGTGTTATGGGCAGAAGCCGACTCATCCATGACTCCGCCGAGTCCCGCAAGCACCGACAGACCGGAGTAGAGCATGAAAGCTGCGAGTAACGAAAGCACACCGAGCGTAATGATGTCGCCCTTCTGTTTCTTGGCGTTGTTTTTCGCGATAAAGAATATATGATACATTTTTACCACCCCATCCCGGTCAGGAAATCCTTGAGTTTCTTATGGCGTTCGGCGCCCTCGGTGCCTGTCAGGTCGATCTCATCCTTGACGATGCCGTCCGCGAGATAGAGGACCCTGTTGCCGCGCTCAGCCGCCTTGATCGTGTGAGTTACCATAACGATCGACTGTCCCTCATTGTTGAGGTCGGTAAGGATATCCAATACATTCTCAGTGTTCTGTGAATTCAGCGCGCCCGTCGGCTCGTCAGCGAAAAGTATCTCCGGCCTGTTGATGACGCCCCTGACTACTGCGACCCTCTGCTGCTGGCCGCCCGACAGCTGCGTCGGGAACTTGCGCCAGTCCTGTTCTGTGAGGTCAACCTTTGCAAGGAGCGCCTTGGCTCTTGCGGCGAGTTCTTTTCGATCCTTGGTGACCAGGAGCCCCGATACCATTACATTATCTAGAGCGCTCATGGTGTCGTTCAGGTAATTCTGCTGGAAAACGAATCCGCAGTGATTGCGTCTGAAGATCGCGAGCTTGTCGTTGCTGTAGCGGGAGATGTCCTCATCGCCATACTTTATCTGCCCCAGCGTCGGGCGGTCCATGCCGGAGAGCGAATAGAGCAATGTCGATTTGCCCGAGCCCGAGTTGCCCATTATTACCGTGAAGTCGCCCTCGTAGATCTTGAGGTTCAGGTTCTTGATGACATGCTGCTGGACGCTCTCATTCGAGTAGGTCTTGCAGAGGTCCGTTGCTTCTAAGATCGTCTTTTTCATTTTATCCTCCTGTAATCCCCTTATTCCCGGGATGCCTGTTTTGATGGTTTCAGTATATCGATGAGAAAGCAATAAGTCTTAACCCAAGATTTACGAATTCCTTAACTGTTTCTTACATGGCTCTCCTGGTAGCATAAACTGGTTAAAATGGTAGCAGTAACTGCTATCAAAACACTCGAAAACTGCTACCATTGCTCTTCTTTCATTATTGATTGCATAAATCTTCGGATTTGGTAGCAGTAACTGCTATCAAACACATCAAAAACTGCTACCACTATCTGTGAGCAGTCTGAATGATCAGATCTTCTTCACGAAAATCTCAGCCACAAAGCCCTTATCGCCATTATGGAGAATAAGATCGCCATCCATCTTCTTCATGAAGCTGTCGGCAAGATATAAACCCAGGCCGCTGCCGGGCTTGCCCTTGGCATCGTCGCCGCGGTAGAACTTCTGCGTGAGAAGAGACAGCGCCTCCTCCGGGACACCGGGGCCCTCATCGGAGATCTTTATTATCACGCCATTTTCTTCTTTTATATATTCAACTGTTATAAGTGTATTGGCATATTTGATCGAGTTGCCGACAATGTTATCGATGACCTGCTCCAATCTCAGAGGATCAAAATATAAAAGGCACTCCGGCACTTCGTTGACAGTCTTGATCTCAGCCGAATCCCGCAGAGCGTCGATCATGTCATTGATCAGAAGAGATGACTGCTCGGAAGGCTCGACCTTAAGCTCTGATGCCTCGTCCAGGGAAGCGCTCATGAGATTGGCTATGAGACTGTCTATGGTGGAGACCTTGGACTTTATTACACCTGCCTTATTCCTGATGTCCTCATCGCCGCTCTTGACTTCGAGGACCTCGCAGGTCGCATTGATCGTTGCAAGCGGCGTGCGTATATCGTGCGAGAGCTCAGCCAGCATCTCCTGCTTGGCTTTCTCCTGATCGGCCTCCCTCTCCCGCGCAGAAAGAAGCTCCTCGCGCATGATGTCAAAGCTTTCGGTGAAGGAGCCGAAGAAGTCGTTCCTGCCTGCTTCGAGCGGGAAGTCCAGATTGCCCTTGGCAACTTCGCCCGCGAACTTCTCGAGCTTGTTGAAAGGCTTTAAGTAGTTGATATATATGATCTCGATAAAGCCTGCCCCGGCAAGGGCTGTGAGCACAAGGATAATGATGTTCTTCTTGATAACTGCCGCTTCACTTTCGGCTTTAAACTCGGCGTAATCGTCCCAGACCGCCTTGCCTGTTACAACGCCGTCCTTGCTGATGTCCATAACGAGCGCATTCTTCTTTAAGTAGCTGTTGACCTTGGCAAGATAATCCTCATCCTCTGCTGAGATCACAATACAGTTGGAAGGCGCCTCGCCGCCTTGGGCGATCTTCTCGACGCAGCTAGCGTAATAGACCATATTCCTCTGGGGCTCCGGAGTTCTGTAAAAGAGGACCGCCCCCAAAATTGCGAGAATTGCTATCCACAGTATAATCAGGACTCTAAGCTTCATCGGGTCAGATCTCCAGCATGTATCCCGTGCCCCAGATGGTCTTTATGTACTTGGGATTGTTGGGATCTTCCTCGATCTTCTCGCGCAGCCTCCTGATGTGGACATTGAGTGTGCCGTCGCTGAAGAATGAATCGCCCCAGACCGCCTCGAAAATATCGTTCTTCGAAACTATCGTATTTTTGTGTTCGTATAGATACTTTATCAGGGCGAACTCGCGCGCCTTGAGCTGGATGTGCTTACCGTCGATATTGACGCTCATGGTGGACGTATCAATAAAATCATCCTCCGCCTGAGCGGGGGCATTAGTCTCAGTATGTTCGCCCGAAGTCCTTCTTAAGATGACCTTCACTTTGGCGAGCAATACACTCAGGGAATAAGGCTTTTTGACATAGTCGTCGCCGCCGATGTTAAGGGCTATCAGGACATCGTCGTCACTTTGGCGGGCGCTTATGAAGAGGATCGGAACATCCGAGTCCTCGCGGATCTTTTTGCAGAGTTCAAAGCCGGACTGATCCTTGAGATTTACATCGAGGAGGACGACATCGCACGTGTTGTCAGCCATGAAGGCAAGACAGGCATCCCTGTCATTTGCAACAAAACAACTGATGCCGAACATCTCAAAGTACTCGGCCGTCATGGTCGTCAGTTCGACTTCATCATCAACGATAAGACAATTGTAATGTGCCATCCTCTTGACCCTTTCGCGCAATAAGAAACTATATAGATTCTATCACAAGATCTCTTCCATGCAGATCTTCTGGGTCTTTAATCCCTTCGCCTCGTAGAATGCGCAGGCCGCAGGATTGCAGGTCCAGGTGTTGAGAGTGATGTTGTAGAAGCCGTTCTCCCTGGCGTAATCCTTGACGTAGTTATAGAGCGCTTTGCCGACGCCTTGCCCGCGCGAGGTCTCATCAACGCAGATATCATCTATATAGAGGGTCTTGACATCCGTTAAGACAGAGTCACCTATGACCTGCTTCTCGATGCAGAATGCGTGTCCCAGGACTTTCCCGGAATCATCTTCAAAGACGAAGACAGGCGTCCTGGGATTACCCAAGATCGCCTGCAATTCGTCAGCATTGTACTTAGTAGCGGGGCCGCGGAAAAGATCCGGGCGGCCTTCGTGGTGGACCATGTCCACCTGGACCAGTAACTCCAATATCCTCGGGATGTCATTCAAACAGGCCGGTCTTGTCATTTAGTCTCTTCTCCATTTCTTTCTTATGCGGATTGTCCATCGACGCGTCAAAGCCCGGCAAGAGATACTTATCGGGCATGTAGTCGTGAACGTTTGCATCAAGGAAATAGTCGCAGAACACGATGCCAACATAAGTGATCTTCGTGTTGCCTTCTTGGTTTTCGGGGATCATGGCATATACAAAACCGTCATGGTCATCCGAATCCATCGCGACCAGCTCGTAGCCAGCCGGCTTCCCTGTAACCGAGTAGTTGCCAAGATAATCGTCTACACCGATCGCATTAAGCCTTGCCATCTCCTGATCATAAGCATCCTTATAATCAATGGTCATATAAGTGATGTACTGGGGATCCCAGGGATTATAGTAGAAGATCTGGAATTCCTCGACATCAAGATCTGATATCTTTTCGGGCATGACATCAAAGATGGGCAGGTTGCCGTAACTGTACTCAGTCCCGTTGAGGGATTCGTTATGGAAGTAGTTGTTGTATTCAGCCGGTTCCGTTACCACCTTCTTGGGCGCACTGACGATGCTCAATGCCGCAAGACCGACAACCGACATGCTGATGATCACATAATTGGTTACCACTGCGATAAGCACTATCGTCACGATCTTGATCACCTTGACGAGTTTCTTCCTCTTGCCGATCTTCTGGAGGATCCCCGTAACAAAGAGCGTGATCACGCTCATCAGTATAAAACTTAGGAATGTCAGCATCAGCGCGACCGACTTCCTTAAATCGGGTTCGTAAGTCAATGTCTGTAATACCACAGCCACCAGTGTGACCACTACTCCCACGACGCCTGCAATCTGCACTACTGTCAGAAGATGCGTCTTCTCATGTCCTGCATATGTTGCCATCTTGTCGGCAACCTCTCTAACCTCTTTATCCATCATCTCGCTTTTCCTTTCTCCGTCGATGATCTCTCTTACGTCAACATCGTAAAAGTCTGCAATTTCCGTGAGCAATGAAATATCGGGCAGGTTAGAACCGGTCTCCCATCTGGATACCGTTCTCGAGCTCACATTAAAATGCTTTGCGAGCTGCTCTTGGGTCATGCCCTTCTCATTGCGAAGAGTTTTCAGAAATTGTCCTGTTTTAATCTGATCCAATGATACAAACCTCCTTTCGCGATGTCAGTGTATCGGGAGAGCCCGACAAAGACCACGACACAAAGCGAGAAATGCCGTGTTTTCCACCGGACACATCATGTCCGGTCCGCCATATTATACCATTTAAGACTTGAAATACTCTGCGAGCGCCGCCTTGAGACGCCTCCTCGGCTCGAAACATTTTTTATTCTTGATCTGCCCCAGATAATACTTATCTATCCGCCCGCGGGTGAAGATATAAAGCCAGGCCTGACCCTCACCCCCGTTATCCGGATCCTCGAAAGCACCCTTCATGGCAATTCTCAAGATATCTTCAAAAATAAATTCCTTGCCATTGACGATTATCTTATTCCAGCTGACTTCTACACTTTTCGCGAGGCGCCTGTAACACATGAAAAAGTTGATCGACAGGACAAAAGCCAGTATCAGGATTATCACCGCAAGGTATCTCATAAAGACGAGCGCCCCGGGGATCACGCTGTCGTTCCCGTAAAAAGATTGCGGCAGATAAGAAAAAACGAGCGCGACATCTCCTATCCCGAACAGGAGAACCCCTGTCGCATAGAAGGTATTACGGATACTCGCTGATGGGAAATCGATCCTGACAGTTCCGACAGACTCCTCCTTCTCTTTCCTGACTCCCTCGATAGAACCCTGGAAAGCAAGAAGCGTTGTAACAAATGGCAAAGCGAAATCGAGATCCGACCTGACTCCTGCTGAATAACGGCCTGCAACAGGTCCTAAGAAATATGTTGCGACCCTCTTGCCCTCTTCATTAGTAACATTCAACGTGAGCACGGCATAGTGAAGGAACTTCGCGACCCCCGACTCCACGGTTATATAGACCCTGTCTTCATAGACTTTGTAGATATCATCATTGATAGTGACCGTCCCCTCCTTGACATCGATCATGACCTTACGGACGGGCTTCCTCACTGCCCACAGAAAAACTACGAGCACGATAGGCCACCAGATGATATAGAGTACAGCATAGAAACATAACATTGAGAAAAGAGGATTTACCTTCAGGAACAATATAATGCCCAGCCCGATAACGGCCGCAGCTATCGAAAAAGACAGGACCAGCTGACAGATCTGCTCCCTTATCATCTTCTTTGCATCATATTCCCTGCTGATCTT
>JAGAAI010000027.1 GCA_017615325.1 Clostridiales bacterium | reverse complement strand
GATATTCCAAGTACTGTTGGCAGCCTTGTCAAAAGAATCGACAGCCTTTTTGGCGAATGAATAGATATCAGAATTCACCTTGGAAGTGTCAACACCGCGGATAGAGACCTTAGGGACTGCACATCTTATCTGTCCGAATTCGTCAAAGGTCCTTGTCTTATCATAACTGCTCGTGACAGTTATTTCCCTTCTGGTATCAGGAAGGTTCTTAGGCTCAGGCTTGTTGGAATACTTCCAGAGGAAAGTAACTATCTGGCGTCTCAAGCATTTCTCGTTAGGCTTGAAGGTGCCGTCCTTGTATCCTGCCACGATCCCCTTCCCGGATGCCCAAAGGACAGCCTTATAGTAGTAAGCGCTCTTTTTGACATCGGAGAACTTGCTCTTGGTTGTCTTCGGCTTAGGTTTGCCTGCCATACGCCAGAGGAAAGTAACCGTCTGGGCTCTTGTACAAACATTATTGGGTTTAAAGCTAGTCTTGGAATAACCCGTAGTTATCCCCTTCTCCACAGCCCAGAGAACAGGCTTATAGTAGTATGCCGTCTTCTTGACATCCTTGAAACTTGTGGACTTGCTCTTTGGGGCGGGGCTCCCCTTCATCCTCCAGAGGAAAGTTACCATCTGGGCTCTCGTGCATTCGTTGCCCGGCTTGAACTTTCCGTCCTTATAGCCGGTGGTTATGCCTTTCTCGGATGCCCAGTATACCGGCTTAAACCAGAAAGCCTTGGGATCTTTGACATCGGAGAAGCCTGCTATAGTTGCAGCCTGAACCTCTGTCTTTGTGACCGGTGCGATGCCCATGAGCACGCTTATCAGTAAGACTACGACTATTGATCTGATGATATTCTTCATGTTGATGACCATCCTGTTCTTGACCTATTTGTCTAATTGTACACCTGTCAGGAGGCTCAGGAACACCAGTGTTGGCAGATATGATCCCAAAAGTTGGCAGATCTGCCAAGAAAACAGGCTGATTCTGCCAAAAAAGCTGTCAGGCGCGGAGGAAGTATCCCGGACTGTCCATGACAAAGGCCCTCCCTGATTCCCGGGAGGGCCTTGTCTTCTACTGTCTCTATCCCTTATTGACAGTCTTAATTCACTACTATCGTTATCTGGGGGTGGTCGCCCACCGCGCTGTCGCTGCCGCGGATCTCGGTGTGGTAGGAGCCGACGGGGAGCTCGAGCTTGTCTGAGAAAGTGTTAGCGGTCAAGGTCTTCTTTAAGGGCGAATCGATCAGAGTATTACCCTTCTCATCCTTGAGGACGAAAGCGTACTCGGCTTCCTTCTTACCTGTGATGACGACCATGATCGAGTAGTTCCTCTCTTCTTCCACATCGAAGTCCATCTCACAATTCCTGTCGTCATCCGTTACCGTGTAGCTCATCTGGCTCTGGACTATGGGTTTGTTAAATGCAAGCGATGACGCAGTAAGTATGGAACCTGTGATGAACATTACTCCCGCGAGGATCCCGGCAAAGAGGAACCTTATCTTCCTGTGCTTCTCGGGGGCGATCATCCAGCAGCCAAGTACAAAGAGGATGGGGGCTGTGACGCCTGCTATGAGGTACATGCCGAGGACCTGGGGCGTAAGGCTTTGGGACACGTTCACGCTGATGTTCATTTTCGCGGTGTAGATACCGGCGAGTGCGGAGACTGCGTTATTTGCAAAGTGCATCAGCATGGACAGGATGATGTTGTTGCGCTTGACCACTACGAAAGACAGGATCCCGCCCAGGATAGCAGTTCCCAGGAACCTTAAGGGGGACATGTGGTTGATGCCGAAGATCAGACCCATGATGAGAACGATCAGCCAGTCTTTCTTGATGGATCTGAAGCAGGACAGGATCGCCCCCCTGTGGATCGCTTCCTCGCAGATCGCAGGTGTTACCGCGACGATGAGGAATGCCAGTACCGGATTGCCGCTGTAAAGGAATCTTGTCATCTCACCCGTTTCTTCCATCCAGGAAGGAAATAACATGCCCACGAGCATGGTCAGGATCACGACGAAGTTCTGGCCGCTGATTATGAGCAGAAGGCTTCCGAAGAATTCCCTTGCCGAGAACTTCTTTATCGGGAACATCTCCCTGATCTTCACTTTGCGGATCAGGCAGAAGCCTATTGCCAGCAGGAGAAAGAGGACTTCCGTCAGCACGAGTCCTGTCATTCCCCAGTTTGTCTGCATGTAGACGCATACTGTTAAGAAGAGCGCCATCAGCACTGCGAAGAGCACAAAGCCCATCCAGGGCTTAAGCCTTTCCTGATTTGAGATCTTTTCCATTTTCTAATCCTCCCTTATTCCCGTATATTTATTCGTGGATCTTGCGCTCTTTCTTGAGCTTAGTGATCCTTATTACTCTCTTGATAAAATCGACCAGCGCAAAGATCATGATGACCAATACTCCGATCCCCACAAAGAGGTTCAGGTAGCTTACTCCGTTATAAGGAGTAAATGCCATGAAGAGATTTAATGCCGCACCAAGTCCGCAGACGATGGCAGCAAAGAGCATGTACCACATCATGACTCTCTCGTATGTGATCTTGGACTCTACATCTGAATAGAGCTCTATTCCGCCGGGATAGTCTTCCTTAAGTGCTCTTAAGTAAACCCAGCAGGTTGCAGGATAATTGATAGCACAGACCTCGGTGATCCCCATCTCCTCCAAGAACTTGAAGTACTCTATGTTCTTGCTGCTGTATGAGCTTCCCTTAAGGAAGATCTCCTTGTAGATGTATTGCCCCGGCTCTGAATCGTCGAACTCAAAAGAGAACCTTCCGGCCCTTACCAGGGCGTAGCCGTGGTCCGCCATATCGTTGATCCAGGCCTGCTCCTTCTCGAGTTCCCAGATCCAAAAGATCTTATGAACAACTTTGCGCATATTATTTCCCCTCCATCAGGCTCCTGCCGTTATCAACGAGTTCCTTGAGCCTTGAGTATTCTTCTGCCAGGACTGCCTTACCTGCCGTGGTTATCACGTATTCCTTCTTGCGGCTCTCCGGGTTCTCGGGGAGCTGGTCTATCCAGCCCTTCTCGACGAGCGTGTTGATCGCCCCGTAGAGTGTTCCCGCCGCGAGCTTGACTCTCCCCTTGGAAAGCTCGTTCACGTTCTGGATTATTCCATAACCGTGAAGCGGCTTATACAGTGACAGAAGTATATAGTAAACGGCTTCTGTAAGTGCTTGCTGTGCCATCAGATATTCTCCTTTCCCTTATTCAGGAAATAGATCCTTGCGATCGAGATTGACAGGGTGCTTATAGCAATAATGAACATACCGAATATCATATAATCAGTAAAGAGAAGCACGAGTCCTGCGAGCTCTGCGAGTACTAACATTACCATTGCGATCTTCTTCATTGTCTTCATTGTCTGATCCTCCTATGATCTTCCCTCTGTTGTTATCGGGTGCCGTTATATCCGCTGCCGTTATATCGGCTTCCGATATACTTTCTGACATGATTATATCGGCAGCCGATATAGTTGTCAAGTAGTTTTTGAAAAAATTTTACCCGCCTGGTCCGGCGGGTAAGATTTGCGGTGTTAATGGGTTCTTCCTCTGCGGTTTATTTTTTGTTTATGTTCTTATCGTACTTATAGAGGAAGGTAACCATCTGGCGCCTCAGGCACAGGCCCTGAGGTCTGAAGGTGCCGTCGCTGTAGCCTGCGAGGATATTCTTCTCGGAAGCCCAGAGGGTTGCCTTGTAGAAGTAATCCTTTTCCTTTACATCCTTGAACTTGTTCGTAGTTGACTTGGGCGCGGGCTTGCCTGCCATACGCCAGAGGAATGTAACTGTCTGGGCTCTGGTGCAGACATTCTTGGGTTTGAATGTGCCGTCATCGTAACCTGTGGTGATGCCATTTTCGACGGCCCAGATAACAGGCTTGTAGTAGTAGTCGCCCGACTTGACATCGGGGAACTGGCAATTATCGGACTTGGGTTCCGGGGAACCTGCAAGACGCCACATGAAGGTCAGCATCTGGGCTCTTGTACAGTCGTTGCCGGGCTTAAAGAGGGTCTGGTTCTCGTAGCCCTTGACGACGTCCTTGGCCGTCAGATAGTTGGTAGGGGCATACCAGAAGTCGGACTCCTTGGTTACATCCTTGTAGAGGACAGTGATATCGACCGACATCCTTGTCTCAGCAGGCTTGCCGTTCGCGTCTTTATTGGACGCATCGTAATAGATAATAGTTACGGTCGTTTGACCTGCCATCTTGGCTATTTCTTCTTCGAATTTATAAATATCCGGATTGGTATATTCCCAACCGATACTGCTGTTAGGAAGATCGGGAAGTGAAAGCCATATCTTGTCACCGGCAACAGCCGTAATGCTTCCCTTTTGTTCTGACATCTGATATGTGACTTTCTTAGGAGTCGGGATCGGGATCTCCGTCGGAGTCGGCGTGGCTATCTTCAAGTAGTAATCCATTGTCGCCATAGGATACTTCTTCTTAAAGTCATCCGTCGTGTATATGTAAGCCGGGGCATACTGTCCTAACGAACTTGGGCACTTTAAGAAATAACTGTAGTTCTTTTCCCCGAGGTCGCTGGCTGCATCAAGATAGTAGTATTCGCCGTCGAGCTTTACGATATTCCATTCATAACTGTTTGCTTCACGATTACCGGATATGATACGGCAGTCTATGCCTGATTTGAGCGCCATGTAGTAGATCGCAATATCGATTCCACGGCTTACGGCCTTTTTCTTGCAGACAACTCCATACATAGCCTGTGTGTAGTCGTTGTTTCCGGAGCTGGACTTGTAGTAAGTAACATTCTTGGTTATATAATCGTATATTGCTGTGATCTTCTCGTATTTAGTCTTGCCGTCAAGTTTTAAATTAGTAAGGATAGTATCCGCCTTCTTCTTGGCTTCGGCATCCTGAGATTTGGTCACGTGGTATTTCAGGGTGAACTCGATCTTATTCCAATATTGACCTTTACCTCTTGCAACATGATTTATATCGGACAGGGTCCAACGGAGATAATCACCCTCACCGGGCTTCCCGGTATGTTCAAATGCCTTATCCTTGATCTTCGAGATCAGACCATTGATCTCAAATCCTGTCTTATCGTAAAAGGGCTTATCAAGCGTTATCGTTATCTTGCTGTCAAAGTTCTTAACGGCCTTCCGAAGTTTAAGACCTGCATTGTTTACAGTGCTGTCTGCCTCGGTATAAACTTCCTCCCCGGAATCTGTTCCGATTACTGTCCCGTCATCTCTGACTTCGGCCTTGACGGCGCTGTCACTGCCGGCGATCACCGGCATTGCCGTCAGAACGAAAGATGCGGCCATAATAAATGTGGCCAACTTAATAATACGGTTTTTCATAGAGCCTCCTTCTTGTACAATGCCCCCCGGCATCTTAACCTGTTTGAATTAGTGCTGATTCTTATTATAGCTTATTTATCTTCGTTTATTAGTTATCGGATTCGATATATTCCCAGTGAAGTGTGTAGCTGTAATCTGACAGGTCCATTATCTGGGTGATATAGTTTTCGATAAGCTGCTTCGAACGCTTCTCGGCCGCATCTAAGAGCGTTGTCTTATCCGTGACCTGCTCCCTGATCTGGGTGTTGGCTTCCTTCATGGCGTCGGTCACATCCTGGGCCGTGATCTCAACATCGTTGCGGTACCACTTGTGGGGCCTAAAGACCGGATCGGAAGTGGATTCGGGGTGAACGTTTACCCTTAAGATCCTGGCATGCGGCATGAAGATCGTGATGTCATGGTCTTCCATCAGGAACTTTACCTGGTTTGCTTCTATTCCGAGCGATACGTCAGCCGTGTATTCGAACCAGAAAGGAGTGTCCTCCTCTCCCCAGTGGGTGACTCCCGTGCCTGCCGTCTTTATCGCCTTGGCCGTGTTATGGTAGTAGACATCCAGAGTTGCGAGCTCGCAGATCGACTGTATCTGATAGACGTTGGGAACGATCTTGGGCTTGGTGGTCGTGGGCGTCGTCTCGGCCGTGGTCGTGGTCGTTGCCGAAGTTGCAGTTGTCTCAGAGCTTGTTGTCTCTTCAGCTGCATCCTTTTTGTTGCAGGAACAAACAAGTGCCAGTGCAAGGGATGTGACTAATACCAAAGAAATTAAACGCTTCATTACCGTCACCCCCTTACTTAACGAAATCTATAGTCAGCTTATAGTCGCTGTAGTACTGACTGATTATGGGCTTAAAGAGAGCTTCCACTTCGTGGAGAGTGTTCTCCTTGGCGGTCTCTTCCATCTCGTACTGGTCCTTTATCTTGCCCTTCATGTCGGCAAGGCACAGGGCCTGAGCCTGGGCGCCGCTCGAAGGAGTGTTGTACTTGTCTTCAAAGAAGATATATTCCAAGGTGTCGGCATTGACGTTCGTCTCCTGGACCTCGACCTTGGGAAGAGTAATCTTGATGATCTTATTGCCTTCGTCGATATCGAACTTGATGTCACTTGCGTTGATGCCCCAGATGACCTTGCCTTCGTAAGCTATGTAGTAGAGCTTGTTGCCTACCTCGTCCCTGACTTCGCAGATGGAGTTGTATGTAAACTCGAATGTCGAGAGGCGGCTCACTTCGATTATCTTCCTGATGTCAGGACGCGCCGTTACTTCAGTGACAGTCCCTTCGGAACCTATGATGTTGCTCTCGACAAAACTCTCGACATTGCTCACCACGGCATCCACACCCGTGGGCTCCGACGCCTTGCGCTTGATGTTGCCGATGACGACACCGATGATTATAGAGACGGTGATAAGGGCCACCGACCCTATGACTATGAAGATTATGTTCTTGCGATCGTATTCCATACAGATCTCCCTATTCCTGATCTCATGCTGCCGGGTCCACCCTGCGCTGGCCCGCCCCTAATCTTCAACTCTGTTTTAATTATATAGGAGGATCTGCCTGCCGTAAACATTCACTGGGAACTCCGGGCGATGTGATCGAGACTATCAAGCCTTATGCAGATATCTTTAGTTTCTCAACGAGAGAGTGATCCTGACTTATAAGCCAAATAAGATTTTTAGCTGTCGGTGTCGGAACTGATCTTCCGCTTTCCCAGGCCTCAACAGTACGAGATGATACACCAAGAACTGATGCAAATTCTTTTTGAGTCATGTCCAGATCCTTCCTGATTGCTGCAACATCAACATCCGGAAGACTTCTCTTTCTTGCAAAAGTAGCAGCCTTGGCAGACCCCTTCTCATAAGCCAGAGCCTCTTCCAGCCCCTCCATTATTCCTGAGAAAAGATCAGCATCATTAAAATTCTCACGTATCTCTTTATCACTAAGTGCACTCTTGAATTTGTATTCTTTCACAGCCATCATCCCTTCTTTATCTTTTCGATCAAAAGTTTAATCATTCTCGTTTGCTCGGCAGTCAGATTCTCCTGAACATTTTTGGGATAAGCATAGAGAAAATAAAGGATTCTTCTCTCTTCAATATCCACATAGATTACCCTGCCTCCGCCACTTTTGCCTCGGTTATCGCCCAATTGAATCCTAAGTTTTCTGGCTCCGCCGGTACCCTCAATTACAGCGCCACGCTGAGGATCCAACAACAGGATCGACTCCAACACTAAAAGACTATCGTCATTCAAACCCATCGCCTTCCAACACCTCAAAAACGGTTCGGTATATACAAACAATCTGTTCATATTCTTATCCTCTACAAAATCATTATATACGATATTATCGTAGTTTCAAGATATCATATTAGAACTTTTGTTCTTTTTAGTATAAGTCATTTCCGGTTAAATAACAACCATAAAAACAGACCGCCCGGAGGCGGTCTGCTAAAACATTTAGATCAGGTGATAATCAGTATCAGCCCTTCCCATTGATATATTTATCATATTTATAAAGGAAGGTTACCATCTGGCGTCTCAGGCACTTGCCCGCAGGCTGGAAGGAGCCGTCAGAGTAGCCTGCGACGATCTTCTTCTCGGAAGCCCAGAGGACTGCCTTGTAGAAATAATCCTTTTCGCTTACGTCCTTGAACTTATTCGTCTTGGTCGTAGGCTCTGTCTTGCCTGCCATCCTCCAGAGGAACGTTACTGTCTGGGCTCTAGTGCAGACACCCTGAGGGTCGAACTTTGTCTTGGAGACACCGGTCGTGATGCCCTGCTCGACTGCCCAGATAACTGCCTTGTAGAAATAATCAGATGTCTTTATATCCTTGAAGGAGGTCGTCGTTGCCTTGGGAGCGGGACTTCCTGCGAGTCTCCAAAGGAAGGTTACCATCTGCGCTCTTGTGCAGTCGTTGTCGGGCTTGAACTTGGTCTGCTTGTCGTAGCCTTTTACAACATTGTTAGTCGTAAGATAGTAGGTCGGGTTGAACCAGAAGTCGGACTTCTTGGTAACATCCTTATAGCATACCGTTACGGTTACTTCATGATCGCTTGTGGTTCCGGTTGTGTAATCAACAAGGGTATATTTTACTGTCACATTGCCGGGCTTCTTTGCGCTTGCAGAGCTGCTGTTACTCGGATCAACATAAAAGATCTTCTTGTTCTGCGAAGTCACGCTATATCCCATGTTTAAGTCGGTGATCTTCTGTCCCAGAGAAACGATCAGCCTCTTAAGGCTTGGCATCTCTAGTCCGAGTGAACTTATATTGGTGTTGTTTGAAATGTCAAGGACCGTCATATTGTTTCCACCGCATTCAAGCTGCTTCAACTCAGTGTTCTTGGAAACATCCAACTGAGTCAACTTGTTCAAATAACAATAGAGCACCTCAAGTTTTGGGTTTTTCGATACATCAAGTTTTGTCAGCTCATTCTGGTAACAAATTAATGTCTCAAGGTTAGAACACTTGCTGACATTTAAACTTGGTATCTTATTATTGCAAAGATAGAGATACTTTAGTTTGGTGTTCTTGCTTACATCAAGTTTTGTCAACTGATTATTATCAACTTCCAAAGATTTCAACACCTTGTTCTTGCTGACATCTATCGACTTCAGCTTATTATTCCTGACGGATACATATTCAAGCTTAGGGTTCTTGCTGAGATCTATCTTCGTAAGGCCAAGATCTGTAAGGTAGAGACTGTTCAGTTTTGGATGCTTTGAAGGAACAAAGTTCTTAATTCCGGTTTCTGAGATATTTACGATCTCGAGATTCTTCATCTTGGAGAAGTCAACATCGGTGATCTTCGTGCGGTCGATACACAGAGCCGTAATATTTTCGTGGTTTGTGAGCTTAAGGTCTTTCAAGAGGTAATTATCGGACAGATCGATATCCGTAAGTTCCTTGTTCTTAGAAAGGTCCATACTCGTAAAGCCCTTGCTGGTGGTCATCTTAGAACTGTCTGCATCGTCCCAGCTGACATTTAAGCTGGCGTCAAGAGAAGCCAGGTGTATATTCTTGGAAACATCCAGATCGCTCAGATTGCAGTACTTGCAGTGAAGGGATTTCAGATTGGTGTTTTTGGAAACATCCAGCTTGGAGAGCTTGTTATAACTGCAGTTCAAATATATAAGTTTCTTATTCTTGCTGACATCAAGACTCGTGACCTCATTCGTCTCAAAATCAAGCGAATCAAGTTCTGTTAAAAACTCAACACCCTTAAGGGACTTAACAACGTCCTCGTCGTAAACAGGGTTGTTGTTGTCATCCCAGGACGCGATCTCTCTGCCAAGATCAACCTTCTTCGCCTTGGAGATCTCGTCCGATGACAAGGTCTTGTCCCCGTTCTTATCAAAATTCTTGGAAACATAAGTCCTGAAAGTCTTATCAGGGAAATTTGTCTCATTGATCTTGACTCCGCCTGCTGCGAAAGCTGCAACACCGCTCATCGCGATCACACCCATAGCAACGGACGCCGCCATTGCCGCCGACATGGTCTTGGAAATAAATGAATGTCTCATCTTATACCCCCTATTAAAAAGATTTAACCTTTTTGATTGTCTCATGCAGGGTAAAAAAATTCAATATAAAGCATACAGCTTCATTTGAACTGCCTTATACCCACATCAGATAAGACTTAAACCATCCACTTCTATTTACCTCATTTATAACTTGTCAACGGGATGGCTTTTATATAAAATGAGGCTCGGGATAGGGAGAATAAAAATATGAGAAGATACTACAAAGACGACATTCCGGAGAAGGACAAGCCGAAGACCGTCCTGGGCAAGGTCTTATGGATCGTTGCAGGCGTTCTGCTGATAATCGTGGGCCTTATAGGGCTCATGATACCTGTTGTTCCGCAGGTTCCTTTCTTCGTGGCCGGAGCCCTCTGCTTTTGCAAGGTATCAAGACGCTTCGGCGGCTGGTTCAAGCACTTAAGGCTCTATAAGCTCTTCACGGGACAGATCAAGTTCCGCGAATTCTTCAAGAAGAACGCGCCCGCTGCCCGGTAAGTTTATTATATAGAGGTCTTTCCTTCTGTTTTCCGCGAGGCTTTTCGCGTGATATACTTTAAGGTGTCTGAAGTAAGGAGGGGATCTTTACTATGTTTACTTGGCGTCATTTTGTCTGGCTTGGGATCTGCGCTATCATCGCAACCTGCCTTATTCTGGTCTATAGCAAACGCAGACCCCCTCTCACGAAAGTCCTCAACACTGCGATAATAGTGTCTATACTGTCTGAAACCGTCAAGGTCTTCAGCGTGATAATATTCGTGCCCTCTTCTTCGGGTGATTCATTCACTCCATACATGCCGCTCAACCACCTTCCCCTTCACTTCTGTTCTATCCAGATCCTGTTCATCCTGTTTGTAAGGTTCACATCGAATGCCAAATGGCGCGAGAACCTTCTTGCATTCATGTATCCGACCTGCGCCGGCGGTGCTGTATCAGCTCTCCTGATGCCCTCGATCTTCACGACGAGCACACCTGTTGAGAAAGCATTCGTAAGCCCCATGTGCTACCAGTTCTTTCTCTTCCACACCATGCTCTTCGTACTCGCCGTGATAATCGTCAAGTCGGGCGAAGTCAAGTGGAAAGCTGTTCATTTGCGCAACTCACTCATCCTCATCTATGTGATGGGCTTCATATCGCTCTACATCAATTCTGTTTTCGCATCGCCCACATATAAGGACGGGGAACTTGTCAGCGTTGATTTTGTCACCAACTATTTCTTCACATATAAGAACCCTATAAACCTCAAACTTACGGCGATCTGGCAGTGGTATATCTATCTTCTGATCCTCATAGCCTTCACAGGTATCATGGTCGTATTGATGTATCTCCCGCTCATAATTAAGAGCAAGAAAAAGACCGCTTCCCCTGAAGAGAAACGGTCCTGATCTCTAATATCTAGTTAATATCAGAAGAGGTCAACGGCACCAGCATTGTTGCCGTTGATGACATAGTATGTCTTGTTGTCCTCGGGCTTTACGTAAACATCAACAGACTTGATGGATGCGTCAACCTTGTTGACCTTGTCAACGATAGCCTTGTAGTCAGTCTCCTTGCCGGCATACTGGATAACGAACTTATCGGGAGCCTTGATAGCCTTGGGAGCTGCCTTCTTAGCGGGCTTCTTTGCTGCAGGAGCCTTCTTTGCAACAGGCTTCTTAGCTGCGGGAGCCTTCTTTGCAGCGGGCTTCTTAGCCTCAACCTTCTTAGCAGGCTCTGCCTTCTTGACTTCTGCCTTCTTCTCAACCTTCTTAGCGGGCTCAGCTTTCTTAGCCTCTGCCTTCTTAGCAGGTTCAGCCTTCTTAGCGGGAGCTTTCTTTGCTGCAGGTTTCTTTGCAGCTGCCTTCTTAGCAGGTGCTTTCTTAGCTGCAGGCTTCTTAGCTTCTGCCTTCTTAGCAGGCTCAGCCTTCTTTGCCTCAGGCTTCTTCTCAGCTACAGGTGCAGCCTTTACTTCAACCTTTGCGGGCTCAGCCTTAACCTCAGGCTTCTTCTCAACTATGGGAGCAGCCTTAACTTCAGGCTTAACCTCAGCCTTGGGAGCTTCCTTGACTTCTGCCTTGGGCTCTGTCTTGGCAACTACCTTCTGAGCAACCTTGTTGACCTTGGCCTTGGTGTCTGCCTTGACCTGATCCTTCTTCTCTTTTACTTCCTTCTTGACTGTCTCGGTCTTAACCTCGACCTTAGCCTTTGTCTCCTTGGCAACGGTCTTTGTCTTCTCAACTGCCTTACCTGCAGCTTCGCCGACTTTCTTAGCTTCTTCCTTTACTTTGTCGGAAGCCTGAGTTGCCTTTTCTTCAGCGGCCTTAACGACCTCTTTTACTTCTTTCTTGATCTCTTCAACTGCCATGACCGGCACCTCCGAATTTCTTTTTATTGTTTACTTGAAACTAACATAATTTATACTTCTTTGACTGATTAGTCAAATCAATGTTTTTAGGGCTCAGAGACCTGAATATCCAAGGTAGAGAGCCTTCATGTTTTCCTCGTTGTGGATGTAGGTGTTATCGTGCGTTTTTCCCTCGTAGATCTGCCTGCCGTCCTTATAGACTAAGAGGCGGTTTTTGGGGACTTCTTCCCAGCCTTCGCGGGTCAACGGGTGCGTTGAAAGAATAGCTATTCCGTTGTGGTCGTATCTATGGAGAGTGCCTTCCTCGTTCTTATGCACATAGAAGTTATCGCCGTCGAAGATCAGAAGGTTCAGCTTGTTGTGCTGGGAGAGCTTATGGACTAGTTCATCGACCACTCTTATCCTTGCTTCTTCTGTGGTATCTTTGTTATCTCTATAGAGATCGTTGATCTTATCTGTCAGGTATAAAAGTATCCTCTCGCTGTCTGTCGTACCCTTCTGGCTGCACTGGTATCTTGCGAGGTCCTGTGCTTCGAAGATGGTACCGTTATGCATAAGGACCCAGGTCCTGCCTGTTATGTCTTTCGAGATGAAAGGGTGGGTGTTCTCGTAGCAGATCTCGCCTATCGTAGCGCGCCTTATGTGGGCCATCATGCGGGAAGACTTGAGTTCGCCCGTCAGGCGGCTCCTTAGGTAGAAGCTGTCAGACGCCTTGATCGGCTCGCGCTCGATGGAGATGTTGCCGTCGTCGAAGAATGCCAGACCCCAGCCGTTAGGGTGCTCCGCACTGTGGCCGTAGAAAGTGCGCAGCAGGTGGTTCAGTTCTATCTTCCTGTCAGACGACACTCCCAGCAATTCGCACATTGTCCAGATACCTCTTATCTTCTTCCGGCAGGACATTTGCGGCCGTATCGATCAGGAATCCGGCCCATTCCCCTGCTGTCTTTCCTTCGTAGATCACGGCCTCAAGCCCGTCTTTTTCTATGTCCTCGACTGCCCTCTGGATCTCATCTATAGAAGTGATATTTGCGAGAGTCTTGTCCAGTGCCCTGAGATTCTCCTCCGAATAGACGAGACCTTTTAAGAGGGCGACATAACCTAATGCCTTATCGATAGGCACAGAGTCCGCAACTCTTACCTCAATGTATTTCTTCACTCTGAAGTGGAAGAAACCCATCGACATGAAGTGCTCGATCAGATTCTTCTTTCTTTCTGCTTCCAGAAGATCCTCCCTGACCGTGCCGTCCTTGATGAGGTCTTTGGCGGTCTTGGATGCAACATATGTTGTCTTTCCTTCGTCGGTTAGAAGGATCAGGGGTGTTGTGTAGATAACATCCGCCATCTTGTCGTAGCCAAAGTCATCGTCAAAGGAACCCGGCACGAAACCTGTTCTTGCAGGATCAAGATCGTCCCACTCCTGTATGCGGAGGAGGTGCTTCTTATCGGGGTGCTCAGGGAGAGTCGAGATCTTGCAGGTCTTGTTCTCCATTATTATCGACAGGATGGGAGCTATCTTCTCCAAGACGCGGAGCTTTGTCACCATGTCTTTCTCATCCTTATAATCTATAGATACCTGTGCCGAGCCAGATGCTCTCATCATGTATCTTCCGTACTTGCCTGACTCCTGGAAATACCTGTCCATGTACTTGTATCTCTTCTTGGGCGAAAGAGCGATTTCATCAGGCGTGATCTTGCCTGTCTCTACAAGCGGGAGATTGCCCTTGGTAACGAACTTATAGCCGCGCTCTTCGAATATCTTTTCCCAGAGGGTGTAGAACTTGTCGTAGACCTGTCTGATAGTGGCTGTATCAGGATAGGGATTGATGCTTATCTCAAACTGACATGCAGGTTCCAAGCTAGTCGAATATTCGTCTGTAACATAGCCGACCGGATAGCCGTCCATGTATACGATCTTCGCACCCAGATCGTTGCCGATCTTCAAGATCAGGTCAGATATCTCATGAAAGCCTATCTGCACTCCGGCGTCATCAACAATGAAATGCTCGATCTCAAGACCTAAGTCCATAGCTTCAGATTCACCACTCCTGATATATTCTCTTATCTCATCTCTGATACCCATCGTATCGTCCTCCCTTCAGCCTTGAAAGCCTTTATTTTCGGGCGTTCCGCAGCATAGTCTTATAGGTTTTCGAAGTAATTACCTATTAATTCACTAGGTTATATCATACTAAACCTATCAAGTCAATAGGTTTTAATTTGTGGGAGCGATGGTGTGCTGTTGACAAATCTGTCAACAGAGTGGGCATTTCTTGTCAACAATCGTGGTGTCTTAAGGTGATGACAAAGATCAGCTGTCAGCTATATCAAATGAACCCACAAGGAGGGTGGCGCCGGCGTTGGTGACGTTCAGCATGCCGGAGCCGATCTTGGCTTCGGTGTCTTCCTTGTCGTCGCCGTGGACTACGGTGCATCTGCCCTCCTTGACTGAAGTCACGAAAGGGATGTGGCCTGCAAAGACCGCGAGGTCGCCCGTGGCGCCGCGGAGGTAGAGACCTGCTATGTCTCCCTCAAACGCGATGCCCGTAGGCGTTAAGATCTTTACAGGATACTTGTTCATATCATTCTCCCTGGTTTGCTATACCCTGAGCCTTGGCAACTGCTTCTTCGATCGTACCGACGAAGAGGAATGCGGACTCGGGGAGGTTGTCGTGCTTGCCTTCGATGATCTCGCGGAAGCCGCGGATGGTCTCAGACAGAGGCACATATGTACCTTCGATACCGGTGAACTTCTCGGATACGTGGAAGGGCTGCGAGAGGAAGCGCTGGATCTTTCGTGCACGCTCTACAAGGGTCTTGTCTTCGTCTGACAGTTCGTCGAGACCCATGATGGCGATGATGTCCATGAGCTCGGTGTAACGCTGGATTATGCGCTGTACTTCCTTGGCTGTCTCGTAGTGCTCGCGGCCCAGTACTTCGGGCGAGAGGATACGGCTCGTTGATTCGAGCGGATCGACTGCAGGATAGATACCCTGGGATGCGATGCTTCTTGAAAGAACCGTAGTAGCGTCGAGGTGGGCGAAGGTTGTAGCAGGTGCAGGGTCAGTAAGGTCGTCTGCAGGAACATATACGGCCTGGACTGATGTGATGGAACCGTTGACTGTAGAGGTGATCCTCTCCTGCAAAGCGCCCATCTCGTTAGCGAGTGTGGGCTGGTAACCTACGGCTGAAGGCATTCTTCCTAAGAGGGCTGAAACCTCGGAACCTGCCTGGGTAAATCTGAAGATATTGTCGATGAAGAGGAGCACGTCCTGGCCTTCGTTGTCTCTGAAATATTCAGCCATGGTAAGGCCTGAGAGTGCAACTCTCATTCTGGCTCCCGGGGGCTCGTTCATCTGACCGTAGACTAAGGAAGTCTTATCAAGAACGCCCGACTGCTTCATCTCGTTATAGAGGTCGTTGCCTTCACGGGTACGCTCGCCGACGCCTGTGAATACGGAGAGGCCGCCGTGCTCTTTCGCGATGTTGTTGATTAGCTCCATTATGAGGACGGTCTTGCCTACGCCGGCACCTCCGAAGAGTCCGATCTTACCGCCCTTGGAATAGGGGCAGAGGAGGTCGATGACCTTGATGCCCGTCTCAAGGATCTCTTTGTTGGACGAGAGGTTTGCATATTCAGGCGCGGGCCTGTGGATATCCCACCTGGGGCAGTCTACGGGAGCAGGGCCCAAGTCCGTGGGTTCGCCAAGGACATTGAAGATCCTTCCCAAGGTCTGTCTTCCGACGGGAACACTGATCGGCTTGCCTGTGTCGATCGCATCCGAGTCACGCTTAAGACCGTCGGTCGAAGACATGGCGATGCATCTTGCGGTGCTGTCACCTATGTGCTGGGCAACCTCTACTACAAGGCGCCTTTCGCCGATCATGATCTCCAGTGCGTTATCGATCGGCGGAAGACACCCTTCTGCGAACTTGACGTCAACGACAGGTCCCATGACCTGGGCAACGCGCCCTATGTGAGTATTGTTCTCGTCCATTATGTACCTCCTACTTTCCCGCGCCTGCAACGATCTCAGTGATCTCCTGAGTGATCGTGCCCTGGCGGGCTCTGTTATATTCAAGCGTCAGATCGTCGATCATCTGCTGTGCGTTCTTCTTTGCCGAATCCATGGCCATCCTTCTTGCCGCGACCTCGCATGCAAAACTCTCTTTTACGAGCGCGAAAAGCTTGCCCGCGAAATACTCCGGAATAAAAGATTCCAGGAGCTCATCGGGCGCGGGTTCATATATTCCCGCATCAGCCCCGGAATCCTCTTTGTGGGTCAGCGGCAGGATCCAGAAGACATCAGGCTCCTGGCTTATTATCGAGACATATCTGTTGTAGACGATGCCGACCTTGTCTATCCTGCCTTCAATGAAATCCTTGCAGCAGATCGCGGCTTCTTCCTGGGCTTCTTCGATCGTGTAGTACTCGGAAGATAAGTAGCCTGAATCGGGATCGAATTCCTCGCCCATCTCTTCGGGCTCGTTATGGTATCTTGCATAAGATCTCTTGCCGATGGGGTGGATCTCGACTTCACCCATGTCCCTTACTGTCCTGAATACATTTGCATTGTAGCCGCCGCAAAGACCGCGGTCGCCTGCTATAACTATGAGGCGGACCTTCTCTGTCTTGGTTTCCTGCTCTTCTTCTATATCCTGAGGTTCGGCAGGCTTACCGAAATAAGGGCTCTTGCGGCATTCGGGGCAGGATATGAGACGTGTGGTAAGGTCTGTTATTGCCTTGGAATATTCACGGCTTGCGGCCATCGCATCGTAAGCCCTCTTGATCTTTGAGGACGCGACAAGACCCATCGCACCCGTAAGGTGCAATGTCGAGTCAAAGCTCTTTATCCTTGTCCTTAAAGACTTGATGTCCTTGCCCATGTCTTACCTTACTTCCTGTTCATCTTTTCGAGAACGCCCTTAAGCTCCTCTTCGTCTTCTTTTGTCCAGGAGCCCTTCTCGATTCGGAGCATCCACTCTTTGTGCTCGTGGTCGAGCTTCTCGTAGAGCTTCTCCTGGTAGTCCTTTACCTCCGACAGCTCGATGCCGTTAAGATAGCCGTTGATGACTGCGTAGATGATGCCGACCTGGCCTCCGACTGCAACAGGCGCGTTGCGGCCCTGCTTCAGTACTTCAACGATACGTTCACCCAGGTGGAGTCTTGCTCTCGTGTCGGCATCGAGGTCTGAGCCGAACTGGGCGAAAGCCTGGAGTTCCCTGTACTGGGAGTAGAGGAGCTTCAACTCACCGGAGACCTTCTTCATGGCCTTGACCTGGGCGGAACCGCCGACACGGGATACGGAGATACCCGGATTGATGGCGGGGATGATGCCGCTGTGGAACATCTCGGTCTCAAGGAAGATCTGACCGTCGGTGATGGAGATTACGTTGGTCGGGATGTAGGCTGATACGTCGCCAGCCTGGGTCTCGACTATGGGCAGTGCCGTGATGGAACCGCCGCCGAACTCGGGGGACACGCAGGCTGCGCGCTCCAGGAGTCTTGAGTGCAGATAGAATACGTCACCGGGGTATGCTTCTCGTCCCGGAGGTCTTCTGATGAGGAGCGACAGGGCCCTGTATGCAACCGCGTGCTTTGAGAGGTCGTCGTAGATGATGAGGACGTCCCTGCCCTGCTCCCTGAAATATTCAGCCATCGCACAGCCCGCATAGGGTGCGATGTACTGGATCGGCGCGGACTCTGCTGCCGTTGCCGATACGATTATGGTATATGCCATCGCGCCTTCCCTTATGAGGTCGGACACGAGGGATACGACTGATGTAGCCTTCTGTCCGATCGCAACGTAGATGCAGATGACATCCTTGTCTTTCTGGTTGATTATCGTGTCGATGGCGATCTCCGTCTTACCGGTCTGACGGTCGCCGATGATGAGCTCACGCTGGCCTCTTCCGATGGGGATCATGGAGTCGATGGCCTTGATGCCTGTCTGCAGAGGAGTTGATACCGACTGCCTCTCGATGATGCCGGGAGCCTCGGATTCAACGGGTCTCTTGCCTTCGGCGAAGATCGGGCCCTTGCCGTCTATGGGTTCGCCCAGGGGATTTACGACTCTGCCCAGGAGGCTCTCGCCTACGGGGACAGAGAGGACCGTGCCGGTTCTCTTGACCTGGCTTCCTTCCCTGATATCGTTCTTGTCTGACAGGATCGCGACTGATACTGTCTCGTTCTCTAAGTTCTGGGCAAGACCTACGGAACCGTCTTCGAATTCCAAGAGCTCTGTTGCCATGCAGTTACGGAGACCGTAGACTGATGCGATGCCGTCACCTACGAGAACGACCGTTCCGACTTCGCCCATGTCAACGCGGGACTTATAGTTTTTGATCTTTGCCTTAAGGATATTGCTTATTTCTTCAGGTTTTCCTGCCATTACGATATCACTTCCTTTAAATTGTCGAGATTCTTCCTGACAGAACCGTCAAAAAACATCCCGTCTGTAGTTACTGTAACGCCGCCCATGAGCTTGGGGTCTATGCGGAAGACCGGATCGATCCTCTTGCCCGTCACCTTCTCTAAGCGCGCTATTATCCTCTTCTTCTGTTCATCCGTCATGGGGACGGCACTCGTTATCTCGGCGTAGGAGAATTTCTTGAAGTCCTCGTACATCTGCTCGAACTCCTTGGCTGCCGCATCGAAAGCTGCAAGATCCGCGCCATCCGTCATGACCGCAAGGTACGCCAAAAGCGTCTCATCTATCTTCCCCTCGAAGACGTCTTCCAGCGACCCCATGCGTTCAGCCTTGGGGATGCCGGGATTTGACAGGTATTCCAAGAAAGACTGATCCTCCGAGAAGATCTTCTTTAACATGAGAAGATCGTCACGGGTATTGTCTATCGCCCCTGCCTCGTAAGCAGCTTCAAAGAGCGCCAGTGCGTATTCCCTGCCGAGATCGTTCATGTCACTCACCTATCCTGTCGATCGCCGAGTCTATGAGATCCCTATGGTCTTCCATGTTGATCTCACGTCCGATGATCTGCTCGGAGATAGCCTGGGATACGTCGACGATCTCTTTCTTGATGGTCTCTCTGGCTTCGCGTCTGTCACGCTCGACTTCGGCCTTACCTTTTCGGATGATCTGATCGGCCTTCTCGCGCGACTCGTAGAGCATGACCTCGTTACGCCTGTCTGCGCGCTCGACCGCCTCGTTGATTATCTCGTCGGCGCGGGCTTCGGCTGTTGCGATCTGCTTCTCCCAGTCGGCCTTGATCTCGTCAGCTTCACGCTTGGCGCGCTCGGCCTTGCGGTACTGGGTGTCGATCTCGTTCTGCCTTTCGGCCACGATCTTCTTTACGGGCTCGAAAAGGAACCTCTTCAGGATAAGAAAGAGGATGACGAGGTTCGCCAGGGATATCACGATCTGCCAGATATTGACCGATATAATATCGAGATTCTGCATCTTTATCTCCTAATATCAGCCGATAGCGTTAAGAAGGATGTCAACGAATCTTCCGGGTGCCACGAAGATCAGAAGGATCGCTATAACTAGAGCATAAAGACCCGTTGTCTCTGCGACTGCACAACCCATCAGCATCGTCGTCGTAACGTCACCTTTGCACTCGGGCTGTCTTCCGATGGCTTCACAAGCCTTAGCAACTGCGTGACCCTCACCGATACCAGGGCCGATACCTGCGATCATGGCACAGCCAGCGCCCAGGGCACATCCGCCCAAGATAATACCGATTGCAAGTTCCAACATTTCTCATTACCTCCAATATATGTTTTGTCTTTTGTCTAATTAATTTATGCTTCCGCTTCCTTGGTCTTCTTCATAGCGGCCTTGGCAGCAGCCCTCTGCTCACGCTTCTTCTTGCGGGCTGCGTATTCTTCAGCAGGGAATCCGCCTGATACGTAGAGCATCGTGAGCATCGCGAAGATGAAGGCCTGAAGACAGCCGGAGAAGAGATCAAAATATACTGACAGGATAGCGGGGATACCGATCCTGAGATAAGGGAAATTGGCCAGGGCTCCGGGCAGGAATGAGAATATCTTCTCAGAAAGCCCTGCCAGGCCTACCGCTACAAGTACAGATATTATCGATCCTGACAATACGTTGCCGTAGTGCCTGAAAGCCATGGATATAGGTGTTGCGACCTCGCTGATTATGTTGAGGGGCGCAAGGAAGGATACGGGCTGGCCGAAGCTCTTGAGGTAGATCCAGGGACCAGCCTTCATCTTGTAGTAGGTGATGAGGATGAATACCAGGATCGCCCAGCCTGCGATTATGTTGATGTCTGATGTCGGCGGGAAGACGCCCAAGAGCGACGATAAGCTCGAGAATGCAGAGAGTCCCAGGATCGCAGCGATGAAGGGCGCGAAGCCCACGAAATACTCGCCCATGTTGCCCTTAACGAGGTTTGTAGCCTTCTCGACTATCCACTCTGCAACCATCTGCCTTACGGAGATGTTGCGGGTCTTCATGCCAGTCGTAAGGAATAAGCAGAGAAACAAGATCCCCAGCATTACGCACCAGGAATTGACCTGGGCCTCGGTTATCGGCAGGTCCTGAACGGGCATCTTTACCGTAAAGAAGATGTGGGCGCCTGTGATGTCTATGCCTTCTGATGCAGGAACGAAAAGGACCTTGATGGCTATAGCCGACCCGAACGAGAGGATGGAGAGGATAAGAAATACTATGCTCATTGATCTCTTCCCTCTTCTGCTGCCGGGGCCTCTGCTGCTGCCCCTTCCCTGTTCTTCCTGACCTTATTGAAGAGCGGCCTTAGATAGACCGCGATGGTTGCAAAGAGAAGTGATATGAGTGTTGCCCACATGTTGAAAGCCTGAGGCAGCAATACTGCCACCACGATTATCAGGACCATGCATGCAAATCTTACCGTGTGGGATGTCTTGATTATCTGCTGAGCGCGGGATTCCTCTTCCTTGACGGCCTTCTGGACGGCAAGTCCCAAAAGGAAAAAGTTGGCAACGCCGACTGCGGCTCCTAAAAGGTTGCCGAAGAGGACAGTTAAGTCCCATTTGCCGATAATGAGGAAGACGGATTCTAAAAGGGCGCTGAGTAACAGTGTTACAAAGCCAATGAATACAGTCTCTTTCTTAACTGTAGGATCGACCTTCACCTCATGCGCCCTCCTTTCGCATTATTTACCAGGGACTAGTATAACACATAAAATATTATGTTTATTTTGACTTGAAATACGAATCGGGGGCGTAAAATATCAGTTCTTTTTGTTGTTTTCGACGAGGCGGGTGATGACACGCCTTGTCAGAAGGTCTATTAGCCAGCAGCCGCAATAGACGGCAAATACTATCAGGGCAAACTTAATGAGCCAGAACCTGCTGCCGTAGAACTTGGGGTCTGAGACATTGAACCATTGGGTCCAGAGGAGATTTCTTACCTTTATGAACTCTGAGATCATGTAGACGCCTAAGTTGCCGGCGCTTATAAATGCTATGACCTTCCCTAGCTTTGGGAACTTGTCGAGCTTGATCATCTCAAAGATCCTGAAGAGGCAGATGCCCTGGAGGACCGTCAGGGGATGATCGTAGTAGTAAGCGACCTTCTCCACCCTCTTGTCGGGATAGAAGAGGACCAGAAGGACGTTGAGAGTCAGGAAGACAAAGAAGAGAACTATGTAGATCCAGGGCTTGTCGAATATGGACTTGCCGTCTTCAGCCTTCTTTATGAACTTGTGGCGCCTCATGAAAGCGCCTAATATGTACATGTAAACGAAGCCGTAGAGGCCCTTGCCTTCTTCTGTCCAGAGGATGTTCTCGATCTTGACGACCTGCCTCATGGGATCAAGTTTTGACAGGGGCTGCCAGATCGAGAATATGAAGAATAAAATGCCCACGAGGATCAGGAAATGCTTGCGGTCAAGGCGTTCGATCATGAGGTTTAAGAAGGGCGAGAAGATCACGATCAGAAGGTAGAGGGTCATGAAATACCACTGCTTGGAAATAACCGGCAGACAGGATTTTACGAAGACTATGGGGTTATCGGTGCCGCGTTCTGCGATCGCGAAAACGATCCTTAGTACGATCGAGTAGAACAGCATGGGAAGATAGACCTTGAGGAGTCTCTTGAAGTTGATCTTTGTCCCTGCGGTACTTAAGAAATATCCCGTTATCATGACGAACACATAGACGGGGCATCTTGCGAACAAGAGCAGCGTCCAGTAGGAGACTTTCAGAAAGCCCGTGCTCTCTTCAGCCACGGTCTCAAAACCGCCGTGGATTGCAAGGTGCAGATAGACGATCTCGAGCATCATCAAGATGCGCAAGAGTTCGATTCCGGCGTGCCTTGTCTTTGCCCCGGAAGCCCTGTCTGCTAATGAGTCCGGCATTATTTAGGAAGCCCCCTTTGTCTGCTTTAGATAGAATATCAATAATAGCCTTTACTGTAAACCGTAAAGGGGCTGATCTGTGATATAATCACCCTAGCAAAATCGCTAACTGCGGAGGGATTAAATGGGGATCTTAAAGAAAGCATCATGCATTATCTTATGTGTAGTCTATGTCCTGGGGCTGTCAGGCCTTACGGGCTGCGTTAATATCGATACTTCGGCGAAGAAGGAGATGGTCATGGAGACCATTTCGAAGATCCCCGAATACATTAAGACTCAAGACTACGATTCTTTAAGAGAATACATGTATTCCGACAACGAAAAGGTCCGCGAGATCTTTAAGCTCGGCGAGGGCGTCGACGACGAGGAGACGGTTGCTGTCCGCAAGGCTATAGCTTCCACCATGAGATCCAATGTGCATGAGGATACTCTGGAGTCTTCGAACCTGGGGCAGTCCGCCAAGATCAAGGTGGATTTCATGGTCGTTGACTTCAACAAATTCACCGAGAACAACCGCTACTGCCGTGACATAGATTCGATGAAAGAAGATATCGCTGCCGCCAACAGCAAGGCGGTCATAATCTATACCTTCCCGATGCGCTTTATATTCCGTGACGGCAAGGCGATCTTGGAGAACGATGAACTCCTGGAAGACCTCTTTGAATTCGCAAGTTACGATGAGATCGTTTTCGCCGGGAACCTGACTGAATATCTGGGTGACTATACCTTCGTTGACAGCACGGAAGATACCTACAAAGACAGCAAGGAAATAAGGCTCGAGATCGACATCAGCGAGAAGGGTCAGCACTTCAACTGGATCTACGATTACGAGGTCTTCTACACAGGTCCTCTGGGCAAAGAGGAATCGATCTTCACCGAGTCATGCGAAGAAGGCAAAGGCCTGGAAAAACTCCTGATAAGATATTCCACCGGCAAGGAACTGGAAGCAGGAACTTACAGGATCGCCGTAAGCTACAAGGGCGAGCAGAAAGACTATGTCTGCAAGGTCGAGACAACGGATAAAAACGAGGAGAAAGTCCCTTCCGGTTATAAGTGTCCTGAAGGCGATTCCATTGAACTTTCAGGATCGAATGTAACCGTCAAGATCCCTTCAGGATATTCCTTTTTAGACAGCAAATCCTATCTGGCTTCTACGATACTCAACAGTTCCAGCAGGAATTACGTGGAATTCATCGTTGCAAGCGATGACCAGATCTATGGTGATGAGTTCATGTATAACCTCTCAATGCCTGCGGCAGGAATAGGATCCGACAGCGAGATCCTCGATACCCTGGTCAAGTCAAGTAAAGAGCTTTATAAGCAATACGGAGCCAAGGTCAGCACAAAGAAAGGAAAGACTACAATCGGATCAAGAGATTACAAGAGCTGCGACCTCAAGATGGCCGTTGGCACAAGCACATCCCACATCAGGATCATAGTTGTTCCCGGTATTGTAAACTACAACCTCCTGGTCATCTTCGTGCAGAACAAGGATTCACTTAAGACATATACATCGATGCTTCATTAAATGCTCTTAATTTCTGCCTCTTCTTCCCCGCTATTATATTGATTTTGACAATAGCGCTTATAAAAGAAAAATAATACAATACCTCCAAAAGAAGGAGTTTACCTAACTAGGAGGGTATTTAAATGGCCGGCAAGAACAAGAACAGGAAGAACAAGAGCTCGCAGAACAAGCCTCAGTCCAAGGCTGTAAACAGCGCTCCCCAGGCAACTGATGTTCAAGAGCCCGTTAATGAGACTTTAGCTCAGGAACCCGTAAGACTTGAGGCAGAACCCGCAGCAGGCGGTGAGGAATTCTTCTTCGGCGAAGGCGCCCAGGATCAGGCATACGAGCAGAATGCACAGGGTCAGGAAGAATTCTTCTTCGGTGTAAACCAGGATGAACCTGAATATGCCGAACAGCCCCAGGAATACTATGAGGAAGCACAGCAGGTTGAATACGTTGAACAGCCTCAGGAATACTACGAAGAGCCTCAGCAGGTTGAATATGTTGAGCAGCCTCAGGAATACTACGAAGAAGCACAGCAGGTTGAATATGCTGAGCAGCCTCAGGAATACTACGAAGAGCCTCAGCAGGTTGAATATGTTGAGCAGGCTCAGGAATACTACGAGGAGCCTCAGCAGGTTGAATATGTTGAGCAGGCTCAGGAATACTACGAGGAGCCTCAGCAGGTTGAATACGCCGAGCAGCCTCAGGAATACTACGAAGAGCCCGCACAGGAAGCCTATGCCGGGGACGAACAGACAGTATATGCTGACGCAGAACAGGGAAATTACGCATATAGTGAGCAGGAAGCTTATGCTTATGCGGAAGCTCAGGAGTATGCGCAGGAAGCTTACGAGCAGTCTCCTTTCGCACCGGCTCCCGACTACGATCAGGCAGCCTTTGAAGAAGCCGTTCAGCCTGAGCAGGCAGAACAGACAGAAGCTCCCGCACCCGCTGCAGAAGATACGAAAGCAGCCGCAACACCCGCTGCTCCCACAACATTCGGAGGCAAGGCCAAGGCTGTTGCCAACAAGATCTTCATCGACGGTCTTTCGGGCATGGCGACAGGTCTTTTTGCAACACTCATCATAGGAACCATCATCGGAACGATCGGCGGATATATCCCCGCACCAGTCGGAACATATGTAACACTCGTAGGCAAGATGTGCCAGTGCCTGATGGGCGCAGGTATCGGTCTCGGCGTTGCGATCAAGTTCAAAGAAAGCCCTCTCGTCACGATCTCCGCAGCTGTATGCGGTATGATCGGATCTTATGCGAAGGTCTTTACCGAGGCAGCTCCCCTCCTCTACGAGGGCAAGGTCTTACTGCCTTCCCCCGGTGAGCCTCTGGGGGCTTTCATCGCAGCTTTGGTAGGCATCTATATCGGACATCTCGTAGCAGGCAAGACGAAAGTCGACATCATAGTAACGCCTCTCGTTACCATCGCAACGGGCGGCGCCGCAGGTATCTTCTTAGGACCCTACGTATCGGCCTTCATGACCTGGCTCGGAAGCCTCGTTAACTGGGGTACCGAACAGCAGCCCCTGCTCATGGGTATCGTCGTATCCGTCCTTATGGGTATCTTCCTTACCCTCCCGATCTCATCCGCTGCGATCGGTGTCGCATTGGGACTTAACGGCATCACCGCAGGTGCCGCTACGATCGGATGCTGCTGCAACATGATCGGATTCGCCGTCATCTCCTATCGCGAAAACAAGGTCAACGGCCTTATCGCCCAGGGTCTGGGAACATCAATGCTCCAGATGCCCAACATCATAAGGAACCCCAGGATCTGGCTGCCTTCGATCATATCGAGCGCCATCTTAGGACCCGTGTCAACCTGCGTACTTCAGATGACATCTAATGCCGTAGGTTCCGGTATGGGTACTGCAGGTCTTGTTGGACCTATATCAACATTCACCACCATGATCGAGACAACGCCCGCCTGGATGGTCGTTATCGAGATCCTTGTCATGTACTTCCTCCTCCCTGCAGCCATCAGCCTCGGGATCTCCGAGCTCATGCGCAAGCGTGGCTGGATCAAGGCAGGAGACATGAAGCTCGACGACTAACATTTAGGAAGAGGACCTTTGCCCTGGAAAGCATAAGGCCCGGTATAGATTTTCGATAAGGGAAAAGAGGATCAGATATGGCTACAGGAGCCGAAGAATATGCAAAGGCAAGAAAACTTGCCACCAAAGAACAGCACAAGGCGTTGAGCCAGGGACGTAACCCCTACCTCCACGCGCTTGACGACATGCTCACCAAGAGGACGACCCTGAAGGAGGAGTCCGTTGGCACGCGCGAGATACCGCTGGCTCAGGTCGTCGGAACGGTAACCAAGGGAAGACAGGAGTCTTTCGCGAGGAACTTCATGCCGCTCCTGGGGATCGACACGGAGTTTGCATCCAAGTGGATCAGCCTCATCGAGTACCAGATGGAAGAGGGCATAAGCGATGCGATCAAGGTCATCGAGTTCATGGGCAAGTTCTATGTTCTCGAGGGCAACAAGCGCGTATCAGTCCTTAAATACTTAGAGCAGCCGACGATACTTGCAACAATAACGCGTGTATTGCCGCCCGAATCTGATGACGTGGAAGTCGTTATCTACTACGAGTTCCTGAAGTTTTTCAAGTGCACCGGCATCTACAACATGTTATTCACCCACGTGGGGTCCTACGACAAGCTCGCAGAAGCCCTCGGACTTACATACGACGAGCGCTGGGACGACGACATCGTAATGGATTTGAAGAGCGCTTTCCTCAACTTCTCGATAGCATACGAAGCAGGCGGCGGAAAGGCTTTCTCCATAACGCCCGCAGATGCCTTCCTCGTATATATCGAGTCCTATAAATACGAGAGCCTCGTTAACACGCCCGCAGATGAGATCCGCAAGAACTTAGGACCCATCTGGCCCGAGATCAGGATCCTTGCAAACGGCAATCAGATCACCTTCTCCGAGGAGCCCCAGCTCCACAAGAAGAGCACGATCCCGATCCTGGATACGATCTTTGACAAGCCCGCTTATAACGAGCAGCACCCTCTGAAGATCGGCTTCCTTTACGACGGCGTTGCCACCAAGTCGCGCTGGATCAACGGACACGAGATGGGCAGGGCTTACTTGGAGTCCAAATACCCCGGTGTTGTCGAGACATTTGCGATCGACGGCATCAGCGACGACGAGGAATTCGATGCGGCCGTTGAGAAAGCTGCAGCTGTCGGAACGGAGCTCATCTTCACGACATCCCCGATCCAGATGGACTGGGCATTGCGCGCGGCCGTAAAGCACCCGGAGATCAAGTTCATGAACTGTTCCGTGCACTTTTCGCACGGCGCCGTAAGAACCTACTACGGAAGAATGTACGAAGCCAAGTTCATGCTCGGCATCGTTGCGGGAACACTTGCTAAAGACAACAGGATCGCTTACGTATCGACTTACCCGATCTGCGGCAACATCGCGAATATCAATGCTTTCGCGATCGGCGCGTCACTCGTAAACCCTAAGGCAAAGATCCACCTTACATGGTCCTGCCTTAAGGATGAGTACTGGCGTGAATACGTGCGCGAAAACGATTTCCACATAGTATCAGGTCCTGACCTCATCAAGCCCAAGCGCGCCGACAACGAGTATGGTCTCTATGCCATAGGCGACGACGGCGAGGTCACGAACATCGCATTCGCCGAATGGAAGTGGGGCAAGTACTACGAGCTCATAGTCAAGACCATCCTGAACAACGCCTGGAACGCCCAGGTTGACGATGCCAAGGATTCCGCCCTCAACTACTGGTGGGGCATGGCTTCGGGAGTTATCGATATCAATCTGTGCAACGATAATATCCCCTACAGCACAAGGAAGATGATCGAAGGCTTAAGGCGCTGCATCACGGCTGACTCGATCAATCCTTTCGAAGGGGAGCTCAGAAGTCAGACAGGAGTTATCAAGGATCCGGATTCGCCGAGACTATCAAATTCGGATATAATTAATATGAACTGGCTCAATGACAACATCGAAGGAACGATACCGTCGTTCGAAGAGTTGACCGAGAAAGCTCAGATGACAGTTAAGGCAAACGGTATCCCGCTCCTGGGCGAAAACAAGCAGTAAACGATGAAAGTACTTATAGTCGCAGATACAGAGGACAAGCGCTTATACGATTTCTACCGCAAGGACCGGACTGACGGTGTGGAACTTATCGTAGCGTGCGGAGACCTCAAGAGCGGCTATCTGGATTTCCTCATCACCATGGTGAATGTACCGACGATCTATATCTGCGGCAACCACGACGGCAACCTTATAAAGGAGCCCGTCCCGGGTGCCGAGTGCATCGAGAATAAAGTCTTCAAGTTCAAGGGCTATACTTTCGCGGGTCTTGGCGGATCCATGCGCTATAACCCGGATGCCAGGAACATGTACACCGAGAACGAGATGCGCTGGCGCGCCGCAAAGCTCGCCCCGAAGATAGCTCTGGCAGGCGGACTGGATGTTCTTGTCACTCACGCTCCCGCAAAAGGATACGGGGATCTCGATGACCTCCCTCACAGAGGTTTTGAGACCTTCAACCAGATAATGAACAGATACAAGCCTTCCTATATGTTCCACGGCCACGTCCACACCAATTACGCAATGAACGTAAAGACGCACATGGTGCACGAGTCCGGGACCCAGATCTATAACGCATACGGCTATCAGATAATAGATCTGCCGGATAAATAGACCGTCATCTATATTTTAAAGTTACACCTTCCGCCGCTGCGAAAGAACATACTGATCTATCGTTCTTCTATAAAGACAGCGGCCGGACAAAACAAATTATCTAAATGCAAGAATAAGGAGGCATGATAAAAAGTTAAACAGGGAGATGTGAAAGCTTCATCACTGTTGTAAACTTCAAGCAACAGTGAGACAGAGTAGATACTAACTCGTCATTTTTACTGTTCCAAGAGAACGTTAAGGAGAATGGGAAGTT
>JAGAAI010000026.1 GCA_017615325.1 Clostridiales bacterium | reverse complement strand
CAAGCCTAAGATCAGACCTGTCTATATAAGGACGGACAGGGACATCGCAGATAATTTCTACCGTTACATAGGACACAATGCCGGCCCTGACTGCCAGCAGCTGGTCTACGATTATTTCCTTACGGCTTCCGATGATGTTGAGCCTGTGATCTACGATCTCATCTGCCGCTCTTTAAGAGAAGGCAGGGCGTTCACGGAAGCCTGTAATGACGGCAGGATCAGGTCAGTAAGACACCGCATCAGGGATCTTTACAGGGAAGCAGGAGATGAACTTCTGACGTTGCTGTCTGTCCCTGTGAACGATGTTGATGTTGCAGTGACGGAACCTTTGGGGATAGTGATACCGATAATCAAGGAAGCGGTCCTGGGAGATGTCTTTTCCGGAGATTTTCTTCTTTACGACCGCAGGCATGCGCTGCTCCTGATGAGATCGGGAAGGGATGTCTGTTCCTTCAATGTCGCATCTGATCCTGTGTATATGGAGAACCGCAGTGAGACTGATCCGGCTGCAGTATATGATCTTTTCTGGAACAGGTATATCACGGCAGATATAAGACGGCGCATGAACAGCCGGGAGGCAAGATCTGCATCAGACGGGATATCAGGTCTGTGGGAGATCCCTGCATAGGAGAATAACAGGGACTCAGCTGATTAGAAAATGCAATACAAATTGTATTACATTTTGTATTGCATAATAATATATTCAGAGCAAGGGAGTATGCTCTATGAAATTTGAATGGGATACAGCAAAGGAAAGGAGGATATATCGTGATCGTACAAAAGGAAATTGATGTTCATGAGCCTTTAACAGCAGAACAAAAGAAAATGCTTAAGAAAGCAAAAGAGAGACCGATCGAGTTTGATGATGATTCCCGGGAACTTACTGACGAGGAATTGTCAGAATTTCGCAGGGTTTCTGAGATGAGAAAAGAAGAACGCAGAAAACAGACAGTAACGATCCGACTGTCTTCAAAAGCCTTGTCTAAAGCAAGATCTCTGGGGAAAGGATATACCTCTGTATTAAGCCGGATGTTGGAAGAAGCATTGGATGATAATGACCTGATCAGAAGGTGCCTTTGAAGATTCCGGTAAGCAGATTAATGTTTTACAGGGGGGGCTAACAAAATCAGTGGTTTAACAACTCCAGAAGATCCTCAGGGGTTACTGCCTTGATGACAGAATTCCCATAGTCTTTGACATTGCGCGTTACAATGTAATCTGCGTGAACAGAATCTGCACACGCGTACTGGATGGCATCCTCAAAGTCTGTAATGTCATTGTTGTCGAGAGCTTTCTCGATGATAGGATCGGTTATTATCACCGTTCCAAGATATCCCCGGATCGTTCGGATAAAATCTTTCCTGTCAGCAACAGATACGTCTTTCCGAAGGATATAGAAAATATCGCAGAAAGAGCGCGATGATACGAATCCGTTTATCTTATTTGAACTGCACAGATTCAGGATCTCTTCGGATGCGTTACAAAAAGGTATTCTGTTGACCGCTGCATCGATCAAAATGTTTGTGTCAATCAATACGTCCATATTTACGATCCAGCTCTTCCATTAGTATCGCTTTGTAATCATCTCCGAGATCGATCGGTCTGCATAGTTTACGGAAACTTTCAAATGCTTCCTTCTTTTTCTGTAGTTCCTCCGCATAAAGTTCATCTGCATATGCCTTGATCCTCTTTAAGTTCTCCTCTTTGAGAGAGTCCAACACGCTGTTTATCTCAAGATTGATCGCATGTTCATCTCCTTGATAGGCAGGGATTATGGCAAGGGTATAGCCCATTGTATCCAGCATTCTCATCAGCGTATCAAGGCGGGGTTCTGTGCTCTTATTCTCTATCCTTCCGACAGCGGCCTGATGGAGGTTTGCTTTCTTTGCGACCTCTGCCTGAGACATATGTCTTGCTTTTCTGACCTTGATAAAATCGTCGATCAGGTCATTGCTGTTTTTGGTGCGAGCACTATTGATAGCCATAAAAACACCTCCATATTTGTTATATTTATATCATATTCGATATTATTATAACAGATAAGGAGGTCTCCGGCAAGCAGATCCAATATGCTTTTGATATCAGTTGCTCCTGGAATATCTGAACTGTTTGGGACTCATACCGACTGACTTTTTGAAGACCTTTGTGAAGTAGTTGGAGTCAGGATAACCGACGCGCGCTCCAACCTCGCCTATAGGTATCTCGGTCTTGGTAAGGAATATCTTCGCAAGATCGATCCTCAACTTCAAAAGATAAGCCAAACACGTCATGGAGGAATTTTCCATGAAGATATCGTTGAGCTTATTCCTGTTGATGGCGAATTCCTTTGTGAGAGTATCGAGAGTTATCTGTTCGCTTATGTGTTCGTTAAGGAACTTCGAGATCATGTTAAAGGTTGCTTTATCCGGATCTTCGATGCCGCTGTCATCATTGGGACTCGTATGAACGAATGAATATACGATGAAGAACAAAAGCTCCATAAGATAGGATCTGCTCCTGCAGGGCCAGAAACCGTCAGCCTGAACTTTGAGCTCGCACTCAGTTGAAGTGAAGAGGTCCTTGATCTTCATGAGTTCGTTCATGGAAAGGGATGCCTGCTTGATGCTGACATCGTCAGTTTCAGTGAAGGGGGTTATGAGAATATAATCCTGGAAGATAGCCTGTCCCCGATAATCCCAGAATTCCCCGGAATCGATCCTTGCGAAAGTGAATTCTTCCCTTATTACGGACGGATGGAAAAAGAGGATCTCCATCTTGGAAGGCTGCATTACTTTTATGTCGACCTTATCCTTCTGGGACAGGACCATGCCCGCAGGAGCGATGATGTCAAATTCCTTATCAGCGCTCTTTATCCTTAAGATACCCTTCTCAAGGATAAGGATCTTATATCTGTCAGGATCGTTGATATATTCCGGAATTTTGTCATCCCTTTCGGTGTAGATATCGACAATCCGGTCCCAACCTTCCCAATGACTTTCGGTAGACAGATTCATTTTTGGCCCCCCTCCCGGTCTTTCATGTACTCGCTTCTAAGTATCGAAAAATTCATCCTGACCTCCTTTGCCGATATAAGTATAACAGTTATGGAAGGATTCAAGAAAATGAAGTCTATAAAAAAGGGACTGTCTCACTTTGTGTTTTTGAGACAGTCCCTGAATTTGATTTGCGAATAGAGGATCAGTTCTTATCTTGTTCCTCTGTGGCAACGTTATCCTTTGCATCGCCTCTGATCGCTGCACGGCGGATCTTACCGCTGATGGTCTTAGGGAGCTCATCAACGAATTCAACGATACGGGGATACTTGTAAGGAGCGGTCTTTTCCTTGACGTAGTTCTGGATCTCCTTTACGAGTTCGTCGGAGGGCTCGCGTGATCCCTTAACGAGAGTGATCGAAGCCTTGACGACGATACCTCTTACGCCCTGAGGGTCAGGTGCGCCTGTTACGGCACACTCTAAGACATAGGGCAATTCCATGATGACGTTTTCGATCTCGAAAGGTCCGATTCTGTAGCCAGACGATTTAATAACATCGTCGGTACGTCCTACGTACCAGATAAAGCCGTCCTCATCCTGCCAAGCGGTATCACCTGTGTGGTACCAGCCGTCGTGCCATGCCTCGTTCGTGAGGTCGGGTGCGAGGTAGTACTGGAGGAAGAGTCCCTTAGGATGGTAGTTCTGTGTGTTGATGCAGATCTCGCCTGTTTCACCGGGCTTGCATTCGTTGCCGTCGGGATCCAGGATCTTTACATCGTAAAGGGGATTAGGCTTACCCATGGAACCGATACGGAGCTTGGAACCTACGAGGTTTGCGATTGCAAGTGTTGTCTCAGTCTGACCGAACCCTTCCATCAGACGGATACCTGTTGCAGCCATGAAGCGGTTGAATACCTCAGGGTTCAATGCCTCACCAGCCGTAACGGCATACTTAAGTGAAGACAGGTCGTACTTGGACAGATCTTCCTTGATGAAGAATCTGAACATGGTAGGCGGAGCACAGAATGTAGTGATGTTGTACTTGGCGAACATGGGGAGGATCTCTTCAGCCTTGAAGCGGTCGAAGTCGAATGTGAAGACAGGAGCTTCGCAGAGCCACTGACCATAGAGCTTGCCCCAGAGTGCCTTACCCCAGCCTGTGTCTGAGATGGAGAAGTGGAGTCCGTTAGGATCTACGTTCTGCCAGTACTTGGCTGTTGTGATGTGGCCGATAGCATACATGTAGGAATGCAGAGCCATCTTGGGATATCCTGTTGTTCCTGATGTGAAGAACATGACCATGGGATCGTATCCGCATGCGTAATCTTCGGGACGCTCGAATACATCAGAGCAGTTCTTGAATTCTTCGTTGAAGTCGTGCCATCCTTCTCTCTGGCCGTTGCAGATGATGAGAGTCTCAACTCCGCAGACCTTTGCAGCTTTCTCAGCTTCAACTGCAGCATCGTCGTCAGCGGTACAGAAGACTGCCTTAACGCCTGCAGCGTTGAAGCGGTACTCGTAGTCGTGGTCACGGAGGAGGTGGGTTGCAGGGATAGCAACGGCACCGATCTTCTCAAGACCGATCATGGCGAACCAGAACTGGTAGTGGCGCTTTAATACGAGAACTACCTTGTCGCCTTTCTTGATGCCCAAGGACTTGAAGTAGTTTGCTGTCATGTTGGAATAACGCTTCATGTCAGCGAAAGTAAAGATCCTGTCTGTGACGCAGTCTTTTGCTACCCAGACCATGGCAGTCTTGTTAGGTGTCTTATCTGCGATAACGTCAACGCAGTCGAAAGCGAAGTTGAACTTCTTACATGCGGGAACGTCGATGTCGACATCAACGAGCTGACCGTCCTCACCGAGAACGCCGTTTAAGTAATGAGTATAAACTGCATCTTCGAGATTGGCGGCATCAACATTTGTAACATTGTCTGTACGGATCTCTTCGGAGTTATAAGGTGTCGTGAAGTTCTCGCCCTTGCCCCATGATTCGGGGTTAAGGATGATAGCATAGAATTCACAGTCTTCGCCGCCAAGCGCGAACTCAGCGTGGGGCTTGGTTGAGTCGAAGTATATGGAATCGCCTTCGTGAAGGACTTCGGAAGAGTCACCGACGATAACCTTCAAAGTTCCCTTTACGACGATATTGAGTTCCTGATAGTTGTGTGTAACGAGGTGGTAAGGCGGATTCAAGGCTTCCTCGGAGTAAGGAACAACTACACGGAAAGGCTCGCAGAGCTTGTTCTTGAATCTTGATGCCAGACGCTGGTAAAGATAACCGGTACGTCTTGTGATAGGGCTTCCCTGGCCCTTTCTTGTTACCGCGTATTCCTTAAGTGCAGGAGAAGAACCCTCCATGATATCCGAGATCTCGACACCTGCAAGATTTGCGAACTTATACACGAAAGTAAAGTTCAGATCCTCTGTGCCCGACTCGAACTTAAGATACTCTTCCGTGGTCAGATCGATCTTCTTTGCTGCCTGCTCAACTGTCAGGCCCATCTCTTCTCGCAGGGCTTTAACTCGGCCTGCGATCTCTTTGAGTTTTGTCTCAACATTGTTTGTCATGTTCAAAAACCTCCGTAAAAAAATACTTCGATCCTTGCAGTAAGTGTCGAGAGATTTTTGCAAATAAAAAATCCCAACATCCCTACACCTGGGATATTGAGACGAATTACCGCGGTACCACTCAATTTGTGTATAAATACACCACTTTACAAGGTCTAACAACCTCTCTGTCTTAACGCGACGTTCACGGGTACCGTCTACTCTGAATGAGGTTTACCACCAGATTCAATTCGGGGTACCGGCTCGGAAGCGATGATCATTGGTGATACTTGTCTGCCGCATCTCAGCTAACTGCGGCTCTCTGTGAGACTTGCACTTCACCGACCTTCTTCGTCAAAGCCTTTTTGTTATGAAGTTAAGACCAAGAATAAACCCAAGCCCTTATTTTGTCAACACAAACTTTTACAGTTAGTTAATAAAATATTGACTTGAGACTTACCCCATATATTCAAAGGGTGGTAAAATATACATAATCCGTCAATGCGGGCGGCTTTCAAGCCCCATTTGATCACAGATCGGAGGATGATATATGTATTCTGAATATCTGGTTACAGGAGGCGCCGGTGCGCTCGGCAAACTGATTATTGGCATGCTCCTTGAGCAGGGTGCGAAGGTCCGTATATTGATGTCGGAAAAGGCGGATGTATCGGAATACCTGGATGCTGATGTAAAGATCTGCTATGGTATCTCAACAGATAAAGAATCCATGATGGATTTCTTCGATCTTGAGGATCCGAGACACTCGGTCCTGATACACGCAGACGAATATATCTCGATGTCCCCTGAGAGCAATCTGATAATGCGACGTGTTAACGTCACGGGTGCACAGAACATAGTTGATATGTGCCTCAAGAGAAAAGTCGGAAGACTGGTCTACTTAGGTTCTGCATATGCTCTTGATTCATCCGTTAAGGGTGAAGGTGTATCGATCCACTTTAACAGGAACAAGGCTGAAGGTGATTACGCGAAAACAAAAGCGGAAGCTGCCGCATATATCCTGGAGAAGGTTGCACTTAACAGACTCAATGCCGTTATGGTACTTCCTACATTTATCATCGGCCCCGGTTATTCACAGGATTATGAGATCAACAAGATCCTCAACAGCTACCTCAAGGGTGTTCATCCCGTTAAGGGCGGCGGACATGCTTTCGTTGACGTAAGAGACGTTGCAACGGCAATGGTATCTCTCACAGAGGAAGGCGAGCCCGGATCCGGTTATATCATCAGCGGCGAATACAAGACCAGTATGGAATTTTTCGAGAAGGTCAATGAGATCGAGGGAATCGATGCTCCTATCAAGACGGCATCAAGGCTCCTCATGAGCAAGCCCTTATCCAAGTTCGTTGATGCTTATTACAGAAGGACTCACAAGGACAATCCGAAGCACATCTATGCTTTGTTCCAGGATAATCCTGATACCAAGTACGAAGGTACAGGCGCGATGTACATGAACGACGGTAATGTCGATTTCGGCCAGTCCATTAGTGACAGCATCGACTTCCTTAAGACAGGTACGATGCCTGAGATGTCTATGGCTGATCTTGCTGCCGATACGGCTGCAGGTCCTGCTGAGAGAGGTTCTGCAACGGCTGCCATAGTTGCTGCCAGGAAGGCAACAGAGGACGCGAAGGAAGAGAAGAAAGAAGAAAGCAAACCTGCAAGCGAAGTAAAGCCTGAAGCTGAAGATAAGAAGGAAGAGGAGAAAGTCAATAAGTATGCTCCCAGAACCACTTTCTTTACAAGAGGCGTAGCTGAAGGCAAGGTTGATCTCAAGAAGGAAGAAAAAGAAGAAGACAAGCCTGTTGAAGAAGAGATCAAGGAAGAGGAAGCTGTAGCTGAGACAGCTGAAGAAGTTGTCGAAGAGACAGTTGAGAACATCGAAGATACAGCAGTTGATGTTGTTGAAGAAGCAGCTGAAGCAACAGAAGAAGCAGTTGAAGAGCTTGCAGAAGAAACTACAGAAGAAGTAATTGAAGAAGTTGCAGAAGAAGCAACGGAAGCAATTGAAGAAACTGTAGAAGAGGTCGAAGAAGCAGTAGAGGAAGCTCCTGTTGAAGCAGCAGAAGAGATCATCGAAGAAGTCCCCGAAGCAGAAGAAGTTACAGAAGAAATTGTGATTGAAACTGAAGAGGCAGTAGAAGAGATCGCAGAAGAACCTGCTTTAGAGATCACTGAGGAAGTTGCCGAGACAGTTGAAGAGGAAACGGAAGAAGTTGTTTCTGATGCAGAAGAGATCGCAGCCGAACTAACTGAAGAAGTTTCTGAGGAAGCAGATCTTGTAATCGAAGAAGAAGCAGAGGTTGTAATCGAAGAAGCTGAAGAAGTAGCTGAATCTGTTATCGAGGAAGCACCTTCTGAGGATCTGGTAGTAGAAGACATTGAGATCCCTGAAGCAGTCGAAGAGACTGTTGAAGAAGCAGTTGAAGAAACTGTTGCTGTTGAGGAGCCTGCTGCAGAAGAAGCTGAACAGATCATTGAAGAAGCAACTGAAGAAGCTTTAGAAACAGTAGAGGAAGAAGCACTTCCGACACTTAACAGACCTATCTGGGAGACGATGCCTCCGATCGAAAATCCTGATGATCTTCTCTTAGACCTTGACGATCTTGATGATCTTGGCGGAGATCAGACATGAGGGTGATCCTGGCAAGTCTCTCACCGAGACGCAAAGAGTTAATGAATCTCATTATCGGCGGTTTTGATATCGAAGCCGCCGATATTGATGAGCGCGCCATAGAAGAATCCCTTAAGGATGAAGACCCTCTTAAGGTAAGTGAAGCCTTAGCTTTGGAGAAGGCTTTGGCTATTGCAAAAACTCATCCTGAAGATGCCGTTATAGGTGCTGATACTTCTGTCATTGCCAGGGGTAAGATCCTGGGCAAACCCGTCGATAAGGATGAAGCGCGCGAGATGCTGACGATGCTCTCCGGTATTGAACATGTCGTTGCTACGGGAGTGGCCGTTGTCATTGGTGAGAAGGTTATATCTTTTACTGAAGAGACGAAGGTCAGGTTCTACGATCCTTCCCCCTATATGGATAAGCTGATAGAGGATTATATCAATACCCCTGATCCCTACGATAAGGCGGGAGGATACGGGATACAGACTCAAGGCGCTTTGCTCGTGGAGAAGATAGACGGAGACTATCTTAACGTGGTCGGATTACCCGTTGCGCGTCTTGCCCGGGTTTTATCTGATCTTGGCATCAGATGAGATTTACGAAAGAGATGTGATAAAGCGGTCGCCCCTGACCTCTTCCGACATGTATGTTCCCTGGAAATAATCACAGCCTGCGCCGGCCAGGTAATTGTACTGTTCTGCGTTTTCGATGCCGGTAGCGCAGACGGAGATGTCTATGTCGTGAAGAACGGATATAACGGATGTTGTTAGGACTCTTACGTCGGCACGCGTGGGTATGTTGGACGTGAAAGACGCATCGAGCTTTACAACCGAGATCGGCAGGAGAGGGATCGTGTTGAAAGATGAATAACCGCTTCCGAAATTGTTCAGTGCCATCCTTACGCCCATGCCTGACAGTTTTTCGATCGTGTTCCTTATTGTATCGAGTTCGGAAAGAAGCGTAGCCTCAGGGACATCCAGGATCAGGTTTGCGATCGAAGCTCCGGTGTTGGATATCGCATTGTTGAATTGCGGGATGAAATCCGGGAGCGAGAACTGCGAAGCCGATATGTTGAGATTAAGTGATAATTCAGGAATGATCTCATTGGCTTTGGCGATCACGCCCAGCGCTTCTTCCAGTGAGAAGGAACTGATCCTGTTCATGTAGCCTGCATGCTCGGCGGCAGCCAGGAAGATAGAAGGAGGAACGAGTTCGTTGCCCTTGCGCAGCCTCAGGAACGCCTCTATGCCCAGGAGCTTGCGCTCGCTGGTGTAGTAGGGCTGATAGGACATATAAAGGTTGCCTGAGGAGATCGCTTCTTCAAATACCGATATGATCCCGTCACGTGTCATGCCTTCAAAAGAGAAAGAATCTTCGGATGAAGACGGGGACGAAGGATCAGTCTTGCTGCTTTGGGAATTGACCGGGTAAGGAACCGTGTCGGTATTGTCGTAGAAGACTTTGCGGTTCATCTCCGCATAGGTTATGAGAGAGCCGCCGTCGCGTCCCTGCGTGGGGTAGGAAGCCGTACCGTAGGATATTACGGTAGGAAGAGAATCGAGACCTGCGCAGAGAGCGCGGAGGATCCTCTTTGTCAGTTTATCGATATAGGCTTCGAGCTTGTCTTCGGGAAGGATCCTCTTGGACAGGATTATGAACTGAGCGTCCGTTGCGCGCGCCAGCATGTCAGAAGGATCACAGGCTTCTCTCAATCTGTGGGAGATGTTCTGGATAAAAAGATCCATGTAACAGTTGCCTGTTATGTCTGCGAGCTTCGATGCGTTGTCAACGGAAAGGTAGATGACCATGAACTTTGAATCCGTGGTATAGGATCCGTTGTCGTTCTTGGACGAATTCGTTCCCATGATCATGCGGTCGATCTTGTCACGGACCATATCACGTCCGGGAAGTGTCGTAAGGGGATCCAGATGAGGCATGACCGAAAGGTCGTAAACGGAAGCACCGTTCTTGCTTGCGTTGTTGTAGTTTGCGATAAGAGAAGGATTCTCGTTCATGTCCTGTTCCAGAGATTTTGCTATCTCATCGGAGCGCATTTTCTTCTTCTTCTCAAGTTCGCCTGTTGCCTGGGAGAGGATGCGGACTCTGTAGAACTGGAGCGCCAGGTTGATCGCCATGATAAGGAAAGTACCTATTAAGAGCATGCGCGAATTTATCCTTCCCTGGGTTGCGATCTCGTAGATATAGATCATGGACTGGATGAAGTTTAAGGCAAAGGATGCATAGAATCCGAACTTGTCGTAAAGGAGATTTATGGCAAAAGAAATTAGCATCGTTATGAAGAGGAAGATGATGGAATAGTTCTCATTCCTCAAGATGCAGTGAAGGGCCAGGAGCGCGATAAAGCCCAAGGTCAATATGATCATTGTAATGAAGTATGCTGCCTTCCCCGAAAGGAAAGATCTCTCGTTACCTCGTGCCACCCGTTAAAACCCTCCGACGATAGTAATCAGGAATATTTCCAAATATATTATCACAGGTATATTTTGCAAAACTATTAAAGAAGAAATAATAAAACATTACGATATGGGAAACGATATTATAGAGTAGTCACAAAAGTCCAATCCTGATCTTGCTCCCGTTCCTACTTTATCGTACACACCGCAGACAGCAAAGCCTGCTTCCTTTGCAGCTTTTAACGCATCGGGGACATCATCGAAAACGAGGATCCTCGAAGGGTCGTCTTCTATGCCGCATGCTTTTATAGCTGCAAGATAGAAATCAGGTTCGGTCTTGTTGGATGATATCTCGGAATCCGTATCGTGTTCAGAAAGGGTATAGACTCTTCCGAAGTAATCCAGGATCCGGTTGTTCTTAAGAGCCGATAAAGCGTTCCCTTCATCAAGAGCCGTGGCAGCACCCAAGCGGATACCGGCTTCCGCTGCCTGTCTTAAGAATTCACCTGCACCTTCCTTAAGCTTTATATGGTGGGCATATTCGTCCTTAACAAAATCGAGCCACTCCGCTATGACTTCATCTATCGTCATGTCGAGATTGAATCTTTCGATCGTATAAATGGCTGATCTTTCGGCTGAATTTGTCTTTACGAACTCGGTGTAATCAGGCGTGACTTCAAAGCCTCTTTTGCCTAAGAAAGACCTGTCCGCCTCGACCCATGCGTGCATGGAATCAAGGAGTGTCCCGTCCAGGTCGAAGAGGAACCCCGAGTATTTTTTGGAAAGATCTTTTGCGCCGGGTAATGCTTTCATCTCAGTGCAGGAAATCGAGTTTGCCCTTAAGGTCTGACAAGGCTTCCTCTTTACGCTGATTGAAGCGGACCTTGTTGTCTTCTATGAGGTTGCCGCCGTAGGAATCGATCGAGACGATAAGAGGACCGAAGCCCTTGACCTTGAGCTTCCACATCGCTTCAGGCATGCCTAAGTCTGCCCACTCGACGCCTTCGACATCAAGTACTTCTTCAGCCGCGACGACTGCGCAGCCTCCGGGGAAGATGGTATGGATCGCACAGTTGTCGATACAGCCCTGAGTGGTCTTGGGGCCCATGCCGCCCTTGCCGATGATTATCTTGACTCCGGTCTTTGCGAGGAACTCCGCCTCAGCGCTTTCCATTCTCATGGAAGTAGTGGGTCCTACAGATACGACCTTGAACTTATCCTCGCCGATCTTCTGCATGATGGGACCTGCGTGGAAGATAGCCTTGCCGGCAAGATCAACAGGTACTTCCCTGTTGTCTTTTACTACCCTGTGGTGAACGTCGTCTCTGCCTGTTACGATGTCGCCCGTCAGGTAGATGACATCACCTATATGTACTTTCTTTATATCCTCATCAGTAAGAGGAGTCGTAAATTCGAATGTATGGAAATCGCTCATAAAGTTACCCCCTTATGTGTGACAAACTCGTAAGTAAGATCGGGAGCTATTGAGATCTTTGCGCGCCTGTGGGCCCAGCATGCCGTGGATAAGCCCATTGCAAGGGTCGCAGGGTGTCTTGCGGCCTGCTCGATGTTGACCCCCATTACGCTCATCTTGCCTCCGAATCCTCCGGGTCCCAAGCCGATCTTGTTAAGACCTTCTTCGATGTCTTCTTCCATCTTGGCAGCCTTGGGATTGGGGTTGTGTGAACCTACAGGGCGAAGGAGTGCCTTCTTGGATAATTTGGCTGCGACCTCAGCGGATCCTGCGATACCTATGCCTACCAGGCAGGGAGGGCATGCGTTGACTCCGTAAGACGTCATCTGGTCGAAAACAAGTTTTGCGATCCCGTCGTAGCCTTCCAAAGGCATTAAGACCTTAGCCATTCCGGGCAGGGAACATCCGCCGCCTGCCATGTAGAAATAAACTTCCAGTCTGTCGGAATCAGTTACGAGTTCCCAGTCGATCCAGGGGACTCTGTGACCTATGTTGTTGCCTGTGTTATATTCGTCGAAAACCTCGACCGCATTATGTCTTAACGGGGCTCTGTCGGTGGCTTTCTTAACCGCTTCTATGAGCGCGGGTTCTATCTCATCAAGATAGGGCCATTTTGTTCCGACCCTTACGAAGAACTGGGGGATGCCCGTGTCCTGACATGAAGGACGCTTAAGCTCGTCAGCCAGTTCCATGTTCTGCTTCATGACCTTGTAGATCGCAGGAGCAAAACCCTCATCTTCTATCGAGGAAAGTTCCGTGAGCTTCGCCCTGACATCGTCCGGCAGGTGCCCCGATGCATGACAGATGAAAGACGACAAAAGCTCGGAAAGTTCTTCGCATGTAACAATATCGTATGCCATATAAAACCCCCGTGTGATATATATACCCGAAGATTATATCACAGACGGGGGTATTTGATTTATAACAGTGTTACAAACTTAATGAGATAAGGGCTTTATGTCTTAAGTCCCGCTTTTCGCCTTATGGCTCTCAAAGGTCTTGAAAGAGGGAGGGAAACAAGGAAGGTGATCACTCCGACGATGATGCCCTTGATGAGATTGAAGGGTACGAAGCCCCACATGATCAGGCTCCACTTGTCGGTGATGAGAGGGTTGACTGCCTGGCTCATTCCAACGATCGCTTCAGTCGTGAATCCCAATACGCTGGCGTAGAGGGGAAGAGTAACGAATGCGTTGAGCGGGATCCCTGCCAGAGCAAGAACGATGGTGGCAACTGAAGTGGAGAGGATGATCCCGGGCTTGGAGTGGAACTTGTTGTAGATCAGGCCCGCCGTCACAGCGTAGATGCTGCCCGTGATGAAGTTGCTCATCTCGCCGATACCTGCCGTCTGTGTCATGGGAAGGTGGATCAGGTTCTTCAAAAGTTCAATTACCACGCCCCAGATGGGACCTATCGCAAAAGAGCCTATGACAACGGGGACTTCGGAGAAGTCGAACTTCAGGAATGGCGGCATGAAGGGCAGGGGTATCTCATAGTACATGAGAACAGATGCCATGGCCGTAAGAACGGCAGTCACCGCGAGCTTGATAAGAAAAGGTTTACGTTTGGATTCCATATATATCATCTCCTTTCATCCGGACTGTACCGTCGGCTGCAGAGTCTCACTGCATCAGCCTTGCATTTTGCAAGGGTTGCGGGCTTTGTCCTGGGGACATCACCGCCGGTCGGGGAATTGCGCCCCGCCTTGGAATTCAATCAGCCGGTCTTATGCCGGCCGATGGGTATTATAACACATGCAAAAAGGATTGCATCAACGAATTCTTGTTAAGATAAAACTTACGATCAATATCAGGATCATGGCATCACCTGGCACTTGTCGTAGTAGGCTTCAAGGGACATGTTGTTCTCGGTAAGATGAGTTGCGAGTTCAACACCGACATAACGGTAGTGCCATGCTTCGTTGTCGTATCCGGTCTCTTCTGACCACTGGCCCTGGAAGCGGCGGATGAAGCCAAATTCGTGGCAATGGGCATCGACCCACTGACCGACCTTTGTCTTGCCGAAATCATCTGAGATAACTGTGGAACCTTCGGGACTTATATCCATCGCAAGACCCAGCTGATGCTCGGATCTTCCCTGATATGCGTTTCTCTTGCAGGCAAATGCCAGGCTCCTCTTGTTCATGGAACGCGTGAAGAGGGTCTTCTGAAGCGAAAAGCTCCTGTATCCTGAGATAAGATAGATCCCCTGACCAACTTCAGCCTTGCATGCATCGTACATGGCTTCGTATGCTTCGGCTGCTTCTTTCCTGAGCTTTTGCTCACCTGCATGCTTGGGGTTTACGAGATCATCAGGTTCGTAATCCTCAGTCAGTGTGTAGTACTTATTTACAAGGACGGTAACAGCCCCGTCGGGTACGACTATCTCCGCGCGTATGGATCTGGGATCCACATAACCGTTATACCAGGTTTCCTTCATTATGGGTTCAACGTAGTCGGGCTCCGGTGTGGGAGTGGCTTCGACTGTCGTTGTCGCCTCGGTCGTCTCTTCAGTTGTCGTAGTTATAGCAGTTTCTGTCGTTGCGGCAGTTGCGAGCTGATCGGAAGGCATCACGTCAGCACTGACGGGAGCCAGCTTCTTTTGCAGGCTGTTTGCATAGACAGTGAATACTCCTGTTGCAAAGAGCAGACAGAGCAATGTCACGAGTCTCGTAAAATATCGTCCGTACTTTTTACCCAAAACGGTCCTCCCAAAGCATTCTCCAATAATTCCGCTTTATTATAATATTAAATTTGCTATAATAAGTCGGCGCAGGGCAATGCGTAACCCAAAAGTAAAAGTATTAACGGAGATGAAACAAATGGAGATCTGTTCTGTTGTTATGGCGGCTGGTAACAGCACAAGAATGAAGTCCAAGCACTCTAAAGTCGTATTTAAGGTTGCAGGCAAACCCATCATCAAATGGGTGGCTGACGCCCTCTATGAGATAGGCTGCACCGATCAGGCATATATAGTAGGAGACAGGCAGGAAGAGATAAGGGACATCCTGGGTGAAGACGTTGTCTATGCTTTCCAGGAACAGCGTCTCGGAACGGGACATGCTGTTATGCAGGCCCAGACCTTCCTTGAAGGCCGTGACGGTTACGTTATCGTTCTTCCCGGCGACAGCCCCATGGTATCGCCCGACACCCTGAAGCGCGCAATAGCCGAGATGGAAGAGAAGAGCTATGCGGCAGTCATCATCACGGCTATAGCTGACGATCCCACAGGATACGGAAGGATCGTAAGAGATGCTGAAGGCAACGTCCAGTGCATCGTTGAGCACAAGGATGCGACTGAAGAGCAGAGGGCGATCAAGGAGATCAACTCCTCGATGTATGTCTTTAAGACACCTTTGCTCCTGTCATCCCTCGGCAGACTCGGCGCTTCCAATGCCCAGAAGGAATACTATCTTACGGATACCATCGGCATCCTTATCGGCGACGGATATAAGATCGGCGCAGTCGTATGTGACTTCGACGATACGAGGGGAGTAAACGACTGTATCCAGCTTTCCGAAGCACAGAAGATAATGAACCAGAGGATCGTACGCAGGCACATGTTAAACGGCGTTCAGATCGTAGATCCCGACACCACATGGATCCACTACGCTGTTGAGATCGGTCCCGATACTGTCATCCTTCCGGGTTCTGCCCTGATGGGTGATACCAAGATCGGTTCCGACTGCATGATCGGTGATTACACGAGACTTGACTGCGTAACGGTCGGAGACGGCACTGTCATCGATAACTCGATCGCGACCCAGTGCACCATCGGTGCCGACTGCAGGATCGGACCTTATACCCACATCAGGCCTGATACTGTCATTGCAGATCATGTTACTTTCGGTGCATATGTCGAGATCAAGAATTCTTCCGTAGGTGAATATACGAGAGCAAGACACCTTACATATATTGGTGACTCCAACGTAGGTAAGAACGTTAACTTCGGTTGCGGTACTGTTACCTGTAACTTCGACGGTCAGGACAAGAAGGGTTGTACGATCGAAGACAACGTCTTCATCGGAGGCAATTCCAACATCCTCTCTTCCGTTGTCCTGGGTAAGGACAGCTATATCGCAGCAGGTTCCACGATAACAAACGATGTTCCCGCCTTGGGCCTCGGTATCGGAAGATCCAAGCAGGTCAACAAGGACGAATGGGTTGCCAAGAAGTCCCGCATGAGAGGCGAGAACTACATCAGATTGGATGACAAGCGCCGTGTTGAAGTTTAATGGCGGCAAGAAGGGTGATACCTGGATCATAGCAGGCCTCGGCAACCCCGGCAAAGAGTATGCCTACACCTGGCATAACATGGGGTATCTTGCCGTGGAGCTTTTAGCTGAACGCCATGGTATCTCCATCTCGAAAAGCAAGTTCGACGGCAGGTACGGCAAGGGCAAGATAGACGGAGAGGATGTTATCATCTTAGAGCCTCTGACCTTCATGAACAATTCCGGTATCAGCATCGCCCAGGCTGCCAAGTTCTTCAAGGCGGATCCCTCGCACGTCATAGTTGTTTACGACGATATCGATATCGCAAGAGGCAAGATCCGCGTAAGGGACAAGGGTTCTGCGGGAACCCACAACGGCATGAAGTCAGTCATTAACTATCTGGGGACTGAACAGTTCCCCCGCGTAAGGATCGGAACCGGTCCCGTGCCCGAGCACTGGGATCTTGTGGATTACGTTCTGTCGGAGGTTCCGCAGGACATGAGGAAAGAGATCTTCGATTCGTTCGAGTCAGCATGTGATTCGGTCGAGAAGATCATAAGAGACGGTCAAGTCAGCTAAAAGTGAAAGATCTGCTTCTATCGGTTTCTAACGACAAGGCTTTATGTGAAGCCTTTGACGGCGCTTTAGGAAAGCGCCATCTTAACATAGCCGGTTTAGCGGAAGAGCAGAAGGGTTATATCATCGCTTCCCTTGCTGAAAGGGCCGGAAAGATCCCTGCCGTAATAACTGCCGACCCCATAAGAGCCGGCATCATCGCCCGGTCGATAGAGGCTTTTACAGGCAAGAAGACAGATGTCCTTTTGCCTTCTGAACTGTCCCTTATATCTGCTGTCGCAAGCTCGAGGGATTCGGGCATGGACAGGGCTGCGGCCGCAGCGAAGATCCTTTCGGGAGACACCGATGCAGCCGTTATCTGTGCAGGCGCCCTCATCAATAAGATGGAGCCTGTCGCAAGGATAGAAAGCCGCATCAAAAAGCTTCATAAAGGCGATGCTCCCGGCATAGACAGGATGGCTGAGTTCCTGGTCTTCACGGGCTATGAGAGAGTAGAGAGCGTATCGAGCTCCGGTGAGTTTTCCGTAAGGGGAGACATCATCGACATCTTTGTTCCGGGTTCTGACAATGCTGCCAGGATCGACTTCTGGGACGATGAGATCGAACAGATAAAAGAGCTCGATACGGACACCCAAAGATCAGCAGGAGTAATAGACGAGCTTAAGATCTACCCTGCAGCTGAATTCTGTTTTGAACCCGAGATAAGACACGAACTTACATCCAGGATAGAAGAAGCAGTCGCAAGCGACATATCCAGGATGAACCTTAAGTCCGACACGGCAGCGAAAGCCGCCAAGGTCTTAAAGCACACGGGCATGTCCGATTGCACTCTCATCGAGAACGGTGCGAGAGTATCGGGTCTTGCAAGATGGATCGGAATATTGCTCGACGACCCTGCATCTATCTTGGATTACATAAATCATTCAGGCGACTACCTGATATTTGTTGACGAGCTTCCCATGGTCGACAGCAGGATGAGGTCCTACGCTGCCGAGTATTCGGCAAGATGCCACGAGTCCTTCGAACTTGGACTTGCCCCGTCTGTATCGCCTTCAGCGATGTTCGCGATCCCGAAGATAACGAAAGCATTAGACTTAGGCCACCATGTAGTATCCCTTGCGGTCCTCGGAGGTTCAGGAGGGTTTGCGGGCGGCGTCAAATGCGACATCACGGGTTACCCTGCCGAGATCTACCACGGCCGTGACCCGGAGTTTGCCAATAAGCTCAAGGAGACAGCCAAAGCGGGCGAACGTGAGATCGTCATCATGCTCCGCGGTGAAGAGAGGATCGAGGCGTTCAGGGACAGGATGGCAGAATACGACTGCTACCCCCATGTCATCGATGCAGCTCTCCCTGCAGGTTTCGTTTATCCTGCAGCGGGTCTGGAAGTATACAGCGGTCAGGAACTTTTCGGTAATACAAGGAAAGTAAAGAGCAGATCTTCCAACAAGAGAGTCACTTTCTTCGATGACATCAAGCCGGGCGATCTCGTGGTCCACGACGACTACGGTATCGGCCGCTACGAAGGACTTGTGAATCTTACGGTAGCTGACGGCAAGAAGGACTATCTTAAGATCTGTTACGACGGCGATGAAGTCCTTTATATCCTTCCCGAAAACATCAACATCCTTCAAAAGTACATAGGTCCTGAAGGCCGTACGCCCAAGCTCTCCCACATAGGAAGCCGTGAGTGGGCAAGGGCCAGGTCGCGCGCCCAGAAATCCATCAAGAAGATCGCATACGATCTCCTTAAGATCTACGCTTCAAGGTCGGTTAACAAGGGCTATAGCGCCCTGCCTGACGGCAAGGAGCAGAAGGAATTCGAGGCGGCATTCCCCTATGCCGAGACTGAAGACCAGCTCCTGGCAGCCAATGATATAAAGAGGGACATGGAGAGCACCCGTCCCATGGACAGACTCCTTTGCGGTGACGTCGGATTCGGAAAGACCGAGGTTGCATTCAGGGCGATCTTCAAGACCGTCATGAGCGGAGGCCAGGTAATAATGCTCGCTCCCACGACCCTTCTCGCGCAGCAGCATTACGACAACTTCATAGAGAGGATCGGTGATATCCCGATCAACGTCGTCCTCCTTTCCAGGTTCGTCCCGGCCGCCCAGATAAAGAAGAATCTGGCCGACATCGAAAGCGGTAAAGCAGACGTAATAATCGGAACTCACAGAGTCTTATCGGACGATGTCAAACCCCGGAAATTAGAGCTTCTCGTAGTGGACGAAGAACAGCGCTTCGGAGTCAACCACAAAGAGAAGATCAAGGCGCATAAATCGAGAGTAGATGTACTTACTTTAACGGCAACTCCGATCCCGAGGACACTCCATATGTCCCTGTCCGGGATCCGTGACATCTCAGTCATCGAGCAGGCTCCTTTCAACCGCCGCGCAGTCCAGACATACGTCATGGAATATAATGAGGACATAATCGTTCAGGCCTGCCTGCGCGAGATCGGCAGAGGAGGTCAGATCTTCTGGCTCCACAATAAGACCTCCGATATCGACAGGGTCGCAGAAGACATCGCAAAACTTATCCCCGGATCCCGGGTGACCTTCGCTCACGGGCAGATGAACGAAGCCCAGATGTCGTCGACCGTAAGGGACTTCATCAAGGGCAAATACGACATCCTGGTCTGCACGACCATCATCGAAAACGGCGTCGATATGCCGAATGTAAATACTCTCATCGTGGACGATTCGGATAAGTTTGGCCTGTCACAGCTCTATCAGCTCAAGGGCCGCGTCGGAAGGTCAGACAGACAGGCATACGCATACTTCACATACAGCGGTGAGATAATGAACGAGACCGCAGTCAAGAGGCTTGAAGCAATACGTGAATTCACCGAGTTGGGATCAGGCATCAAGATCGCCATGCGTGACCTGGAAGTACGCGGTGCAGGGTCTCTTTTGGGCGCCGAGCAGCACGGTCAGATGAATGAGATCGGTTACGAGCTCTACAGCAGGATGCTGGACGAAGAAGTCAAGGCATTGCGTTCGGGCGGCGAGCTTCCTTCGGAGGGTGCTGCTGAAGAAGAGAGCAAGATCGAGATCGAGTGCGACGCTTACATTCCGTCTTCCTATATCCCGGATGAGACGGGAAGGATGGCTATATACAGAAGGATCGCTGACATCCGCGATATGAAGGGATATAGTGACCTTATCGAGGAAGTTACCGACAGATACGGGCCTCCGGTCCCCGAGATCCGGCTTCTTGCCGGAGTATCCTACATAAGGTTCTCATCAGCCCGCTCGGGATTCAGGAGAGTAGCAGTCAAGGGAAGTCAGGTCAAGCTTTACTACAAGACATCAGGCAGCATAGATATGGAAGCCATAGCCAAAGTGATGTCCTCACCGGATTTCGCAGCAAGGGTCCGTATCGTTACGACCGCTGATACTTATCTTTCTTACGAAGCATCTTCATCAAAACCCGTTGACGTTGTCGGAGAGGTTGTAAGACTGCTGGAACTTATGGCTCCTGACAGGGAGGAAGAAGATAAGAAGGAATAGGAGCCTTACCCTGTTTGCGATAAGCCTTTAATCGTGGCATAATACTTTAGTCAAAAGCCTCCATAGTTTAATGGATAGAACGACAGTTTCCGGTACTGTTGGTGCGGGTTCGATTCCTGCTGGGGGTGCCAAACGTTCATCACCTTTGCCCTTGGCGTCGAACAAGTCCTCGGTGAGCTCTGCTCACCTGCGGAACTTGCAGGGCAAAGGTAATTCACTTTACAGGCGCTTCGCGTCTGCGGAACTTGCAGCAAGGTGTTTCTTCGCTATGTGGAGAGAGCTTCGCTTGTGCGGAAATATGTTCACTTGCTATTGTTTGGGAACCTGAATGTCTGCCTATTGTTCTTTACCTGAACCGCCTTTTGCTTTGCGTTTTGCTATGTTGCTGATGCTGTTTATGGTCTTAAGGTATTCTTCTTCTACAGGAGAAAGATGCTCTTGGACATACTTCTTGTATTCAACAGATGACTTGATGCGGTAACCGAGGGAGATTATCATATCAAGGTTATAATATGAAACATTGTAGTTTTTACCATCAGCTGCAGTTGTCAAGTAATTCTTGACAACTGAAACTTTGTCTAATTCTCCCTCGTTGAAAATGTTGTTGATATGAGCACTAATGTTTTGTTTTGTCGTCCCAAATAAATCAGCCATCTGTTGCTGCGAAAGCCATACAGTTTCAAAGTTGTGACCTTAGCACTTGTGCGGAAGTTGGTTCAACGTCGGGTGATAGTGTTATAATCAAGCAATGCTGCAAGAAAATGTCATGACATCGATAGATACCATAAGGCTCATTCTCCGGAAGTTTGAGGAGACTGACGCAGAGCCGGCTTACAGGAACTGGGCAGGGCGGCCGGAGGTCCAGCTTAACTACGGCGAGCCTGTGTATAAGACTGTTAAGAAGACTAGCGAGCTGATCAGAACATATATCAGGGCATACGATAAGAAATACAGTTACAGATGGGCGGTCATCGAACGCGCATCAGGTGAGTGCATAGGTCAGATCGCGTATTTCCTTGTTGATCCCGGAAATGAGTTTGCCGAGATCGAATACTGTATCGGTACGGACTATCAGGGCAAGGGGTATGCGACAGAGGCCTGCAAGGCGGTGATCGCTTATGGTTTTGAGAAGATCGGTCTCCACAAAGTACAGATATGCGTAAGACCTTCCAATATGCCGTCGCTCAAAGTGATAGAGAAGTGTGGATTCAGATCCGAAGGAACACTACGGGATTATTTCCGTATGGCTGACGGACATTTCGAGGACCGGATGTATTACTCGATATTAAGAGATGAATATGCGGGAGGAGAAGGACAATGAGACTCCTCCTGATACGTCACGGAGATCCCGATTACGATAAGGACTGTCTTACCGGGAAGGGGCACAGGCAGGCAAAGGTCCTGGCGCAAAGGCTCATGACAGAAGATATAGATGAGATATATTCATCCCCCCTGGGCAGGGCCCTCGAGACAACGAAGTATTTTTCGGTTTTGTCGGGTATCGGGGAGATCAGGATATTGGATTTTATGGAAGAGATCCGCTACGGCAGGGAAGAAGCTCTCTACGAGAGCGGGAATCCCTGGTTCGGTGTGCAGGATCTGATAAGCGAGGGCTGGGATGCAAGAGACAGCGAATGGCGCACTCATCCTTTCTTCAAAGATAATACATGCACGCAGGATGCGGACAAGATCTTCTTAAGATCTGACGAGTGGCTTGCTGCTTTAGGATATGAGAGAGAAGGCTTATATTTCCGCAATAAGGGCGGCGAAGAAGTGGATAAGAATCTTGCTCTTTTCTGTCACGGAGGAGCGATAACGGCATTTATGAGCCATGCATTGAACATTCCTTTCCCGCTGGCTCTGGCGACTCTCCATCTTAAACATACTTCGATCACGATACTGCGCTTTGATAAGGAAGAGGGAAGCCTTGCAGTTCCTATATTGGAACTCGTAAACGATCATGCCCATCTTAAGGATCTTTAAGATCCCGTCAGGCAAGGGCAAATTTTAATGTGATCAGAAGATCTCCATTTATATAATCCGCGTTGATGGAACCGCCGTTTTGCTCCATCAGTTCACGCGCTATCGCAAGACCTAAGCCTGTGGACTTTTTCTGGTCGCTTACCGTGTAGTACCTGTCGAAAAGTTTTCCCACCGAGACTTTAGACAAGTCCGGCGCGGAGTTTCTGAAGACAAGAACTCCGTCTTCAGACAGTGTTACCGCAAGATCATTATCCGCATATTTGACGGCATTGCTGACGACGTTTTCGAGGATGCGGTCGGCGGACTTTCTGTTGCAGGATATCATAACCGGACCGTCCGGCAAACTGATATCGGGAGTGATGCCTTTGTCGCTCAAGACCTTATAGAAAGACAGTATGCAGTCTTCAAGGGATTTACGTATGTCGATTTCTTCCGGGATGTCTGAGAAGAGAGTGTACTCTTCCTTATCTGCGACGGAAGAATAGTTGAAGAGTTCTTCCGTAAGATCGGTCAAGACTCCGGCGCGGTTCCTTATGCGCTCCAGATACTCTGCGCGCTTTGCTTCGTCAGTCTCTTCTTCGAGCAGGTCGAGATAAGAATTGATCGCAGTGAGAGGCGTCCTGAGATCGTGGGAGATCCCGGTAACGGCTTTGCTGATCCTTTTGTTGCCGTCTTCGTAACGCATCTTCTCTTCGTGCAGTGCTTTAAATTCCTTGTTAAGCGTTTCTGCAGCCTGCCTTGCGTGTTTGTCCGAAGTCGTAAGCGTGATCGGGACGGTGGTATTGCCTTTAGCCTGATCCGCTATGTCCCGCGTCAGTTCGTCAAAACCGTGCCTCAAAAGAAGGCAGTATACGAGCAGTATGACGGCTGCGATAAAAAGCAGTATGACAGCGATGACAAGATATAACATGCCTACATTATATCTTTTTTACGGAAGATTAAAACTCCTGCAGTATTTACGACGATGATCCATACAAGACTTACTGCCAGACATCTTGTGGCATAACCGCTGCCGGCAATTATATAAGGATTCATCAGGTAGATCTCATAATCCACGTACAAGGCATGAGGTAAAGCCTTAACTATGTATATCTTAATCTGCTGTTCCCGCGGAAGATCTTTTATTGTTTTCTTCAAAGGAATCCGCTCCCCGTCGACGATGCAAACAATCCTGTAATTAGCATCATCAAACCAGTCGATCACTTCCTTAGTCACTAATTCCTGAGGTTCATAGTAATCGAAGATCTCATCGTTGATAATATACTGCATAAGTTTTCCATCACTTGAGACGATCACCCCGGGAATAATGGAAAGGGCTATGGTTATCAGTATCGTTCCTATTATTGCCACATAAGTCCTGCAGAAGAAAACTATCATCAAGGCGAAAGATGATATTACGAGTGCCAGGATATATACCAACCCAATCAAGAGAAGGAGATAGGGCCACCATATGATCGGATGGTATCCCCCGGCCAAAATATAGACGGATATCGATATGAACATCGCTATTGACAGTATGGCCGTGCTTATGATGTCTGTGATGAATGCGGACAGATAGATCGAGCTTTTCTTATGTCCCATGATGAGATCATTACGGACAGCTCCGCCGTCCAGTGATCTGCCTGCAAATATCGATATATAAAATGCGCTTAATACGGCAAGGACAACTCCGCATTCGATAACAAGTATACCCAAACCCTGGATATCGTAATCATAATTGCTGTCGGTGACATTAATACCCTTATATAATTCTTCGATGTTGCCGGCAAAACCTGTTTGGAACATCCCGGATTCATTAGTCAAAAGGTAAACGCAGATCAGTGAGATCAAGACAGCGACTGCGATAAATATATAGAGAGTACTGCTCTTTACCATCCGGTAGATGTTAGCTTTTATAAGTTTTATCATATCAGTTGAAATCCTTTCTTCTGAAAGCTATGATCCCCGCAAATCCAAGGACAAGGATCATAGCGATACAGGGGATAATGCCGTCTGTGAAAGCTTTTGATACGGCAGTTGTATTTGTCAGTCCTGACATATAGGTGTAGGGGGTTATCCTCCTTAGGAATTTAAATACCTCCAATATGAACGTGCCTTGATACTGGGGAAGGATGATCCTCTCCTGTAAGGTTTCCGGCAGGGAAGGTAATACGCCCACGATCACGAATGACAGTATGATCGATAAAATCTCGCTTGACAGGCATAGCGCGATCACGGCCATCATGACCGAGATGAAGAATAACCACATAAGATAAATAGCTGCGATCTTTACGAGTGTTCCCGTATCGGGGAGCTGACCTTTATAGAGCAGCTGACTTGAGATGATGATCGCAGCCATATGGATAACGAGCAATATGACTGAGATCAGATAATTGACGATGACCTTTGAGAAGAATATGCCGCACCTGCCGCATCCTGTGATCAGTTTGTTCCGCAGCAGGCCGTCTTTCTTCTCGAGGATCGTGAGCTTCAGTGAGATAAAGGCCGACATGAATCCCGATATCTGTCCGAATAAACACAGCATCTCAAGACATATCTCTTCAGGTGTCAGGGGATCCATCCAGACCTGATCGACGTAGTCCCTGTAGTAAGTCCGGATGATTAATAGCGTGATGATCAGTTGTCCTATGAGGAGGACGTAGGTCAGACGGCTCTTTCGCATCCGCATAAGATCCGCTTTGATCTGATTAAGCATTGCCGTCTCCTTTCGTATCGGAGATAAGGTTCATGAAGTAACTTTCGAGTGTCTCCTCGTTCTGGCTGATGTTTAATACATCAACTCCAATTCCTGAGAGTTCCACAACAAGATCAGAAGGCTTGATATCGTCAGCGAAAATGCTTATTCCCTCATTTGCTGCAACTTCGTATTCAAGACCCTTGCCGTCCAGGAAAGAGACTGTCTTATCGATATCGGATACCTTGATAGAAGTGGACTTTCTAAGTGACTTCTCCAGGTCTTCCTTGGATACTTCTCTTATGATCTTTCCTTCATCTATAAAACCGTAGCAATCAGCGACTCTTGAAAGCTCGTCCAGGAGATGGCTTGATATCAGGATCGTAGTTCCCTTATTCCTGTTGATATCGAGCAGCATCTCGCGGATCTCGATGATACCTTCAGGATCAAGTCCGTTGATGGGTTCGTCGAGGATCAGTATGTCGGGGCTCCCGCAGAGCGCGACCGCGATCCCCAGTCTCTGTCTCATGCCGAGGGAGAATTTGCCGGCAGGTTTCCTGCCTGTTTTATCGAGTCCGACGAGCTTAAGAAGTTCTTCGATCTTATCGTAGGAAGTAAGACCCAGGTTGATGCACTGGATCTTGAGATTGTCGTATGCAGAAAGATCTTTATAGAGGGCGACGCTCTCGATGATCGCACCGATCCTTCTTCTGACTGTGATGATCTCGGGTGCGGTATTGTTTACACCGCAGACCGTGTAAGTCCCGGAAGAAGGCCTCTGAAGACCTGAGATGACCCTCATGATCGTCGTCTTGCCGGCGCCGTTCTTGCCGATCAGACCGTAGATCGCCCCCTTGGGGATATGAAGTGATACGTCCTTTAGGACTTGGTTCTTGCCGTATGATTTGCAGATATCATTTGTTGTGAGAATGTATTCCATGTTTCTTACCTCCGTGGTTTTAGCATACCGCGAAGGGCATGGAAGTTGAAGTTAAGAAAAAGGTAAGATTTTACAAAGCTATCTTAAAACCAATCCCCCAGACGGCTTCTATATAGTCCTTGCCGCCGATTTCCTTGAGTTTCTTTCTCAAGTTGCTCATATGCACTTTAAGGGAACTTTCGACTAAGTCAGGAGTGTCTTCACTCGTGCGTTCAAGGAGCTCCGATTTGGAGATAACATTGCCTGCGTCAGTCATAAGGATCTTTAATATCGCATATTCGGTCCTCGTAAGGCGGACCTCTTCACCGCTGATCGTAACTTCGTGTTTTGTCGTATCGAGCATGATGTCCGATGCAGTAAGGACGCCGACGTTCTGTGATGCAGTGCGCTTGCGAAGGTGCGTCGCGACACGGGCCTTCAGTTCTTTGATATCGAAAGGCTTGGTTATGTAGTCGACACATCCTCCCGAAAGGAGTTCGACCTTGTCATCAACGGATGATCTGGCGCTGACTGCGATCACGGGTATCTCTTCGGGGATCATGGGGAGCAGTTCTTCTCCTGTAAGGCCGGGGAGCATAAGATCCATCAGGACAAGATCTGGTGTGTTGCCGAGCAGGTGACTTCCTTCGATCCCGTCAGAAGCGGCATCGACAGTATAGCCTTCCTTCAAAAGCTCCTGAGATAATATATTCCTGATGTCGTCATCGTCTTCGATGATAAGTATGCGTGCCATAAGTAGAGTATAAGTCACAAAGTCTTTTATGACAAATATCTTCTCTTACGATTCACCAATACCTGATAAAATGTTATATTATCTTTATCCCATGGAGGTAAAGGACCTTTTGCGATGAAAGAAAGATCATCTGACTATAAACTGCTTACGGGGCTCTTTTTTAAGCTCCTGCCTTATCAGATACTTCTGATCGTAATAAACGCCGTCAACGGTATCGTTGACAGTTTGTATGCGAGCAACGCGATAGGGAAGACCGCCATGAGCGCGATAGGTCTTTACGGTCCTTTGAACCATTTCCTCTATGCGGCGAGCATCATGTTCGTAAGCGGTTCGCAGATCCTCTACGGAAGGTATCTTGCAAGAGACCGCAAGCACATCAACAGTATATTCACGGTGGATATGATCCTGTCTCTTGCCCTGTCGGTCTTAACATCCCTTGTCATGGTATTGGGAGTTCTGACAAACGGAACGCGAATCCTTGTATCTACAGAACCTGATCTTCAGATGCTGAACCGTTACATGACAGGACAGGCCATAGGGATCCCGGCGCTTGTTCTGGGGCAACAGCTTTTCGCATTTTTATCCCTCGAAAACCAGACAAAGAGAACGATGGCAGCGAGCATCACCTGCCTCGTGGTAAACGGTATTCTGGATCATGTTTTCGTGGTTCTGATCCCGATGGATACGTTCGGTCTTGGTCTGTCTTCATCCATTGCATCCTGGATATTCTTCCTGATCATGGCGCTTTACTATATCGCCGGTAAGAGCGAATGGAAGTTCTCCATAAGATCCTGCAAATGGCACGATGCACCGGATATCGTAAAGCTCGGTTATGCAGGAGCTTTGTCGAGGTTCGTTGAGATGTTCAGATGCATCATAGTTAACTTTCTCGTCCTCCAGTATGTGGGAAGTGTCGGATTGTCGGCTTTCGCTGCGTCGAACTCGCTTCTGGCGGTTATCTGGGCAGTACCTTTTGGGATGGTCGCGGTGGCAAGGATGCTCTTTGCGATCAGCATAGGAGAACAGGACAGAAGGTCTCTGATCGACGTGATGAAGATCATGCTGACCAAGGGAATGCTCGTTATGCTCGCCATAGTAGCAGCCCTCGTCATATTCGCAGAGCCTTTGACGATGCTCTTCTATCAGGATAAGACACAGGAAGTCTACCTTATGACGGTAATGGGCTTCAGGATCCTGCCCCTCTGCATGCCCCTGGCGGTTGTAAGCCTTTCATTTGCGTCTTATGCACAGACTTCGGAGCGCAAGATACTGTCGATCATCCTTCCTGTCGTTGACGGAGCTGTCGGCGTAGTAATGTTCAGCTTCATCCTGATACCTCTCCTTAAGATGAACGGCCTTTATATCTCCAATGTCCTTAACGGAGTTGTCTGTGCGGCAGTCATAATCGCCGCCGCCTGGATCGCGATAAAAAAAATCCCTCTGTCACTCGAAGAAGTCATGGCTATCCCTTCAAGGTTCGGAGCCGGCAAGGATGACCGTATCGATATTACCGTAAGGAGTGTTGATGAGGTCGTTAATGTATCCCATAAGATCATTGAATTCTGCAACAGCAAGGGGATCGATGAGAGGCGCGCCTACTTTGCCGGACTCTGTATGGAAGAGATGGCCGGCAACGTCGTGACCCACGGATTTACGAAGGATAACAGATCCCACTCCGTCGATATCAGGGTAATATATATTGGCGATCAATTGACCTTAAGGATCCGGGACAACTGCAAGTTCTTCGACCCGTCCGAACATACAAAGGCCTTATCAGAAGACGATGAAGTCAAGAATATCGGAATACGTCTGGTATATAAGATCGCAAAGGAAGTAGATTACCAGAACCTCCTTGGGCTCAATGTCCTTACGATAAAGATGTGATCGAAAACATGAAGGGAAAAGACATTAGATGAAGATAATCAACACTGAATACTATAAGAAGACCGACAAGCGCTTTGCCGTAGCTTCGCTTGTCTTTATCGTGATAAGTTTTGTCATGACACTGCTCATGTATAAGGAAGTCATTCCGAATAACTTTATCGTATGGTTTACTTATCCCGCATCAGTTATCTGTCTTATCTTTTCACTTCGAAAATACAGATCGCTTAAGATAAAGAACCATATAAGCCAAAAGGAAATGCTCATCGCAGGACTTGGTATCAGTCTTCTTTATATCCTGATCCATATCTACAAGATCGGCGAGGCTCCCTGGAATAATTACGGACTCTTCGATGACGCGGGCTGGGATATCTTCGATGCAAGGCTCAAGTGTTTCCGCGGCGATAACTTCGAGATGATATTCTTTGACGGCCCTATAGGCGGCATCAGCAGGGAACTCGTGTTCCACTACTATATCTCGATATTCTTCCGCATCTTCGGTTATAACCTTGCCGTTTTTAATGCAGCCCTTGCAGTGCTCGGATGGGTAACTGTATTCTTTACCTTCCTGTCCGTAAAGGAGATGACGGAAAACATATGGATCTCCATATGTTCAGCTCTTACGCTGATGTTCCTTCCTCTGGAATTCACCCAGGTCTATATGGGCCACAGATACGCTATCTGCGGTCCTCTTCTCATGATCTCCTTCTACTGCGTTGTCAAGGCATATAAGAACAAGTCGGTCTTACATGCAGCTGTCGCAGGCATATTCGCGGGACTCACCATGGCAAGCGCCATAATGGGCAAGCAGTATCTTTACGGTCTTATATTCCTGGGATTAGTATACGGGATCTATTACCTCATAAAGAAGAGGGAAGAACTGGTTAATTCCATTTCCATTACGCTGGTGGGGATCGTCGGATATCTGTCTTCCACAACGCCTCTTTATGCTTATATCGTAACCCACAGGGAACAATACAACATAAGACAGGACAGCATGATAAAGGACTTCTTTAGGAGGATCCAGGAGAGCGGACTGGAACCTGTAAAAGAAAATATCAAGGCGCTTATCGAGGTGCTTTTCGGGAAGGAAACGGGCCTGAGGCAATTCTCCCCCGGGTACCCGGTCTTCACCTGGTTCTATCTGATCTTCTTCATACTTGGTATCGTATATCTTCTCTGGAAGAAGAAGTTCAGTTCTATCGTATTTGCCCTGATCCCGATTGCAGGTTGTGTTATAGCTCTTGCATATGATTTCAGGATCCTGATATCAGCGCCTTTTATAGCCTTCATAATCACATCGGGTGTGTTCGGTATAGCTGAACTTATCAACAGGATAACTAAGACGAAAGAATACTATGGCTACATAGCAGCGGTCGTCATATCGATAGTTTGCATGGCTCCGCAGATCTCATATCTTAAGGGACTTGCAGACGACCCGAATTCCCTGGTGCATCTGCCCCACCATTCCGTTGCCATATCACGTTACATGCAGGATCTCGCGCTTGGCGCCGAAGAGCCAAGTATCGAGATGAAGGACGATGAATTTAACCTGGGCAACACAAACGACAGATACGATCTTTATATAGCGATAAGAGGCACTTATGGTCATCTTCACGCATATCTCGGAGAAGAGTCTTCAAGAGAGATCTTAAAGCTCACAGGTGACTTCCCCTATGTGGGACAGTCAGACGAAGATATAAGGCGTAATGTTTACGGCACGATCCAGAGCTACATGCCGACCGGGAAAGACCTGATGCTGGCATTCGAATACAGCGACCGGGTGGAAGAGATAATCTCTGAGCTTGAAGGGACAGGAGTAGCAGAAGTCAATTACGACACGCGCGATATCGACGGACTTGAAGTAAGTGTCTGCACGGTATATATCCATAACGACGATATCGAGCAGTTTAGGGAAAATACCGCTCAATATCTCGTAACTGAACTTGAAGGATAAGAACGTTAGAAATTATAGTATTCTCATACATACTACGAGAATAAACGGGGATCTGCGCTGAATTTTGACTTATGCGAATGGGGATTTGCGCAGAATTTCGGTTTACACGAATGGGGATTTGCGTTATACTTCCGTTAGAAAGGCGGTTTTCTTATGGAGCATCCTGTTTTTAAACGAAAGATATATGATGAAATACTTGAATGGAAAGAGAATAAAAGTGACAAATATGCACTTATGATAAAAGGTGCCAGACGTGTCGGCAAATCTACTATAGCTGAAGAATTTGCAAAAAGAGAGTTTAAATCATACATATTGATCGATTTTGCCCATACCAGCAAAGCAATCAAAGAACTATTTGATGACACATATGACTTGGACTTTTTCTTTTTGCAACTGCAGCAGTTAACAGGAACCAGATTATACGAGAAAGAGTCTGTAATCATATTTGACGAAGTCCAACTGCTTCCCCAAGCCAGACAGGCCATTAAGTATTTTGTGGCTGACGGCAGGTACAAATACATTGAAACAGGTTCGCTTATATCTATAAAAAAGAATACAAAAAAGATTTTGATACCCAGCGAAGAACATAAAATTTCTATGTTTCCAATGGACTTTGAAGAGTTTTTATGGGCTATTGGAGATGAGATTACGGCTGAAACCATAAAATCATTATTGACCCAAAGAAAGCCTGCCGGAAACACAATGCATAGAAATCTGATGCGCATATTCAGGTTGTATATGCTTGTTGGCGGGATGCCACAGGCGATCGAAACATATCTTGAGCAGAATAATCTTCAGGCAGTAGATGAAACCAAAAGAGAAATAATAGAACTTTACAAAGAAGATTTTACAAAGATCGACAGTTCGGGTCTGGCCGGTGACATATACGATGCGATACCTGCAAACCTGAGCGGCAATGCATCCAGGTATGTGTTGGCAAGTGCCAGAGAGGGAACACGCTCTGAACAGGTGTTTGAACTGCTACCGGACATGTTAAGTTCTTATACGGTAAATATTGCATATCACGCAAATAATCCAACAGTGGGTATGGCATTGGAAAAAGATGCAGGGAGATATAAACTGTTTACTTCTGATGTAGGATTGTTCGTAACTTTGGCTTTCAAGGATAAAAGATATACAGAGAATGTAATCTACAATAAGCTTTTGTCAGATAAGCTGGAGACAAATCTTGGCTATGTATATGAAAATGCCGTTGCTCAGATGCTTGTCGCCAATGGAAACAATCTTTTTTACTATACGATGGAAAGCGAGACATCAAATCATCTATACGAAATTGATTTTCTGACATCAAAAGGAAGCAAGATATGCCCCTTGGAGATCAAATCTGGAAATTATAGGGGACATAAGTCTCTGGATGTATTTTGTGCAAAATTCAGTAGCCGGATAGGAGATAAGTATGTAGTTCATACGAAAGACTATAAACGGGAAAACAGCATTAACTATATCCCGGTTTATATGATTCCTTTCATTTAGAATTGCGCTATATATCACAATTTTATGTACTAAGCCCCGGAGTAAAATCCGGGGCTTATTTTCTTGTGATTATAGTGGTAATTATTCGTGTGTTGATAATATGTTTCCCCCCAAATAGAATATTAATGAACTATATAAAAAAGAGAAATCCGGGTATAAAGCTACCTTATCAGATCTCGCTTACCACGACAGAGCCGTCTTCTCCGGATATGCCGATCGAGAAGATCTTAAGATTACCGTCTGTATCAATATAACTGAATCCTAATGTAGGGAGATCACCTGCGAATGTCAGGTCACAGACAAGGCTCCTGTCGGGAGTGAGTGCCTCCTGTATAAAAGCTGTCTCGTACTTATACTGTATACCGTTTTCTTCATCGTAATCCGTGATCTCAAGGTTTAAGATCTTAAATTCCTTTACCGTAACATCTGTAGAGAATACGAGAGTTGTAATGGGTTCTTCCGTAGAGATGCTTACATGGTCACTCTTGTCTTTATCGACATTTACATCGTCTGCTGAAGCGACAGTGATCTTGGCTGGTGTTGAAGCGGGTGATTCTGAGGTTGCATCTGTAGTGTCAGGACCGTTGCCTGCAGGACCTTCCGTGTCTTCGGATGATTCAGGTGTAGTATCTGTTGCCTCTGTAGTTGTATCTTCCGTTGTTGTTTCAACTGTTGTTTCTGAACTTGCCACATCCGAATCTTTTGTGGCTTCTGTTGTAGTTTCCGTCGTGGTCTCAGTCGTGATCTCGGGAGCTGTATCCGGTCTGCATGAAGCAAAACCCAGGGCAAGGGATGCACATATAGCTGAAGCCGTTAATATCTTACTGATGTTTTTCATGTTCTTTCTCCTGTTTCCTTATAAATCCAAGAGACAAGTATAACACTAAAGGGGAAATATAGAACTATTATTTTTCGCCAGTCAGCATTTCAAAAGTAACACCGTATTTTTCTGCTATGTCGTGAGCATAGGAAGATCCCTCAGGTGCCATCAGAACAGCCTTGAACGATCTCTTTCCGTTGTCGGTTGCCATTACGATTGAAGTTACACCGTTGCCGGCCCCTGATGAATCTGCGGCAAGTTTATGCATATGGGTGTTATATATGGTTCTAACTTTCTTTTGGCAGAGGGCCCTGACCGCATCGGTCGCTATGTAATATCCTTCTTCGAAAGAAGTAGTCGAGAAGGTCTCATTGAGGAGTACAAGGCTTTGTGATGTGGAGCCGTTATAGATCTCTTTGAACCTTACGCATTCTTCTCCTAATCTGCCCAAGTCAGTGGTCTTGTCTTCGTCAGCGGGGAAGTGGGTGAAGATCATGTCAACAGGAGTATATCTGAACCCGCCGGCGGGAACATAGATCCCGCCCTGTGCCAGAGCATAGAGCTGGCCTATTGCCTGGGTAAGAGTCGTCTTGCCGCCCCTGTTTGCACCGGTAAGAAGATAGATCATGTGATCCTTATCAAAGGTCAGATCGTTATCCACGATATCGTCTGCCTTGCCTACGGCATTGATGAGCTTAAGGTTATAGAAGCCTTTGGCTTCAGTCAGAAGATCACTGTCCTTGTCTATGACTTCCGGTTTACAGAAACGCATTCCTTCGGCAGTCTTTGCTTCAATATATTCCGCGAATCTTATGTAGTATATGAGCTCGGGAATGAGCCTGGAGATGTTTGCTATGGACACATCGGTATATTGTGAGAGCACGGAGCGGAGCTTCTTTACCAGGTGTCCCGTCATCTTGGATGCTGCATTCGAAAGATAGAGAGAGGTGCTTATTGAGCCGTCTCCGTCAGGGATCGTGGAGAGGGTAGTCTTTGACCAGATCAGGGGATTTTGCATCATGTTGAGGGCGGTTGCGCCGCGGTCGAGCATGTTAAGCGTGCTCTCCTTATCGGCGATGCTCGCGGGGATAACATGCATGTCTCCGTCCCATCCCGCATCTTCTTTGATCCTGTCTTTTGCGGCTATGGCATCAGCCAGGTTGCCGACGATACCAGATTTCTTGAACTGTTTTGAATTGACTGATACGAGTCCTAAGCTCTCTGCTTCAAATCTCGTGTTGAGATTGATGCCGATCGTGAGGCTCTGGATCGAAGCCGAATCCGCCTTGATATCGGCAGTATCCTTCTTCATCTCCGCAAAGCAGGAATCGTTATAGAGAGTGTCGATGTAATCCTTTAATGCGATGAGCCCTTCCGCTTTGATCTTAGGATCGCTAAGGCATTCGCGCATCTCTTCTACGGCCGTTATATATGAGTTGATCTCTTCCATCCTGTGGAGCAGATCCCAAAGGCCCGGCTTCTCTTCCGCGCTCTTGCGCCATGAACCGTAATCCTTAAGATATTCGATCTTGTTAAGGAGTTCCAGGAGCCTTGCCCTGACATCGGGAAGATGGAGGATATCGTCGAATATATCCTGTCTTAATCTGGCGACTTCGGGAGAGGATGTAACGAGCGAGAGGATACGGAGTATCATCTGCTGTTCTTTTGAATCGGAGGCTACATCCTTAACGAATTCGTCCAGTCCCAGATTATGGACCGTCTCATCGTTCATGGTCTCGAATTCATGTTGGTTATCGATGTAAAGCAAGCTTATGTTATGTGATTCGACCGTAGTCATGATATGCCTCCTAAGTGTTAATCTTCGAGAAAGAAAGATGTCAGCCTGTCCCTGTAATCCCCGGCAGTATCGAAAGACGCATGTCCCAATCCTTCGTACATATGGATATTAACATTTCCCTTTGAAGACAGGGCATTATAGATATCGTGTGAGCCTTCGGGTCCTACAACGGCATCGTCTTCAGATCCCAAGACCAAAACGGGACATTCTACATCCTTAAGTTCACCTAAAATGTCAAAGCCTGATGTTCCTTCAGCCAGAGTTATGAATCGCAAGAATTCCTCATTAGTTACGCTCTTCCCCGTAGTTACGAGAAAGTCATTAAGCGATGCGGCAAGAGATGCAGGATAAAGTTTTGAAGCGAAATCAAGAAAGAGTTCGACTCCCTTTTGCTCTTTGGCGAGACTGATCCATTTTTCTATCGCAGGATAGTTTCCTTCAAACTTTGCACAGGTAGAACCGACAGCGAGCTTTTTTACCATGCCGGGATATCTTGCTGCTATGACAAGACTTATCATGCCTCCCTGTGATGCCCCGAAAAGATAAATATCAGAAAGCCCCAGTTCCTTAAGAACCTTGACTGTATCAGAAGCCATGTCTTCGACAGTGTAAAGAGACGGCAGATCTTCTCTCCTGTCGAGAAGATAGATCGTAAAATCTTCTGTCATGGACTTATACTGATTTGCTACTGCATCAGCAGACAGTATGACGCTCTTCACCGAGAGCCCCGGCAATATGACCATGGTCTTAGGGCCCGTTCCGAACCTCATATACTGCATGGATATGTCTTCTGTCCTAACTGTGTTTATATAGACGTCCATAAATGTATCTCCTGCCGTTATGCAATACTATTATATCATTCGCGCGCATGGCTTTATTGACTAGGTTTATCTTTTGTTATATTGTAATTCTTGGAGTTATCAAAGCTTTCAGGAGGGATACTATGAGATTTACGATGAGAGGTGCATTTTTTATTCTTGCCAATATTATTTCTGCAATAGCAGTTCTTATTCCGTTCTATATTTTCAGTATCGAGGGTTCCTACAGCGATCAGGCCAGCATGAGCCTTCTTTACAACGGCGATAACTGGTACTGGTACGGCATTATCGTGCTGCTTGCAGATATTGCGGGCATCATCATGGTACTGGCGGGTTTCAGGAAGCCGCTTGCCATAATCGCACTTGCGAATGTTGTCACATCGGTCTATGCGGTCATCTGGACTAACCTTACCAAGACATCGCTTACGGCTTCCATGAGGATCCTCATGAAATTCTCAGAGGGACTGACCGGATCGAAGTCCAATCTGGTTGTAACAAACGGTCCCGGATACTATTTGATAATCCTGGCTTTATTTATGGTCCTGGTTACGGGATTATGGGCTGCATTTGAACGCGATTAATGTGCTATAATCTCCTTATTGAATTTTGATTCTCAATAGGAGGTTTTACTATGTTGGAAGTACGTCCCGATAATATGGTCAGGATCACGACTCCCGAGCTTGCAGATGCCTATATCGAAGAGCGCATCAAGATGCTGCAGGATCAGGTAGGTGACAAGAAGGTATTGCTCGCCCTCTCTGGCGGTGTCGATTCTTCTGTCGTAGCAGCAATGCTCATCAAGGCTATCGGTCAGCAGCTCGTTTGTGTTCATGTCAACCATGGACTCTTACGTAAGGGTGAGCCCGAACAGGTCATCAAGGTCTTCGGTGAGGAGCTCGGTGCAAATCTCATCTATGTTGATGCAACAGACAGGTTCCTGGATAAGCTCGCTGGTGTTACAGACCCTGAGCAGAAGAGAAAGATCATCGGCGGTGAGTTCATCGAAGTATTCGCAGAAGAAGCAAGAAAGCTTGACGGTATCGAATTCCTCGCACAGGGCACGATCTGGCCCGACATCCTCGAGAGCGATGCAGGTATCAAGGCTCACCACAATGCAGGCGGACTTCCCGACGATATGAACTTCGAACTCGTTGAACCTGTACGTATCCTCTTCAAGGACGAGGTACGTGTAGTAGGTAAGCAGTTAGGCCTCCCCGACAATATGGTTTACCGCCAGCCCTTCCCGGGTCCCGGACTCGGCGTAAGATGCCCCGGTGCCATCACCCGTGACAGACTCGAAGCTGTAAGAGAATCTGATGCTATCTTGAGAGAAGAATTCGCAAAGAACGGACTCGAAGGCAAGGTATGGCAGTACTTCACGGTCGTTCCTGATTTCAAGTCAACGGGTGTCAAGGACGGCAAGAGAACTTTTGACTGGCCATGCATCATCCGTGCCATCAATACTACGGATGTTATGGAAGTAACGGTAGAGCATCTCTCCGACGAACTCATCGATCATCTCGTACAGAGGATCTTAACGGAAGTTCCCGGCATCAACAGAGTACTCTTCGATTACACTCCCAAGCCCCCGGCCACGGTCGAGTACGAATAGTCTATAAACCTTGGAAAGCCCCAATCTACGGGGCTTTCACTATTTTATGTTCCCAAATTGTTCCCTAGTTTTGAACTCGGGTCAGCGGGAGAATATTTTGATTTCGTCTTTTATGTTATTGCAGTATGTCTCTAGGTCGGATTCGAAGTTTCTCTCGAAGGCATCAACTGCATACTCGCTCTGGCCTTCTCTGCACTCATAATGTCTTATGAAGTTATTAATGAGATTAATAATTAAACTGAATGAGCTTACTTCAATGTAATATGTAATAGAGAACGATCCGTCAGGCATCTGCATGTCGGTAAATGTCTTTGCACCTAATTTCTCCCAATTCTTGAATTCAGCCAGGAACTGAGCGAAAAGTTTCTTTGCTTCTTCTGTCGGCGGATTCAGGAGTTCATTAACTTTGAATGTAAATCCGTTGGCCAGAACGCCCTGAGATATATGCTTTGTCCTTGTGGAAAGGGAGAACCCGGATTCTACTATCTTTCTCAGCAGTCTTACGATATCTGACGTAGTTTCAGCATATGATCCCTTGTAAGAAGATACAGACTTCTTGTAGAAGTTACTTACCTCTTCCTCTTTTTTGGCATAGCAATCATAGATATCAGTTGCGAAGTGAGACTTCCATATCTCATAATCACGCTCGTCTTCCGGATCATCCGATAAAGCATCCTTTTTGTCTTTCCATGCTGTCAGGAAGCTTATTAATGTCTCCAGATCCCTGTCGGAATCGTTGAAGACTATGGATGTCTTACCATCCTTCTTTTCGATCTTAAGACCAAACTGTTCTTCCAATTCGAAAAGGACATACATGATATCTGCAAAGGAAGATATCTCTACATCTGATATAGCCTCAAGATCTATATTCAGGGCTTCTGCAATCTTGGCGCGGATATCAGCCTTAGGTGCCATGGCGTCGCTCTCATACTTTCTCATTCTCGAATCGGCTGTAGCAGCGGAGAATCCGACCTTCATTCCCAGTTCTTTCTGAGACATATCGTTAAGGAGCCTGTATTTCCTGATCTTGTTGCCTAATTTCATATCCGAAAGCACCTCAATTGTGTAGAAATCATGCCCCTATTATACCACGCCAGACATAAAAGGAAAGACTAAACATATAGAACAGACACAAAAAGATGACTAAAACTATTGACAGGCGATATTAATGGATGTATTATCCATTCAACCGATACAAAAATATATCTGCATAACAAGCGGATAGGAAGGAGTAAAGATTATGAATAGAGAAAAAGAACCTCTTTTTATAGGAGTAGACACAGTAATGTTTGATCTCGGCGTATCCAGAGCTAAGGCATACGACGTGATCAAGGAACTTAACGCACAGATGAAGAAAGAAAATCCCAGAGCGATCGTAGTCTCCGGAAAGGTGAACCGCATCTGGTATGAGGAAGCCTGTCTTAAGGGAGGTGGAACTAATGGCAGTTTATAAAGATAACGGTAAAGGTTACGAGGGCAGGAAATGGAAAGTTTCCTGCTATTACACCGACTGGAAAGGAGAGCGCAAGAGACATATCAAGAGAGGATTCGATACAAAGAAGGATGCTCTCGAGTATGAGCATGTCTTTCTTGCTAAGGCCTCAAAGGACATCAACATGAGCTTCGACTCATTTGTCGACTCATATATGGAGGATATGAAGCCGCAGATAAAGAAAAGCACTTATGCAAATAAGACACAGCTTATTAACATGCACATCAGGCCATACTTTAAAGGTCTAAGTCTTTCAGAGATCAATAACACACATATCCTCCAGTGGCAGAATGAGATTCTTAATTTGAGGGATGCGGATGGTAAAGGATACTCGGCAACATATCTTAGGTCAATCAACAATCAATTGACTGCGATATTCAACCATGCCGTTAAGTATTACGATCTTCCGAAGAATCCTTGTAAGGCATTCAAGAAGATGGGGAAGCAACACGGACCGGAGATGCTCTTTTGGACTAAGGATGAATATATGAAGTTCATCGAAACCATGAAGCGTAAACCAATGTCCTATTATGCATTCCAGATTCTGTATTGGACGGGAATCCGCTCAGGTGAACTTCTGGCGCTCACGAGAGAAGACTTTGATCTTGAGAAACGGACTCTCCGTATCAACAAGACATATCAGGTTGTAAACGGTGAGGAGATGACCACATCTCCTAAGACCGAGAAGAGTAATCGAACCATAGAACTGCCACAGTTCCTGTGTGATGAGATGGCAGATTACTTTGACTCAATATACGGGCTTGATGATACAAGCCGGTTATTCCCTTTTAGTAAGTCATTTCTTCATCACGAGATGGATCGTGGGGCGAAGGAGTCTGGAGTGAAGAGAATTAGAATACACGATCTGAGGCACTCATGCTGTGCACTTCTTGTCGAACTCGGATACTCGCCGGTACAGATTGCAGATCGTCTCGGGCATGAGACTGTAACTATTACGGACAGATACTCACACCTGTACCCGTCAGTGCAGAGAAAGATGGCAGACAGGCTTGATGACACATTTAGAGAATCTCAGGAGGAATAAGAAATGGGCAAGATATACGGCAAGGTTGATACACCGAAGAGACGCAGAAGAAAGAAGAAAGTGGATGAGCACAGAAGGAAGAGAGACATATTCCTTAACTTCAGGATGACTCAGAAGGAAAAGGATCTTATTGAAGCGAGAATCGCGATGACAGGGTTAACCAAGGCGACATTCTTTATCGAGAGCTGCTTGTATCAGAAGATCCTTGTCAAAGGCAACATACGAACATTCTCTGTTATGAAAGACACACTTCGTGATCTGACAGAGAAGATTGACAGAAATCCTGATCTGACTCAGCTCGATCCGACAGACGCGGAGAGGCTGAAGACGATCTTGGAAATAACCAACTACCTGTTTGGAGAAAGGAGGTAATGAACCATGGCACAGAGAACTTATGACGAGCGTATTGACGAACTTCGGAAGAAGCAGGATCAGCTTAAGGCTCAGGAGCGAGATCTTAAGAAGAGACAGACTGCAGAAGAACGCAAGAAACGCACAAGAAGACTTATCGAACTCGGCGGAATCGTAGAGTCTGTTTTAGGCAGACCCACCGTTGATGAAGACAAAGTCCGATTCATGAATTTCCTGAAAAGACAGGAGACCAACGGCAACTTCTTCACTAAGGCAATGAACGGAAAGGAGCCCAAGAGTGAGAACAATGCTGAAGGTTAAGTCGGACACCACCCCCTCCCTTAACTTGTTAAGGGCGCACTTATATGTGGGCATAGCCCACATTACAGTGCGCTCTCCGAGGGGTCTTGTGCAGACAGCACCAAAGGGCGTCGCCCTTGTGGAATCCTACAAGGACGCTTCGCTCCTTGGCCTAGACCAAGTTTCACTTGGATGGAGCCTTGCAGGCAGCATTTTATCTCGCAATGAAAGGAGGAACGGAAGATGGCAATATACCATTGCTCGATAAAAATAATCAGTCGTGCAGGTGGCAGATCCGCCGTTGCTTCTGCCGCCTACAGATCCGGCGAGAAATTGTATAACGACGAGACCGGCATCACGCACGACTTCACCCGCAAGGGCGGCGTTATCCTTTGCGAGATCATGCTCCCCGAAAATGCTCCCGAGCGTTATTCGAACCGCGAAGTACTCTGGAACGAAGTGCAGCAGATCGAGAAAAGATCTGATGCTCAGTTCGCTCGTGAGATCGAAGTTGCCCTTCCGGCAGAGATGAGCCGCGAAGAACAGATCGAATGTGTAAGAAGTTTTATCCGGGACAACTTCGTAAGCGAAGGCATGATCGCAGACTGGGCGTTGCATGATAAAGGCGACGGTAATCCGCATGCGCACATCATGCTGACATTAAGAGGCTTCGATGAACATGAGAAGTGGCTTCAGAAACAGAAGACTGTTTTCGCGAACAGCAGAGATGAACATGGTCGACCTGTTTATGATCCTTCTCTGCCTTCTTACGATCCGAAGAACAGGGAAGAGACTTCTCAGTACCGTATACCGCAGCTTGATGAAAACGGCAATCAGAAAACAAGAGTCAGGCAAGGCAAAGGGACGGAATATCTTTGGGAGAAGATATCGATCCCGGCAAACGATTGGAATGCGCATTCAAAAGCGGAACTGTGGAGATCATCCTGGGCGGAACACTGTAACAGATATCTCAAACCGGAAGAACAGATCGATCACAGAAGCTATGCAAGACAGGGGATAGACAAGGAACCGACGATTCACGAAGGGATAGTCGCAAGACAGATGGAAGTGGAAGGAAACGTTGCCGACAGGTGTCAGATCAATAGAGAGATAAAGGAGCGGAATTCCATAAGGGAACAGATAAGAAAGATCGCGGAAGAGATCACAAAACTTATAACAGAGAAAGCGAGGTCGATTTATGAACGATATAAAGAACTTAGAAGAAATCTTGGAGATCCTGAAGGCTCAGGAAGAGATGCAGACGATCTTGGAACAGCAGCAGGCGGAGATCGATTCCTTGCAAGAGCGGCTGGAAGAATCACTGCAATTAAACGAGCAGCTGACGAGACAGAACAAGAAATTGCAAGAACAGATTCGCGAATTGCAGAGCTGAAGAAAAAGATAAGGGATAAGGAGGAATCCATAAGTGAACGATTCAGAAAACTTAAAGATAGAAGAGCTTCTTACCATGATGGAGCAGATGCAGGACCAGCTGGATCTGGAGATAACGGAGCGCTCCAAAGCACAAGAGGAGATATCGACTCTTTCCTCAGAGAACTCAAAACTAATGAGCGAGCTTCAGAAGAAAAGCGAGACGATAGTATCTCTGAACGAAAAGATAGAGAGCTTAAGCAAAAGCGACCTGCAACTCCAAAAGAGCGAGGCTATGATGGAAGAAGCGTTGAAACTCCAAAGAGAATCAGAGGACAAGGTCTCAGCCTGTAACAGACAGGCTGAGATTCTTGCTGCTCGTGCGAGTAAGGTTTGTGATCGTGAAGAGAATCTTGATCGAGAGATAAAGAACAAAGCCGAGAACATGATCAAGTCAGACCGTCAGAGATTGGAGTGGGAGTACAAGGAACACAAAAGGAAAGCGTCTCAGGAATACAAGGAGAAAACATCTGCAATTATCAAGAAGTACGATACCATGACCAAGACATATTATGTTGAGCTTGTCTCTCTTGTGATGTTCAGCCTGATAGCGACATTATCACAGGTTTGGAAGGAGCCTGTGATAGTTGAGGATACAGTGAACTTCTTCTCTGGACTTTGGAGTATATTAGTGACTGGTTATGGGCTTACAGAATATGCAGGTCGTAGTATCGCAGGAGTGGTGGAAGCAATCGATAATCCTACCGCGTCTGCTGTGCTGTATTGGGTAATATGCATTCTTGTGATCGTGGCAATAATCGGTGCTGTCGAAACAGGAATATTATTTGTCTCATATAGATATGCAGCTTATATAAGAGAACACCAATGGGACAGACATACTGTTATTGCGGTAGTTGCCGATCTTGTTGTTACTATGTTCCTTGCCGGCGAGATTAGGAGCGTGGTGCCTGTAAACCTGATACTGATGCAAGTATTATTGTTTCTGGGATATTCGGGAGCGAGAGCATGGTTGCAGCATTTGCGAGCAGAGAGACTCTATTTTTGATTGTTTAATATAAGAACCTGAACTATATTATAGATGTTACGGATCTGAGGAGAACAAAGATTATGGCAAACGATAACAAGTTGATAATCGTGGACGAATCCACGCTGAAAGATAAGATATATACCATTCGCGGTCAGCAGGTAATGCTGGATTATGATCTTGCGGAGATATATGGATATGAAACAAGATATTTGAATTTGCAAGTTAAACACAACATAAATCGTTTCCCTGACGATTTTATGTTTCAGCTTACACAGGATGAGTTCGATAACTTGATGTTGAAAAATTCAACATCAAGTCATGGTGGTCGCAGAAAGCCTCCATATGCCTTCACTGAACAAGGAGTGTATCAATTGGCTACAGTTTTGAAAGGGGAACTTGCTGAACGTCAGAGCGTGGCGATTATGCGTGTGTTTAGGGCTATGCGTGAGTATATTTCTCAAAACAAGCAATTGCTTCCGAATCAGGAGCTATTCCAATTGTCCGCAAGGCAGGCTGCATTGGAAGGTCAGGTAAGAGCGATCAAGGACAACATGGTTTCCAAAGCGGATCTGTCTGATTTCATGAAGCTATTTGATCAGGGGATTGGCAACGAAGAGATACTGATCCTTGACGGTAAGCCTTTCAAAGCAGATGAAGCTTACCAGAAGATATATAGAAGTGCCAAGAGCAAGATAACAATAATTGATGATTATATCGGTACGAAAACACTTCATCATCTGGCACATTCCAAGAAAACCGTAAAGATCACGATAATCAGTGATAATACAGCAAGACCGAGACTCAGATTGACGGAGTACAATGACTTCGTTACAGAGAATCCCGGCAGATCAATAACGTTTCTGCAATCCATGCACCGCGCACATGACAGGTATATCGTGCTGGACGAAGGAACAAAGGATATGAAGGTATATCACTGCGGAGCATCCAGCAAGGATGCCGGCAAAAGGATAACAACCATAACACGGATAATAGATATCGACGATTACAAGGCGACAATAAAAACGATGATGGGAAATCCGGTGCTCATTTTGAGATAAGATAACAGTGAATAGTTATATTGTTAATGACATAGCAGGGTTCGTGTGGCCCTGTTTTTGTATACAGATCTGGCAAAAGTGGTGTAAAATATAGACGCGACACATTTGCATATGAATCCAAGAACAGCTGATGTTTGGTAAAAACGTCAGTTAGAAGAGTTTCTAAGAGATATAATTCTATGGAGGAATGATTTATGAACAAACTGAAATTTCGGAAATTTGCGGTAATCTTGACAATTACCTGTTTTTTCACAATTGGATGTTTTGCTAATGCTTTCGCATATAGTCAAACGATATCTTTTGCTGGGAATTCCAAAGGATTTGCCAGTACGTCGAAGACAGTGGGCTTTTCAGGCTCGACAGGCTTTGAGTCAAAACTTGTTAGTTATACGTTTAACGCAATGCCTTCGGGTACAATGCCGAATAGTAATACAGAGATCAATTTCAGATTATACAAAACTAATCATACCACGAAAGCAACAGTCGCTACCGCGCACTCTTACACTGATTGTAAGAAGGGCAGATGGAAACAAGGGGAATTCTTTGAAGGGATCAATCATTCAGCAACTGATAGTTTTGTTATTGCATCAAATGCTACTAATGCATCAGGATTGGGGGCAACAGTAGGTGTTCAGTGGTACTACTATTAATCGTTGTTTGTGCCTAGTATTGGCAATCTCTTCGTGTTTTCTCATCGGTTCATGTAATAAATCTCCAATTTCTACGGGAACCGAAACAACCGAGAGTTCAAATATTACGAATGACACTATTCCGGATGGTTACATCCGGAATAGTGATCTTCGTGATGGCGAATACAATGGGAGAGTATGTAGGGATCAATTGTTTTTGAATCTGGATGGGAAACAGTATCTGGTATTGGGAGAATATATTGCATTGGCAGATGAATATTCGGGTTTGGGTTCCTGTAGGAGCAGTAAATACCTGGATGTATATTACTCTGACGAAGATATTAAAGGGCTTAAAGTCGGAGAAGAGTTCGTATTTGACAGTGATATAAGTTTTGTAATTAAATCGCTGGAGGAATCTGATTTTAATCTCCCATTAAGTGATTCTCCAAACGGGATGATAAAATTGAACGACTATTTTTGCTTGTTACATGGTGAGTATATAAGAGATGATAATGATAATATTATCGACGATTCATTAACAAAGAAATGGTTTCTGACTACTCAGAGCTGTATAAAGAGTGCGGATATAGATCATATAATGCCAGTATATAGGCATGTGTTATATGAACTTTCAGACAAATGTATCTATAAATGCCTGGATCCGAACGAAGATCAAACTCAGATCATCAGTCGCGATGAGATAGATAAGATTTTTAAAAGCAGTGATTATCTAAAAAGCAAATACGCTTATTGCGAATTGATCGTCCGTAGGAATCAAATCGTGGAGGTGTTTTTTGATGCTGGCGTGTAAAAGGTTTATGCTGACAAGAAGGTGTATTTCAAGGATATCTATTGTCTTAATCAGTGCACTTCTGTGTTCATGTTCACTTGTGAACACCGGTATTGATCAGACAGCAACTTCAAAATCAGATGTAAAGATGCCGCAAGATCCTTCTGACAGATATTATTTATCAGAGGTTACTACCGTTGAGGTTGACGGTTATAGATTGGGTTATATTGTTGAATCTGATGAAGGAAAGACAGCTGTCTGTATTAATAATAATTGGGACAATAAAACTTTCAATTATATGTTATGTTCATATGATGAAGGTTCTTCCAAATGGAATAAGACCATTGATATTGATTCTTCCAACAAGCTCTTAAGTTCTTTTTGTCCCATAGGTAATGGCAGGATAGTTGCCAGTACTTATTATGGTTTTGATGTTTATGATCTCGATACAGGAACTCTGGTTTCACAGAATGAGGATCTGTTCATGATAATAAATGAGCGACTGCCGTTGATCTACAGGAGAGACGATGGTTTTGTCATCGTAAAAGATGATTGCGTCTATCTTATCGGCGCGGACTATTCGGTAGTGTCTCAGATCCCGATAGAAGAAGAGGGAGAATTGGCTGACGAGAATACTTATTTTACTCATAATGGTAAGGATTATCTGGTGTTGGATGCGGTCACGACCATGCAGTACTACGAGATCGATTTTGACAGGAAGACAATAGAGCATGTCTGTAGCAGTGGTGATCTCGGTCTGAATTACAGTTCGGTTAGCAGAACCGGCGGATATGCTGTTGACAGATACGCAGGGATCATATACGAACTGGATCCTTCAAATAAGACAAAGAAAGAAATAGCATATATCGGTAATATGCTGATCAAGCCTACGTTGGAACCTTCCTTTGATCCGATGTGGTATGTCTTTGATGAGAACGATTTTGTAATTTTGCAAAAACATACGAATGCTCCTTCTGAAGTCCTTTTTATGGTTCCGGATACGGAATCCAATCTGTCCCAAAGAACGAGATTGTCTGTAAGGGGATATGATGCGGGGGATGATATATCACTGACATATGCCGCATATCTGTATAATACATCACAAGATAAATTCCTCATAAATGTGGAAAACTACGATAAGGATGAATACGGCTATAACAATGCTGAAGAGGCACAGGAAAGTAAGCTTAAACTGCTGAAGGATTTTACTTCAGGCAAGGCTCCCGATATTTTTTACGGCAACAGCTTTGATTACGATCAGATGGGACGGTCAGGGCTGGTTATGGATATGTCGGGCTTTGTAAAAAACAGCAAGACCATAAGCGAGGATACGATCAGCAAAAACATTTATGATCTATATTTTGATGAAGGGCATTGTTATAAACTGTTTCCGGGATATGTAATGTTCGGATTATGGAGCAGTGAAGAGTATACGGGAAATAACGATAACATGACTTTGGATGATATGAGTACATCTACATACAGTCCCAAGATCTTCGGAGATGAATACGCGTGCAATATAGCCGACTTTGCCATCAGATATCCCATCAAGAGGCTGATAAAGAATGGAGAGTTTATCGATGAGTCTGAATTGCAGAAGATTATAAAGTTTGCTATAGATAACGGAGAATCACCGGGCTACAGCAGTGATTACTTTGCATCCGCTGATACTGTTGATTCAAAGGAGACTGCTGTATATTTGCACTACATCAGTTTTGCAAATGTATACCACAGTGAACAGCTCGGTATGAAAAAGGGTCTGAGATTTGTAGGATTCCCTACACTGGATGGTTCTGTTCATGTGGCATGTCCCGAGGGATTGGTTGCGGTATCTGCAGGAACTAGGTATCCGGAAGAATGCATGAAGTTTATTGAGTTCATGTTCTCTGACGAAGCTCAGAAAGCAGCGCTTACCAGTAATGTAATCCCCACGAACAAGGATATCTTCGATGAAGCACTTGATATAGCACAGGATCACACTAAACTGGGAGATGATATGTATTACCGGCAGTTCTTCGGAGACCCTGAGAATAGTGTGAATTACAGCAGCGAGGAGATTGCATCCTACCGCAAGGCAACGGAATCTGTTGATACGATCATGATAATGGATTGGGGCTTATACAATATTATCGCCGAGGAGGTCAATTCTTACTACAGCCAGCATAAGGACATTAAAGATATTGCTCATTCGATGAGGTCGAGGATCGAGTTGTATATTGAGGAGAACTATAAGTGACGTGAATAAAGGAGCGATATTATGCGTAACAAGGTCACGTTGTTTTTTGTCAGTTTTATCAATGACTTTGGTGATCTCGATTTGCCATCACGAAAAACGATGCCTTCATATATAAACGGTTTTAATACCTCTTTTAGATATATGCTCCTAGCATTTCATTGACATTGCTCAGATTGGAGCGTGGTGAAAAAAGACACACTCCAATGGGTGTTTTCTGACCAACATTTTGACCACAATTAGACCAACTTTATGGTATAACTAAAACAGAAAAAGCGGGATGACCGAGCTCCAATTTTTAAAATATAAGCTTTTAAGATAGTCAAGTGACGCAGTCCTAAATAACCGGCGATATACTTCTTTTCTCAATTTTTCATCAAAATCAGTAATTGAATACGGCGGTCCGAGAGTGCCACTCGCGTCGCTCTGAATTGCGCCACTGAAATCGGTATGTCAGTGCCACTAAAATCGGGAAATATTGTGCCAAAAGTGGGTGTCGGATACTAACCGGCACCCACAAATGTTTAATCT
>JAGAAI010000001.1 GCA_017615325.1 Clostridiales bacterium | reverse complement strand
TGCAAGGTCCGATGAGTCCCTCTTGGTTGCCCTGGAGCGCGCCGGGATCAAGGCACCGAGCAAATGCAGGAGCGGCGAGTGCGGATTCTGCCGTTCCAAGCTGAGCTCGGGTGAGGTCTATACTCCCGCTAAAGTCGAACACCGCCGCGAATACGACCGCAAAAACGGGTATATCCATCCTTGCTGTACTTTCCCAAAGTCAGACTGCAGGATCTTGATAAATTACGAAGAAGCAAAAATTGAAAGGAAGGTAAAAGACATGAAGAAGAAAGAACGTATCATGGGCCTTGTTATGTCGATAATCATATCGGCAGCAATGGGAGCATTGGCAGCATTCCTTGTTTTGAAGAGCAATCCCGATGCAGCCAAACTGACGCCGGTTCCGGCAATGTACATCTCCAATATCCTGATGTCCGTCACGGTAGGTGTCATTGTCGCACTCGTAGTGCCTTTGGGCAAACTCGGAAGAAATCTCGCAGCAAAAGCCAATGCCAATCCTCCGGGAATGAAGTTTACTCTCCTCAATGCGATCCCACTCTCCGTGGGCAACACGATCATCGTAAGTTTCTTCGTAAGCCTGTTCGGAGTATTGATGTCCCGCTTGAGAGCACCGGCTGAAGCACTTGCCAATATGCCTCCCTTCTTTATCATGTGGCTCGGCAACTGGGCAAGACTCCTCCTTCCCACTCTCATCTTAAGTTATCTTCTCGCTGTTATCCTCTCGCCCCTCGTATCACAGATGGTCGGCGTTGCAGATGCGGGCGCAGAAGTCGGCAGGGCCTCCTCCGGCAATGACGGTACACCCAAAGCAGGCTGACAGTTAATTCCAGACTTAACCTTATCGGGCTGTCTCAAACGAGGCAGCCCTGTTTTCTTCCATTCACGCAAATCGGGATAATATGGTACAATCTCCTTGTTGTAGGAACAATAAGGGAGTTTTTAATGGACCTTTTGAAGAAAAAATCACTCTGGCTTAGCATTATAGTCCTGCTTATCTTGTGCGGGGCTACCGTTTATGTATTGCACAGGGAACTTGCAGGCCAGGATATATGGGGCACTCTTCTTAATGCGGACCCCTTCTGGTTCTCTATGGCTGTCTTGGCCATGGTTTTGTACTTTATAGCAGACGGCATGAACATTGCCCGGCCCCTTCGTATCTCCGGACATAAGATCAGCTTCGGTCAGATGCTCAAATACTCTTTTGCAGGATTCTTCTTCAGTTCCATTACCCCGTCTTCCACGGGCGGGCAGCCGGGGCAGTTATACTTCATGGCAAAGGACGGGATCAAGGTGCATAGCGGTGCTTTCTCTTTGCTCTGCACATTGCTGTCCTTTCAGATAATTTCAGTGTCATGGGGTATAGTCGGTGCTTTCTTCGCACCTCACGGACTCTGGAACCTTGATGGTAAGTATTCTTATGTATTCCCTATAGGGTTCATATTGAACCTGGCGATAATCGTTACATTGGCATGCGTATTGTTCTCTCGCAAGATGGCATGCTTTTTTGCCTGGGCTTATCTTAAACTGCCGGGCAAGAAGTCTTCAAAACCCGGTGAACGTTATGCCTCGCTCCGTTCCTTTGCAGGTTACAGAAGGGCTGCCAAGGTCATGAGACAGAACAAGGCCGTATTCCTTAAGATGCTGCTTAATTCATTTGTACAGATAACCTTATATTTCTCAGTTCCCTTCCTATGTGCCCGTGCACTGGGAGCTGATTCACTTGACTGGTTCTCTGCAGTTTGTACTCAGGGGGCTCTCTTCCTGTCCGTATCTTCCCTGCCCTTGCCGGGCGCCGCAGGAGTCACGGAATATGGTTATGCTCTCTTCTTTGACGGCTTGATCCCTACGGGCATATTGGGCAGTGCTCTTTTGTTATCCCGCTTCTGCAACTTCGTATTGCCCCTGGCGGAGAGCGGTATCGGAATGATCGTGCTTCAGTTGAAGCAGAAGAGTCTCCGTACCAAAAGGTAAGTTAATCTGAACAAGGGATAGCTTATCCACTTGGGCCACCTGACTACGGGACGGATCGGGTGACGGAAGAAGGGGGCTGCTGTTATCCATTCGTAGAACTGGGGCTTCTGCTGCTTTATCTCAGATAGGAAAGATTCCATCTCATATTCGTCGTCCTTGGTCCCTGCCCTTAAGAAGAAGGAAACCGTGGCAAGAGTTACGATCTCTGCATAGTAGTACATGTACTTACGCTGAGTCTCGTTCTCTATCGCATTGAGGTCCAGGTCGTATAACATGAGCCTGTTGACCCGAAGCTGCTGATCCATCCTTGAGAGCATGACCTTCTCATTGACGGACTGGTCTTCTCTGCCGATAAAGTATCTATAAAGGTCTGCATCCAGATAGTAGATGGTCTCGACACGTGTCATGGGGTGGCAGACGTAGAGGTGATCCACATAGAATGTGTGCTTGGGCAAGGTCATGTTGCAGTCTCTTACTAACTGGGTCCTGTAGGTTGCTGCATGCATGAGGATGTAAGATCCTGTTGCAAACTTGCCGACTTCATCCCAGCCGAAGATCCTTCCTTCGGGCAGGGTCTTGCGGTAGTTGATCTGCTTCTGCTTGGCTTCGGCAGGCTTCTCGTAGACATAGTTGGTTATTACGAGATCTGCCTTTGGGCCGACCTTACACATCCTCTCCAATACATCGAGGAGCTTTAAGAGGGCCTCCCTGTCGAACCAGTCGTCTGAATCCAGGACTCTGAAGTAGGTACCGGTCGCAGCCTTAAGGCCTGCCATGACGGCATCACCGTGACCACCGTTCTCCTTGCGGACGACCTTGACTATATTGGGGTATCTCTTTGCATATTCGCCTCCGATAGCTGCCGTATCGTCTACGGAACCGTCATCCACCACGATTATCTCCACCCGGTCCTTACCGGGCAGGACGCTCTCTATGGCGTGACGCATATAATCCCTGGAATTGTAACAGGGTATCGCTACCGACAGAATCTTTTGCATGAGATGCCTTTCTAATATTTATAATATAAGCAACTAATGAATTTTACAGCAAAAAAAAGAAGTGTCAAGTTAAGAGACAGGAGAAAGCCCCAGCCTTCTCCTGTCTGATCTTTATCCTCTTTTGTATCAGTATTCCTTGGGGATATCTTCGATCATGGGATTGTCGATGGCACCCGTTCTGAATTCCTGCAGTGCTTCCTTTAAGATCTCAAGGAACTGATCGACTTCCTCTTCGGTGTTATAGATACCGAAGCTTACGCGGATCATGCCGGGAGTCTTGGTGCTGTCGCAGCCGACGAAGGATTCAGTCTCATCATCAGGGATACCCATTAATCTCCAGACATAAGGATGAGCGCAGAAAGCACCTCTCCTAGTCGCTGCTCCCTTCTCAGAGAGTCTCGATGCAAGAAGTCCGGAGTTGACATCGGAGAAATTGAAAGTTACGACGCCGACCCTGTCGGAGATATCGTCCGTGTCGCCGTAGATAATGACATTATCGAGTTCTTTGAGTCCGTCGATCATCTTCTTGACCAGGACCTGTTCATGGCTCTGGATATCGTCAAATCCAACTTCCTTCAATACGTCGATTGCTGCGCCCAAACCTACTACGCCGGGGTAGTTGGGAGACCCTGCCTCGTAAAGTTCGGGAGCATAAGGGGTATATGTTACCTTGTAGTCTGATACGATCTCAACGATACCGCCGCCGTAGAATTCAGGCATATGCTGGTCTAAGACTTCAGTAAGACCTACGATCGCACCGCCGCCATAGGGTGAATACATCTTGTGGGCAGAGAAGACCAGGAAATCGATATTCTCTTCAGGGGTCGCACCTCTCATGGAGAAAGCTCTGTGGGCTACTATCTGGGCTCCGTCAACTATTATCTTGGCACCGTGCTCGTGAGCCATCTTGGCTACGCGGTGAACATCCGTTACATATCCCGTTACATTGGAAGCTGCGGTTACGGTGACATACTTGATGTCCTTGTTCTCGTTGAGCTTCTTCTCAAGTTCATCGTAGATGACTCTTCCCTGCTCATCTACTTCTGCATAGATGACCTTGCAGCGCTCACGCCAGGGGAGGTCGTTGGCATGGTGTTCCATACGGGTTGCAAGGACTAAGTCCTTCTTGCTCTCGACCAAAGCTGATGCTAACTTGTTGAGACCGTCAGTCGTATTATTGACATAGATACATGTGTAAGTCTCGGGATCTGCATTGACAAAATCCAATACCTTATAACGGGTATCTTCGTAGAGGGAAGTCGAATAGTTGGATTTTGCAGAATACCCTCTTCCTATGGATCCGTAGGTCGTAAGCTTGGAATCGACTTCATGCATGACGGGTACCAGAGCAGGAGTCGTTGCTGCATTATCGAAGTTTACCATGACCTTCATTGAGCCGTCGTTCATCTCCATGGGATCGTCTGCTCCGACTATGTATTTGCGGATGTTATCGATCGTGTACTTAACTTCTTCCGGTGCTTCTGTCGCTTCGGTGTCTTCCGTTGCTTCAGTCGCTTCTGTGGTTGTTGTAGCAGCTTCCGTCGCGATGGTGGTCGTCTCGGCAGGTGCCTGACCGTTACATGCTGAGATCGCCGTGGTCAATATGCACGCTGCGACCGTTGCAGTTAAGACCTGTCTTAATGTTCTGTTCATGATATATCCTCCGATATGTTTATTAGGCTTTTGTATCTGTCAGCTTCCTCGCTCTTAATATCGTAACGAGCAAAACTGATGCAGTAAAGACTGCAGCAAGGATGTATGAGAGATCCATATTCAGTTTAAATCCGAATGGAGACGAGAAGATGTATGCCGATGTTACGAACGAATAGAAGATCAGGGGGATGGCAGGCATCCAGGAGAACTTCGCCTTGCCGTGGCGGATCAGGTAGATCATGATGGCTGATGTTGCAAAGATGGATACTGTCTGATTGGCCCAGCCGAAGTAACGCCAGATGACGTTAAATCCGTTCGCATCGTTCTTGGCCCAGATAAGGAGTCCTGCCACTGCCGCAAAGAGAGGAATCGCGAGCATCATGCGGTGTAAGGTGGACTTCTGCCTGATATGGAAAGTCTCCGCTATGGTAAGTCTCAATGCTCTTAAAGCTGTATCACCCGTAGATATGGGAAGGACTATGACTCCTATAACTGCGATCAGCCCTCCGAAGCTGCCCAGGAGGTTCTTGCAGACGACACCGACCACGCTCGTGGGAGATATCCTGGTAAGTTCTCCTCCGATCATCTGGAAGTAGCCCCAGCCTTCGCTAGTCATCTGCATCGTGATACCTGACTTGTCCGCACCGTAGCCGATCATGGCCATGGTGGCGGCTGCCCAGATAAGGGCTATGAAGCCCTCTAAGATCATCATGTTGTAGAAGGTCATGCGGCCGTGCTTCTCACTCTGGATAGTCCTTGAGATAAGTGCAGTCTGTGTGCTGTGAAAGCCCGACAAGATCCCGCAGGCAACAGTTACGAAGAAAGTCGGGATGAAGTGCTGACTTTCAAAGTAAGAAGCAAAATCAAAACCTCCCAGTTCCCATTTATCCCAGAGGTTGACCATGGGCACGCCCTTAACGAAGAGCATTATGAAGATACCTATTGCAGACAGGATAAGAACCCCTCCGAATATGGGATAGATCTTGCCTATGATCTTATCGATGGGAAGGACCGTTGCTATAAGATAGTAGATAAATATCACGCCGTATATTATCCATGTCGAAGGGTCATCAGCTGTCCCCTTAAATCCAAAGAGCTGAGTCGCGGCTATGTCTCCGGGAGTATATATGAATACTGTTCCGCAGAGGAAGAGGGTCAGTGCGATAAAGACTGTAAAAAACCAGTAGACGACCTTGCTGTGGCTTCTTCTTATCATCTCGGGCATCTGGATGCCGCCTTCCCTGGCGCAGATCATGCCGGAGAAATAGTCGTGCATGGCACCGCCTACTACACAGCCTATGGGTATGGTTATGAATGCTATGGGGCCGAAGAGGATGCCCTGGATGGGACCTAAGATCGGACCTGTTCCCGCAATGTTTAATAGATTGACCAGACTGTTCTTCCATTTGTTCATGGGAACATAGTCAACCTTGTCCTCTTTGGTATATGCAGGAGTCTTTCTGTCGTCGGGGCCGAATACTTTCTCACAGAGCCTGCCGTAGAGGGCACCGCCTACGATAAGTATCAGAAGGCCAATGATAAGAGTTGTCATTAGATAAGGTCACCTTTTAAAAACATGCTTCTCTTATATCAAGACAACTTTATCAATGCCTGTGGCAATTATCAAGAGACTTAGTTTCACAAAAAGCCAAGCTTATCTGTTGTCCTGTAAATACGTTTTGCTCATAAGATGATAAAAGCCCCGGCTG
>JAGAAI010000025.1 GCA_017615325.1 Clostridiales bacterium | reverse complement strand
CCGCTATCGCATCAGTAGACTCTTCCGGCAAGGTTACGGCCAGGATGGCAGGTACTGTTACGATCACTGCAGCTGCAGCAGGGAAGAGCGTCAAGTGTACCGTAATGGCTCTCTACAAGGATGTTACTAATCCCGATGATTTCTGGTTCACACCCACATACAGCATGACAGCCGCAGGAGTCGTCAAGGGTTACGAGAACCAGACGGTCTTTAAGCCCGCGAATGTGTGCACAAGAGCCCAGATGGTGACCTTCATTTGGAGGCTCATGGGGAGCCCCAAGCCTAAGACTTCGACCTGCAAGTTCTCCGATGTCAAGAAGACTGACTACTTCTACGAGGCCTGCATCTGGGGCAGTGAGAAGGGAATCGTAGAAGGCTATAAGGACGGGACGTTCGGTCCTCAGATCAACTGTGCCCGCCGCCATGCGGTAACGTTCCTCTGGAGGCTGGCAGGCAAGCCCGCTCCGGATTCAAATAAAAATCCCTTCAAGGATGTAAAGAAGAGCGACTATTTCTATCAGGCGACTCTCTGGGCATCCGGCAAAGGAATCCTCGCTGGCTACGACGACGGTAGTTTCCGTCCCGACGGTGAATGCCTGAGGAGACAATTGGTTACGTTCTTATACAAGTTTGACAAGAGCGTAAAACACTAATCAGAATGCATTTATTGCAGATAAAGGTGGGGGGAGTGGACTGCTTCGAGTGTTCGTAAGCGGTCCACTAACTTTTTTGTGTTTACTGAATTTTGACCTGAATCTCCATATTCTTGCCATAATTTTGTAAAAATTTACAAATTTTAGTTCACATCTCCTTAAATTCCTTATATAATATTCTGGATACCCATACCCCGAAAGGTAACCCTTCTATGCATTCGACTTTTGCCCGCCGAGCCATCTCCTTACTGGTAGCCTCGGTAATCTGTATTTCTACTCTTTCATCTGTTGCAACTCCCGTCAGTGCGGCCTCTGAGGCGACGCTCATGGACGGACCGACCTTGAGAAATGTTCTCTGGGGAATAGCCGGAGGCGGAGATCGCGCCCTAAAGACATTTCAAAAAGGAACAAATCCTCCTTCAAATGCTATAGCTATCGATGAAAACGAGACAGGTTCAGTCAAAGCGTGGGCTACAAGTGGTAATGTGTATTGGTATTCGAGTGCAAACAAAGTTTATTTGAATTCTGATTCGAGTGCACTTTTTGATTCGTCAAAAGGTGTTACAAAGATCGATATGACCGGACTTGATACATCACGTGTCACGACCATGTATAAGATGTTTCAGACTTGTCTGAACCTGACTAGTCTTGATATCAGAGGATTTAACACATCCGGCGTTACTGACATGACAAGTATGTTCGCCGGATGCAGAAACCTTGAAAGCATAGATGTATCGTCATTTGATACCCATAATGTCCTGTTGTTTAACAATATGTTCAACGGATGCCGGAAGATCACGGAAATGGATCTTAATAGTTTTGATACTTCTGCTGCTTCGGGATTTGGAAGCATGTTCAAAGAGTGCTGTAAACTTCAGACTATCTACCTTGGAAGGAATTTTGTAACTACGAATGCCGATAATTACACCGGAATGTTCAGCACCAAATATAACGGCGAGACCAATCTTACGACTATATATGCCTATAACGATTTCAAGGAAGTCTTATATATGGGCGGTATTGATGGCGGTACAAATGCATCAGAGATGTACTTGTTTGACGGCTGCACCAAACTCACAGGCGGTGCTGGTACAAAATACTCGAATTATACAGCTACTAATGATTACAACTACTTCAAATCGGCCCGCTTCGCCAAGATCGACGGCGGTCCTAATCATCCCGGATACTTTACGATGCCTTCTACTTCGCATACTCATGTCTGGGACGAGCCCTTCTATGAGTGGAACGAGACCGGTCTGCCATCTTCAGTAACAGGTTCCTGCGAGTGTAAGCTCTGTGGTGAGTGGGTCATAGAGACCGTAGGCGTAGATCACGTCAATACTGTCCAGGAAAAAACTTGTACTCAGGACGGAATCTATGAATATGTCGCAGAGGATTTCGAGAGCAGCATTCTCACAAGACAAACCAAGACGATAACAGATCCTTCGACAGGACATAATTACGGCAGCCCCAAGTATACCTACGACAGTGGCACGAAGGAGTGTGTAGCTACGGTTACCTGCAGTAAATGTAATGACAAAATAACAAAAACAGCAGCTCCCAATTACGTCGGTTCGACTGATGCCACATGTCTTGCGGCAGGATCTGTTACTTACAGCTACACATTTAGTGATCCTCATTTCACTACACAGACTAAGACCTTTGAAAACGGTCAGGCTCTAGGTCACAACTGGGGAGCAGTTGTCTACACATGGAGCAGTGACTATTCGACATGTACTGCTACCCGCACATGTACAAGAGACAGCAGTCACAAGGAGAGCAAGACTGTTAGCACTACATATAACACAACAAAGTTTGCAACATGTACCGAGAAGGGACAGAACGTTTACACGGCTAATTTCAATGATTCCGTTTTCGGTAAAAAGACCAAGACCGTTGATATCCCTGCATTAGGTCATGACTGGAATGATGTCGTTTACGAGTGGAGCGATAACTATTCGACCTGTACGGCTTACAGGACCTGCACGAGAAATACCTACCATGAAGAAAGAGAGACGGTCACAGCTGTTCATACCGGTGCGGATTCAACATGTTATTCAGCAGGATACGATAAATATACTGCTTCGTTTACTAATCCGGCGTTCAAGACACAGACACAGAGATTCGATTATCCTAAGGTTAACCACAAGGGAGCTGCTGCCGTAAGAGAGAACGAACTTTCTGCTACCTGCGAGAATAATGGTTCCTATGACAGCGTTGTTTACTGCCAGTATTGTCATAGCAAGATGAGCAGTTCCCATGTTACCATCCCTGCCACCGGGCATAATTGGGGAGAAGTAAAATATACCTGGAGCAATGACTACAGCAAAGTTACTGCCAGAAGAGTATGCGCTAACGACAGCAGCCATGTTGAGACTGAGGTTGCGAATACCACATATACAACGACTGCTTCAACATGTACCGATACGGGATCTACGACATATGTGGCCGAATTCAATAATCCTGCGTTCATAACACAGACCAAGACGATCCCCGGCGGCGGATCTGCAAGCCATCTCTGGGGAGAAGTCACATACTCCTGGAGCAGTGATAATAAAACGGTCACTGCCACAAGAGTCTGCTCAAGAGATTCCAGCCATGTTGAGACCGAGACGGTAAATACGGTATCGGCCGTTACAACGCAAGCTACCTGCAAGAATAAGGGTAAGACGACTTACACTGCTACGTTCACAAACGCAGCTTTCGTCCCTCAGACAAAGACCCTTGAGAACATTCCCATGCTCCCTCATACATACGGAGCTGTAAGCTATGAGAAGGTCGAAAACGGAACAAAGCTCATGGCTATGCACAATTGCACTAAGTGTGGTGCCGATTACCATGAGATCAGGCCTATCAGTTCTTCCGTTACAAAGCAGGCGACCTGTACCGAGAAGGGTGAGACTACATATACTGCTGTTTTCGATAAGGAAGCATTCGGAACATGGACTGAGACACTTACAAACATTCCTGCCTTGGGTCACAACTGGGGCAGTGAGCAGGAAGAGAATATCGTAAATCCCACATGCGAGAATGCGGGCCATAAAGATAAGGTTGTCTACTGCACGAGATGCCAGGTTGAGAAATACCGTAACCGTGTAACGCTTGCTGCTTTAGGTCACAACTGGGGACCTCAAACTACAGAGTGGGAAGAAGGCAATCACTCATGGTGCAGAGCAACCCGCATCTGCCTTAATGACGGCAGTCATAAGATCACCGAGAAGGTAAATACCACCCATAGTGTTTATATCCAGCCGACTTGTACGGATGGGGGTGTAACCAACTACTATGCCGATTTCACCAATCCCCTTCTGGAAGACCGTTCTATTGGTTTCTGGGATATAGCCCCCCTGGGTCACGACTGGGATAAGGTTACTTATACATGGAGTACCGATTATTCCTCGGTTACCGCCCGCCGTGTCTGCAAGAGGAACACGAGCCACGTTGAGACAGAGACCTGTACTGATATAAATTGTGAGATCATAAACGCAACTTGCACAGAAGCCGGGAAGACGGTCTATACATCAGGCAGTTTTTCCAACTCCGCTTTCAAGCCTCAGACAAAAGAGATCACGATTCCAGCCCTTTCGCATCTTCCTTCAGAAGCAGTTCGCGAAAATATTGTTCCTTCGACCTGCATCCAAAACGGCAGCTGTGATGAAGTCGTTTACTGCAGCAGGTGCCACCAGAAGATCAGCAGCAAGAAGATAACTCTTCCTCTGGCTGACCATACGCCGGGAGAGCCTGCTGAGGAAAACCGTGTCGAAGCAACATACGACAGCGCGGGTCATTACGACAGAGTAGTAAGATGTACTGTCTGTAATGCCGTTATCAGCAGCACCAGAGTAGAGATCCCGGCATTGAACCATGTATGGGGAGACCCCACATATCAGTGGAGCGGCTACAGCTCCTGCAAAGCTACGATCAAAGATCAGCACGGCTATACGATAACGAAGTACGGGAAGATCACAAGTGCGGTAACTACTGAAGCTACCTGTACCATGGACGGAGTCAGGACTTATACTGCTGTTTTCGATACGGATGTGTTTACGACCCAGACGAAGCCCCAGACGATCAAGGCGTTGGGCCATAATGCCGGCGATCCCGTTGAGGAGAATGTTGTTCCCGCAACATGTGAGACTGAAGGTCATGCTGATGTGGTTGTTTACTGCACAAGGTGCGGCGAACAGATTTCCCGTGTGACCGGATATGTCGAAGCATATGGGCATTCCTGGAACAGCGCAACTTACACCTGGAATTCCGATAAGACCAAGGTTACTGCTACCCGTGTCTGCCAGCATGACTCAAGCCACAAGCAGACGGAGACTGTTAACGTAACGGCCAAGACAACTGATGCAACCTGCACCAAAGCAGGGAAGATAGTGTATACATCTGCTTCTTTCAATAATCCTGCATTCACTGTTCAGACTGATACGGTCAGCATTCCTGCCAAGGGCCATAAGGAAGGAGCGGCCGTCCGTGAGAATGAAGTCGCTGCAACATGCAGGAGGAGCGGTTATTATGATGAAGTCGTTTACTGCTCCGTATGTCATGAGGAGATCTCACGCACACCGGTCTATGTCGATAAGCTTCCGCATACCCCGGGTGAGCCTCACAGGGAGAACGAGGTTCCCGCTACATATGAAGAGACCGGCCATTACGACTGGGTAACCCGTTGTACGGTCTGCCTGGAGGCATTGGAAAGCATTCCTTACGAGATCCCCATGAAGGGACATCAGTGGGGCAAACCGGAGTATAGCTGGAGCAATGATAACAAGACAGTTACCGCTGTTGTACACTGCGTAGAGCCCGGCTGCGATGAAGTCTTCAGCGAGACTGCAAATGTGATCTCCGAAGTTACGACAGAATCCAGCTGTGGCGCGGAAGGTGTCATGACATATACGGCTGTTTTCCAGAGCGACCTGTTCAAAAAGCAGACTAAGACAGTTACAATTCCCAAAACGGCTCACAGATGGGATAAACCCACATACGACTGGTCAGATGATCTTAAGACCGTTACGGCTATACGTATATGCACACATAATGTCAAACACATAGAGACTGAGACCGTTAAGACGACATCTGCCGTAACGAAGCCTGCAACATTGACTTCAACGGGAATCATGACCTATACGACACAAACGTTCAAGAACGGTGCCTTCAAGGTTCAGACCAAGAAAGTTGACATCCCGAAGCTTACGGCAACACCTGCGCCTAAAGCTACATCTAAGCCCAAGGCTACGGCTACACCTACTGCAAAACCTAGTGCAAAACCCACGGCCAAGCCTACTGTAGCATCTTCATCCAATGTCACATTGACTCTGGATAAGTCCAAGGCAAATGTTATCTGTGGTAAGACCTTGACATTGAAGGCTACTCTCAAGGGGGCGAGCTCCAAGATCACATGGAAGTCTTCCGACACCAAGGTAGCAACAGTCGATTCTTCCGGCAAGATCACAGGAAAGATGGCGGGCGTCATTAACATAAGCGCAACTGCGGCAGGGAAGACGGCTTCCTGCAGGGTCACTGTCCTCTATAAGGATGTAACCAACTCATCAGACTTCTGGTACGAGCCGACCTACTATCTTACCGAAAAGAATGTTGTCAAAGGTTACGATAACCAGACTCTGTTTAAGCCTTCTAACGAGTGTACGAGAGCCCAGATGGTAACCTTCATCTGGAGACTGTCGGGCGAGCCGGATCCCAAGGCGAAGACCTGTAAGTTCTCTGATGTAAAGAAGTCTGATTACTTCTATAAGGCATGTATCTGGGGTAATGAGAACCACATTGTCGAAGGCTACAAGGACGGTACTTTCGGACCTCAGATCGTCTGTGCCCGTAAGCACGCCGTAACCTTCCTCTGGAGGCTTGCAAAGCAGCCTGAGCCCAAGGCCAAGAGCAATAAGTTCAAGGATGTAAAGACATCTGATTACTTCTACAAGGCAACGCTCTGGGCATCCGAGATGAAGATCCTCGCAGGCTACGCTGACGGCACATTCAAGCCTGACGGTGACTGTCTGAGACGCCAGATGGTAACTTTCCTCTATAAGTATGATAAGTATGTGAATGGCAAAGGATAAGTAATTATTTCTCCCTTAACGGGTGCTAGCAAATTTGGGCTGATCTGATAGCAGTAACTGCAAGCAGATCAGCCTTTTTTTGCAATCAAGAGTGATTCAGTTTCCCGCAAAAAACAAGGAGCAGATCGCCCCTTGTCTTTTTCTCTAATCCTATCCTTTTACCATGATCATTTCTTATATTCCAGTATGTCTCCCGGCTGGCAGTCTAGCGCATCGCATATCGCTTCGAGGGTGGAGAAGCGGATCGCGGAGATCTTGCCGTTCTTCATCTTGGAGAGGTTGACGTTGGATACACCAACCTTGTCTGACAGTTCGTTGAGGGAGATCTTGCGGTCTGCCATCACTCTGTCGAGTCGTAAGATTATCTGTCCCATATCTGCCTCCTTATAAAGTCTCGTCCGACTGGATCTGGAGGGTCCTGCCGTAGTCGAATACCGAGCGGATCAGCCAGGTCGCAATAGCTCCGACTGCACCGTAGGCGAAGCTTACAGTTAGTGCCAGGAGTACGCTCAGGATGATCATGACGATCGTAACCTTCTTGATGACTGCAGGCGTGAAGGGGTTGTCCTCTTTCTCGATAGTAGCAAAGCCGCTTGCAAGGATCTTCAGTACAACTGCGGCAATTATCAAAGGGATGCACATGGCGATCATGTAGATGCCGTAGCCGATCGTGTAGGGGCGGGCTTCCAGAGCAACCTTCAAAGCAGGCACGGAAGTCTTGATCTCGTTGGGGTTGAACATCTCGATGTTGATGGTGGAAGCATACATGAACTTATTGGAAGGTTCCTCGAGCGTACCGCTTGCTGCAGCCTGGGCGAGCTTATCCTCGAGTTGATCTCCTCCTGCGATAAATGCGATGCCGGTCGCGAGCAGGATAATAGTTGCAACGATCACTATGATGGCCAGTATGTTAGTTACTTTCTTTCCGACACTGCTGCTCTTCTTGATCTTGGCGAGCTTGACATTTTCTTCATTCATTTTCTTATCTCCTTATTGTCTGGTTTAAGTCAAGTGACCGGCCGGGCCTTTCCTGATGATTGGATGATACACCCGCATTTAATCTATGTCAACAACTTTTTAACGATAAACATTAAATTATTTGCGAAAAGTATTAATCAAATAACCCGCGATCCCCCATGTGCTATAATCGAAAAAGACAGCCTTATTAAGGAGAGATATTATATGGAAGAGTTCTATATAGATAATGACGGAGTAAAGCTCCATGCCAAGCTCGAGCGTCCCGGAGGGCTTGATAAAAGCCCACTTTGCATTCTTGTCCACGGCTTAAGCGGAAATATGGAAGAAGATCACATAATAAAGGCAAAAGATGCCATGATAGATTCCGGCGTGGCTGTATTAAGAGTAGAGATGTACGGCCACGGGATGAGCTCGGGGGAATACCGCGATCACACCATCTATAAGTGGGTCACGAATGCCCTGGCTGTACTTAAATATGCCAAGGAATTGGACTTTGTAACTGATCTTTATATGAGCGGTCACTCGCAGGGAGGATTTCTGACAGTCCTTATAGCGGGAATGTGTCCTGATGACTTTAAAGCGATCCTTCCGCTGTCACCGGCCCTCTGCATCCCTGATGATGCCAGGAGCGGGAAGATGCTGAGCTATGTTTTCGATCCTCTTCATATTCCGGAGGTACTCATCAAGGATCAGTGGATCTTGGGCGGTGACTATGTGAGAGTGGCGCAGACCTTTCATATAGAAGATGAGATCAGAAGATATAACGGTCCCGTCTATATAGTCCACGGTGATGCCGACGAGACGGTGCCCTATTCATATGCCGAGTGGGCAGATAAGCTTTATGAGGATTCAACGCTCGTTAATATCAAGGGGGCAAACCATTGCTTTACAGAGCACCTGGATGAACTATACGATGCGGTGAAGAACTTTTTCGGTCAATAAGGCAATTATATCTGATTGTTTTCGATAGTGAAAAATGGTACAATCTCGACGTTGCATTCACCGGGTGGATGCAGGGGGAATTATTATATTTGGGGGGTCTTCTTTATGAGAAAGAGTCTTATCAAGGCTGCTTTGGTTGCAGTCTCATTACTGTTTGCGGCAGGTTTCTTGCTTGTTCCGGGCAGAACGGTCAGCGCGGATAAGGACAGGGATCTGTCCGACGGGCAGACCATATCAGTGGATTTCGAACAAGATAAGGTCTGGTGGTTCAGGATGTATTTTACCAAGCCTGCTATGGTCGAGGTCAGCTCAACGGGAAATTGTGAGATCCTGGGATCGTTATTCCGTGAAAGCAAAGAGAATTTCGTTAAGGACATCAACACCGATACATCTGAAGATAACTTTATTCTTCATGCTTATCTTGAGGCAAACACGATCTACTATGTCAGGGTTCAACCACGCGCATCTTATGCCGATGTTTCTGCCAACGATGTGAAGGTCACGATGAAGGATATTACCGACCCTGCAGCGGTCGTAACCATTGACAGCAGCAACTTTCCCGATCCTGTTTTCCGGGATTATGTCGATAAAAATTTCGACGTTAGAAATGACGGTGTATTGTCACGCGATGAGGTAAAAGCCGCAAGGACTATCGAGCTTGGCAACAAGGGAATATCTTCACTTAAGGGTATAGAGTATCTTACTGAACTCGAGACGTTAAAGTGTTATAACAACGACCTTGATTCACTGGATCTTACTAAGAATACCAAGCTGATATTCCTGAACTGTTCCGGCAACAATCAAATGACGTCGCTTAAGATCGATAACTGTACTGAACTTGTAACCCTTTATTTAAGCAACTGCCCCAAGGTTACCAAACTTGAGTTGTCAGCATGCAGGAAACTGCTTACTATCATTTGCGGTAAAAGTGGTTTGGAAAAACTTGATCTCACAGGATTGGCAGTGTTGGAAGATGTTGATTGCCAGAAATGTAATCTTTCCGAGCTTACTCTTAAAGGCTGTTCGAGATTGATAGATCTTAATTGTCAGGACAACTACATAACCGCGATCGATGCCAGTGACTGCAAGCTCCTTTACAAATGTGACTGTTCAAACAACGAATTGACATCTCTGAAGCTTGCATCTAATCTTCATATCCTTGATTGCTGGAATAACAAACTCGAAAAGCTTGATATCAGCGGAAACAGCAAGTTGAGAATACTTGATTGCAGCAGCAACGGGATCGGCGAATTGGATATCAGCGATTGCCCATATCTCATTTACGTTTACAAAGAAGATCTATGGAGTGATACCGAAAAGGCATATACGACAGTTCTCGGTACTGAAGACTGTTTATTGAAGATCGATAAACCGGATACAAAGATCAAAACAACAGATGCTGATGTGTCGGAGAAGGTTGTAGAGATCAACGGGACGAACTTCCCGGACGCTTATTTCAGGAAGATCGTTCAGATAAGCGATACAAATCATGACGGATGGCTTGATAAGCTGGAGATCGCAATGACGAATCAGGTGATCGTCGAAGATCCCAAGGTCAAATCCGTAGAAGGAATAAAATATCTTTCCGGTCTTTCGGAGTTTTACTGCATGCAGAATACGCTTGCAGAACTTGACCTTTCAGCAAACACCTCTTTGGAGGGGATATATCTTGACGTTTTTGACAGCAATATCGAAAAGATTAACATTAAAGGATTAACGAATTTGCGTTATCTTCACTGCAGTTTCAACGATCTTTCGGTACTTGATATAAGCACTAACAAAAACCTTGTTGAATTATACTGCCAGGGTAATCCTCTTGCAAAACTCGATATAAGCAATAACAGGCTTCTCAGTAAAGCTTATAAAGAAGGAGAGAAGGAAGAGTCTTCATATAAAGAAATCAGTATCGTATGTTATATGGATTACTCGACAGGGGCAGTCCTGAAAATCAACAAAGATACGGTTATTAAGGACTTTACTCCAACCCCGACATCAAAGCCTACAGCAACGCCTACTGCAACACCAACATCGAAGCCGACAACTGCTCCTGCAGTATCGCTTAAACTCGATAAGAAGACGGCAACTGTCACCTGCGGCAAGACTCTTAAGCTGAACGCAACTCTGACAGGTTCAAATGCTGCCATCAGCTGGAAATCTTCTGATACGAAGATCGCAACCGTTAGTTCAAGCGGCAAGATAACGACTAAGATGGCAGGCGAAGTGACCATCACCGCAACGGCAGCAGGGAAGAGCGCAAAGTGTGTAGTTACTGTCCTCTATAAGGATGTAACCAACTCTAAGGATTTCTGGTATGCTCCTACCAACTATCTGACGGCAAAGGGAGTTGTTAAGGGTTACGACAAGCAGACCAAGTTCAAGCCCGCCAACGACTGCACAAGAGCCCAGATGGTGACCTTCCTCTACAGGCTCCAGGGAGAGCCCAAGACTAAGTCCTCCACATGCAAGTTCAAGGATGTCAAGAAGACTGATTACTTCTACAAGCCTGTAATCTGGGCTTCTGAGAAAGGAATTACAACAGGTGTATCCAAGGATAAGTTCGATCCGCAGAGAGTATGCACAAGAGCCCAGACGGTAACCTTCCTTTGGAGGATGGCGGATAAGCCCAAGCCGAAGACAACGAAGAATCCTTTCCCGGATGTAAAGAAGAAGGACTACTTCTATACTGCTACCCTCTGGGCATCAGAGAAGAAGATCCTGGCAGGCATGCCTGACGGCACCTTCAATCCCCAGGGCAAGTGTCTGAGGCGCCAGATGGTAACGTTCCTCTATAAATACGATAAATATGTTAATGGGAAAGGCTGATCCTAATGCTTAACAGAGCCGCCTTCGGGCGGCTTTATTTATGTTTTGATGCTTCGCTATGCGGGGCGGCGGGCTCTTGCCTGCCAGAGGTGTTTTCGATATCGAAAGGTGATATAATAACAAAAGTCTGTCGTTTTCGACGGAAAAGGGTAATAGATTCAGGAGGTTTTATTATGAAGTTTAGCATTCTCAAGGGTGCAGTATGCGCGATGTCACTGGCACTTGCTCTGATCCCTGCAGGGATAGTCAGTGCTGATGAAGAGAAGGATATCAAATTCGATAGTCCCATAGCTGTTGATTTTGAATCAGATCCTTACTGGCAATTCACATACGATTCATCGAAAGATTCGGAAGGCAAGTTTATCGAGTTCTTCTCTACAGGTTCGACCGATACCGTCGTCTATCTTTATAAGGATAACCCGATGAGCGCTTCGATAGCCAATGACGATAACAGCGGTGATGAAAATAACTGCAAACTGACTAAATATCTTGAACCGGGCGTATACTACTTCCTGGTCCGTCCCCATTATGTGGATGATATCGATCCCGCCAACGATACAATAGTCGAGCTGAAAAACATTACCGACAAGACGGTCGTTGCAAAGATCAACAGCACGAACTTCCCGGATGCGGTATTCAGGGATTTTGTTGACAGTAAATATGATGTAAGAAACGACGGAGTGCTTACCAAAGATGAGATCAATGCCGTAACACAGATTGATGTTTCCAGCAAGAATATCAGTTCTTTGAAGGGCATAGAGTACTTTAGCGAACTCTTCTCGCTGACCGCCAACAACACCAAACTTAAGACATTGGATCTGTCTAAGAATACCAAGATCCAGATCCTTGGGTGTTCCTTTAACTATGATCTCAAGTCGATCAACCTTAACAACTGCGTGAGCCTGAATTCCTTTAGATGTAATGACTGCAGCCTGACTTCCCTCAAAGTTGACCAGTGCAATATGCTCCGGGAGATAGACTGTAAGAACAACTCCATCAAGGATCTCGACCTGTCAGGCCTTAAGTATCTTACAGACGTCTATTGCCAGGGATGTCAGATCGAGACTCTTAATGTCAGCGGGTGTAAGGCACTCGTAAATCTGGATTGTACCGGCAATAAGATCACATCTCTTGATCTTAGTACAGCAGCTTCCCTTGTGTCCGCAAAAGCTTCCGGTAATCAGATCGGGACTTTTAAGATCAGCAAGAGTATCAGAGAATTGGATCTTACCGATAATGCCCCTCTCGAAAAACTTGATCTTACAGGCTGCACGAGACTTCGTGAGCTCTTATGCTCCGGAACTAAGATCACCGGGCTGGATATTAGTGACAGTCCCAGACTAATGCTCGCATATAACAAAGGTCCTGTTAATGCGGAAGAGACCGATTACTCGACTGTTATCGCCGGTGAAGGAGCCAGACTCCTTATCAATCCCGGTACAAAAATAACATTCCAAAACGATCCTGACGAACAGATCGTTAAGATCGATGAGACAAACTTCCCTGATTTTAATTTCAGATACATTAAAGTCAATTCGTTCGATAATGACGGCGACGGTTATCTTAGCAGATCCGAGATCAGGACTATTACGACCCTTGATATTGATTACAGGTATTACGCTTCGTTAAAGGGAATAGAATATTTCACGGAGCTTGAAGAACTGTCATGCGCCAACAACGGTCTCACTGAATTGGATCTGTCGAAAAATACCAAGCTCGTTAAGCTTGATTGTTCAAATAACTCCCTGGAGAAACTCGATGTCAGCAAGAATAAAATGCTTAAGGAACTTGAATGCGGTAATAATCCCATAAAGGATCTTGATCTCAGGAATAATGCTGACCTTGAACTTCTTGAAGTGAGTGAAGCCAAACTCACAAAACTCGATCTTTCCAAGAATACTAAGCTGGAAGCCCTGTTGTGTTATTCCAATCAGTTAACAGCTCTTGATATCAGCAATAACAGGGATCTTGAATGCGTGGCTTGTTTTGGCAATAAGATCAGCAAGCTCGACATCATCAACAACCCCACCCTGCTCAGCTTATACAAGAACTCCAAGGGGGAGGAAATGCAATATGAGAAGATAAAGATAATCACTTATGCGGATTACAAGAACATATTGTATATGGCAGTGGATGTCAATACGGTCATAGTAACGGCAAAGCCTACTGCAACCCCTACTCCTACCGTCAAGCCTACTGTTGCTCCTACCAAAGCTGCAGCTGTATCTCTTATACTTAACAAGAAGACAGCAAATGTTACCTGCGGCAAGAACTTGACACTGAAGGCAACATCGAACAGTGCATCTTCCAAGATCACATGGAAGTCTTCCAATAGCAAGATCGCAACTGTTGATGCTTCCGGTAAGATCATAGCCAAGATGGCAGGCAAGGTGACCATCACTGCCACGGCAGCAGGGAAGAGCGCAAAGTGCACTGTTACTGTGCTCTATAAGGATGTAACTAATTCAAAGGACTTCTGGTATGCTCCTACGAATTACCTGACTGCAAAGGGCGTTGTTAAGGGCTACGACAACCAGACCAAGTTCAAGCCTGCCAATAAGTGCACCCGCGCCCAGATGGTAACATTCATCTGGAGACTCCAGGGCAGCCCCAAGCCTAAGACCTCCAAGTGCAAGTTCTCTGACGTCAAGAAGACAGACTATTTCTACAAGGCCTGCATCTGGGGCAATGAGAACCACATAGTCGAAGGTTATAAGAATGGCACATTCGGGCCTCAGATCGTCTGCGCAAGACGTCACGCTGTCACCTTCCTCTGGAGGCTCGCGGACAAACCCAAGCCCACATCCACGAAGAATAAGTTCAAGGATGTAAAGAAGTCTGATTACTTCTATCAGGCTACCCTCTGGGCATCCGAGAAGAAGATCCTCGCAGGCTACGAGGACGGCACATTCAGACCTGACGGCGACTGCCTGAGGCGTCAGATGGTTACGTTCCTTTATAAGTACGATAAGTTTGTGAACGGGAAAGGATAAAGTCCCGGCAAGACAACAAAAACAGCCTTTTCCCCAATTCCCTGAATAGCAGGGAGTTGGGGAAATTTTTTATGCTAATCTTTTCCCAGGTTTATGTTTTTGGGGCGAAGCAGTAATCCTGCATTTTCGAAGCTGTGCTGCTTCGGATTTTACCGTTTATTGCTTCGCGAAGGGGAATTTGAAGAGGGAAAGCAAAGCGGGAGGTTAAGATCTGCGCAGCATCCGCAGCAGACACTTTTCGAACAAGTTAGAGGACCGCCTCAACTTGAGTTTGAGACGGTCCTCTATGGTAAATAATTCCTATAGGGGGAAGAATTACTTATCGATTAT
>JAGAAI010000024.1 GCA_017615325.1 Clostridiales bacterium | reverse complement strand
GATCATGACACCGAGCTTTGCAGGATGTTCGGAACCGCCTACAGCCGCAACAGTGTCTTCATAAAGTCTTACATCGATAGCCGTGATACCGCCCGGCTGGGTGCAGGCGCTGCCGCCCCTTCCGACGAAAGCATCGATCGATGCGGGATCGTAACCCTCTTCAGCGAGCATGTCCAATATGACCTTGGCCCTCATCGGCACCTGGTCATTGACGTGGGCAAACTTCAGAAGTTCATCCGCATCATGGAAGAGACTCTTCTCAAACAGGCTCGTCTCGTTTTCGAACAGGCTCACCTTCGTGGAAGTAGAGCCCGGGTTTATTATCAGCAGTAATTTCTTGTCATCAGGCATCCTGGCCACCTCTTTTTATTCTTTGCCCCAACATAATAACATCTTTTATTTAATAATCACGAGCCAAATTATAATTAACGGCTATTGCTAAAGAAAATGAGCGATTTTTGCCCGGGGGCAAATAAAAGCCCCGCAGCTTAAGCTTGCGGGGCCTGAATAGATCATTCAACTAACAGATTATTTTACATTCTTGCTGTACTTGTAGAGGAATGTAACCATCTGACGGCGTGTGCACTTGTTCTGAGGACGGAAGGTCTTGTTGGAATAACCTTCAACGATCTTCTTCTCGGAAGCCCAGAGAACTGCCTTGTAGAAGTAATCCTTCTTGCCGATATCCTTAAACTTGTTCGTGGTAGTCTTGGGAGTAGGCTTTCCTGCCATTCTCCAAAGGAATGTAACAGTCTGAGCTCTTGTGCAGACATTGTTAGGCTTGAAGGATGTCTTGGAATAACCTGTGGTGATTCCTCTCTCTGTAGCCCAGATAACTGCCTTGAAATAGTATGCGTTCTTCTTTACATCCTTGAACTTTGTTGTGGAAGCCTTAGGGTTAGGTGTGCCCTTGAGTCTCCAAAGGAATGTTACCATCTGGGCACGGGTGCAGTTGTTCTCAGGCTTGAATGTTGTCTGTCTGTCGTAACCCTGAACGATACCCTTGTTTGTGAGGGCATTTGTAGGCTCATACCAGAACTTATCGGGATCTGTAACGTCCTTATAGAGAACCTGAATATTGCGCTTGATCGTTGTACCATCAACAGTTGCCATAATAGTTACAGGGCCTGCCTTGTTTGCCATAAGCACACCCTCCGATGAAACCTGGGCAACCGACTTATTGGAGGAAGTCCAAGTGATCTTATTGCGTCCTGCGTTATCAACAGACAGCTGTGCCTGACTGCCGCAGACTACGGTCTTGACAGTATCAGAAAATTTGATCCCCTCAAAATCGATCTTGAAATTAAAAGCGCCCGTGCGATTATTGCGCCTTATAAATTCAATGTAGTGAACACCTTTAGAAAGAACTATTGAATTTTTATTCTCTCCCGGACTTGTATATGTCCAACCATCACCATACTCAGTATCACCATTCTTATCGAGTATATAGTATGTCACATAAAGATCCTCGGGGTTGTTAGCAACCATATTGATCTTACCAGGAGCATTTAAAGTGAACTTGTAATAATCTATCTCGTCATTATCAGCTATAAAAGCATTGTAAACCTTACCAAGGCCGATGGTATTGGCCTGGCTTATAAGATTGTTAGTGCCCTTTCCCGTCTCACCAAAGCTTTCTCCAGAAGGCAAAAACTTGTAGTAGAAATTGTAAGTACCATAGTCAGAATAATCTCTCTTGGCGATTCTCAGATAATAAGTTCCTTTATTAAGATCGATCCAAAGTCTGTTCTCTCCAGAATATGAGTTGTCCCACAAGCACTCTTCATCTGAATTATAGAACTGCCATTTGAAATATGAACCGAAATTTATAGTAAACTTAATGCGGCCCGAAGAAGGTATAGTGATCTTCCAGTAATCAATCTTGTTATCTGCGGTAATCTCTCCGTAGCAAGTCTTGTCTGCATATGTCGTTGTTGCGGTCGGAATGGTATTGCCTGCAACTTCCGGTGTCACTTCATCAGCCTTAAGATCTTTAGGAAGAGCAAAACCGATGCCAAGTGCGATAACGGCAGACATAGCAACCACCGCTATCTTTCCAATCATTGATCGTTTCATAAATAGCCTCCGATTCATAATGGATAGTAATTTGGATCTATATCACGAGGCGGGGGACCTCGGTATAAACATTATCCGTAGATTATCACTTATCAGGTTCTTATTCAATAAGAATATAATAGAGAACCGTCCTGTTCTTGCCAAAGAAAAGAGGCGCCCTCCAAGCGGAACGCCTCTTAAGAGTCATATAATATGAGCCTCCCTGACATCACATCTCTGTTACAAGATCCTTTGTCCTCTCAGCGTTCATCTTCTTGCAGACTTCAACGAAAGTATCTACGGGAATGTCGTGGAGCTGAACCTTCTGGCCGCGGATATTGACGGATACGGTCTTGGATTCGACTTCCTTGTCACCGATTACCAGGATGTATGGATCACGGAGGTTGCGGAAGTTCTTGATCTTGTCGTTCATGTTCTTAGGCGACAGATCGACCTCGGCACGGATACCGTTGTATTCGAGAAGATTTTCGATGTCACGGGCAAACTCGTTGTGCTCCTCGCGGATCGGGACGATGCCTACCTGAACAGGGTTCATCCAGAAGGGGAAAGCGCCCTTGAAGTGCTCTGTGATGATACCGATGAATCTCTCGAAAGATCCGAAGATGGCGCGGTGGATAACGACAGGCATCTTCTGGGAGTTATCCTTGTCAACATATGTGAGGCCGAAGTTTGCGGGCAGCTGGAAGTCGAGCTGGATCGTACCGCACTGCCACTCTCTGCCGAGAGCGTCCTTGATCTGCAGGTCGATCTTAGGCCCGTAGAATGCGCCGTCACCTTCGTTGATCTCGTAGTTGCCCTCGCCGTACTTCTTGTCGAGGATCTTCTTTAAGGAAGCTTCTGCCCTGTTCCAGACTTCGATGTCACCCATGAAGTCGTCAGGTCTCGTGGAGAACTCGGCACGGTATGTGAGACCAAACGTGTTGTAGATCTCATCTGCGAGGTTCATGATGTCCTCGATCTCGGCCTCGATCTGGTCCTCAGTTACGAAAGTATGGTCGTCGTCCTGTCTGAACTCCTGAACACGGAAAAGACCGTTCATCTGTCCGGACTTTTCCTTGCGGTGGAGAACGTCGATCTCCGAGTAACGGATAGGGAGCTCCTTGTAGGAGTGTACCGTTCTCTTATATGTCATCATGGCGTTAGGGCAGTTCATGGGCTTTGCAGCCATGGTGTCAATGCTCTCAAGATCGAAGTCGGGGCCTGCTGACTGGTCCTGTTCAACCTCGTCATCAGCTTTCGTTCCTTCGGAAAGACCCGGAATAAGGAACATGTTGTTGACGTAGTGAGCCCAGTGACCGGAGATGAGCCAGAGCTTCTTGTTGTTGATCAGAGGGCAGGAGATCTCCTGATAGTTATGCTTATCCTGAAGTTCACGGGAGTAGCTTATGAGCTGGCGGTACATCGTCCATCCGCGGGGCAGCCAGTAAGGCATACCGGGAGCTGTATCCTGGAACATGAACAGATCCTGCTGCAGACCGATCTTCTTGTGGTCGCGCTCCAGGGCTTCCTTGAGCCATGCAAGGTGAGCCTTGAGCTCGTCCTTTGAAGGGAATGCGAAAACATAGATCCTCGTGAGGGTATCCTTGGTGGAATCGCCTCTCCAGTAAGCTGCGGATGTGCCCTTGACCTTGAAGGCCACGGACAGGAGGTCACGTGAATTCTCTACGTGAGGGCCGCGGCAGAGGTCAACGAAGTCGTCACCTGTGCGGTATATAGTGAGAAGCTCGTCCTCCGGCAGATCCTGAATTATCTCGACCTTGTACTTCTGATCGCGGAACAGTTCGAGCGCATCATTCCTGGAGATCTCTTCTCTCTTCCAGTCTTCCTTGCGCTTCAGGATCTCGGTCATCTTGTCCTCGATGGTCTTGTAGTCTTCCTCTGTTACGGGACGGGGTAATGCAAAATCGTAGTACATACCGTCGTCGATCTGAGGTCCG
>JAGAAI010000023.1 GCA_017615325.1 Clostridiales bacterium | reverse complement strand
TGATGGAGGTTTACCAAGCAGCATAAGTATTTTCGACTAAAACAAAGACCGGATTTGATTCCGGTCTGTTTGCCATGCCTAAAATGCACCAAAGAAAAACCTGCCAACAAACTCTTGATTTTTGTTAGCAGGTTTTCTTGCAGCAGATCGGGCCTCTCCACCGTTATCCTACCGGACACTCAGCCTTTCCCATTTACGGACTTATCGTATTTATAAAGGAATGTAACCATCTGTCGCCTCAGGCAGTTGCCGTTGGGGCGGAATGTGCCGTCACTGTAACCTGCGAGGATCTTATTCTCCTGTGCCCAGAGAGTTGCCTTGTAGAAGTAATCGCTCTTTTTTACGTCTTTGAACTTGTTAGTTGCTGACTTTGGATCAGGGCTTCCTGCAAAACGCCAGAGGAAGGTTACCGCATGGCGGCGGGCGCAGGTTATATTTGGACCGAACGTGCCGTTCTTATAACCTTCGACTATGTGTTTTTCATTGCCCCAGATGCAGGCCTGATAGAAGTAATCAGACTTCTTGACATCAGAGAATTTGCATTTAGTTGAAGACGGCTTGGGACTTCCCTTCAGTCTCCAAATGAAAGTTACCATCTGAGCTCTCGTGCAGACATTGGAAGGCTTGAATCTGGTCTGTTTGTCGTATCCTTTTACGACATCCTTATCTGTAAGATAGTAGGTCGGTTCGTACCAGAAGGATGACTTGTCAGTAACATCCTTGTAGAGGATGCGGAGCTTACATGTATAGGTCTTACCGGATGCTTTTGCCGTAATTACTGCCGAGCCTGCTTTGACGGCAGTTACCTTACCTGCCGAAGATACAGTTGCAAGGGATGAGTCGGATGAGGTCCATTTGACAGAAGATCCTTTGACCGAGAAATTTACTGACGTTCCGCAGGGTACCGCAAGAGATGAAGTCGATGTTATGTCGTATGTCTTAACTTTATCTTTGCGTGATGTAAGGATCTTATGGATCCACTTGCCTGATGCCGTAAGATCGTTATTTACCGAGAAGCCTGAAGACTTATTGCAGTCTGTCTTGAAGAGCGATGCGGATTCAGCTTTGTTTGCCATTCCCCACATGAGGTAACCTATGGAATGGTCGTCCAGGTATTTGATCCACTTGTTGCCTTCGGTCTCATCAATATTGCCGTTGCCTGATGCTTCTGATATCCCGAATTCAGATACCAGTACAGGAAGACCTTTCTTGACTGCGCTGTCCAGCTTTTCGCGGTAGTGATCTTTATGCGTTGCCGCATAGAAGTGGAAAGTGTAGAGGAGGTTCTTATATGAGAGCCTGTCTGATGCAGCTATATCAACATCCTGGGACCAGGTCGGGGTGCCGACGATTATTACTGAATCAGGATCGTTTGATCTTATGGCAGGAATGACTTTTCCCGCATAATTCTTGATGCCTGACCAAGTTCCGGATGAAGGTTCGTTGCAGATCTCATAAATCACGTTCGGAACGTTTTTATATTTTGCGGACATCTCCTTAAAGAACTTAACTGCTTCATCAGTATATCTTGACGGATCTATGTTAAGTATGTGCCAGTCGATTATTACGTACATGTCTTCTTCGACTGCATATTTGACACCCTTGTCGATCAGTTCCTTAAGCTGTTTTTGCATTTTTCCCTGATCGTGATGGTCGTTATTTCCGCCGCTTAAGTAACCGTTGTATTCTTCGACATACATGGCAAGCCTTATCGCATTTGCTCCCCAGTCGTTATGCATCTCTTTTAACCAGGACTGATTTATGTAAGCCGGGAAAGATGCGTACTGGTTAAGGTTCTTATACCAGTTGATTCCGTGAGTCGAAAGTCCTCTTAACTGGACGTGGTTCCCTTGTGAGTCGCAGAGGTACTGTCCTTTCACGCTAAGCTTTTGGACTGACGATGCATTGGTCTTTACGGGTGAAACGGAAACTATAGTCAGAGCCAATGTTATGGCAAGAACAGATGAGATCAGTTTTGAGAGAATCTTCTTTTGCATCCGGTGTACCTTCTTTCGATCGGCTAATAAGACAAATATATGATAATTATGCCTTTTATTATACAATCAATACCTTTTTGCGTTGGAATCATTTATAATAAACAATGCGGGGATATCAGTTTTACTTCAAGAAAGGGGGATGAAGATGGCCAGGGAACAGGCAAAGGAACAGTTGATCATATCCGTGGGCCGTGAATTCGGCAGTGCGGGACATGTTATCGCAGAAGAGATCGCCAAGAGACTCGATCTGCCTTTTTACGACTACAGTCTGCTCCGGAAAGTTGCAGATGAGAACGATGTCGACATCAAGGTAATGGAAAAGTACGACGAGATACCGAGAGTCCCTTTCCTGTCAAGAACGGGCCCGAGTTCGAGTAATTCTCCCTCATATAATATCGCCATGATGCAGTTCGACTACTTAAGGAAGATGGCATTCGAAGGCCAGTCTTTCGTAGTGGTCGGAAGATGTTCTGATGTTATCCTCAAGGGATACCCGGGATTAATAAGGATCTTTATCCTTGCGGATATGGAGGATAAGATCGTAAGAACATGCGAGCTGTTCGACATGGACAGGGTCGCGGCAGAAGAAGCGATCGTTTCTCAGAATACGAAGAGGAAAGAATACCACAATTACTATTGCGAATCACGCTGGGGCGACTCACGTAATTACGATATATCGATCAACAGGAGCGCATTGGGGATCGAGGGTACGACTGATTTCCTGATGGACTTCATTGAACAGAGAAGAGAAATTTTAAGGAGGAAATAAAAATGGGTTTATGTTTTCGCAAATCGATCAGTCTTGGCAAGGGATTAAAGCTTAACCTGAGCAAATCCGGACCGAGCGTTTCTTTCGGTAAGTCGGGATTAAGACAGTCTATTGCCCTTAACGGCAAGACCAGGACGACTGTAGGTATTCCGGGAACAGGTGTTTACTACACCAAGGCATCCTCTGTCGGCAAGATCACCGATATGCTGACCGGAAAGAACAAGAAGGCTGATAAGGAAGAGAAGACAAAAGCCTCCTCCAGAAAGGCTGCAGGAGAGGGTGCGGGAGCAGGTGCTGCCGCTGCTACTGCCGCAGCATCGCAGGCCGCTCAGGCAAGACAGGCTGCCGCCGAAGAGAGAGCAGCCGCTGCCGAAGAGAAAGCAAGAGCAGCTGAAGAAGAAAGAAAGGCAGCCGAAGAGGCAGTTGCCGAATACGAGGCACATATCGAAGAGATCAAGTCAGTCCACAAGGCATCCGACGGTGCCATCAACTGGAACTGGGTCAAGGAAGGAAATGTTGCTCCCGAGCTTAAGGTCCTGGTACCTCTGGCAGAAAGAGTCCTGGCTGGCGACATCGATGCATATTTTGAAGTCATCGAGGAAGTTGCTCCTTTCGATGATCTCCTTGAATACGGAAGCGGATTTGAGATCGGAACGGATATCCCCAACATTCTGGAGATCGAATTCCAGGTCAAGTCCAAGGAAGTCGTTCCCGAGAACAAGCTCTCACTTACCGCATCCGGAACTCTTTCTGATAAGCCTCTTCCCAAGGGTGCTTACTACGATCTCGTTCAGGACTATGTAGCAAGCACGATCTTGAGAGTCGCAAGGGATTCCTTCGCACTGCTCCCTATCGATACTGTACTTATCCATGCAACTGACAGAGTCCTCAATACTGCTACAGGCATCGAAGAAGACATGACACTCGTATCCTGCAGGATATCAAGATATACAGTTGAGAAGATCAATTTTGAGTTCGTTGATCCTTCTGATGCACTGACGAATTTTGAGTGCAACATGAAGTTCAAGAAGACTTCAGGATTTGAACCTGTTGACAGGCTCCTGCCGTAATCTGTTCGAAAGGGTTTGAGTCAGGACAACAGATAAGATGGCAACCGGCAGGAAGATCGCGATACTTACGGGCCGCCCGGATGAGACACGTCAGGCGGAGTTTATAAAGGGTTTTGAGCAGAAGGCTTTTGAACTGGGATTTGATGTATATGTTTTCGCCATGTACAGGAAATACCAGAATACTTCTGCACGGCAGATCGGCGAGACTTCCATTTTCGACCTCGTAAGATTCGAAGATTACGACGGCGTTATATTGATGTCTGAAGACATTAAGACGCCGGGTCTGTCTGACCTCCTGGAAGAACTTTGCAGAAGGTATTCAAGAGGCCCTGTCATCACGATCGAAAAAGAGAATCCCAACTTCCCGTCCGTAACCGCAGATCACAATGCAGGCATCGGACTCATTACCCGTTATCTTGCAAAGGAGTGCGGCTTCAAGGATATTGCATTCGTTAATGCAGGAAGATGGGACAGCCAGTCTGATGTTAAGCTCCGGGCATTCAGGGAGACTATGTCTTCTCTCGGCCTGCCTGTTAAAGACAACAGGATCGTGGAAGGAAGGAACGGTTACGAAGGTGGCAAGAATGCTGTCAGGATCCTTACCGAAAATTCCGGCAAACTTCCCCAGGCGATCCTCTGTTCTGATGACGAGCTTGCATCAGGTGTTGCGGATGCCCTGATAGAAGCAGGTTATAAAGTTCCTTCTGATGTTGCCGTTGCAGGTTACGATTCCAGGTTCAAGGATGACGATGAAGAAGTCATAACATCCGTTGCGATATCTAGGCTCACCATGGGTCTGGATACTGCGGATGCTCTCATAAAACAAATCAAGGGAGAAGAGCCTGAGTCTTTCTCTTCGAGCATGAGACTTATCTACGGAACTACGACTCCCGAGACGCCCATTGCCAAGGCAAATAAAGAGCGCCAAGGTCAGGAAGAGCGCAAGAGGTATGGGGCGCGCAATATAACCGAGACAGTACCTGACTATCTTTGCGAAGATATGATGAACAGGGAATCCCTATATGATCTTCTCAATATCCTGCTGACTTATGCCGATACATTGGATGATCTTGACCGCTTCATGCTCTACCTTAACGATACGAGGACTGATGCAAAGAAAACGTCTGCTGATCCGATAGAAGTTGCTGAAGATGAACCCGATCCTTATAGATATTTTACGCCCCAGATGATGAAGGCTCTGACCTACAGAAGAGGGACGGCCGGAACTATAGGTGCCGAGAAATATTTTGACAGAAGGAAGATCATTGCTGACGAAGAAGAAAACGGTAAACCTGAAGGCTTTATGGTCACGCCGCTCTTCTTCGAAGACCGGGTCTACGGTTATGCCGTTCGCGCATCTTATACACCGAGTGTATATTCGGGTCTCTACAGATACAAGTTAAGGGACGTTATGCTGGGTCTTGAGAATCTTTCGAGGAACGAGGAAGTCAGGCGCAAGACGACAGCTTTGGAAGAGAGGATGATGAGAGATCCTCTGACAGGTCTATATAACTACAGGGGTTTCTCGAGACATGCTGACAGCATCCTCTACAGATACCGTAAGTTAGGAGCCGAACAGATTGGTGTTCTCGCGATCGACATCAAGGGCTTATCCGAGATAAATAACTCCAAGGGAAGGGAAGCAGGCGGAGAGGTCCTGACCTTCTTTGCAAAGATGATCCGCAAGATCTTCTCCAACAGCGGTGTCTTCAGGTTCGGAGGAGACGAATTCATCGTCGTAAGCCCTCTGGGTTCCGGCGGTATCAGGGAGTTTGACAGCGGTCTAATCAAGATGGGTGTTGAGGCGGATGTATTTAACCGCGAGAAGAAGTGGGAAGAGCCTCTTGAATTCCATTACGGTACATCGATCGGAAAGCCCGCAGGCCGCAAGGAACTTGCCAAGCTCATAACGGAAGCTACCGTCGTTAAAAAAGAGAAGAAGAATGCAAGACTAATTGCCCTCTCCTTAAGAGTCGATGAAGATTCCGAGACGGCCAAGAAGATCGATGAGATCATCGAGAAGAATGCATTTAAGTATATGTTCCAGCCGATCATTGATTCGGCTACAGGTGAGATCTTCGCATACGAAGCTCTGATGAGAGCGGATCTGTCACCCGAGGTATCACCTAAGGCGATCCTCGAATATGCTGCACGTACGGGCAGGCTCTACGAGATCGAGAAAGAGACTATAGGCAACGTACTGTCCTTCGTAAGTGAACATGCCGACTATTTCTGTGATGGAGCCAGGATCTTCATCAACTCTATCCCGGGCAATCACCTGAGCGAAGAAGACATGAGCAAGTTCTCCCGCATGACGGCCAAGACTTCCAACAGGATCGTTATCGAATTGACCGAGCACGGTCAGCTTACCGACGAAGAGATTGAGAATACCAAAAAGCTCTACGAGAACCTCGGCATGGAGACGGCTATAGACGACTACGGAACAGGTTATTCCAATACGGGTAACCTCTTAAGATACATGCCGAATTACGTTAAGATCGACAGACTCCTCTTAACGGATATAGATAAGTCCACGGCAAAGCAAAGGCTCGTCAGCGACACGATCAATTTCTGTCATGAGAACGGTATCAAGTCGCTTGCGGAAGGTATCGAGACAGCAGAAGAACTTCGCACCGTTATCGCTCTTGGAGCTGATCTCCTTCAGGGTTACTATCTTGCCCGTCCTTCGACCGTTATCGCAAGAGCCCTGCCTGATGACATAAGGGATGAGATAAAGAACGACCGCGTAACGGACATAATAGTATCCGATACCAAGTCTTATGTGGCAGGTTATAACCCCGTCATAAGACTGTCTGATTTCGATGAGACGAATGTCGAGAATATCGTTATCCCCGCAGGCAACGATCAGTGTACTGAACTTGTTATCTCGGGATTCGCATCTTCCATCAAGGGTTCCCGTGATGAAGGCCGCGACGATTCGCAGATGACCCTGATAATAGAAGACGGATATAAGGGAGCGATAACCCTTAACAATGCAAGACTGTCGGGAAGCGCTTCGGGTGTTGCTATCGAGATCGGCGAAAGCTGTGATGTTACCCTGATACTTAAGAGGAATAATGAACTGACGGGCGGCATACATGTTCCCCAGTCTTCGACCCTCCGTATGGAAGGCGACGGCAACCTCAACATAAACGTATCCGGAGGAGATGTTTTCGCGATCGGTAATTCCAGGGAAAAAGGAAACGGTCATCTGATCTTCATGCAGGACGGCGACATCAGGATAAAGATGGATGCTGCGACCGGTGCTGCCATCGGAAGCGGAATGGGCGGCGTAATAGAGATCAGGAAGGGTCGTTACGATTTATCACTTACCGGAGCCAAGGGTGTCGGAATAGGAAGCATCAGCGGACCTGCCGATATCAGGGTGACCGAATGCGTAATGGAGATAGGAAACGAACTTCAGAAGGGCGTATCGATAGGATCCTTGTACGGTGACTGTACCGTCTTCGTCGAGCACATCGCCATGACGATCGCGACCGATACTTCGGAGGGTGCAGGCATAGGCAGCATCAACGGCAAGACCAACATCTCCATCGTAAGCGGCAACTTAAAGTTTACCGCCAAGGGTGCAAGGTATATGGCGATCGGATCCTGTGCATCCCGGGAAGTGGATATCCTGACCGAATACATCGCTTTCGAAGGTGACGTTGCAGGTTCTGATACGGGACTTCTGGGAAGCCTTGAGACGGGCGCGCATGTCTCCATATCGAAGTGCCTGATCGAAGGAACCCTGAAGAACGAGACAGGATTGGATATCAATGCAGCTGATGAGGATATAACCCTGTCAGACTGCAGGACCAGGATAATCTTAAACGATAAGGTCTGTGAGAGAGTAGACGGACAGTAAGAGAGGAAGACAGATGCCAAAATCTCTTAAGATAAAAAAGAATCTTCTTGTTGTCCTTTTGGGCGGCACGATCGGTTCTGTGCGTGACGAAGAAGGAAATGTCGAACTGGCAGACCGGGGTTTTGACGCGGAGTTTTTCGAGGCGCTCGATAGGAGATTCAAGTATAAGGTCATATCTCCCGTTACTTATTCATCCGAGAATGCGGATATAGGTATATATAAGAATGCTATTGGCGGGATCTTGGAAGAAGCCGGCAGGTCCGGTGCATCTTATAAAGGGATCCTTATCCTCCACGGGACTGACAGCATGGCTTACTTTGCCCAGCTGGCGGTAAGGTGCCTGTCTTACCTTAAGATCCCTGTGATAATTACAGGCTCCAAGAAGCCTAAGAATGAGCAGGGGACAGATGTGGTAAAGAACATCTCCCTGTCTTTGGGACTCCTTGCGGCTGCAATAAAGGACGGGTCCGGAGCAAGGACCTTCGGTGTGGTCTTCGAGGATTCCTATACGCATAAGTCAACCTATGTCGATTCTTGCGCATCGGTAAATGCCGACATAAACGGCGACATGAGATCTTTTGTCGACAGATCTTCTGACGAGAGCGGAAAGTTTTCTAAGAAGGCAAAGTCCCCTTTTGCAACAGATGAATATAAGAAGAGGACAAGGGATTTTATTGCCAGGGATACGGGACGGATCATGGTGATCCCCGCAGTCCCGGGGGCTTATATCCCCAAAGATACAGATGACTGCAGTGCTCTGGTCATAGAGTGTTATCATTCGGGCACGCAGGATGACAAGGCCCTGCTCCCCCTGATAAGTTCAGCCAAAGACAGGAATATTCCCGTTATTATGGGACCTGTCCCGACTAAAGCAAATATATATACGAGCAGGAGGGCGCTCGAGGACGCGGGAGCCATGGTCATGAGCGGGTTCCCGTTCGAAGGGATCTGGGCCGAGGCCGTTATCGATTGGGCTTAAAAGCCCTTTTTTTATGCCGGTTCATACATTCTTCCCTAATATTGCCACTTGACGAAAAGCGATTAATATGACATACTTTGCACAACAAATAGTTTGATAATCAAAGTATTTAAGGCGGTATAAATGACAGGCAAGATAATAGGCTTGGGTTCATATCTTCCGGAGAAGGTCCTCACGAATGATGACCTTTCTTTGCTCGTTGAGACAAGTGACGAGTGGATACAGGAGAGAACCGGTATAAAGAAAAGACATATTTCCGATCATAAAACAGAAACAACCTCCTACATGGCAGGCATCGCTGCCCAAAGGGCGGTCGAAGATGCCGGCATAGAAGGATCTGACATAGATCTTATCGTGGCGGCATCGACGACACCTGATGTCGTTTTCCCTTCCATCGCATGCATGGTCCAGAAGGCCATAGGCGCGGGAGAAGACTGCGGATGTTTTGACGTTAACTCGGCATGCCCCGGCTGGATCGCGGCATTCCTCACGGCCCAGAGCTTTATAGAAGCCGGCAGGGCAAAGAAGGTCCTCGTTGTCGGAGCCGAGACTCTGTCGAACTACGTTGACTGGACTGACAGGGGCACATGTATCCTTTTCGGAGACGGTGCGGGCTGTGCTGTTCTGGAAGCTTCTGAAGGGATTCCGGTTAGTTCGATAATGAGATCTTCATGCGAGAGAGGCGACTGCCTTTTCTGTGCGAACATGAAGCAGCCTGACAGGCTGGACGATGAGGAATTCATCAAGACGACATCTTTCCAGATGGCAGGAAGAGATGTTTTCCGCTTCGCGGTCACGGAAGTTCCGAAGATCATCCGGGATGTACTTAAGAAGGCTCAAGTTCCTGCCGATGAGATCGACTATTTCATACTTCACCAGGCTAACGCAAGGATCATTGAGGCAACTGCAAAGAAGCTGAAGATAGGACTCGACAAGTTCCCCATGACCTTGCAGGAGACAGGCAACACATCCTCAGCATCCATTCCTTCCCTTCTTTCCACAATGAAGAAGGAAGGCAAGCTCCAAAGAGGACAAAAACTCGTAATAGCAAGCTTCGGCGGCGGACTCACATGGGATGCCGCATATCTTGAATATTAATCTGACGTCGAAAGGAGACGACCATGCAGACAATAGCAGACATCTTAGGACTTAAATATCCCCTCTTCCAGGGAGGAATGGCCTGGGTAGCAGACTGGCATATCGCAGCTGCAGTATCCGAGGCTGGCGGACTTGGAATCATCGGTGTCGGTGGCGCTGACGAGAACTGGCTTCGTGACCAGATCAAAAAGATCAGGGAAGTAACTGATAAGCCTTTCGGTGTAAACCTCATGCTCATGAACCCCAGGGCTGATGAGATCGCAAAGGTCATCGCTGAAGAGAAGGTCAAGGTCGTAACAACAGGTGCCGGTTCTGCCGGAAAATATATTCCCATGTGGAAAGAAGCTGGCTGCTACATCGTACCGGTCGTACCTTCCGTAGCTCTTGCCAAGAAGATGGAAAGAGACGGCGCTGATGCCGTTATCGCAGAAGGAACAGAGTCCGGAGGACACGTCGGAGAACTTACGACAATGGCTCTCGTTCCCCAGGTAGTTGATGCAGTAAGCATCCCTGTTCTTGCAGCAGGCGGTATCGCAGACGGCAGGGGAGTTGCTGCTTCCTTCATGCTGGGTGCAGTCGGTGTTCAGTGCGGAACAGTCTTCCTCGCATCAGAAGAAGTCAATATCCACCAGAACTATAAGGACATGGTCATCAAGGCCAAGGATACTTCTACGAAGGTAACAGGCAGATCTTCAGGAGCTCCCGTAAGACAGATCAGAAACCAGCTTACGGCAAAGTATCTGGAGCTTGAGGAAAATCACGCAAGCTTCGAAGAGATGGAGGCCCTGGGCGCAGGTTCTCTCCGTAAGGCCGTTGTTGACGGCGACACCAAGGAAGGCACCTTCATGGCAGGTCAGATCTCAGGCATGATCAAAGAGATCAAGCCCGTTAAGACCATCATTGAAGAGATGTTTGCTGACGCTAATAAACTTTTGGGTGAGAGTCTTAAGGTATGAAGATAGCATTTGCATATCCCGGTCAGGGAGTACAGAAAGTAGGCATGATCAGGGACTTCTGCGATGAGAAGTCCTATGCCGCTCAAATGGTAAATGAGGCATCTGAAGCCTCAGGCCTTGATATGGCCAAACTCCTCAATGAAGAGAATGACGATATCAATGTGACCGAGTTCACGCAGCCCGCTCTCGTTACCGCATGTCTCGTGATAACAAAGGCGATCGAAGATCTTGGGATCAGCCCCGACATCACTGCGGGCCTATCGCTCGGTGAATACTGTGCGATAGCAGCAGCAGGCGCGATGACTTTCGCTGACGCAGTAAGGCTTACGAGGATCAGAGGAAATCTCATGAGCAACACGGTCCCCGCTGGAGAAGGCGGAATGGCAGCGGTCATTGGCCTTGAGCCTGATCTGATCGAAAAGGTCATCTCCGGGTTTGACGGCGTAACGATGGCAAACTTCAACTGTCCCGGACAGACCGTTATCACCGGTAAGGCAGAAGGAGTTTTGGCTGCCGTTGATGCTCTTAAGGAAGCAGGCGCGAGGAAGGTAGTTCCCCTCAATGTATCGGGCCCTTTCCATTCGCCCATGTTAAAGCCCGCGGGAGATAAGCTCCGCGAAGAACTTGATAAGGCAGAGTTAAAAGATCTTAAGGTTCCTTATATCGCTAATTCGACTGCGAAGGTAGTTACAGATAAAGAAGATATCAGAGGACTTTTGCAGGAGCAGGTATCGTCACCTGTCCTCTGGGAACAGTCCCTTATCACCATGAAGGAATACGGAGTGGATCTCATCATCGAGATAGGACCCGGCAAGACCATCGCGGGATTCGTTAAAAAGACGGTTCCCGAGATCCCGGTCATTAACGTATCGACAGTGGAAGACGTAGAGAATCTGACAGCTAAGATAAATGAAATCCAAGGATAAAGGAGAAAACAAAATGGCAAGAAATGCAATCGTAACAGGAAGTGCAAGAGGTATAGGCAAAGCCATCGCAACAAGGCTTGCAAAGGACGGATGTAACATTGTTATAGTGGATGCCTGCCCCATCGAGAACTCTCAGGAGACAGCTGACGAGATCGCAAAGCTCGGCGTTGAGACAAGAGCCGTAAGATGCGATGTCACCAATACAGAACAGGTAAACGAAGTCGTAGAGACCATCAAGAACGAGATGGGTTCCGTCGATATCCTCGTCAATAACGCAGGTATCACACGCGACGGTCTTCTCGTAAGGATGAAGGAAGAAGACTTCGATCTTGTCATCGCAGTTAACCTCAAGGGTACATATAACTTCACGAGAGCAGCAGCTCCCATCATGATGAAGCAGAGATCCGGAAGGATCGTATCGATCAGCTCGATCGTAGGTCTTCAGGGCAATGCAGGCCAGGTAAACTATTCTGCTTCCAAGGCAGGCATCATCGGTATCACCAAGTCTGTTGCAAGGGAACTCGCTCCCAGGGGAGTTACGGTCAATGCGATCGCTCCAGGATACGTTGAGACTCCCATGACGGAAGTCCTCCCCGAGAAGGTCAAGGAAGCCATGCTCGGAGCCATCCCCGCAGGCAGATACGGTCAGCCCGAAGATATAGCAAATGCTGTTGCTTTCCTCTGCAGTGAAGACGCGTCCTACATCACGGGACAGGTCCTCTCTGTTGACGGCGGAATGCACATGTAATTAAGGAGATCAGAAAGAAATGTCCAGAAGAGTAGTGATAACCGGAATGGGTGCGATAACACCCTTAGGTAACGATGTAGAATCATTTTGGAATGGATTGAAGGAAGGCAGGGTTGCCATAGGTCCCATAACAAAATACGATGCATCGGAGCATAAGGTAAAGATCGCAGCAGAAGTCAGGGATTTCGATGCAAGCCAGTATATGGATGCAAAGGTTGCCAAGAGAATGGAAGGCTTTGCCCAGTTTGCAGTAGCCGCTGCCAGCCAGGCAGTAGAGCAGGCAGGACTTAAGATGGAAACGGAAGACCCTTACCGTGTCGGAGTCATCGTAAGTTCCGGTATCGGTTCCATGCAGGCTCACGAAAGAGAGCAGGTAAGACTTGCTAACGGCAAGAAGATCGGCCCCATGTATATCCCCATGATGATCGCAAACATGGCATCAGCAAACATTGCGATCAAGTACGGTATGAAGGGTAAGAACACATGTATCGTAACTGCATGTGCAACAGGAACCCATTCCATCGGGGATGCTTTCAAGGCAGTAAAGTATGACGAGGCTGATGTCATGATCGCAGGCGGATGCGAAGCGGCTGTCTGTGTATCCGGCGTCGCAGGATTTACGGCTCTTACGGCACTTTCCACCAACCCCGATCCCATGTCGGCATCAAGACCTTTCGATAAGGACAGGGACGGATTCGTTATCGGCGAAGGCGCAGGCGTTCTCGTTCTGGAAGAAGAAGAGCATGCCAAGGCAAGAGGCGCAAAGATCCTGGCAGAAGTCGTAGGGTACGGCGCAACATGTGACGCTTTCCATATCACATCACCTGCTGAAGACGGTTCTGGTGCAGGCGAAGCCATGAAGATCGCAATGAAGGAAGCAGGCATCATGCCTTCCGAAGTCGACTACATCAACGCTCACGGAACATCCACCCACCATAACGATCTCTTCGAGACAAGAGCCATAAAGTATGCATTCGGTGAGGATGCCTACAAGGTATCCATCAACTCGACCAAGTCCATGGTTGGACACCTCCTGGGCGGCGCCGGCGGCGTTGAGCTCATCACCTGCGTAAAGGCGATCGAGGATTCGTTCGTTCATGTTACGGCAGGCTCGAAAGAGAGCGAGGGAGAGCTCGATCTGGATTATACATTCGGTTCCCCCAAGACAAGAGATATCACATATGCGATGAGCAATTCCTTAGGCTTCGGCGGCCACAACGGATCTGTCATCGTAAAGAAATACGTGTAAGGAGGACTTCTTTATGGCAGATAAAGCAAGAACAAATCCCGGCTTGAATGTCGAAGAGATGAAAGATCTCATCCGCGCCGTATCAGAGTCAGGCTTAGACAGTTTTGAATACAAAGAAGGCGACTATCAGATCGTTCTCCATACAAAGAACTTAGGCCTTGTCAAAGCTGATCCCTCACAGGCTGCAACAGGTGCCGGCATCTCCGTGCCTGACCTGTCACTTGCAATGGCAGAAGCAGCCGAGGCGGCATCTGGCGCTGATGACGAAGATGATGCTTTCGTTATAAAGTCACCCCTCGTAGGAACTTTCTATGCATCACCTGCTGCAGGTGCTGCTCCCTTCGTATCGATAGGTGACCGCGTTAAGAAGGGTCAGGTCTTGGGCATCGTCGAGGCTATGAAGATGATGAACGAGATCGAGTCAGATTGTGACGGAACAATAGCAGAGATCTGCGTTAAGAACGAAAGCCCGGTCGAATTCGGCCAGCCCCTGTTCAAGATAAATTAATCCCAAAGGAGATAAAGACATGGCTAAGGCACTTACTACAACAGAGATAATGAAGATCATTCCTCACAGACACCCTTTCCTCCTGATCGACAGGGTCGAGGATTACGAGCCCGGGCAGTACTGCATCGGTTATAAGAATTTTACTTACGACGAATATTTCTTCCGCGGACATTTCCCGGAGATGCCCATAGTTCCCGGCGTCATCACGGTAGAAGCACTTGCCCAGGCAGGCGCTGTCGCTATCCTTTCCCAGGAAGAGTTCAAGGGCAAGATCGCAGTCTTCGCAGGCATCGACAAGTGCAAGTTCAAGACTGCAGTCGTACCCGGTGACACCGTAAGGCTCGAGACAAGGATCACGGCTATAAGAGGACCCGTCGGATTCGGTGAGGCAGTTGCTTCCGTTAACGGCAAGGTCGCAGTTCAGGCTGTATTGAAGTTCGCGATCCTCCAGTAAGGATATAAAGATGATAAAGAAAGTTCTGATAGCAAACAGAGGCGAGATCGCCGTCAGGATCATCCGCGCCTGCCGCGAGATGGGCATCATGACGGTCGCGGTATGCTCGGAGGCGGACAGGAATGCCCTTCATTCCCAGCTTGCGGATGAGACCATCTGCATAGGTCCTGCGCAGTCTTCCGAATCCTACCTTAATGTCGGAAGGATAATCTCGGCGACGATGACATCGGGCGCTGATGCGATCCACCCCGGCTTCGGATTCTTGTCCGAGGATGCCGAGTTTGCCAAGATCTGCGAAAAGTGCAACATCACATTCATAGGACCGACATCGAAGATGATCGCGGCATCAGGCAACAAGGCCAATGCCAAGAAGACCATGATCGAAGCAGGTGTTCCTGTTATCCCTGGTGCTGCAGAAGCTGCCAACACACCTGCTGACGGATTAAAGCTTGCAAAGATTGCAGGCTTCCCTGTCATGATCAAGGCTGCCTTGGGCGGCGGCGGCAAGGGAATGCGCGTCGCAAGGAGCGAGGATCTTTTCGAGCAGGCATTCCTTACTGCTCAGGCTGAGGCAAGAGCTTCTTTCGGTGACGATTCGATGTATGTAGAACATTATGTCGAGCACCCCAAGCATATCGAGGTCCAGATCCTGGCCGATAAGTTCGGCAACGTTATCCATCTGGGTGAGCGTGACTGTTCCGTTCAGAGGAACCATCAGAAGCTGATAGAAGAGACTCCCTGTGAATCCCTGTCGGAAGAACTTCGTGAGAAGATCCGTGATGCTGCCGTCAGGGCAGCCAAGGCCGTAAACTACGAGAATGCGGGAACATGTGAGTTCCTTGTAGAACCCGACGGCAAGTTCTATTTCATGGAGATGAATACGAGGATCCAGGTTGAGCATCCCATAACGGAATGGGTCACCGGAATAGATCTCATCAGAGAGCAGATCAAGATCGCATCAGGACTTCCTCTCGAATATAAGCAGGAAGACATCAGGATATCAGGTCACTCGATCGAAGTGCGCATCAACGCTGAAGACCCCGAGCAGAAGTTCAGACCCTGCCCGGGTAAGATCGAGACAGTCTATCTTCCCGGTGGCAAAGGAGTGCGTGTCGATTCGGCAGTATTCGCAGGACTTGAGATCCCGCCCTACTACGATTCGATGCTCGCCAAACTCTCTGTCTGGGCTCCGACCAGGGAAGAAGCCCGCCGCAAGATGCAGACTGCCCTGGGCGAAGTGATAATCACCGGGATCAAGACCAATATCGATTACCAGTACTCGCTCATAACACACAAGGACTTTATCGAAGGTAAGACTGACATCGATTTTATCGACAGGATCAGCAGAGGATAGGATAAATGGAATTAAGATATCTGTTCAAGAAGACACAGACAGTAAAAGACGATAGTCTTGACCGCGAGAAGAAGGCCAACAGGCCCTCGGCTCCCAACGGCCTTTTCCACAAGTGCCCGGGCTGCAACAAGACGATCTTCTCTGATGAACTCAAGCGTAATCTCTTTGTCTGCCCTGACTGCGGATACTATTTCCGCATGTATGCCATGACCAGGATCGAATCCCTGGCAGATGAGGGATCCTTCGAAGAATGGGATACCGACATAAAGGAAACAAATCCCCTGGGGACCCCGGGGTACGAGAAGAAGATCGAATCCCTTAAGGAGACGACTGAACTTGACGAAGCCGTAACCTGCGGCAAGTGCAGTATCGATGGCATCGACACTGTTCTTTGCGTAATGGACACCCGCTTCATGATGGCTTCGATGGGACAGGTCGTAGGAGAGAAGATAACCCGCGCGGTCGAGCGCGCGACCGAAGAAAGACTTCCCGTGATAATCTTCTGTGCATCGGGCGGCGCCCGCATGCAGGAAGGCATCATCTCACTAATGCAGATGGCAAAGACATCTGCAGCATTAGAAAGACACGGCAAGGAAGGACTCCTCTATGTGTCAGTCTTAACCGACCCTACAACGGGAGGTGTTACGGCAAGTTTTGCAATGTTAGGTGACATCATCCTCGCCGAACCCGGCGCCCTGATCGGATTCGCAGGTCCCCGTGTTATTGAGCAGACGATAGGCCAGAAGCTTCCCGAAGGCTTCCAGCGCGCTGAGTTCTTAGAAGACCACGGCTTTGTTGATGCAGTCGTCAAAAGAGGCGACATGAAGGGTACCTTATCCAAGATACTTAGGCTTCACTCAAAGGGTGAGTTCACGCCTTTAGGTGTCAAAGCTGCCAGGAAAAAGGGTAAGAAATCTAAGCACACTCCCTGGGAGAAGGTCATGATCTCCCGCGGCAAGGACAGGCCCATAGCAGACGATTACATAGCGAAGATCTTCCCTGATTTTACTGAATTCAGAGGTGACAGATACTACCGTGACAATAAGGCCGTAAGGTGCGGGATCGCAACCTTTGCAGGCATTCCCGTAACGGTCATTGCCCAGGCAAAAGGAGCCAACACGAAAGAGAACATCGCAAGGGATTTCGGTATGCCGTCACCCGACGGATACAGGAAGGCCCTCCGTGCCATGAAGCAGGCTGAGAAGTTCGGAAGACCTATAATCTGTCTTGTTGATACTCCCGGCGCCTTCTGCGGGATCGAAGCCGAAGAGAGAGGCGAAGGCGAAGCGATCGCAAGGAATCTTGCAGAGATGTCAGCCCTTAAGACCCCCATAATCTCGATCGTCATAAGCGAAGCCGGCTCAGGCGGAGCTCTGGCAATAGCTGTTGCCGATAAAGTTTTTATGCTCGAAAATTCTATATATGCTATACTCTCACCCGAAGGATACGCGAGCATCCTCTGGAAAGATTCCAAGCGCGCCGATGAGGCTGCAGCCGAGATGAAACTTACAGCGGATGACCTTCTGGATCTTGGTGTGATAGACGGCATTATAGCCGAACCCGAGAACCTGTCGCGTAAGACAGTAGACGAGGTTACCCCCGGCATGATCTCCTGCATCGAGTCTTTCATAAATGAGACCAAAGACATTTCCGTGGAAGAACTGATCTCGTCAAGATACGGGAGGTTCCGTAAGTTCTGATCATGTACGATGTGATCCTTTTTGATGTGGACGGGACGTTGCTTGATACGTCACGTGGTATTTTGGTGGCTCTGGAACAGACTCTTGACCGTTACGGAGTCGATTACAGCTTTCTCACTGATAAGGACAGGGCGACTTTCATAGGTCCCCCGATGGAACTGTCTCTTGAAAGATGGTTTGATATCAAGGGAGAGATGAACACGGAAGTCTGCGCCTGCTACAGAAAGATCTACAGGGAAGAGCACCTCATGACAGCAGAGCCATACAAGGGCATAGAGAAGATGCTGACGGATCTTAAGGAAGCGGGACTGACTCTGGGAGTCGCATCCTACAAAAAGCGGGACTATCTGGGTAAGATACTGGAGGGCTTTGGACTGGATAAATATTTCGATGTCATATGCGGATCGGACTATACAGGGAAACTTACCAAATCAGACATTATCCTGAACAGCATAAAAAAACTTAACGTTGAAGATAAGTCAAAAGTACTAATGGTAGGAGATACCACTTACGACTCCGAAGGCGCCAGAGATGCGGGAGTGGATTTTGCATTCGCGCGCTGGGGATTCGGAGAAGTCCCCCAAAAAGATTATGTGATGTGTGTTGATCTTCCTTCGGATTTTGCAGGAGCAATATTGTAATTTCTGCCCGCAAAAGCGCAAATTCTCATATTTGATTCAATAATCTCCGGAATTTTCAGTTTTTTATCAAGGTAAAAAGAGCGGCTGTGTAATAATATATACACTGACGGAGGTATGGTAATGCTTGGATCCAGGATAAAGGAATTGAGGAAGAAGAATCATCTGAACCAGGATGATCTTGCCGAGAAGATCGGAATATCCAGGCCTACACTCTCACGTTGGGAAAGGAATGAAGCTGTTCCCGATCTTGAACAGTTAAGAAGGATCGCCGACACTTTCGGAATATCCGTAGCCGAGCTCGTGGAAGACCCTGATTCACATGATAACGATCCTGATCAGAAAGAAGAATCACAGGAATCCGGCGGCGATAATGTTGTCACTGAGGAAGAGCTTGAAAAGCATCCCGATAAAAAGGCCTCCAAAGCACCGCTATTGATCCTTCTGACTTTATTTACGATAGCTGTTTTCTCTTTTGTCCTCATGATCAATTTCTCAAAAGACCGGAAAGAGACAGACAATACTTCTCAAACAACAGAAGAAACGACTGAGGACACTGATCTGATCCCGCGTTCCTATCATAAGAAAAGTGAACGGGTGACATTTGATATCGATAATGTAAAAGCACCTTTCGCCCAGAGATACATATGGACGGTAAAAGAGTCAAGGATTGATGTTCACGGACTGGCAAAGGCCCTGATGAAAGATGTTGACTACTACTATAATTCAAGTGAACAGATCTATTGCAACAAAGGATACCCTGAAGATCCGGGGGCTTTGACAGATAAATGTTGTCTTTACCCTTTATTCTCATATAGTTCGAGTAAACCCGGCAGGACAGACTGGCGCAGGCTCTATTATCATGCTGATGTTGATACAGCTGATCCTTTGGATAACGGGTACTGGCTGTCAAATTACAGGAATTACAAGGAATTTGCATTCGGCAGCAGATCCGATTGCAGAGACAATGTCATTTCTTTACTATCGAGATACATAGATTCTGACCTTACAAGTTATGATGTTCTGACTTTCTATCTGGATCATACTGAAGCAGGATACGATAAGACGGATCTTTCATCTGATGATGACTATTATGTTTTCTGTTTTATTGCAAATCCCTGGCAGAGCATATCAGCGGATACAGCTGACAAAGATTCCGATCCCGGTGAGGCTTCTATTATCGTGATCTACGGATCGGATGGAATAGTTGATGTCAGATTCCAAAAATCCATTAAAGAGTTCGGGATATTGGAAGAGCCGGTTGGGCTCATGGATTTCGATGAACTGATGCTGAAGGCGATGACCTGGTGTTACAGCAAAGATGACGATTCGACATATGAGATAACCCGCGCGGAATTGTTATTGGATCATGACACCGATTCATCCGATTATGTTTTAAGACCCGTCTGGCGTCTGGAAGCGACAGGGACAGGGGCAGATTATCAATACCGTTTTGAAATGCTTTTTGATGCCGTGACCGGTCAATTCATAAGAACTGTCACGATCGAGCCTGCCGGAAACTGATCATCCCGGCAATATTGCCGATTTCTCAATATTTATTCAGAAAAAGGACGTAATTCTCATAATCTTTACGGTAACCCGAAAGCCCGAATGATAGTATGAAAATGTAATAACACAGGAGATACTGCCGGGTCAGGCGGGTGTATTGTTATGAAGTTAAATTTGTTTTCCGAAGGAAGACTCATGTTCTTCTCCGCATCTTTCATTTTCTTAGCACTGATGACTGTAGGTGTCATCTTCAGTGCGACTGACAGCGAATATAACCTCAATCAGACGATAGCCAGAGGTTATATCTCCAAGAATGCCGTCTTCTTTCAGATCCGGGATAAGTCCAAGGGAAGAGCCAATACCGAGATCATCGTAAATGATGACGGTGAGGTTGAAGAAAACTATGAAGTGGATCCTGCATCAGGTGCCATAATCATCGACGGAACAGTCGCTAAACCCCAGGACCCCCACTTCGTGATCAACAATGACATCATCGACGGCGGCCTTACCAAGATAGAGAAGATGTTGTCTTCTGGAGGAGATAACTATCTTGCTGCAGTCCATCAGGGTGAATTCAGAGGAGTCTTCTACAGAGGAAGTATAACCAAGCTTCCGATGGCAAGGGGAAGATTCTTCACGGAAGAAGAGTGTCTTTCCAGGCAGAAGCTTGCCGTGATAGGCAAGGACTTCCTGGAGAATATATCATGGGAGAACGGGAAGGAATATGTTGAATACAACGGGAATAAGTACGAAGTAATAGGGGTAACCGGGATCTCCAATGACAGTTCCCTTGATCATCTGATCATCGTAAATCTCGGAGGAATGAGCCAGGACGAACAGAAGACCGGCAGGCTCTATCTTGACGGAGACAGGTCATTGAAAGGAGACTTTCTTAAGATGCAGGAGATGGCTCCGGGATTGTTTGATACAAAACTGGACAGGCTCCCTACACCTAAGACCCTCATCGATTCGGCATCGGGAGGAATGTATCTTAAGACCTATCTTAAGCTGATAATGGCGTTCCTGTTTGTGTTCATATATCTGAGTGTGGTCGTACAGGTTCTCAAACGTCAGAATCTCAAGATATCCGTAATGGGCATATACGGCCTATCATTTGCAAGAAGATTCATCTGCGTGGCGGGGAATGTATTGATATGTTCAGTTATAGGTCTGGTATTGGGACTCATAGCAGACATAGTCCTGATAAAGATACAGTTCTTTACATTGCCGTTTGATCTTCTATATGAGTACATGACATTATTCTTTGTGACGGGATTCATAATGATCCTGATAATGGCGCTTATTACCGCTCTTGGAATGAGGAGAGTAAACATCGGGGAGGTAATAAGACAGGTATGAAGTTTTATGCCAGGAATTTTACAAGATCTGTCTTTACTCATCCCAAGGTCAACCTGATAATCCTGTTTGACCTGATATTGACGGCTGCGGCAGTCTTCGTATTGATCCAGAACTTCTACTTCCTTAAGGGAAAGCATGATGAGTTCTTCAGCGAAGACAGAGTGGCAAAGACATATGAGCTGTACGTGGGAGAAGAGATCTTTCCGCTTGCAGAAAGTGATGTTCAAAGCAAGACTAATATGTATGATATCGGTCTCAGACTATATGATGAGATCAATGCTTCACCGCTCAAGACCTACAGATGTATTTATTGCGACCGCATGTATTTTTTGGACAGGAGTTTTGACGAGAAGACCCGCAGCAAGATGGATGGGTCCGGACACGGGAAAAGAGCTGTTGAAATATATGAGCTGACCGATCATGCATTTGAAGGCTTCGGGCTCAAGATAGCCGATGGCCGGTGGTTCAATACGAGGGAGATCAACCACCCCTATCTGCTTGATCAAGTCCCGATAGTGATGGGAAGCGGCTTTATCGGTGTATTCAATATAGGAGATGTCATTATCCGCGATGATGGTCTGCAGCATGATGAAGCGGTTGTAATAGGATTCCTGGAGAGCAATCCGGGAATAGAATATTACGGGATCGTACAGGGCAGTTTTGATGATGCCATTATATTCCCCAGCGGTGTCGAATTCCCGAGAGACTATCATCCTCAGGATGCAGTGAAAGAGGGCTGGAATCTGGAAAAACTTGAAAATGGCATAAAGAGACACGATGCAGTTGCCTGCAAGGATAAGGTTCGTTCGCTCTATGACGGATACCTGTATTGCCCCGATGATACGATCGATGTTCAGAAAGTGATCAACGATTATACATCCAAGTATGGGTTCTACCAGATTACTGCCACACCAATCGATGGTGTTGCTTATTCCGAGACCAAGTCCATATCCGAACGTAATCTCCTCCTCATAGGAGTCCTGGCAGTCTCAACTACCGTTATCTGCATGATCTCTTTGGGCGGAGTTCTCTATAACCGTACTCTTGATGACAGGAGGACTTACTGTATCTACATGAGCGCAGGCATCCCTTTGTGGAAGATAAACCTCTCGCTTATATTGGAGATGCTCTTCTGGATGGTCCTGTCCATACTGCCTGTAATAGCGCTGTCCCTATATGAATATCAGACTTTGATGATACCCCTCTGGCAGATAGGACTGTTCGAACTTATCGTTATGGCAGTATCCATAGCACCTTCACTTAGGGTCAATTCTAAATGTAATCTTGACCTTCTCATAAGAAACCAGATGAATTAAAGGAGATATCTAGTTATGGCATTGATCGAACTTCAGGGAATAAACAAGTCCTTCGGTACAAAGGACAAGAAAGTAAGCGTATTGGAGAACCTCAGTCTTAAAGTCGAAGAAGGCGAGATGGTAGCGATAATGGGAAAGAGCGGAGCAGGCAAGACGACGCTCCTCAATATAATCGCGGCAATAGACTATCCTGATTCGGGAACATATCTCTACGACGGTAAGGAAGTCAGGACAAAGAATACCTCGCAGGGCATAAAGTTCAGGAAAGACAGGATAGGCTTGATCGTACAGCACTTTGCCCTGATAAACGATTTCAAGGTCTACGACAATGTGGAACTTGGACTTTGGGAGAC
>JAGAAI010000022.1 GCA_017615325.1 Clostridiales bacterium | reverse complement strand
GTCGTCGACATTCCTGTACCATTGTCCCTCAAAATTAATAACATTCTCGCCGTCCTCTTCGACGCAGGTCACCTCATGCTTCCTGCCTTGGGCCCGGAAGGAGATCCTGCAGGGGCTGGTGAGCCAGTAGTATAGATCAAAGAGATCCATCTCAAGAGGGTCCGGCTCGATGAGCTTATATAGATCTTCTATGAGCCACTTCATGATGTTCAGGTTGCCGAAGAAGGGATTGTACATGATCCTCTGAGCGAGGAACCACTTAGCCCGGAAGTAAAGATCTATCGCTTCATCTACGTTGCCTTCCTCCGCCTCAATAGCTGCAAGTCTCGTGAATATCTCGGGGAGAGGATCGTTCAGGTAACGGGCATTGCAGATCCTGGGGTAGAGCCCCCTTATTATCTCTTTGTACTTCTCATAGTCCTTGTCCACATAGTAGCCGTTCTTATACATGTCTGCGATCTTATATTGGGCTACGATATTGCCGCGTTCGGCTGCCGCTGTAAAGTACTTGAAAGCTTTCTCGTAGTCCTTCTGCCCGGTCCTACCGTAGTACCATACATAGCCCAGGCATTCGTTGGCTTCTTCGTATCCCATTTCCGCAGCCATGTCGTAGTACTTGAGCGCAAGATCGAACGAACGCTGTCCGTAGTAGTAGCCTCCCAGCTCCATCATGTAGCGGGGGTCAGAGGTGGTCCTGATCATGTAGTCAAGAGCTTCAATAAATTCAAACTCCTCATCTTCCGTGAGGTCAGTCTTAGGCCCTAAGGACTCGATTATCTTCTGAGCTTCTTTTATGGTCATGCCGAGGGTCCTCCTTTGCTTCAACTGCCCTAATTATAAATAATCGATTGTTCCATTAATAGGACGAAAAAGGCCCGAAATTCTTTCGGGCCAAAAGTTTTTGTTTTTCGTTAAGACTGATCTTATTCCACGGTGATCTCCAACCCAGGAAGGACGGTCTTAAGATTTTCGATGAAAGAATCCAGTTTTGCGCGGTTCTCTATCGATGCGTTCATCATGACTTTGCCTGCGGAATCCCTTAGGTCGATGATGTAGGATTTTGCGATCACGCCTTCCTTATATGCCGTGTAGTGAAGTGAAGCTATATCCTTGATGCGGACGAACTCATAAGTCTCATCGCCCATATGGGAGAACTTCTTTCCCAGATAATCCTTTGTCGCGAAAAGGTTACCCGTAGGGATCTCGGCTGAGAAGAGGGGAGATTGTGCCATCTGCTCGTCGAAAGCAGCCGCTTCTTCAGCAGATCTTATAAGTTCATTAAGATTGTCGCTCGTACGGGAAGAAGCAACTTTCTTCTTGCCTGTTGCGATAAGGATGATGGAGAGGATCAGCATGAATCCGCCAATGCCGCCCATGATCTTGATCGCGTTGAGCTTCTGGGGATCGTTAAGTCCGCCGTTTGCGATCATGATGCCAATGAACCCGCCTATCATGATCACGAATACCACGGGAATGATCCACTTGTTGCCGTTGCTCTTCTGTCTGGTCTTGTTGACTTTCTCGGAATAGTTCTTAAGCCATTTCGAATTGTCGCTTGCAAAATTACTCATAATGCACCCCCAAAAATAAAGTAATAGTCTATGAAAGATTCATAACACCCAACTCAATATTACATTAACTGTCAGGCTTTGCATATAGTTATTTTTGTGAGGGGCAAAGGTCTTTTGTCAGAGGGGGAGATTGACATTTTTCTTCCGGCATGATATAAAAACGACAACACTGTCGTTTTTATTTTTGAAGAGGTGGGATAATGCCTAAAGTCAATGAGGAATATCTGCAGGGGAAAAGGGACGAGATCCTTGATCGTGCCTTTGAAGTATGCAAGCGAAAGCCTGCGTACGATGTCACCATGTCTGATATCGTCGCCGAGACCGGCATGAGCCAGGGCGGGGTCTATAAGTACTTTAACAACATCTATTCCGTCTATGCCGCCCTGATCGACAGAGCCAACAGTCAGGGCGATCAGATAGAAAGGATCGACGGGATCATGGCATCGGACCTTGCGCCTGACAAAAAGCTCAAAGCGCTCTTTGATGTATCGGAGGATTTCTTCTCTGACATGCTGATAAGTTACAACAAGATCCTCTTTGAACTCGGTACATACTGCATACAAAACCCTGAAGCCGATAAGAGGATCAACGGTGAGGTCACAAAGCCTCAGGTTTTTCCTTACCTGGCAGGCCGCGTGGCTGAGCTGATAATAACAGGCGCCGCATCCGGATACTTTAAGCCGGCCGTTCCGGTGGAGGATGTCCTTACTTTTATCGTGTCGTCTTTTGACGGGATCATAAGGGATGTAACCTTGAACAGATGCTACAAGATCAGGTCAGATACAATGGCAGATCTCGATGAGAAAAAGCTCATCGGCTGTCTATACATAAGCACATTAAGATTATTGGGAGTGTAATATGAAAAATCCAGTCAGGTTAACTTTCTTGCTCGTATTCTTTATTGCCGCATTAACACTTTGCTCCTGTTCTGACAATGATGTCAGGAACATATCGGCCGTATATTATGATAAAGGACCGGTCGTGTATAAGAATGAAGGAGACGGGGTCGACAAGAACACGGTTTATGAACTCGGATCATGCGGTAAGACGGTCGCAGCTTATACGGCTCTTGTAATGGCTGATGAAGGGATATTAGATCTCGATGAGAAGATAGCGCCATTCCTTGATAAGGATCTTCTGACAGCAGATCCCAGGATGAACGACATCACATTAAGACAGCTCCTCTGTCACACGGCGGGCTTCTCTCCGAGTTACGAGCTCGGCACGGATAAGAATATCTACAGCGACCCCGGATCTAAGTTCTGTTACTCGGGCGTAGGTTACATCTACATGCAGAGTGTGATCGAGAATAAGAGCGGTATGACTCTGGACGAGGCGGCCTCAAAATATGTCTTCAAGCCTTTGAGCATGAAAAACAGCACCTTTGAAAACGCTAAGACGGTAACCCCTTACATGAACCTGAGCTCAGTGGTTTTATATTCCATGCTGATCTTCATCGCGGCACTGCTCGTCCTGACCCTGATTGCATTCATTTCAGGGAAGATCACTAAGTTTAAGTTCATGAGTTTTAAGAAGGCATTTGTCTGTTGTTATATTCTGGCAGGCATCATCAACACAGTCTTTCTGCTCTTTTTCTTCGTATCGAAAGTCTTTGTCTTCTTCCTGATCTGCTATCTGCTGACAGGACTTGTCATGTTCATTTTACGTAAAAGAAAGAAACTCTTTTATATCAGTGCAGCGCTGATGCTCGCAGTTATTCTTGCCATAGGATTCACTCTTCCAGTAAGCATTCCCGTGACGTGCGATCTTATCCCCAAGAAGCCAAACTGCGCATATACCTTTAAGTCCAGTGCCGAAGACATGGCGCTCTTCTGCAATGATCTAATGAAGAAGGCCAAAGCAGGAGATGAGATGTTCGCGCCTCAGGTTAAGATCGACGATGAGAACGACTGGGGACTGGGGAT
>JAGAAI010000021.1 GCA_017615325.1 Clostridiales bacterium | reverse complement strand
TTATCCAGAACAGGGAAAGAGTATTGGCAGAGAGCGAACTGGCAACCGCCACGGCCATACAGGTAAATATACTTCCGAGCATCTTCCCTCCCTACCCTGAGAAGACAGAGTTTGATCTTTATGCATCCATGGTCCCGGCAAGGGAAGTCGGCGGAGATCTATACGATTACTTCCTGATAGATGATGATCACCTTGCGATAATAATCGCCGATGTATCCGGCAAGGGTGTTCCTGCCGCCCTCTTCATGATGGTCGTAAAGACCCTGTTGAAGAACCAGTCACTTAACGGATCCCAGAAGATATCCGACATCTTCTACAAGGTAAACAACCAGCTCTGCGAAGGCAACGATCTTGATATGTTCGCGACGGCCTGGCTCGGCATAATAGAACTTCCGACAGGAAAGCTCACCTATGCCACGGCAGGCCACGAATATATGGCCCTGAAGAAGAAAGGCGGCAAGTTCAGCATCATCAAGGTTCGCAACTCACCGCCTCTGGCAGTAATGGAAAATCTGAAATACAACGAATACGAAGAACAGCTGGAAGCAGGAGATGTCATCTGGCTCTATACAGACGGTGTACCTGAAGCTTCAAACGGTGCAGGCGAGATGTTCGGTATAGACCGCATGCTCGAATCTCTTAACGCCCACAGCAATGATTCCATGAAGGATCTTGATACAAACGTCAGGGCCGACATCGCAGCATTCACTTCGGGAGCCGATCAGTTCGATGACATAACCACACTCTGTGTGAAGTATAACGGTCACGCTAAATGAAGCTCATAACCCTGAACGAACATGAGATCATCATAACCTTAATAGCATTGGGACTTCTCCTTCTATCAGCCTTCTTATGCGGCAGCCTCATCGAGAAGATAAAAGGTCCGCGTGTTGTAGGAGAGATCATAGGAGGCATGCTTATAGGAGGCAGTTTCCTCTATATCTTCTTCCCGGATCTTATCGGCTCTATATTCCAGGCTTATCCCGAGGAAGGCAAGGTCCTTAATATCTTCTACCAGCTTGGTCTTATCTTCCTGATGTTCCTGTCAGGCTACAACACGGACATAAAGATCGACAAGAACAATGCCAGGACCATAGGACTTGTATTTATCGGCTCTACCATACTTCCGATGCTGGGCAGCATCCCTTTCTTCGATCTCTTCCGGGAAAGTTTTATCGGAACCGCGGGCAACACGACTTCATACAGAATGGTGTTCGCGATCGGAGTCGCCATAACATCCATTCCCGTCATATCGAAGATCTTCTTCGACATGGGGATAATGAACACCAGATTCTCCAACACGATCCTTACCGTATCGACCTTCCAGGATCTCCTGCTCTGGATACTCTTAAACGTTGCCTTAAAGATATCTTCATCAGGTGAAGTCAACCTTCCTGAGATGCTCCTTATAGTCTTCGTTACGATAGGCATCTTCGTTGCGATCGCGCTCATTGCAAAGTATGTAAAACGGTTAAAGACCGAGTGGAAACCCGTAACCTTCTACTCCTTAAGTTTTGTTGTCCTGCTCGTAACATGCGGTCTCCTTTATTGGGCAGGTATAAACATCATGTATTCCGCATTCGTTGTAGGTTATCTTATAAAAGCCGTATTCGGTTCGGAAGAACCCACTAAGACGAGGATGCATTTCCTGGAAAACATCGCGTTCTCATTCTTCATCCCGGTCTACTTCGCACTCGTCGGAATACAGCTCAATGTCGTGCACGATTTTTCGCCTGCAAGATTCGCCCTGTTCTTCCTGATCGCATTCGGTCTTGAGTTCATCGGCACCTGGCTCTTACTCCTCCCTTCCAAGCTCACACAGGGAACGAGACTTAACTTCGCCATAACAATGAATGCAAGAGGCGGACCGGGCATAGTGCTTGCGACCGTCGCATATTCATACAAGATCATAAGCCTTGAGTTCTTCACTGTCCTTATCCTGACGACGATGCTGTCGTCCATGATCGCAGGCTACTGGTTAAGACTCCAGCAAAAAAGAGATCCCAAACAGTTCGATGAGATGAAGTAAGGAGTTTTGTTATGGAGATATTTGACATAACCCAGGAACTGTTCAGCTGCCAGGTGTACCCGGGAGATCCTTCTCCTTCTATGGAACGGGTCATGTCCATTCCGGACGGTGATATATGCAACCTGACAAGCTTTTCGATGTGCGCCCATAACGGAACACATGTGGATGCACCTTTTCATTTCATAGATGACGGTAAAACTATCGATCAGATCAAATTGAAAAGATTCGTAGGCCCCTGCTTTGTAACCCGCTGCGAAGGTGATCTTATTGCAAATGATGCATACGATATCCTTGATCGTGCAAAAGCCATTGACGGTGACAGCCATGACCCCTGCTATAAAAGGATCCTCATCGCAGGAGATGCAACAGTCACGGAAAGTGCGGCCGAAGTATTCGCAGATCACCGCATATATCTTATCGGCAACGAATCACAGACCGTAGGTCCTCTCGATGCTCCTGCAAAAGTCCACTATATCCTGCTCGGCGCAAAAGTAGTCCTGCTCGAGGGGATCCGTCTTCAAAACATAGATGAGGGTAAATATTTTCTTTGCGCCCAGCCTTTAAACCTCGGCGGATGCGATGGAGCCCCCGTAAGAGCGATCCTGATAAGATAAGATCAGGCGTTCATATCGTAGAGTTTATATTTCGGAACCTTGCGCAGAGCGAGGAAACTGATCCCCGCGGCATAGATCAATGTGATAAGAGCTGACCATATCCAACCGGGGAAATCTATCTGATGGAAGAAGCATATCTGCGGCTGCTCTATCGATCTTACGATCCAGTCTCCCAGAACAGATCCGAAAACCAAACCTATAAGGATACCTCCAACAGTCGTAAATATACTTTCCATCGCAACATAACGGATAACTTCCTTTACGGTAAAACCGTTTATCCTCATTACGACAAGTTCCTTCTTCTTGCGGTTAAGATACATGTTGGTGAGATTCAGCAGAACGAAGTAGGCCATCATGGCAGCTGCAAACCCCATCACGACAGTTACGATCGACAGAGCTGACATGCTGTCCTCGTAGAGTTTGCGGATAGACTCGGTAGTCTTGACGGATTTATAACCTTTAACATCAGATACCAATGCCTTCATCTCTTCTTCCGAAAGATCCGTATTGATCCAGAACTGATTGGGTTCGATATCTTTACCGAATATCTTCTTATAACCCTCATATGTAACGAAGACCTCCTTCCCGCAGTAGTACTCAAAGAATCCTGCCACTCTTGCTTTGAAAGGATCCATAGCAGAGTCGTATACCGTGATCATGTCTCCTTCTTCAAGTTCGTATGCTTCCTTTGTCTTCATCGAAAGATAGAGTCCGTCATCATCGATACTTATGCGCTCCTTCCCTTCCATGTCAAAGAAAGTGAAGTAATCTTCTATCTCGTCTTTATCTGCCACGATCACCTCAGCGGAAGTTAAGCCCGTAACCGTATCAAAAAAGAGACTGGAAAGATAGACATCTGTGTGCTCTGTTTTTTGGGAATCAAGACGTTCCCTGATATTATCTCCTGCATCTTTGGATATCTCATTGTCGAATAAGACCCTTATGTCATGTGTCATGATGCTGTTGCTCTGTCTCCTGATCGCATTCATTATGCTGTCCTTCAAGGTAAAGCCTATTACCAGCAGGATGCAGCAGCCTGCAACCGAGATCATGGTTATAAGGACTCGGGGCAGGTCGGTAAGGATATTGCGGAAGATAAGCCTGCCGTAAAGGGAACCTCCTTTGTTCTTACCCTTCCTCTTAGTTGCGTGCGGTACGGGATCCGTGAGAAGTTCCCTGGAAGATTCCTTAAGAAGAGATTTGCATGCGAATGCAACGGATATGGCAGACATAAGTAGTGCTGCAAGGACGACTACTATGATCAGCCACCATGTGAGTGTCCTCGGGAAATCCTTAACAACATAGAACTGGGCATGAGCGATTATGATAACCGTCTGCAATCCAAAGTAACCGCCTATAACGCCTATGACAGACCCCAGCAATGTCGATCCGCACCCGAAGACCGCATACTTCATCAGAACTTCACGGGCGAAGAATCCGAGTGCTTTCTGTGTTCCGATGAGGTGTCTGTCCTCAGTTACGATCCTTCCTACCGTCGCATAGATCACAAGAAAGCCGAGCACTATAAAGAGCGATGCAAAGGTTACAGATATCTTGGTTACGTTATCGGCACAATTTGATGCATGAACGAAGCCGGGATTACCCTTGATATCAAGAACGACATAGTAACAGGAACCTAATTCCTCATACTTCTTCTTGCCTTCTTTATAGGCATCCATTCCCTTGCTGTATTCTTCTTCGCCGGTCTCTAACTTCTTACCGGCATCATCCAGCTGCTTTTTGTTATCTTCATAGCTTGCAAGGCCCGCCTTATAGTCCTTCCTTGCCTGTTCTAATTCTTCTTTGCCGTCTTCGTAAGACTTCAGTCCTTCATCGTATTGGGCCTTGCCTTCCCTATATTCTTCAAGACCGTCCTTATAGTTCTTCTCGCCTTTCTCATATTCCGTAAGACCTGCATTGTATTCCTTACGGCCCTGTCTTACCTTGGACGATCCTTCAAGGTACCTGTCGCGCCCTTTATCCCACTTGGCAAGTTCAGTCTTGATCTCCTTGAGCTGCTTATTTGCATCTTTATATTCTTTTGTAGTTCTTATGGACTTTGCTATATCAGCTGCCATCATCTCATAGTCAGTCCCCTTAAGGATCTTCTTTAAGACCGGTTCGGGATTAAGAGGATCATCATTGGAAAGATCGACTGCGATGGATGAAGTCACCTTAAACTGCATGATATCAATGCTGTCATCTTCAAGATCCGAAGCAGTGATATAGCGTGACTTCTCCCATTCTATGGTGTCGGCGAATTCATTATTAACATTCTCATTGACTTTTCTTCTGATAGTCTCCCTTACTGTCTCCTTGACGGCCTCAGCTTCGTTATAACTTGTTACCAGCCGGTCTGCAGCCTTTTCAAGTTCCTCTTCCGCATCCTTCAGTTCCTTATCTGCGTCGTCGAGTTTTTTCTTACTCTCATCTAAAGTCTTCTTGCCTTCTCTAAGTTCGGCATCAGCATCATCGAGTCTCTTCCCGGCATCGTCAAGCTCACCCTTCTTTTCCGAAAGGAGCTTATCCGCTTCTTCTATCTTATCGGATGCTTCCTTGAGCTGTATTTCGGCATCGGCAAGCTCTTTTTTGCCGTCTTCATATTTTATCGAATTGTCGTCTAATTCTTTCCTTGCATCTACCAGGGCCTGCCATGCTTCCTGGAGTTTCTCATCCGTTCTGGTATGTATATCGTCAGTCCTGATCTTCTCGTGTAGAGCCGTCCATGATTCGACACGTTCCTTAACATCGTCGACAAGCTTTGTGTATTCTTTCGAGAAAAAGGAGATACCCTCCGGCTTATCGACCGTCATGATTATCCTCATGCAGCAGCCGTCAAGAGCATCGGTTGAGAAAGCATCAGGCGTTACCATCATGTAGAGATCCTGGGGGACGACGTGCTCATATGCGTAGTGATCTGCAACCAGCACGAGGCCTGTGATGGTATAGACATTATCAAGGAGATATTCGGGACACTTATCCTCGGCATCAACTATCGTGATCTTATCGCCGACATTAAGTTCAAGTTTTTGGGCCAGGCTCTCTTCTAATGCACATTCATTTTTGTCTTGAGGAAGCCTTCCTTCGATCAGCTCGTTCGTGTTGATGCGCTCTGTTAATGACACGACGTTAAGGGATGCGTTGCCGCCCTTCATGCTGGTCCTCGCAGGGATAAAGAACACTTCCTCCGCATCCTTTATTCCTTCGATCTTTTTGATGTCATCCACATCATTAGGATTAACGAGCATCGTACTCGTCAGTTCAAGATCACGGAAAGACAAGTCCTTAAAGTATCTGTCGGTCCTCTCATATATGGCATTAGCGCCGAAATAGATGCCCAGATAGGCTGCAATGGCGATAGCCATGATCACGACTATCGACAGGAAAGATACCTTCTCCCTGCGTATATTCCTTAATGCTTCCTTGAGTTTGGTATTCATGGATTACCAGACTATCTCATCAGCAGTCAAGGGATTAAGATTCCACTTGATGCTTGCGATCTTGCCCGAACGGAGCTTGATCACACGGTTTGCCATCTTGGCGATCTCAGCGTTATGTGTAACCATAACGACTGTCGTACCCTGATTCCTGACTATATCCTCTATAACCTTAAGCACTTCCTGACCGCTCACGAAATCAAGTGCTGCGGTGGGCTCGTCAGCAAGTATTACTCTGGGATTCTTTACGAGCGCCCTGGCTATGGATACCCTCTGCTGCTGGCCTCCGGATAACTGTGACGGATAATTGCCTGCCTTGTCGGCAAGTCCGACCTTGGCAAGCGCATCCTCCGCCTTAATGGGGTCCTTTGCGATCTCTGCGATAAACTGCACATTCTCCAATGCGGTAAGATTCGGCATGAGGTTATATGCCTGGAAGATAAACCCTAAGTATTCCCTTCTGAATACCGTAAGTTCCTGATCGGTGGGATCAGAATAATCCTTGCCTTCTATCGTTAAGGTGCCGGATGTAAGATTATCCATGCCTCCGATTATATTCATCATCGTGGATTTGCCGCAGCCTGATTCACCCAGGACAACGACAAATTCATTTTCGTAAATATCCAGATTTATACCCTGCAGGACATGGGAGATTCCTTCACCCGAGGGATAATCTTTCCTGACATCGCGGAGTGATATCAGGACCTTCTTCTCTTCGCCGGTATCAACGATCAGACCCTTCTCATCGATCGTCATGGCTGCAACGGCTGCCATACGGCTTGAGATAGTAACGTCCTCTTCCGTGTAAAGACTTCCGTCTTTCTTGTTGATTATCTGGATCAGGCCAATAGGACCTTCCGCCCCTGACAGGGGAACGCAGATCATGGTCTTTGTCTTAAATGTCTGGCTGTCAAAGACCGTTCCTTCGAACCTCGGATCTTCTGCTGCGTTTTCTATCCTCACCGTCTCGCCGGTGGATATGACGACTCCTTCGATGCCGCTGTCAGCCTGGATACTGACACCCGATACATCTTCAGGACCCGAATGACAGACCGGGAAAAGGCGTCCCGTCTTCTTATCGAGGAACCATAGGATCCCGGCTTCGCTGTCAAGGACATCGATTATCGTCTGAAGACTGCCTGATAAAGCCTCATCGAGTGTATCTATGAGGAGGAGCTTCTCCATTATCTTGTAAGTCGCCTGAGAAATGCGGTCTTTATTTTCTGATGCCATTTATCCTGAGCCTCCGCGAAAAGATTTCATTTTCGATTACAAAGACCCGACCGTCCTCTTGGCGACCGGGCCTGAAGCGTCGATCTTAAGATCAATTTAGTATCCGTCAGATCTTGACAGATGACCACTTATCCTGGACATACTTAACGGCATCATCAACCGAGATGTTTTTCAGGATAGATGTCAGGAGAGGACCGCCTGCCTGTATGAACGAGACCAGCTGTTCCCGGGTAAGTCCCATCTGCTTATACTGCTTGATCTTGTCATCAAGGGCACTATATACATCATAAGCAGTTGTACCGCCTGCAACCTCTTCAAGATTATCCATTCCCAATTCTAATTTATTGTCTTCCATGATTTTTCTCCTTCCTCATACTCTTGATCCTTTATTACGAACCAAATATATTAAACCACTTTTGAAAGAGCTTTTCATTACCATAATGTAAAGCAAAGTTTAATATCCTATCTCCTTAAGAACAGAATCCAGGAAGAGGGAATTTCTCATAGAGAATGCTTCTGTTATATGAGGTTCTTCTCCTCCCTTAATGCATCTGCCGAACTGC
>JAGAAI010000020.1 GCA_017615325.1 Clostridiales bacterium | reverse complement strand
TCAACATCATCGGAAGCCGTAAGGAAATAATCGTAGACCAGCTGCTGGCAGTCAGGGCCGGCATTGTGTCCTATGTAACGGTAGAAATTATCTGCGATGTCCCTGTCCGTCCTTATATAGACAGGTCTGATCTTAGGCTTGCATGGCCCGTCCAAAACATATCTTGCCCCGATCGAATCCGGCTTAATCCTCCTGGCAACGGCGAACGCGATAACACAGAGCAGACCTTCCAAAGTTCCGTCATAGACAAAATCGTACCGCATGATATGAATCCTCCCGTCCTGCAAGATCGTGAGTGAATTCTATCACGCGAACATATGTTTGTAAATACCATTAATGGTACTTAAGTTTGTACAGTTTGAGATCTTACTTTTTGTCCAGCGCCTCTTCGATCCTCTTGATGACGATCTTCAGAGCCTTGATCCTTGCGTAGTACTTGTCATTAGACTCGAGGACATACCAGGGTGCGTACGAAGTGTTGGTCTTCGCGATCATCTCGTCGATCGCTTCCTCGTACTGATCCCACTTCTCGCGGTTGCGCCAGTCCTCATCGGTGATCTTCCACTGCTTCTCCGGAGTATTCTGTCTGTCAGTAAATCTTGCGAGCTGGGTGTCCTTATCGATCTGGACCCAGAACTTGATGACGACTGCGTTCCAGTCCGTGAGTTCTTTCTCGAACTCGTTGATCTCGTTATAAGCTCTCTGCCAGTCGTTCTCGCTGCAGAAACCCTCGAGCCTTTCGACCATGACACGGCCGTACCAGGTCCTGTCGAAGATCGCGATGTGACCGTCCTTGGGAAGCCTCTTCCAGAATCTCCAGAGATAGTGTCTTGCCTTCTCTTCAGGCTCGGGACTTGCAATAGGATGTACTTCATATCCTCTCGGGTCAAGCGCGGCTGCAACTCTCTTTATGTTGCCACCCTTGCCTGCTGCGTCCCAGCCCTCATAGGCGATGATGACGGGTATCTTTCTGCGGTAAAGTTCATTATGCAGATCCGAAAGCCTCTTCTGAAGTTTCTCGAGTTCCTTCTTATATTTAGCAGGCTCTATCTTCTTGTCGAGCGGGATCTCCGAAAGCTTCTTGGCTTTCTTCATTGGGAATACGTTCTGCAGGAGCTGGGGCTTGACCTTGGCATCCAGATTGTTAAGTGCAGTGTCAATGGAATCCAGAAGGATCTCGGTCATCTGAAGCTCTGCCCAGCGGGAATCTTTCGAGTCGATAAAATACCAGGGCGCGACGAACTGATTCGTGCTGTCTATATAGTTATCGAAGACGTTAAAGCACTTCTTGTAGTGCTTGTTCTGCCACCTGTCCTTGGAGGTCACGCGCCAGCTTGCGGACTTGTCTTCCTCCAAGGCATCGAGCCTCTTCTTCTGCTCTTTGGCACTGATGTGGAAGAAGAATTTAACGACCAGGTAACCGTTGTCGTTGAGCTGCCTTTCGAACCTTCTGATACTGGTGAGCCTGTTGGAATATGTCTTCTCGTCGATCTTTCCGGACAGGAGTTCTCCCGTAACCTCACCCATCCAGCTGCCGTCAAAGAACATGAACTTGCCGGCTGCGGGGATCCTTATGAAATATCTGTAGAGGAAAGGATATCTGTCTTCTTCCGGATCTGTCTTGCCCTTCAGAGTCTCAACCTTGAAGAACCTCGGATCCAGATTCTTTATTACACGACCCAGGGTGTTTCCTTTGCCTGCGGCACCCCAGCCATCCATGACCACAAGGACGGGCAGACCGCACTCCTTGATCCTGGTCTGGCGCTTCGCAAGTTCTGCCCTTGCAGTGTCCAGTCTCGCCTTGATCTCCCCGTCATCCGGCCTCTCAGGCTTCGCCCAATCCTTCAGCATAAGAACACCTCCCTTAAAGAGTATTATTCGTTCGCAAGTGCTGTCATGATCTCGTGTAAGTTAGAGTCTTTCTTCTTTAATGATATCACCTTTCCGTCTTTATCGATGAAACAGTGTTTGGTCGTTCCCACGCAGCAGATATCTCCGGTCTCTTTATTGAAGATCTTATAAGAGAAAGAGAACCTTACGCCGCTATAAGACATCAGTTCCGCTTCTATCACCACGGTGTCGGAATATCTGCAGGGCATCTTGAATTCCATCTCGGCAGCAACCACCGGACTTAAGATACCGCCCTTCTCTACCTCGGCATAAGGCATGTCCGTCCCGTCGAAAAATCTCGATCTCGCCTCTTCGAAAAACCTTATGTAATTCGAATGATGACAGCACCCCATCTGATCTGTCTCGTAGTATTGAATGTAATGTTCTGTCTGATACTTATGCCCCATCTCATATCCCCTTCATCTTGTCTTTCATGATAAGCAGGCTCTCTGTGATGATCACACCGTGATCGGCAGCTATCCCGTCTCTTGAAATTACTTTGTATTTCTTATCTTCTATCCCGCAAACAATATTCTTTTCAACACCGATAAGGCAGCCAAGTTTCGCATCTAACGAATCCGCAGTGAGGGTCAGATCATAATTGCCGTTCCCGTCTTCTTTAAGGTCTATGTCGAACCAGTCTGCCTCTGCCGCATCGTCACCGGCCGCAAAAGTTATGTCTTCCTTCTTTACGATCGTCGCGAAAACAGTCGTTATTATCCTGGTCCTGGGATCCCTGTCCCAGTCACCGTAAGTCTTGAGCTGTATCGCATCTATATTCTCGATCCCTGTCTCTTCAGCGAGTTCTCTTAAAGCCGCATCCTTGAGGTTTTCTTTGTATTCGACAAAACCTCCGGGAACACCCCACATGCCGATGGAAGGGTGGTTGCCGCGCCTTATCAGCATGACCTTCTTCAGGTCTCCTCCCTCTTCCGCGAAAACAACAGTATCAACTGTCGCGGAAGGGTTATCCCATTTCTTTGGGTCGTAGTTCTCGAGGAATACCTCAAGAGTCTCTCCCGCAGCATTCTTATCGTATACACCGCAGAATTCATCTATCCTGTCAGCTGGTAAGTACATATGCTGTCCTCCATCATATTTTCTACAAATTATATCACGATGCCAAGGTGACACAAAAAGCGGTCCATTTGCATATTAAGTCGTCCTTGAGACAACACCAAATTAAAAGAAGGACTCAATCTTTGATCGAGTCCCCTTGTTCTTTGCTAACTATACGAATACTATCAATGCTTATCCAGCACAACATTCCTGTCACAGGTATTAGCTACATCTGCATCGTGAGTTACCATTACGATAGTCATTCCCTTCCTGTTAAGATCCTTTAAGATCTCAAGTATCCCCTTCTCTGTATCTGAATCTAACGAACCTGTAGGTTCATCTGCCAGAAGAAGCCGGTGATTGTTTACGATCGCTCTTCCTATCGCTACCCTCTGTTTCTCTCCTCCTGACAAGACATTCGGATATTTGTCCTTAAGCTCTGCTATTCCTAATGACTCCAGTACTTCCATTACCCTTTCTTTCCTCTTGGCCCCCTTGATGTCTGTCTCCCAGAGCCCGAGTTCAACATTATCATAGACCTTGAAGTCGTTAATAAGAGCAAAGTGCTGGACTATAAGTCCTATCCTGTCCTTACGGAACTTTATACCCTGTGCCGTATTCTTTATAACAACTTCTTCCCCGTCAAAGAGGTATTTGCCTGAATCCGGATAGTCTATGGCAGCTATTATGTTAAGGAGCGTCGTCTTTCCTGCTCCGCTCTTTCCCGTTATAGCTACCATCTCTCCTTCTTCCACATGGAAGTTAAGGTTCTCCAATACATTGACTTTCTTATCCTTTGTTCCGAAGGTCTTGTTGATTTCCTGAAGTTCGATCAATGCCATAAGTGTTATTCTCCTTTAGTTCATCTGATTTTTAATGAGAAGGTCTATATTGCACCTAGAGTTAACAGCCAAAGACTGAACCATGGATACTCCCGTATTCTTAGCGTGGAACTTCATACCTCTCTTATTACCTCCCCGATGTTTACTCTCCTCATTCCAAGTCCTGTTATAAGTGCCATCAAAACTATCATCACGATCCCCGTTACAAAGAATATCGTCATGTACTCATAAAGGAGACCAAACGGCAACGTAAAGAACTGTGTCTTTATCAGGATGATTACTGCGGCAAGTCCTGCCAATAGTCCCGCAAAAGAAAAGATCAGGACATTTCCCGTTATGCTTATAAACCTTCTGGGGAATGACAATCCGTATATGCTCATCACTGCTATCTTAAGATTCTGTCTCTTCAAGACCTGTATCACTACGCTTATGTATATGAAGATGAACAGGAATGCCATTATGAGTTTTAAGTATGTCTTAAGATACATGCCTCCCGAAGCAGAATCGATGAGAGTCTTTGGTGTGGGGAGCCTGTCTAATCCTACTCCGAATAATCCGGGGGCCATGTCCTTCATCTTGATATAGATCTCTTTCATAGATCTGTCTCCGTCAAGATAGATCCTGCCTTCTTTCTGTTCATCAGAACTCATGGATCCCATATTGACTATTATCAGATGGTCAAGGGAACTGGCATTCGATATGCCTGTTACTCCTATGACTTCATATTTCTTATCGTTATATGTTACGTATTCCTTCCCGTTTTCCCTTACTGTCCTGTCAAGGAAGTCTGATCCTATTACCGCAAGGTTTTCTCTTGAAAGGCACTCTTCCTCTTTAAAGAATCTTCCTCTTACCAGAGGCGGAGCTGTTATCTCTCCCTTATAGAAAAATCCTCTAAATTCGCCCTGATGAATGGCTGCTATATAGTTATCGCCGCCTGATGAGAGCATTGTCTCTATTCTTGTAAGACCTCCTTCTATCACATCGTTGTTCAGGACAAAGTTCGGGTCCTGGGGTTTACCTACCGTACCGTCGATGATTATGGTACCTGTTGCAGGATCCACTTCATAGTTTTCTTCAACATCACCATCGTCATTTACTATGATCTCGGTATGAGAATAAGCTCTTGATTTATCGTGGATCTGAAAGAAGGCCGCGTTTCTGGATATATAACCTCTAGCTATCATCTGATTGAGGTTATATTCACTGTCGGATGCACTGAAGATGACGCCGACCGTCATCAGTGCAAAAAATAAGAAAGATGCAGAGAAAAGCATCTGCTTTCCTCCACGAACCATATTAACCCGCATAACACTTTACCCTAACCTTATAATCAGTTAAAACTATCTTTCGACAAACCATAATAACTACTCTCCTTTAGTTCATCTGATTTCTTATGAGAAGGTCTATATTACACTTCAAGTTAACAGCCAGAGACGGCGCTATGGATACTCCCATTACGATTAACTCAAAGAGGCCTATCTGCCAGAGAGGTATCATCAATGTCTGATACTCGTATAAAGACAGAGCTATTACAGGCAATATGGACAAGATCATCCAAAATAACATCTCCGTTATAAGCGAGAGATTTATCTTCCACAAGGGAATCCCTGCGCTCATATAGATACAGTAAGTCCTTCTGTCATCCAGTGTACGGTTATAGAGGACTCCTCCCAAAGATATCATACAGATGATCGTGGTTGATACAGCAAGTACTCCTATAAGCAGGAGATTTCTTTCGGATATGGACTTTGTCTCTGAGTATGCAGCACCATCGATCGGTGTAGCAGTAATCTGGTAAAAACCATACTTGGAAGTATAATCATTGATCAATTTTTGTACATCAACGGTCTCATCGGGACAATAAAGATATCCGCCTGTTAGCGTCCTAACCCTTTCTCTATTAACAAGTTCATCCGCTCTGTTAATGCTTTCTTGAAGCGCCTCCTGATCGTAACCATCAAAATTTCTTTTCGCATGAAGCCTCGGAAACGAACCTATATGAGGCATTATTACCGCGTCATCAAATCCGCCCTGTGAGACTCCATAGTATTCAATCGCTGTATTGCTTTCCAAAAAACCAACAACGACTGCCTCGTCATGATATCTAACATCGTCATCATATATTATGATATCCCCTACATCAAAAGTACTGGCAAAGTTACTTCCCAACACCATCGGAACTCTCTCTTGCAAATATGGATGATCCAATTCCTCCTGATTAAACCATCTCCCCTCTGCTATCTTCAGGCCAAATCCTTCCAATGCATAATCAGATACCATATACCGATCAAGACGCTTTTTATGTCCGGAATTGATCATCTTCTCATCTGTGGCCTTATCAAAGAAAGCACCCCTCATGCCTTTTAGTTCATAACTATAACCAAATGTCTTTATTGACGACGAATTGATCTCATTATAGAGTTTGAGGCCAATGTAATACATTGTTGACTTGCTGTGAACATCACTCTCTACAAGTGGAAAGAGTTCATCTCCGACATACAGTTCATATGTCTTTGCCACTCTGTCCTCACTGAAGAACTCATCATGTTTCTCCTTTAGAAAATAGAAATTCTGGATCAATACGAAGACAGCCGCTGCCGTCAGTATCAAGTCAAACAGTATGACCATGTTGACTTTAGGATGTGTAAACACTGATCTTGAGAAATTCTTAAAGTAGAACTTCATATAATGGTAATCTCCTTATAGTTTTCCCCTCACAAAGAGTTATTTGTTCTGAATTATCTTTCATAAGAACAGAAGGATGCGGAGAAAAGCATCCGCTTTTCTCCGCATGGGATTTTAAGCGCCATAGTATTGAACCCAAGCCGACAAACCGTCATTACCTGTGACTTGGTAAGAATAGCACTTCTGCGTACTTCCATGACTTACAGTCGTAGACTTTTTCCCGTATGTACCGCTACTCTTCACTACCCCAACTTTCACTACATAATCTTTATCATCCGCATAGAACTTAGCCCAGCCCTGATCGTAATAATTTGTTCCATTATATCCATGGGTTAAACCAAAAGACTGTAGCCCACGTGATGCCAAACATATGGATGCAATGGATGCTACCATAACTGTTGTAATTGTCATTATCACAAATAATTTCTTTAACATGATTAATACCTCCAAACAGAGTTATATTTAAGATTGTTTATCCTGCAAATATCATATCCACATGGGTCTGCACCTCCATAACAAAAAGCCAAATGCCTGTTCCTTGCTTACACTGATCAGAGGTGCTATACTCTCAAACAAGTGAACACCTTTATCAGAAAGCTCCTACTCATGGTTTTCTGTTGTTCATCCAAGTTGTCCGTTGGTCTACAAACTGAACGGGCAACTTTTTATATCAGTAATTTCCCGAATTGCGCTTAAATCCGCATTAATTCAATCATTCTCTTTTTATTCAAATATTTTACTTATAATTCTCCTCCAAATATATAACTATTCTCGACCTCATCGAATGAGCAATATCCTTAATGTCCTTATGTTGACTGAAGTAAGAATTGACCTCCTCTGCAATGATGTTATATAAGCCCCAATCCATGATCATGATCGTATCAACGGATTCCACTGCTTTGCAGTATGATTCAACTTCCTCTTGGGTATAAATTACACCGTTCTCATCATCGCCAAAGAATATACGATAATACATGTCATCTCCGAGTTTGGAGCGGTCCAAAGCGATTTCAAGAGCTTCATTAAAGATCGACTTATTAACAGGTATCTGGTTGCTGGCAAGCATCGCTTTCTGAACCTCATCCGAAAACATGAACTCAATAAACTTCATACATTCCTCAGGGTATTGGGTACTTTCTGATACTGCTACCAGTCCCTGAGGGTATGCTACATGTACGGCCCCATCCAGCGAAGGAAATCCGACAAACTTTAATTCCTGTTTCATCTCGTACTGATTGGATCTAAAGACATTTATGAATCCAACATATGACAAATAGACCGCATTTTCCTTTGAAGCAACTGTACTGCTGTAAGCAAGACTGTTTGTTCCGGAACTTGGAGCACTTCCGTTATCTATTGCAAATTGAATGATCTTTTCCAATTCTTCTTCATTAATAAACTCTCCGTCCTTTATCAATCTTCTGATCGGATATCTGATCGCAAAATCAGCTATATTGCATGATTCTTCACCAATAAAGATCCTCGGACTGTACGTGGATGCACTCATGTCATCAATGGTCATGTTATCATTGTTCCCTGTAAACTCGGCGTTACTCCACAAGCCAAACATCGTATATCCGGTAAACAATTTATAACATTGACCTTCATCAAAATACAGATCATAAATGTTCTTACTAATCGTATCCTCGTTAATCGAATCACTTCCCTTTAGATATTCTGCCAGATCCATGACCAGGCCGGATCTTCCCATCTGATCGTAATCAAAGTCATTGCCAAAGAAGATATCAGGTGCGTCACCTGACACAAAATCCTTAAGCAGGTTAAGCTTGCTTGCCTGTGCCTCTTCTGCATTATTATAGCCGTATTTGTCATTATCATAATTCTCAACCAAGATCAGATATTTGTCCTGTGATGTATTGTACAGATAAGCGGCATTAGCCAAACAGATATCTTCGTTTGCACGGTATCCCCTCACTGTCAGCTTTGTTCTTTGGGCAAGATTAGAATCATTATCCGGCCTAAATAGCAGGATCTCGCTCTGTGCAGGCGAATTGTCGTAGAGAACAGCCAGTTCACTCTCACTGAAGATATACCAAACAGGACTAATTGAACTCATTAATGCGGGTTTTATCAAAATGTTTGATGTATAGATCATCTCTTTTTTTGTCTTATTCAAGAGATCAAGTTCATATATGATACCCTTGTGATAATCATATGCATATTTGCCGGTCCTGTAACAATAATTCCAACTCAAATCAAGATCGGCACTGCTGCAAACCGGACTGATCGTCTTTCTCTCGAAATCGATTTCATAGTATTGCATAACCGGATAATCATCCAAAACGAGATAATCCCTGCCGTTTTGAGTAAAATATGTGCTATCTTCTGCTAAATAACCTTCTTCATCAAACGAGATCTCTGATATTACTGAATAATCCTCGCCTATAAGATAAACACAATCATTTTTTATCATGACAAAACCATTGTCATGTCTACTAATTCTAAGAGGACTATCTATTATCATAAACAGATCTTCATTTTGATTTATGAGCTCACCAGTATTAAGATCATAGACATCAAAACCATAGTAGGTTCCGGCTACTAATCTATTATTTCCTATATAACAAAAAGAAAATAACAACTTCCCGGAAGAGTCAATATCAACGTATTGATCCCATTCCTGAGAGCCATTCTCATGTTTACTTAATCTGTAATGATAATAAGCCGTATCACCTTCATCCCATTTGTAGAATACTGCTATCTTACCGTTTTCAGAGTCAATAATCTTTCCCAAGTCGTATCCATCTACTCCAACATTATAAAGATCCGCCTTATAATATCTGTCAGAAGGATCTGCCGGTAACTCAATATCTGTTTCAGACGGCAAAGTCTGTTCTTTACTGTTATCTGCAGGCGAGCAGGAACACAATAAAGAACCAACAAAAATCAAAGATAATGTCAGACTAAGTATTTTTTTTATCATACAGTTACAACAACTCTCTTCCAACTGCGAAACATACCTCTACAATCTGATTCCTTCGCACAGTAAAACTGCAATATCCATATCTGCCACAGATACCATCATGAACCTCAAATAACTTGTTTAGATCCTCCCGGTTGATAGTATGATATTCACCATCACCGACATAGTCGTAATACTTAAAGATACATTTATCCGAGTATTCATACAACTTATGCTCAAACACGGGGAAAATGCCTATACCTTGTGTTTTTATATTATTCTCCGTCGTCAATATCCATTTTTCTGATCTGGACCAATCAACAATATTGTCATAATCGTCTCTTATGTACTGTCCATGTATCAAACAAAAGTCATCATTCAAAATAATCTTTCCGTTAGGTACATCCGGTAAATAATACGGAGGTTCCCAATCAGTCTCATCAAGCGATTCGATCTCAAAACGGATATCGCTGTCAAACTTAAACTCATCTCCGACCTTAAGACTCTTGATATCCTCATCAGAGTAGTATATGTCCAGTTCTTTACCAAAGTGTGCACCTAAATATGGATACTCTTCTTCAAAATCAATAAACAATCCTACCGCAAGATATTGTTTTCCATCCAGATTCAGGATAAGTTGGTCCTTATACACTCTTCCGCAATATTCTCCGTCCTGAACGACACTGTTCAGGATATAGCCATCCGGAACAGTGTCGTTGGGAACGCTCGAATCGCCGGGATTTCCCTGAACGGAAGGATCTGCTCTATCATCAGTTCCTGACTGAGCGCAGCAGGTAACTGCAAAAAGGTATGCAATTACTAAAAATGCACATATATATCGCTTAATAGTAAACCCACTGAACACCTACAGTTGCCCCCAATCCTGATGCGTTAGTAGCATTCGATGCAATGGAAAATGTTTTCCCTGATGAATGATCTATTAAGTCAAAGAACTTGCCTTTTTTCCAATCACCATTACTATAATTTGAATACGTATGTGCGGTAGCAACCGTAGCCTGGTCAACATGATTGGTCTTATACAACCTGAAATTTATCTCAGTATTACTATTTGGCATTGTACCTGAAGGCATACCATTAAATGTAAACCCTACAAGTTTTGACTTAAACCCCTTTGATCCTGAAAAACCTACCTGGCGATTATTACTTGCAAATCCTTTAGAACCACCTGCAAAAGATATTGTGTCATTATATGCAACAACATTAGCCACAAAACCAAAAACCAAAAGACATACTGCCGTAACTGTGGTTATTACAATCCTACGCAAAGATTTGTTTTTCATGTTTCTTCCTCCCAAAATGTTTTATAATAATTTCTTATTCCCTACCATCATTACATCCACATGGGTCCGCACCTCCATAACAAAAAGCCAAATGCCTGTTCCTTGCTTACACTGATCAGAGGTGCTATACTCTCAAACAAGTGAACACCTTTATCGGAAAGCTCCTACTCATGGTTTTCTGTTGTTCATCCAAGTTGTCCGTTGGTCTGCAAACTGAACGGGCAACTTTTCTTTATCTGTCAGTAACTTCCCAAATTGCCGTTTTTGTCACAAGTCAAGGTCAAACTATAACTTTTTGTTGCACCAAGCAGGCTTGCTGTTCCGGAAATTCTGGCATATGCTTTACCATTTGTCTTGCCGGTAGTAACCACAGGAGAACTTGTCCATAAACTCAGAGGTGCGGGAGTAAAAGTTCCGGACGCAGAAGTCGTAGTTACATTTGTGGAATTATAGGTAAATGATCCATGTACCGTGATGGAAAAAATCTTTATTCCTACTGATGAATAGTAATCTCGAGATACACTGCCAGATTTAGTTCCTCTTGTCGTTTGCGTCAAATATAAAGTCTCAGTCGATACTATTTGATTTTCGTAATCAATACAAATCTCAAAAGATATCTCTTCACCATCCACAGGATCGTAAGTATTGATCGATCCTCCCTCAGGCACATAATAATCCAAGATGCTTTGGAATTCTTCCCTGTTATGAATCTCATGTGTCTCACAATACTCAATGAGATCAAAATCATTTGTCCCGTTAATGGTACTAGCGTTACACACCCCCCCCTAAAAATAGAACTAATATTCCAAGGAGCGCTGCAATTACTCTTTTCATGATGTGTTCTCCTTTCATAACTAATCTTCTATTACCGGTCCGTCAACATAAAAACCATGAGTATCATCTGAATAAAAAGCTATTCCATACAATAGCAATCCGACCATCATCGCTATTACTATTGCCAAAATTATTAATATCAGGTTCCTTACCTTCTTCTGATGCAAAATCTCTCTTTGAATCTCCAACTGTTCTTTACTGACATCGATCGTATCTCTCAGTTTCTCTATGTCACTTGAGGTCGCATGCTTCGAAGATATCTCCTCCAGGACTTTTCTCTGTTCATTTACTCCATAAGAGATATCGCTTATTGTTTCCTCAAGATCCGATACCGTATCATCTTCTACTCTGTCTTCTTCTGAGAACAGTTCCTGTTCGGATAATCCCAAAAGATCGGATATCTTCTTTATCTCCGGAACAGAAGGAGCATTATTTTCCTTTTCCCACCTGGCAACAGTGGAACGGGCAACACCCAGCTTATCGGCAAGCTGTTGTTGAGACATCCCTTCACGTCGCCTGTATGCCAACAGTCTGTTTCCAAGCATTTACAGTTCCTCCTGTGTCTAATATGTTTCATCAAAAAATAGTTGTCAAGGACCATTTATGCTCCATTTTGTAGCAAGTTGTAGCAAGTGCCCTTTTAAACCCCTTATTTCTCAATATTTCTTCTTTGCTAAGAATCTTAGATTTTTATAGCAATCTTCACCTCAAGACCAGCGGCGGATTATTCAACATGACCTTTATCGTTTCTTTGTATTCATCGATATCACTAAGTCTTGTGATCGTTGTCATTCTTTTGCCTGCATCCTTGCCGGAGCCACCACAATGATATATCTTCATATCCTTTGTCCCTTCATCCAATACGATATATCTGTCATGAGAGCGATGCTTGGACTTGATAAACGTTATGTCTCTCCCCGGGTTCTCGGTAACAAAATCCTTGTACTCCGCCAACGTGAGCCTCGGTCTTGCCATATTGTCACTGATTATGGTAATGCTAACCTCCTTCTTTGAATGTGCCAGATGATGCAATACCTTTATCCCTATATAGTCATCGATAATTGCTATCTTTCTCTTGGCACTCCTGTAGATCTTCTGATATGCTTCATCCGCCTTAAACGGTTCCCCGTTAAGGATAAGTATCTCCTCATCTCTTTCTCCTTGATCGAAGAGCTTGATTATGTCTGATAGTTCCGTCTTAGTTACCATCGTCTCCTGTATTGAGCAGATTTGTCTGGAATTCTCCTCGACTTTAGCAACCAAGGCAAAGTAGTCCTTGGGGGTAAGAAGAGGTTGTTTCTCGATCAGATAGTCTTTCATGGATTTAAAGAGGCGGATCAGGATCTTGCTCTGTTCTACTGCCAGATCTCCTTTAAGAACAGTCATAAGCATATAAACACCTTGCTCAGTAAATGCTTTGACTGGTTTTGTCCTCCCGCCTTTTGATCCCTTGGTTTGAATCGAAATCACATTTTGTGATTTCGATAAAGATTCCATTTCTTCCTTATTCAATTCAAACATGAAATCTTCATCGAATCTGTTAATATTGCGTTTAACCTGTTGGTTAAACGCGCTGACCGAGAAACCATAGATCTCTGCCAGGTCAGAATCCAGCATTACCTGCTGACCACGGATAGTGTATATCTTATCTTTCAGTGTAGACTCATCTACGATAATGGCCCGGTTATCATCCAACATTGTCTTGTCCTCCACCGAAATCTTTTACCAGATTATAATTTAAGAACATTTGTTTGTAAACGTCATTAATGGGACTTATCTATGCATTAATAAAACCGCAACCGTAACGGATTGCGGTTAACTCGAGGTCAAATTTTTTGACCTCGATCGCGGAACTGATTGCAATGGTATTCGATCCTTGTAACTGTCAGCCTACTGTCTCCAATATCGCCTTGAGGAAGTCATCGTATTCTTCGAAGGCGGGAAGGTCGGGATTGTCTTTCTTTATCTGTTCGGTGCTCCTAAAAAGGAAGCCTGCGCGGGATGCTCTGATCATGCCGAGATCGTTATAGCTGTCGCCTGCAGCGATGGTATCAAAACCCATCTCCTGGAGACACTTGACTGTTGTAAGTTTGCTGTTCTCGCACCTCATCTTAAAGCCCGTGATCTCGCCTGAGGGAGCAACTTCCAGACTGTTGCAGAAGAGCGTGGGATAACCTAACTTCTCCATCAGGGGCATTGCGAACTCAACGAAAGTATCGCTTAAGATTATCACCTGACATTCTTTGCGGAGCTCATCAAGGAATTCTTTTGCTCCGTCGAGCGGGTCAATGGTGGATATTACTTTCTGTATCTCGGGAAGACCCAAACCGTGCTCCTTTAATATGCCAAGGCGCCAGTGCATCAGCTTATCGTAATCGGGTTCGTCCCTTGTCGTTCTCTTAAGTTCCGGGATACCCGAAGCCTCAGCGAAAGCGATCCATATCTCAGGAACAACAACACCTTCCATATCAAGACATACTACATCCATTTCTATTACCTCCGACAGTTATATCCTTGCATATATGAACGAGGCCGAGTCGTAACCCAGACCGTATTTACCGAATACTGCTATGGCGATTATGAGAAGCGCCAGGAGCAGGATCCTGACCGCGACAGGGAGCTTTCCGGTGAGGTCTGTTACGAGCCTCGGCTCCGCATTCTGATCAGGACGGAACTTATAGATATCGACTGCGATCAGCATGACCGTTGAGACCGCAAGAACGATAATGTCAGGCAGGCTGATGCCCGTTGCAAGTATTCCGCCTTCAGGCATTGCTCCTGCAGTAAAGAGGGCCCTGAAAAGCTGCAGGGCATCAGGAACGTTAGCAGCCCTGAAGAAGAAGAATCCTATGAGAACAAGAACGAATGTCCTTACTCCGCAGAAGATCTTATATGGGAGCTTGTCGGGCTTGAAGGGTTTTCTCATTTTCGCGAAAAGGGTCTCAGCGATCATGCCTCCTACGATGTAGAAGCAGTGCAGGAGTCCCGAACCGATTACATATTTCCAGAGTCCGCCGTGCCAGTATCCTACGGCAGTCCAAAGAACCAGCATCGCAAGGTAGACCGGCACCTTCTTGCCGTTCTTCTTGCCGAACGCTTTCTTCGCCTTATCGCCGATCGCGATGAAGGGCGCAGATTTTAAGAGCGGATAGTAAAGGAAATCACGGAGCCAGGTTCCCAATGTGATATGCCATCTCTGCCAGTACTCTCTTATCGACAGAGCCATGTAAGGACTGTTGAAGTTTTCAGGGAGCTTGATGCCGAATATGTAGGATGTTCCGATCGCAACTTCCATGCAGGCCATGAAGTCCGTATAAAGCTGGAGTGCAAAAAGTGTGACCCCCAAAAGGACAAAAGGTCCGGTATAGGTCTGGTGGTCGCCGTAAACGGCATTAACGATAACGGACGCCCTCTCTGCTATCACGAGCTTAAGGAAGAAGCCCCAGGCGATCCTGACAATGCCCTTGCGGATATTCTCATATTCAAGTGTTATGGGCTTGGTAAATTCTTTGGACAGCTCCCCGTAGTGGTTAAGAGGACCTGATGTCATGTAGGGGAAGTAGCAGGCGAAGAGAAGATACTTAAAGAAGTTCTTCTCGGCAGGTATTATCCCCCAGAGGCAGTCTAAAACATAGCCCGTCATCTGCAATGTGTAGAAAGACATGCCCAAAGGCACTGCAACCGCGAGGAAGCTTCCGTCAGCTGCTTTTGTAACATTGTTAATATCTGTTGTTATGAGATCTAATACGCCGTAGTATTTAACGGCACACATCAAAGCGATGTTTATTACTATCGCGATCACTGCTGCGACCGTCTTGGATCTGCCCTCGCCTTTGCCGGCTGCGATCTTGCCCGCAAAAAAGGTCGTTATTGCCGTGAAGAGGACAAAGCCCAGAGTCCATGCACCGGCAACCGCAAGGAACGCTACGGATCCTGCGAGGAGCACATAAGGCTTAGCCTTGTTGGGCAGAAGATAGTAGATCAGCGCAACGACTGCAACAAATCCCAGAAAAACAGCAGATACGAGTGACATTATACCGGCTCCTTATCTGCTATCTCGATTATCCCGATATCGGGATTTACCATGAATACTACGCGTCTGCCGTCGAGGCAGGGTGCTAATTCTATATCACGGAAGAGCATGTAGCCCTTATTCTCGAATTCTTCCTTCGCCTTCTCCAGGTCTTCGGCTATGAAGCAGAGGTGGTAAGGCGCGTTCTTGAATTTCTTGAGCAACGGCATCAGAGGAGATTCCGCAGATGCCGGCTCTATCAGTTCAACACAGTATCCGCCGTTATCAAGGAACTCGATATTAACATCTCTAATGGGGTCGTATTCGACCGGACGGACAACATCAAATCCCAGGGCGGTAAATGCCTCCCTGGAATCCTTGAGTCTTTTTACAAGATAACCGATGTGATGAACTTCCACTAAGAATTATCCTAACTTCTCGATGATGACATCGACCATCTCGCCGACGTTCTTAAGGTGTGTTGTCTGACCCATCGTGAACTTGATGCCGAATGCGCGCTCAACAGCGACGAGCAGATTGATGTGCTCCAATGAATCCCAGCCGTCAACATCGGATGCAACGGTCTCATCTGTTACGGTGATATCCTCATCGTCAAAGACATCCTGAAATACTTCATTCAGCTTCTCGTATACTTCTTCTCTTGTCATCTTATCTACCTCTCTTTTTCTTAATTACGTATAGATTATATCAATTAACTGCGATAACGGAATTCTTATTCTCGTAGCCTTTTGTCTCAAGTTCCCAGACTGTGTTGCCTTCATCGTCTTCAGAGACTTTGGTGTACCCCCTGTCAGCGTAGAATTCCTTGACCATCTTGTTCTTGGCCGTAGGATAGTAGAAGCCGCGGATCTTATCCACGCCCTTCTCCTTTGCCAGGCGTACGAGCTCGTCCATCATGGCGCATTCCATGTCGCGCTTTAAGACACGGCAGCTCATGAGCCAGAGGTCGATATCAAAGATCTTGCAGTCAGGAGTTGAGACTTCATCATTAACGTGTCCGAAAACGACGGATACGACACCGTTATCACCGAACTTGTCGATGAGCTTGCCGTAGAGTGTTATGTAATTGGGATCTGCGGCGAAAGATTCGGTCTCAGCCTGTGTGCATCTTCTGGTCGTGAGATTGAACTGGTTGCTCTTATTGGTGAGCTCCGTGATCCTTGCCATATAGATAGGACTGAAGGGCAGGATCTCTGCCTTCATCTCCAAAGACTTCAGGTACTCGGTATAGTCCGTAAAAGATGCCGCAGCAGTAGCTCTGGAGATATTTGCCTTATACATCTCGTTACGCTTGAGGTCGTCTGCAGACAGACCCGTTACCTCAAAGTAACCGGCGCCGTCCATAATCCTGATATAAGTCTCAGGATTTCCCAGATCGGGAACAGCGATACCGTCGATCGTGCTCTCGACGATATTTCTTTCCATGGGATTATCGTCAACGAAAACGAAAGCATCGGCGCCGATATTGATCTCGGCAGCGGTGTTTGCGATATTGGTATTCTTATTCTCCCAGTTAGCCTTGATAACGAGGAAGTCGTCCTTCTTTAAGACTCCGTCAGGTCTTGCAAGACCTGCAAGAGCGTTCTCCTCATCGTTCTTGGATGCGATGGTAAGAAGGATGCCCAAGTCCCTGTGAGCCTTGATGTAAGACTGGAATTCTTCGTAGAGTTCGCTTACTGCATCCTCCTGGCCGATCTTGATATTCTCGGGACCGTCATCACCTACGACACCGCCCCAGAGAGTGTTATCAAGGTCACATGCTATCGCCTTCTTGTTCTTGCCGTAGAGGGCCTTAACTATCCTTGCAAGGTTATATGCAAGATCAGGCGTTGCGGCAACACAGGGGTTGTATTTATAGCGGTACCAGTCGGCAGGATCGGACCAGTTCTTGATGCCGTATTCTGCAGAGATGTAATGTATGTCATTGATGTGGAACTTCTCGTGCGCTTCGGCGTATTCAGCAAACTTCAGATTGAGCTTTGCCGTGAAGTTTGAAAGTCCGTGGATGTTGCTGACATCCGAATTGCCAAGGAGCCTGTAGTAAGGAAGTTCGAAGTTGTTCTGGATAACGATACAGCCGTATCTTTCTTCGATCTTATCCCACATAGCTGAAAACCTTTGGAACTCGTTTTCGAGTATCGTATCAATGTCTTCAGCAGACATCGTGACATCGGGTGTGGCCTTAAGATTTCTGGTCGTCGTATGGATGTAGATAAGGTCGGGCTTGAAGTCGTCGAGTTCGGGATTGCCGAAGACTGCATCCTCCCAGTATCTGTTGTATTCAGACTCGTAGAATTCAGGTCTGATACCGGCATTTAAGAGGAAGAGTTCCAGCATGAGCTTGATGTTCTCTGTGGTGGACCCTCCGAGGAGCGCGATCTTCTTATCCAGGTATTTAACACCCTCTCTTTCGAGGAGGCTTCTCTTGAGTGATTTTTTCTTTCTTAACACATACTCCGCATCGAACGGAAAATCGAGTTCTTTCATCTTTTTCATCCTTTGATATCAGTGCCAAAAGCACATATTACACAGTTGATTATACACGATATTGGCTTTTCCCGATAATCAATAATGATAACCCTGAAATAACAGACGCAGCACAGCCTTGGACGGGCCATACTGCGCCTTATCACTCTTCTTCTTTTATCCTTATCCTTCTGCCGGAACAGCCTTTATCTCGATGGAAGATACACCGTAGAGTTCTTCCGTTCTCTTATCGGGCTGACCGAATCCTACGAAGAAGTCGGCAGCAGCAGCATGCACCTTACGGCAGCCCTCGTTATCGACGGTCGTAAATGCCGTCAGAGGGACTTCGATCGTAACTTCCGTATCAGCTGAAGCAGGGATCTCAATGGACTTAAAAGCTGCAAGTCTAGCATTCAGAGTCTCGTATTCAGAGTCCGTCTTGATATATACCTGCAGGACTTCTCTTGCAGCATAATCACCCATGTTGGATGCCTTGACCTTGATCTTAACTCCGCTTTCGTCCCTGCCTGCTATCTCGGCTGAATCGACCTTCGTCTTTGAATACCCGAGACCGAATCCGAAAGGATAAAGAGGCTCTGTCTCGATGTATCTGTATGTACGGCCCTTCATTGAGTAGTCGGTAAATTCGGGAACATCTTCGACGCTCTTATAGATCGTAACAGGGAGCTTGCCTGAGGGGTTTAACTTACCGTAGATGATATCTGCGATCGTGTCTCCGCCGCGGGGTCCCGGATACCAGCACTGAAGAATGGCTGATGCGTTTTCTTCGGCAAATCTCATATCCATCGCGCTGCCTGTAAGCATGCATACAACGAAAGGTGTACCGGACTTGATAACGGTCTCTACGAGCTTACGCTGGGACTCGGGAAGATCCAGATCGATCTTGTCTCCTGATGCGAACTGGTTACCGGTATCTCCCTCTTCACCCTCGATGGTCGCATCAAGACCCAAGCAGAGGATAACCAGATCCGAGTGCTCGCAAACAGCAGCAGCTTCTGACAGTCTGTTAAACGGACGGGCAAGATTGTCGGGCCTGTTCTTGAACAGATCCGCACCCTCCGAATAAAGGATCCTGATACCGTCTGCTCCGTGGATCAATCCTGCAAGAGGAGTAATGTATTCGGAGGAAGTACCGAAGTAATTGCCTTCCAGGGCGGCCCTGCTGTCAGCGTTGGGGCCTATTACACCGATCGTCTTGACCTTGCTCCTGTCAACGGGAAGGATGCCGTCGTTTTTAAGCATTACGATACTCTCTTCGCAGGCCTTCTTTGCAACAGCAAGGTGCTCGGCACACTCGACCTTCTCATAAGGAATGGAATCGTATTCGTTCTCCTCGAAAAGACCAAGAAGGTATCTTGCAGTAAAGAGCTTAATAGCGGAACGGCGGACGAGTTCTTCGTCGATCTTTCCTTCCTTCAGGCCCTGGTCAAGGCTCAAGTATGTGCATCCGCAGTTAAGGTCACAGCCCTGCTCGAGAGCCAGTGCAGCACTTTCAACAGGATCAGATGTAACCTTGTGATTCTCATGGAAGTCACGGATAGCCCAACAGTCGGAAACGAAATGACCTTCGAATCCCCACTCGGCGAGAAGGACTTTGCCCATCAGGTAAGAGTGAGCGCAGCAGGGTTCTCCGTTGGTCCTGTTATATGCACCCATAACGGATTCTACGCCTGCCTCTTTTACGCATGCTTCGAACTGGGGAAGGTATGTCTCGTAAAGGTCCTTGAGACTTACTTTCGCATCGAAATGATGACGCTGGGCTTCAGGCCCTGAGTGAACAGCAAAGTGCTTGGCACAAGCCGCAGTCTTCATGTGAGCGTTATCCGCCTTGGGGCCCTTTCCTTCCTGGAGACCATGAATAAATCTTATTGCAAGTCTTGCAATATGGTAAGGATCCTCACCGTATGTCTCCTGGCCTCTTCCCCACCTGGGGTCCCTGAAGAGATTAACATTGGGAGACCAGATCGTAAGTCCCTTATAGATATCACGGTCCTCGTGCTTGGAGTACTCGTTATACTTGGCTCTTGCTTCTGTCGAGATAACATCACCGATCTCATCCAGAAGTTCCTCGTCAAATGTCGCTCCGAGACCTATGGCCTGAGGGAAGCCTGTTGCAGTTCCGCTCCTTGCAAAGCCGTGAAGGCCTTCATTCCACCAGTTGTATTCCGGAATGCCGAGCCTTTCTATGGCAGGAGAGTCGTATCTCAACTGGGATGCCATCTCAGATACTGTCATCTTGGAAACCAATTCTATCGCTTTTGCTCTTGCTTCTTCTCTGTTCATGTTTCTGTCTCCTTGTAGTTCGCCCCTGACGGCCTTCTTGCAAAGTTAATATCTGATATAATCTATTTTAATGGTTCTAAGCAAATATTTGTAAATTAATTTTTCAAAGGATCAACACTATGACTCGATCGAATAACACAACTCCCAAACACTACTCTCAGCCTATAAGTGACATCATTGAACGTAAGATCACTGATTCGGTTGAAGATGTCGATTTTGTTCCGGGGACAGGGATAAGGATCTGGTATAACACGGAGACTGACGGGTATCCTCTCCATAAGCATGAAGCGATCGAGATAGTAACTCCCCTTGAAGGTATCTACACATATATCGCCGGTGAGAAAAGGTTTACCTTAAACCCCGGAGATATCCTTTTTATTCCCCCAAATATGCTGCATGAAGTAATCTCAAGTGATGCAGGGGCCAGGTTCCTTTTCCTTCTTGATATCGAATTCATGAAGCGTTTTCTTGACTATTCAAGTATCGAGGAATTCCTGAGCGAGGCACAGCTAGTTAACCACAAGACACAGCCAAAGCTTTACGACAACATCTATAACAAACTGATGGATATAACGGATATCTATTTCAAGTATACGGACTATGTCAGGGAACTCCCCATTTTTGCCGATGTATTGAGTATCTTCAGCTACATAGCAGAAGAGCAGTATCTTAACCTGTCTTCAAATAAGTCGGAAGAAGAAAACAAATTCGCAGGTCTTATCACCTACATCAATGAACACTATATGGATGACCTGACTCTGGACTTTGCAGCTACTTACGTTAACTTTTCCAAATTCCATTTTGCGCGTAAGTTCAAGGAATATACCAGCTGCTCTTTTTATGACTATCTGTCCAAACGCAGGATCCAGGCAGCGAAGATCAAGCTGATCAACAGTAACGATTCGATCACGGATATCGCTCTGCAGTGCGGATTCAATAACCCTGCAACTTTTACGCGCTGCTTTCAAAAGTATGTGGATTCTTCACCGTCTGAATACCGGATCGCCCTGCGCAAGGAAAGATAATAAAAAAGCCCCGGATCACTCCGGGGCTTTTAAGTTTAAATCGTAAAGATCTGAATAGGTATCAGCCCTTGACGGAACCCATTGCAACACCCTCTACAATGTACTTGGAAAGTACTAAGTAGATGACGATAAGAGGGATAGCCGTCAGTGACAATGCCAAGTAGATAGTACCATGCTCAACTCTGTAGATATCTCCGTTGAGGAGCTTAGTCATGATAGGCAAGGTGTAATTGGTCTTGTCGGTCAAGAGAACCAACGGGATAAAGAGGTTGTTCCAGCTTGCAACGAAAGAGAAGATTGCCTGAGTCGCGATAGCGGGCTTCATGATAGGCAAGATGATCTTGTTGAAAGTATAGAACTCTCTGGCGCCGTCGATTCTGGCGGATTCAACGATCTCGAGCGAAAGCGATGCATCCATGTACTGCTTCATGAAGAAGACTGTCATAGGAACAGCGATCGAAGGAACGATGAGAACCCAGAGCTGGTTAACCATGTGGATCTTGTAGATCATCTGATAGAAACCTACCATCGTGATCTGACCGGGGATCATCATGATACCAACGATGAACTTGAAGAAAGGTCTCTTGAGCTTCCATTCATATGCGCTGATAGCATAAGCTGTCAGTGTAGAGAAGTAAATAGCAAGTACTGTAGATCCTACAGATATGATAAGGGAGTTCTTAAAACCTACAGGTACACTGAAGTCCTTCGTAGTAAGAACGTTCCAGTTCCTCTGCGCATAGATGGAAGGCAGAAGAGCGATAGCGTGTGCCTGGATATCCTCTGTTGATCTTGTTGCGTTGATGAACATGATATAGAAAGGGATCAAGCTCAAGAAGCAAAGGAAGATCGAAACGATGTAAACGATTACTTGAAGAACGCGATTGTTCTGCTTAAGTGATAAAGTACTTTTAGCCATAATTAGAATCCCGCCTTCCCATATAATTTCTCTTGCATCTTTCTCTCTTTAGCTTCTCTCTTACGAGCCTTGAGGGCCTTAGCCTCATCCTTATCTCTAAGGATGTAGAAGAGAATAAGAGAAAGAATAAGAATGATAGTAAACACGAGCATTGAAGCAGCAGCGGCTCTGTTGTACTGATGTTTACCGGTGAATGCGAGGTTATAGATCCAGAGTGAAACAGTCATTGTAGCACTGTCAGGTCCGCCTGCATTGAGCAACATCGGGATATCGAACATATTCAAACCACCGATCATACTTGTTACAAGTACGAAGAGCATGATAGGTCTGATACAGGGGATCGTGATCCTCCAGAATTGCTGCCATCTGTTGGCACCGTCAAGTTCAGCAGCTTCGAAGATACCGGGATCAATACCGATAACTGCCGAAATGAGGGTAACCATTGTATATCCGTACCACATCCAGAACTGGATGAATACGACAATTGCCCTTGTGGACATCTTATTATTCAAGAAGTAGACACTATCTTTACCGATTCTGTTCAGGAAGTCATTAACAGGTCCCATAGGGTAACCGAACAATGACTTAAACAAGATAGCGATTGTAGCTGCCGTGATAATGTTAGGCAAATAGACGATAACTTTGAAAGCGCCCTTCCCTCTGATTCTCATTCTCCTATCGGTATACCACGCTGTCAGAAGGAGCGCCATGCCCAGCTGCGGAATGAAGTTACAAATCCACATTCCTGCAGTATTAGCAAGAGATGTTTTGAATGTGTCACTTGTCAATACAAACTGGAAGTTTTGGAACGGATTCTTCAGAAAATGGAAATCTGTCTTAGCGATACCCTGAAGATCTGTAAAACCAACTACGAGTGTGTAGAAAATAGGATAGAGAGAGAAAATAAGGAAGGTAATAACAAACGGAATAGAGAAAATATATCCGTATCTAGCATAGGATATAGTCTTTCTTTTTCCCATACTAATCACCTCCGAATAGAAATAGTTTTAAAAGAAAGGGGCGGCCCTTGAGCCGCCCCGTACGGCAGTAATCATTCTTTAACTATTGATGATCTTAAGATCAGCCAACGTTAATACCTACCTGCTCTGCAACGTTTGTCTTGAAGTCAGCGATAGCAGCGTCTCTGTCCTTCTCACCATGAGAATAAGCAGTTACCTGATCGTTGAAGAGTCTGTTGATATCCTCGTCATAAGGAGTAGCCAACTTACCTGTTGCGAAGTCGCCTGCAGGACCGAATACGTCAAACATGTTCTGGCCAGCGAGGAAGTCGACCTTTCCGTCGGACTTATCCATAACTACTGCAGAAGCAACTGTATCCTTTGTACCGTCATCGGAAAGGAGACCGTTTGCCCAAGCATACTGGAGACCATTCTCTGATGTATCGAGAGTGATGTATCTGATGATGTCGCCTACGAGTGTAGCCTTGTCGGTATCCTTGTTAGCGAGAACGTAAGAACCACCCCAGAAGAATCCGAGAGGGGAATCACAAACTGCCCACTTACCATATGTACCGATTGATGTGTCGAGCTCCTTTACAGGGTTGCCGTCAGCATCTGTCTCACCGGTCTCTTTCCAAGAACCGGAGTTACCAGCCATAACGTAGTTGATGAGCCAAGCAGGTCCTAAGAAGCAGAATACCTGCTTGTCGCCGGAACCAGCCATATCAGCATACCAAGCCTCAGACCATGTGCCTGTGTCATTGGAGTAGCCCTTGTCGATGATTGTCTTAGCATAATCGAGGAATGCTTCACGCTGAGGATCGATGTTGAGAGTATCGTCAACAACCCAACCAGCCTTAACCTCGGTGTTAGCCTTACACATGTTCCAAAGGTCACCGACGGAAGAGATCATAGCATAACCCTTAGCCTTGCACTTGTCAGCAGCTGCGAAGAACTTGTCCATTCCAGGGCCACACTCTGCAGCGATTGCAGCAGGATCATCTGTGCCGAAAACATCCTTAGCGATGTCTCTTCTGTAGATCATAGCACAACCAGTAGCCTGATATGCGAGAGCAACGAGAGCACCATCGTCAGGTCTTGTTCCGAGCTCAACTGTGTAGTTAGCGATCTTTGCATCAGCAACTTCCTTGTCAACGTCGATTCCGAGTGCAGCATAAGGTGCAGCAAACTGAGCGGCGTCACCCTTGGAATACTTAGCAACGAAAGCATCCTCTGCGCAGTAGATGTCAGGAGCATCAGCGCCGCCAGCTGCGAGAGCTGCGTCGAGAGCTGTCTGATATCCGCCACCATCTGTAGCAACAACTGTATCCTTGATCTCATACTTCTCAGATACCTCAGGGTGAGCCTTGAAGTAAGCCTTGATCATGTCAGGAACCTCAACAGTAAATGACATAACGTTAAGGATGTTGTCTTCCTCAGCGTCTGTGAGCTGGGAAGCCTCAGTTGTCTCCTTTGACTCTGTCGTAGCTTCGGTGTCCTTAGTTGCTTCTGTAGGCGTAGGTGTAGATGTACATGCTGCCAAAGAACCAACTACCATACCCAAAGTCAGAGCAGTAGCAATGATTTTTTTCATGTTAACCTCCTAAACAGTCTGTTTAAATATTTTGCAAATCCAAGGCAGACCAAGGTCCACCTACGAATTTACAACCGTATAATAGCAACCAATGGGCATTTACACTTGTCAAATGTTGCTCCTTTTTTGACGAATATTGCTATTTCTCGTCAAACCGCACCATTCACTAACTTTATATTTGACATTATATTATCAAATATGTACAATATTGGATTATATTGTGGATTTGAGGGCAAATAATGAACGAATTCTTCAACAAAGATTCCTTCGCCATGAGGTTTCTTACCCAGCTGGGTAATCTTATCCTTGTAAATCTAATTTTCATCATTACATCTATTCCTGTTATAACGATCGGTGCATCGCTTTCCGCTCTCTACAGGATCACTTTTGCCATCCACTGCAAGGAAGATGTTACCGTCTTAAGAACATACTTCGGAACCTTCAAGTCATCGTTTAAGCACTCCACCCTGCTCTGGATCCCTTCATGCGCTGCACTGTCTTTTTTCTTATATGAGATATACCTTCTGTGGTTCGAATTAGATCCAAAGTATGCAATGTTCCAGATCCCGGTATGGATCATGATCTTTATAATACTTTCCATAATGATATATTCATTCCCCATGATAGGTCTTTATGAGCAGCCCCTTAAGCAGACGGTCAAAAACTCCCTTATCCTGGCAGTTACAAACCTTCCCTTAACGATCTCAACCATAATCGTTAAGGGCGGTATAATCTTTGCCTGTCTGGCTATCCCAAAACTGGGCGTTGTCATCGGGAGCTTTTATATCCTTATGGGATTCGGCTTATCAGCATTTATCACAGCCTTCTTCCTCAAGAGGATCTTCGAGAAATACGGATCACTGACACCCGATGAGGACGAGCCGGAATTCATGTCTTCAGAAGAATTCGAAGAATCAAAAAGGCTTGCCGAAGAAAACACTGTTACAGAAAAGAGCGGGAAAAAGGCCTGATCCTTAAAAAGAATAATATATAACCATAACTAATATAAAAGGTGCTGCTCCGCAAAGGAACAGCACCTTATCTTTTAAATCAGATCTTATCTAACAGATCAGAGGCTCTCCTTGATCTTGTTATATACGCCTTCTCCGTCGAGACCGTAGAACTTCATCAGTTCCTTGGCAGGGCCAGACTGGCCGAATACATCGTTTACACCGATCTTGGTAACCTTGACGGGATTCTCTTCAGAGAGGACTTCGCAGACAGCGCCGCCCAGACCGCCGATTACGGAATGCTCTTCTACAGTGAACACTCTGCCTGTCTTGGAAGCGGATGCGATGAGCGTATCCTTGTCTAAGGGCTTAATTGTGTGGAAGTTGATGACTTCTGCATCGATCCCGTCTGCTGCGAGCTTCTCGGCAGCTTCCATAGCGGATGCAACACAGACACCGCATGCAGCGATGGTGATGTCCTTACCTTCTCTTACGACAACAGCCTTATCCATATCGAAAACATAATTCTCGTCATAGATAACAGGTACTGCTGCTCTTCCGAATCTCATATAGACAGGGCCCTCATAATTGATGGCTGCCTCAACACAAGCCTTAGCCTCGATATCGTCTGCGGGAACGATGACCTTCATGCCGGGGATAGTTCTCATGAGAGCGATATCCTCCAAGCACTGGTGGGTAGCACCGTCTTCACCGACTGTGATACCTGCGTGTGTAGCGCCGATCTTAACGTTCAGGTGAGGGTAACCTATTGAGTTTCTTACCTGCTCGAAGTTACGGCCTGCAGCGAACATAGCGAAGGAAGAGATAAATACTGTCTTTCCTGTTGTGGCAATACCTGCTGCGATGCCGGTCATGTTGGACTCAGCGATACCGCAGTCGATGTGTCTGTCAGGGAATGCCTTCTTGAATGTTGATGTCTTGGTTGCGCCCGCAAGGTCTGCATCAAGAACGAGAAAATCGTACTTCTCACCGAGGGAAGCCAGAGCTTCACCATAACTCTCACGAGTTGCTTTCTTTACTGTATCGTTCATGATCAACCCTCCGCCTCTAAATCTGCAATTTTCTTGTCGAGCTCTTCGATGGCAACAGCATACTGCTCATCGTTGGGAGCCTTGCCGTGCCATTCAGCCTTGTCTTCCATGAAGGAAACATCTTTACCCTTGGTCGTCTTCATGATGATCGCCGTGGGCTTGCCCTTCGTCTCGCGTGCCTTTGCGAATGCAGCGCGGATCTCGTCGAAGTCGTGACCGTTGATGTTGATGACTTCAAAGTTAAATGCTTCGAACTTCTTGTCGATAGGATAAACGGAGCAGACATCCTCAACCTTACCGTCGATCTGAAGACCGTTGTTGTCAACGATAACTACAAGGTTGTCGAGGTTTCTTGCGCCTGCGAACATGGAAGCTTCCCAGACCTGGCCTTCCTGGATCTCACCGTCACCTAAGAGGGTGTATACACGGTAATCCTTGCCGGAGATCTTGCCGGAAAGAGCCATACCGACTGCCGTGGAGATTCCCTGACCCAAAGAACCGGAGCTCATGTCGACACCGGGAGTCTCGTTCATGCAGGGGTGACCCTGGAGGTAAGAACCTAACTTACGGAAAGTCTTAAGGTCTTCTACGGGGAAATAACCTCTGTTTGCGAGTACCGAATAAAGTCCGGGTGAGTTATGGCCCTTGGACAGAACGAATCTGTCACGATCCTCTTTGCGGGGATCGGCGGGGTCGATGTTCATCTCTTCAAAATAGAGATATGTGAACATGTCTGCTGCGGATAAAGATCCGCCGGGATGTCCGGAACCTGCAGAATGAACTGCTTCGATGATTCCCTTACGGACTTTTGTTGCTGTGATCTGTAAGTTGATGTTATCCATCTTTTGCATGCATCTCCTTTTTTATTCTCTTCCGCTTGCGATGTCCTTGAATACGGACTTCAGTGCGGGATATATCTTCTTATACTCGGCATATCTTGCCTGATAGCTTGCCTTGAGTGCATCCTGAGGAACTTCACAGACCGTGGGCTTGATCAGAGCCTCGCATGCTGTCTTAACATCAGGATATACGCCTGCAGCAACCATGGCCAGGATCGCGCCGCCATAAGCAGGTCCTTCTTCGTTCTCGGTTCTCTCAAGAACGATACCCAGAACGTTAGCGATGATCTTTCTCCACAGAGGGCTCTTTGCACCACCGCCGCATACTGTTGCGGATTCGATCGTAAAGCCTGCCTTGCCGACAGCTTCGAATGAATCCTTAAGAGCGAATGCAACACCCTCGAAAACAGCCTGTGTCAGCTCTTCGCGCTTGGTGTCCATGCTCATGCCTACGAATGCAGATCTTGCATCGGAATCGTTGATAGGAGATCTCTCACCCATAAGGTAAGGAAGGAAGTAGATCCTGTTCTGTCCTAAGTCTGCGATATCCTTCTGCTCGCCTGCGTAATCACTCGTCTTGAGGATATCTTCCATCCACCACATATTGCAGGAAGCGGCGCTTAACATACAGCCCATAAGGTGCCACTGTCCGTCAGCGTGAGCGAAAGAGTGGAGGGCGTTGCCTTCGCACTCTGCGAATCTGTCCGTAGATACGAAGATCGTACCGGATGTACCGAGAGAGATATTGCAGCGGCCGGCCTTGCCTGCGATGCCCATACCGATAGCAGCTGCTGCGTTGTCGCCTGCACCTGCTGCAACTACGACATCTTCGCTGATGCCGATCTCGGAAGCGAAGGAAGGCAATACCTTGCCTGTTACTTCGTAGCTCTCGTAGATCTTGGGAAGCATATCTTCTGTAATGCCGAGTACATCGAGCATGTACTTGGACCATGTTCTGTTCTTAACATCAAAGTAGAGCGTACCGGAAGCATCGGAAACGTCCGTTGAAAGTACGCCTGTGATCTTGTATGCAAGATAATCCTTGGGAAGCATTATCTTCCTGATCTTAGCGAAGTTCTCGGGTTCGTTGTTCCTGACCCAGAGGATCTTGGAAGCAGTGAAACCTGCGAAAGAGATATTACCTGTCTCCTCGGTGAGCTTAGCCATGCCGATCTCTGTGTTGAGCCAGTCTGACTCTCCTGCCGATCTGCCGTCGTTCCAGAGGAGCGCGGGTCTTATTACTTCATCATTCTCGTCAAGGATAACGAGACCGTGCATCTGACCGCCGAAGCTGATGCCCTTGACCTGTGACTTATCCTGTCCTTCAAGGAGTTCGACAAGTCCTGCCTTGCTCTGCTCATACCAGTCAGCAGGATTCTGCTCAGACCAGCCGTTCTTCGGGAAAAATACTTCGTAAGTCTTGCTGACCGTCTTGATTACGGTTCCTTTCTCGTCGGCGAGAAGGAGCTTAACTGCGGAAGTTCCGAGATCAATACCAATAAATAACATAGTTAAACCCGTCCTGACAAATAGATTTTCGGCGGCATAGACCACCTTATAAATAATAACAAAATAACTTTACAAGGTTTTATAAATGTTCGCCTTTTAAATCTTGCTAACAATGCGACGAATATTGCTCATGTGATGAATGTTGCTCATATATTGAGTCAGTTCCTCACCATCACCATGCACTCCCCGGAATCTGTAAATCCCAGCTTCGCATAGAGGGGTCTGCCTGATTCCGTGGCATCCAGGCTGATCTCTGTCGCCCCCTTAGCCCAGGCATCCTCTGTCAGCATGTTCATCATTTTGCAGGCTATCCCCTGCCGGCGGTATCTTTCTCTCGTATAGACATTCATGACATGAGCTCTTTTCCCTGTCGGGTGCGAGAATGTCGGCATAATGGTGTAATAGCTGATCGAAGCGCAGCCTGCAAAGTCACCGTCAACGAAAGCCAGCACGGTAGTCTGATCTCCATTAAGAAAATACTGTCTCGATCCTTCAACCAGTTCATCAGAGAAGACATAGTCTTCCGGAAGATCATTTACGACCTTGAGCATCTCCAGCCTTGATGCCATGAGGATCTCAATATCTTCTTTAGTCGCGATCTTATACTCTGTCATGTTCGTATTCTTCCTTTGTTATCATAAGTTCTGCTATCTTCCATGTCTCACCTTTTATCTCGTGGCAGGAATCCTCTATTATGCTCGGAGTCCGGAATCCCGCCTTGAGGTAGCAGTTCATTGCAGCAGGATTGTTTTCGAAAACACCGATCGTAACAGCATTTACCTTAAGGATCTCGAATGCATATTCGAGGGCGAGCCTTATCATCTCCTTACCGTAACCCCTGCCGCGGGCCGCCGGGTCCAGTATGACCCAGCCTAACCTTAAGAGGGTGTCATCTCCCCGGATATATCTCATTATAAGATGTCCCCTGATCCCTTCCTCATCGAAAAAGGTCATGGGGTAGAAGTTATCCTTCTCTTCGCAGTCCCCGTTAAGTTCCAGGTACTTGCTGTTCATGGCATCAGGCGATATCGGATAATCTCCGAAAAGATATCCTCCCCAGACCAGATATGTATTCTCGCATTCGCACCAGGATACGATATCTTCCGCATCACAGGGCTTATATGGTCTCATTCTAAGCATGGTAACCTCCGAATTTCCCCAGGGACTTTTATTATTGTATCAATATTATTCCGGCCGATAAAGAACAGGGCTGTCCCAAACCTGAAGTTTGAGACAGCCCTTGGCATTTGCTTTATGAGTTTATATGCTGATTATTTAACCTTGCATACACTTCTTGAGTTCAGGATTATCCTTTATTGCCTTTTTGAACCATGCGCGATCTGTTCTGTCAGAATTATTGTACTCGACAGACATACTGCTTGTTTCTTTGGTGTGGGTAAACAGACAGTATCCGTAATCGTCAGGTGTACCGCCAATATAGATCTCAAACTTGGATCCGTCCTTGTTTTTCCCTTCATAACGGTAATAATTTGTCTCACTGCACTTATCGGTAACATCTTTCCATTTGCCGTCAAGTACAAAATAGAGTTTTCCGTCCTTGGCCTGGGCAAAGGATTCATAGTTTCCGTCTTGCCCCATCTCGGCTAAGATACCTTTTACCTCATTCCCGTCTTCATCGGTTCCCGATGTCTCCTGAACCGTAATATAAAATCCGTTGTGCCTGAAGTTCATGATCTCGATCAGCTTCTCGGCTGCATTAACCACTACGGTTCTGGTAGCGGGGATTATCATTACGATCGCCAGTGCCGCAAGCACACCGAATACGGGTGCGAGCCAGACTTTAGTCGCTTTCTTCTTTGTAAGGAGCGCTGAACGCATCTCGTTCTGTCTTCCCTCATCCATCGTTATCTTGTCAAATGTTTCTTTCATGATCATTCCTCCAATCTGATCCTTAACTGTTCTTTTCCTCTGCTGATCCTCATCGCTGTTGCGGACTCGGAGATCTTCAGGATCTTTGATATCTCCTTGTACGAATATCCGGAATAGTAATGCAGGTAGATCGGGATCCTGTATGTATCTTCCAACCTCATCAGTTCGTCGAATACGGCTTTATTCCTTTCCGTAAATCCGTCATTGCCCGTAAGCTGCCATTCCACCGATTCAAGATCAACATTTGCGTTATGTGATGAAGATCTCAACTGATCCTTGCATCTGTTTGCCGTCATGGTCATAAGGTACGCTTTCTCGTTCTTCTTTTCGAAAAACATATGCTTATCCAAGAGCTTCAGGAACACATCCTGGACTACATCTTCAGCATCCTGTATCGAACCTAAGTATGAGAGGGCAAATCTGTAAAGATCATTCGAATATGCATCAAACAATCTGACTACATCTTCGTTTCTCAAGCCTTAAACCTCCGTGTCGTTTTTGAGATCTCACCTATTAAACGTTTGGGGATCAGGATTTCTCACATGATCACAAAAAATCATAAAATATCTTACAACAAAAAAGCGGCCCCGGAAAAGCCAGAGCCGCCTTGTATATCCTTATATGCCCTATAACTTAAAGGGGAACAAAGAACTTCAGAAGGAAGATCACTGACAGGATGTATGTCAGAACGGATACTTCCTTGCCCTTGCCGGTTATGAGCTTGATAAGCGTGTATGTGATGAGCGCTAAGCCAATGCCGTGTCCTATAGATCCGGAGATGGGCATCGCAAGGAGCATGACTGCGACGGGAGCCATCTGGGTGATATCCGAGAAATCGACTTTCTTCAGGTTGCTAAGCATCAGTATTCCGACATAGACGAGCGCAGACGATGTGGCTGCGGCAGGAATGATCGCTGCGATAGGAGCGATGAACATACAGAGAAGGAACATGATGGCGGAGACACAAGCCGTAAGTCCCGTTCTGCCGCCTGCCTCAACACCGGATGCCGATTCGACGAATGTCGTAACGGTCGAAGTACCTGTTACGGAACCTGCCAAAGTACCGACAGCATCGGATATCAGGGCCTCCTTCATCTTGGGCATCTTGCCCTGGGCATCTGTCATGTTTGCTCTCGATGCCGTTCCGACCAAGGTTCCTATCGTATCGAACATATCGATTATGCAGAAAGTGATGATGAGGGTTACTATCGTGAACCATCCGATCTTTGTAAAGCTGACAAAGTCGAGTTTGAAAAGTGTCGTCTCTGCCATGTCTTTGAACGGAGGAAGGAACGATGCAGTCTTGAGGCTCTCGAAAGGATTGATGCCCATGATACCCTCGCCGATCCAGTAAACAACAGATGCACCGAGCATACCGTAAAGAACGGAACCTTTTACCTTGATATGGTCAAGAGCTATGATGACAAACAGTCCGATAAAGAGAGTGACGACTGAAAGGACCATCGTGCCGAAGCCCTCATCGCCCATGGATGTGTAAATGGACTTTGCGGTAAGCGCACCGAAAAAGTCACGCATGATGTAGAAGGGTCCACCGTCTGCAGTATAGATACCTACGTTGGAGCCGAACCCTATGTTCATGAGCATAAGACCTATTGCAGGTCCGATACCTAGTCTTACACCGAGAGGGATAGCATCAACGATCTTCTCGCGGATGTTAAGGAGCGATAGGATCAGGAAGATGATACCTTCCATCAGGATTATCACCAATGCAGCCTGGAAAGACTGAAGATATGAGAAACCCGTTATCGCCACGATATTGGCTACTACTACTGCGAAGAAGGAGTTAAGACCCATACCGGGCGCCATAACGAAAGGCTTGTTCGCAAGAAAGGCCATGCAGAGTGAACCGACCGCAGATGCGATACAGGTTGCAAGGAAAACACCGTTCCAAAGGTTAGCTCCTTCGGCACCGAATCCCGTCAAGAGATTAGGGTTTAAAGCGATTATGTAGGCCATCGTCATGAACGTCGTGAGACCTGCTATCACTTCCGTCCTTACATTTGTTCCGTTCTCTTTCAAATGGAACAGTTTGTCAAAAAATCCCATCAAGACACCTCCTTAAAATAGATCATTGAAACAGCAGATATTTCTGCTCACATACTCTGATTATACTTAATTAAGAATCTGAGTAAATAAGGGATTTACTGCTGCGCTTCCTTAAGCTGATCCCAGGTCCTGTCATCTTCAACATAACCGGAGCCCGACTTGATCTTTACGATCAGCTTCACGATGAGTCCGGAGCAGAGGATGAGTGCCGCCAACGCCCATCCGAAAATGATGTTGGCCTTGAGGGAATATCCGGAATCCGCACCGTAGATACCGCCCGAGAGGATCAGGTTTACAAGGTTCCATGCAAACAGTCCCGTCAGCACGACCGGAGAGATGAACTTGATGGACGGCAGGAACCACCAGGAAGGCATCTTGAATTTCCCCGTGTTGCGGTTAAGCTCTTCCAGGATCTTCATTGTCTTGAAGAACCACCCTGCAGCGATCATCTCGAGAACACCCGTAATGAGAAGAGTGTAACTGTTGATAAAGTAGTCTACGATATCCAGGACCGCAAGACCTGCGCCCGTCACGTAGATGATGCTGATGACACCTTCTATGATACAGATCGTAAGGGTCGTCTTCTTCTTATCCAGACGGAACTTGTCAGAGACCGCAGTCGACACGCCTTCGATTATCGAGAAGAGAGAATCTATGGCAAGAGTTATCAGGCAGAAGTAGAAGATAAAAGCAAAGAACATATTGAAGATGCCGTTATCGGATATCCTGACTATCGCCTGAGGATAGATGATAAATGCCGTTGCGATACCTGATGATGACATGCTGTCTAACATTCCGACACCTGCCATCGTCGTAAACATTACGATGCCTGCAAGAATGCTTATGAACATATCTGAGAATGCGATTATTACAGTATCGACAACGATGTTGGAATCCTTATCAAGGAAGGATCCGTATGCAAACATTATCGCCATCGACGTGGACAGGGAATAGAAGACCTGTCCTATGGCATCGACCCAGAGATTGGAATCAGCAAGAGCAGTCCAGTCGGGTAAGAAGAGCTTAGCCAGACCCGACATTGCCCCCGGCATCATCATGCCGCGCACTGCCATGATAAGAAGGCAGATGACCGGAAGCGATACGGTAAACTTAACGACCTTTCCTACCGTCGTCGTGCCGTTGCGGATGCAGAGATATGCAAGCCCCCACGCCAGAACAAGGCAGCCTAAGACCGGCCAGGAGATCGTGTTAAAACCGGATGTCGTTCCAGTGGTCTTTATGGTATCAGCCCATAGATTGCTTGCAGCTTCCGTGTTGCCTGTCAGGTCCTTGAACTTGAAGCTCATGAAGAACATGAGGATGACCCAGGCGAATACAGCCGCATAGTAGATGGATATCCCGATGCCGTTGGATACGGCAAGCCAGCCGACACCTTCGGTCTTCCTGTTCAATGCGCGCATTGATCCGGGAGCGCCCTGTCTCGTGTAGCGTGACACGGATATCTCCATCATGAGGAGAGGGATACCTATCACGAGCATCGCTATGAGATATACAAAAAGGAAAGCACCGCCGCCGTATTTGGCTGCAAGCCCGGGAAACCTCCAGGCGTTGCCGAGCCCTACGGCAGAACCTATAGCTGCCAGGATAAAAGCAGATCTGGATGACCATTTTTCGCGCATAAAAATTCCACCTCCAACAAATGATAACACTGTATAAAGGATTTGTTTACAAGATCATTTAATCTATTACCATTCTCTCCATTGATTTTGTCTTGGTGACTTTCTCACCGAGGAAGTTCGCCCAGCATTCCGGATAGAACCAGTAGTAGGATAGCTGCCTTCTGTGACGCATGCGGTATAAAGGCGGTAGCCCCGCCCAAAGACCTGACGGGAGAGATATTATCAGCATATAAAGAGGGCCCAGGATCAGGGACTGGACCGCGTGTCCGTATTCATGGACAAGAAGTCTTTCCTTCACTTCTTCCATCGTGTACTTGTCCCTGAACTTCCAGTAGAAATTCGGCTCTTTTGTGACGAAGATAAACAGACCCAGGGATACGCTCGACTTGTATTTCCATTCGGTGATTATTGCACCGTGGTAGATGAAGTGCCTTGCGCGTATATTTAGAAGGAATACGATGAATCCCACTGTTGATTGTATGAAGCCCCATGTGCATTGTGCGATCATGTATAAGATCATCTTTAGCCTTCCTCTATGTTTACTATCCTTACGTATCTATCAAGAGCATATTCACCGTCGTGCGCTTCGCCCGGGAAATATGCGCTCATATGACCTGCACGTGTCACGCGGACAAGACCTGCTCTCATAAGAAGCTCCGTGAGTTCTTTGCGGCGGGCATCAGGGCAGATAAGGCCTGCAGTCTGAAGGTAATATCTTCCTTCGTATAAAGCCTTCGTAAGATCTTTCGAAGGGAGAGGTTTTATCAGGACATTGCACATCATGGGAGAGAGCTCGAGCTTATTGTCGTCTTTTATGATAAGGCTCATTCCCCTGCCCCTGATGACATCATCCGATTCTTCCTCCTGCCCGAGATATCCTGTCAGCCTTTGCGTGTATGAAGTAAGAGTATCCCTTGCCCTTATGCCGATCTCAGTCGAAAGGTTCGCCCCGACCGCCTTCTCAAGATAAGGTTTAAAACTTTCAGCGAAAAGCCTCACCTTATCCATATCATCCGTATCAAGATATATGACCTGGCAGCTGCTGCAGAGGAGCTGCTTGGTCGTTGCTATGTGTTCTGCAAGATTCTCAAGTTGCTTATCGAGTCCTTCCACATTGTCAGGATCTGACAGATAACAGAATCCTAACTTCTGACCCCACTCGATAAGTTTTACTCCTGTCGGCGCAAGATTCCTTACGGCCTCTATCGCCATGTCAGATCCCCAGACGCTTATGGCATTTGAAAGTTCTGCCATCTTGCGCATTCCCTGAATGTCAGAAGACGAAGTATCGAACACATAGATATAGTCCGTAAGTTCCGGCCTGTATTCTATGAACTGCATGATGAGCTTTAGGGACAATCCGTTATCTGCCGAAGGAAGTTTTAAGATGTTTATGTTGCCCGTAAGAAGGCCTTCCGCGAGAGAATAAGCGGGCAGGAAATCCATGTTGCCTGCTGATATGTGGAAGATGACTCCTATCGGAACTTTCTTTACTCTTATGGAAGAAAATCCCTCGATCTTATCAGTTACATATTCTTCGCTTGTCCCGAGCTCGGTCTTAACCTTCATCCACAGATGTTCTTTGGAAAGAAGCGTAACTGCCTGCACCTTATAAGACTCGACCATTTCCTTGGGAAGGGATTCCAGGAGTTCATCGAACTTACCCTGAAGTAGATCTTCTCTTAAATGATCAACTGCATCGATTATTATCCCGGGTGACAAGGTCTCTCTTTGAAGAACAGACGGGATCTTATCCTTAAGTTCATCCAGGAGCCTGTTCTGTTCCGAACTGTCGTATATCCTGCCGTCAAAAAGGATCATACATTCACCCCCTTCAGGATATCAGCAGCTCCCGCTGCGCAGGTCTTGATATCTTCGGGTGCAACTCTTCCTATGATCTCAAGATAAGGAGACTTAACTCCGCAGGGGCAGGATGAACCGGGATGAAGTATACCCAGATCATCTGTCATTACAGAGAGGATAGGTGTTGCACGCGTCAGTGGCGATATGAGATTTACAAGGCCCGTATTGCCTTCTGCCATAGGCTCCAAAGTATCGGGATCTCTAATTACGATATTGCTGTACACGGGCACATGGAAGTGGTGAGCCTTGCAGTCGCAATAGAGGATAGGATGTTCGACCGCACCGAAGAATTCAATGATGTTCTCTTCTTCTACTCCGAGTGTCTTCTTTGCAAGTTTATAGAAAGTAGCTTTGTCTGCTTCTTCGCGGTAGAACTGTTTCCAGCCGCCTCCCAACATGATCTTGGAACCTTCGGGAAGCTTAAAGGAAAGCCCTCTTTCCTCCAGAAGCTGGAAGAGGAAGAAAGTATAGGACGGGAACCCCATGAACCTCACGGGCGCCTTGCCCTTCTCGTATTTTTTGAGTGCTTCCACTATGCCGTCAAAATCAGGCTTTAATCCGTCCGCTGTTTCCTTAAGGATAAACTTCCTGCTTATGGCGGGAGCCAGGAAAGTCGTAAGGTAAGCCGTCCTTGCTGCTGCGACCTTATTTTTTCTCGTGGGCCTGAAACCCATAACGATATATCTGCATGGACGGAAAGAAATAACACCGTGGTATCTCGTAACTTTAAGAGACATCCGCAAGGCTGCCAACGCAGCAGAAAATTCAAAACGGATCACGCTCTTGTGACCACCCGAAGTTCCGGAAGAAGTCATGGTGAAAAAATACCTTCCGGATCTGAAGTCATGTCTTTTGAACATCATGGTCGGAATGACCGGCAGGTCTGCTGCTGTCTTTATGTCATCGGAGGATGAGATCTTTAATCCCTTACAGATCTTTCTGTAATCTTCGCAGTTGCCGTAAAGGTAGTCGAAGTTCTCTTTGCAGGCAGCCAAAAAGAGATCAGCCTTAGTGCTGTCGTACGGATCTTTATTCGCAAATAATTTCCTTCGAAGTCTCATTTCCCCTCCCGGTTCACAAGAAACATTATACCAAGAAAGGATAAGGAAAGTTACTTAACTATATTCCTGACCCAGACGTCGGACCTTACGAAGAAATAAGCTATGAAACACTTTACGATCTCAAGACCCCTGACGATGGCGACCATCCAGGTGATGTCGATATTGGTAAAGCGGGAAAGTACAAATGCGAGCGTCACAACGATGACCCAGGTATAGACACTGTCGAAGAGGACCGTAAGAAGTGTATTGCCGCCGGATCTCATTATGAAGTAGGAAGCATGCGTATACGAACAGAACGGCATCATGAACGCAGATATCACGATAAAGCCCGACGCTAGCGCCCTTATGTATTCCGATGTGTTATAAAGGAGCGGGAAGAAGGGTGATATGCACATCATTATCGCCGCGAAAACAAGCCCGCAAAGAACGGTGAACCTTCTCATCGTGTATGCTTTCTTCTTAGCATCGGCGAGTTCCCCGGCACCCAGTATGTGCCCCATCATGATGCCGACCGCTTCTCCCATCGCAAGGAAAGCAACGCCCATGAGGTTCCACAGAGTCGATTCGATATTGAGGGCTGCAACTGCATCAAGGCTCCGGAAGGAGTAGCTCTGGTTGACCGCCGTCATTCCGAGAGACCATAAAGTCTCGTTTGCCATGAGAGGCAGAGCCTTAAGGAAGAACTTCAGGGCCAGGTCTTTGGGGATCCTGAAATCCTTGAAAGCCCCGCATATGAAAGGGAAGATAGCAGAATGTCGCCCTGTATAGATAACAAGTATCGCAAGCTCTACAAATCTGGATATAACGGTCGCAATGGCCGCACCCGTGGCGCCTAAGGCAGGAAGCCCTAAGTGTCCGTAGATCAGGATATAGTTACCGATAAGATTTACGAAGATCGCGCAGAGTGACGCATACATCGGGACCTTTGTGGATCCCAGGTCGCGCAGGGTCCCGGCATAAGCCTGAGTCAGGCCTATCGGTATAAGGCTTATGAGGATTATATGCATATAATCGACACCGATGACCAGTGTCTCGGCAGCATCCGCAGGATCTCCCTCACCCAGAAGGAAGAGATTTATCAGGAAGGGCGAGAATATCGCCAGGACCAGAACACAGAGGGCAGACAGGATCGTATTGAAAACGATCTTGAAGCGGAAAGTATAACGTATACCCTCGTCATCACCCTTGCCTTTATACTGGGCGGTAAAGATACCGACACCGGCGGTCGCACCGAATATGACAAGATAGAATACGAAGATAAGCTGGTTTGCAATCGCAACACCTGAGAGCGCGTTTGTACCGACCTGCCCGATCATGAGATTGTCGAGGAGGTTGACGAAGTTGGAGATGCCGTTCTGGATCATCATCGGGATGGCGATGATCAGCAGTCTCTTGATATAGGATCTGTCGTCTTTTAACGCGGTCATTACTCTTCTTTTATTCCTTATCTTTTTTTGCAAGTTTGAGCATTGTAACAAAAGACGGATAAATAAACAATAGAAAAACCATATCTGAATCAATCATTATTGAATGTTTAGGGGATATATTAAATAATATAGGCATGAAAGATCATCAAGTCCTAACTGAATCCGATAAGTCTAATCCCAGATCAGAAGCTGTCATCGCTTCTTTATCTTCGCTTGTTTTATCTTTCATGATAATGTTCGTAAGCCCGTTAAATCCTGTCATAAGAACAGATTATGTTGAGATGGATTCGGCTGTATTCAGGACTATAGGTTATGTTATGAGCCGGGGCGGATTACCCTATAGGGATTCATTCGACCATAAAGGTCCTGTCGTATATCTTCTTAACTACCTGGGAGACCGGGTAATTTCCGCAACATTCGGCTTGTGGCTCATCGAGGTCTTATTCCTGGCATTTTCGATCCTGGTATTCTATTACACTGCAAGACTTATCTGCTCAAAGATCAGCTCATTCTTTATCGTTATGTCGGCGATATCATTGATCATGCTCTTTTTCGAGCGAGGTAATTTTGTAGAAGAATATGCGCTTCCTTTCATAGCTTTGGGCAACCTTATCTTCCTGGATTATTTTCTTAACAACAAGATCACATCTTTCAGGGTCATATTAAGCGGTATCAGTTTGGGAATGGTCTTGATGTTAAGACCTAATATGATCGCTTTATGGATCGTCTTCTGTATAGCAGTCCTGATAAAACTTATATATTCCAAAAAGATAAAAGTCCTGCTTAAGTTCACAGCACTGTTTATCTCCGGCATCGCCATCGTATTTATCCCGATAATCATTTGGCTCGGGATTAACGGCTGTCTTCCTGACTTCTGGAAAGATTACATTGTCTTCAATTTTGTCTATGCACAAGCAGGTGAAGCAAGGTCAGTCGTAACAGGCAGGATCGAGTCTCTTGGCTTCTATATTACAGTTCCCTTGATCCTGATCTCCCTTCTTGGTTCGTTAGTCTTCACTTTCACAAAGAAAGACAAGGTCTCCCTGCTTACATTGATCTATGGACTACTGTCTCTCATCTTTGTCGTTATGCCCGGCAGGATCTACGATCACTATGGATTGATCCTGATCCCATGCACGATCTATCCCTTGTGCCTCCTGATCGATTCTGCCAAACTGATCAAACGCGAAAAGATAAAAAAATGGATTGGAAATCTTATTCCTCTTGTCCTTACTTTTGCTTTTATCATTCCCTGCTGGATAGTATTGGGGATCAGTCTTTGGGCTCCCGACACGACGGTAAACGAGATGGATGAATACTACCGTATATCGGCCGAAAAAGTCGCAGGGATAGTTGAATCCGGATCAGCGCCTGACGATAAGATCTTCGTCTTCGGAAACTGGGACTGCATCTATCTGATGACAGACCGTATGCATGCCACAAAGTATTCCTATCAGTATCCTCCGTGTTACCTTGCTCCGGAATTAATGGAAGACTGTTTCCGCGAATTAAAAGAAGACAAACCCAAACTGATAGTCGTTCAGGCAGGACAATACAACATGATCGGCTGGTTTATCGACAGTTTTGATTATGAGCTGGTCTGGTCGGAAGATCCTGACGATCTTTTGGGTTCGATCTCAGTCTTTAAACTTAACTGAAGTTTACTCCCTTAACAAAACCTTTGTCGCAGAAGCAGTGATTACCCAAAACGGGATCCCACTATGCGTAGGATCCCGCAATATCTAATTACAAAGGTTAACAATTTGATATGTTTATTTCTTGATATCTGCTCTCCAGGTAGCAGGCTTAAACTCCTGTACGAGAGGAAGAAGTCTCTGGTCAACATCGATCTTGAAGACAGAGTTAAAGTTGTTAGTTGCGATCATCTGTCCAGCAAAGCCTACGATGACTACAAGTTCCTGGTCATTGAAGAACTTCCTTAAGTCATCGAAAAGCTCATCGGATACGGATGTAGGATCCTTTACTATCGACTCTGCAAGACTTGTAAGAGCCTTTTCCTTCTCATCATATACCAGGTTCGCGGGATCAAGACCTAAGCCCTTAACATCACTGATAAAGAAGAGGGAGCAAAGCTGGCATGAATTCGTTGTCGAGATCTTGTGAGCATAAAGGATCGCATCCTTCTGCCCTATCACCTCAACTAATCTGTTCCATGAAGTGTACCAGGCCATATATGCATCGTATGTTGCCGCATCGTTAAGAAGACCTTTCTTCATGTTCGTAACTGCGTTTCTTCCTGCGAGCTCGTCGTAACGCTCTTTCTCAGCACCCTGTGCTTCAGACTGTTCTACCAATTTAATCCTTGCCATTTTGTTTTTCTCCTTTTCGATAATACTGTATTAAAGTGCAATCTTAAGTATTTCTGTTATCTTCTGTTTATCGAGCTTGACATAATGTCCCACATTGCCTCCGGCCGTTGCACGCTCTGCCATGGTATCAAAATCCTTATCGGATATTCCGAGCTGCGAAAGCCTCGTCTTAAGTCCCAGACTCTTGAAAAAAGTTTCAAGTTCTCCGGACAGCAGCAGCGCTCTTTCCTTCTCACTGAAATCGTAAGGATCTATACCAAAGACTCTTGATGCGAGCAATGCAAGTCTCCAAGGTTTTACGTCTGCCATGTATTTCGTCCAGGCAACAAAGACTATTGCCATTCCTTCGCCATGGGTTATGTTGTACTGTGCAGACAACTCATGCTCTATACGGTGAGATCCCCAGTCAGCCGATCTTCCGGCATCGAGGAAATTGTTGTGGGCTACTGACGCAAGCCACTGGATCTCAGCTCTGGCATTGATGTCCGAAGGATCATTAATGAGCCTTCTTGCATTTACTCTAAGTGCCCTGACCGCTCCTTCTATGAGATAGTCAGTTGTATCCGAATACTTCTCATCAGAGAAATACCTTTCGAGAAGATGGGACAGGACATCTGCGATACCGACATTCGTCTGGTATTGGGGAAGGTTGACTGTGTATCTCGGGTTCATGATCGCGAACTTCGGGATGATACGGTCATCTTCAAAACCCTTTTTGAACTCGCCGTAGGAAAGTATAGCTGCATTGGATGTCTCTGATCCGCTGGACGCCGTCGTCGCAATAACGCCTACTCCCAGTACCCTTTCAGGGGATACGTTTTCCGCGAAGAAATCCCATACATCGCCATCATACGGGATCCCGATGGCGATCGCCTTGGCGGTGTCGATGGAGCTTCCTCCACCGACAGCCAGGACAAAATCAACTTCGTCTTTCTTTCCCTGTTCTACGAGTCTTCTTACCAGCTCGATAGAGGGATTCGGTACTACTTCCCCGCTCTCGGAGAATCTTATTCCAAGTTCGCTTACAGCATCCCTGATGACATCATATATCCCGAGTGTCTTCACAAAATCTCCGCTATAGACTAGAAGAAGTGACTTAACGTTATTTTGTTTTAAGAGTTTTGCGAGACTCTTCTCGCTCCCCTCACCGAAGACTATCTTCGCCGGGTTGTAGTACTCAAATCCGATCATTGTCTTTACTCCTATAAAAAGTCAAACAGTTTAAGCTGTTTGCTGTATTTTTTCTTATTTGCTCAGCATGAGTTCAGGATTAAAGGGTTCTCTGTTCTCAAGCATTACAAATACAATTCTTGCTATTTTCCTGGTCAAAGCGATTATCG
>JAGAAI010000019.1 GCA_017615325.1 Clostridiales bacterium | reverse complement strand
TCAGGTGCCCATGTATTCCGATATCGACAGCCTTAAGAAGATAAGAGCTTCCGCTGAAGCCCAGCTTTCCGAGACAGGCATAAGATCACAGGTCTCGGGTATAGTCCTTACGACTGACAAGATAATGGGCGAGTCTGAGTTTAAGAAGAACCGTGCAGGGATCTGCGACAGATATAAGTCCGGCACCATGAGAAAGATTACTCCCGATACTATGGAAGCGGATGCCGAGGAGTTCTCGGCAGATCTTATAGCCAGAGTCAGAAGGGTAGTTGCTAATTCTCTTAATCTCCCTGAAGATGGTGTTACATTAACTGCCGATTACTTTACGGATCTTGGCGGTTCGAGCCTCGATTACCTGTCGATGTTATCCGGCATCAGGGACGAGTTCGGTGTTGATGTCGCAAAGGATGCAGCCGGTGTTACGACCGTATCAGGTCTTTGCGGATACCTAAGGAACCGGATGTGATGCTTCATGAATAAAGCCTGGATCGCATTTGTTAACGGCTTCGTCAAGGTGACGGGAATAATCCCGGAACTCATCCTTTTCCATGAGAAGGTTATCTATCAGGAGGGTGCCATAAGCCGTTTTAAGGTTAAGGGCCCCTTAATGATAATATGCAACCACACGTCACTCATAGACTTTGCACTGATGCTCTTTCTCTTCCCCTTCAGGATCGTAAGATGGCAGGCTGCAGAAGTCATGATGAACAAGAAGGTCGTTGGCCCTCTCATAAGGGGCTTAGGCTGTATAGCAGTGGACCGCGTCGCCAAGGATTTTACCTTCTTGCGGGAATCTGCAGATATCCTGGAAGAAGGCGGAATAGTAGGCATATTCCCTGAAGCAAGACTTCCTCTTCCGGACGAAGAACGTCCTCTCGAGTTTAAGCCTTCTGCTGCATATCTGGCGCTTATGACGGATGTCACGATAGTCCCCGTCTATACGAACGGCATGTATTTCAAGAACCCGGGCAAAAGATGCAGGGCGGTCATCGGTAAGCCCTTTACAGCTAAGGACCTGTCAGATCCCGCTTTGTCAGAGAAAGATAATATCGACCACGTATCCCGCGGGATGAGGAAGAAGATTATTGAACTCTCCCGTATCGAGAAGGAGGCAGGACGATGACAAAGCCCGGCCGTCTTTTCAGATACAGATATCTGGCCTTCGATATCGTTAAGGTCTTAACGGGGATCCCGACTCTCCTCATATTCCGTCCCAAGATCTTCTATGAGAACGACAAGGCCAGGAAGATCATAAGGGGCGGCGCTATTATCGCAACCAACCATAAGGGCTTTATAGATCCTGTCAAACTTTACACGGTTATCTTCTACCGCAGGATCCATTGTCTTGCGAGGAAGGAGATCTACGATCATTCGGCTTTAATGAGACTGATCCTCAGGATGGGCCAGTGCATCAAGGTCGATACTGAGAATCCCGCAGATACGTCTTATCTTAACAAGATCAGGGAATATACCGCCGACGGACGTTTGGTGGCTATCTACCCCGAGGGTCATATTGTAAAGGAAGGCGAGGATATGTTAGAATTTAAACTTGGTACAGCCCTTTTAGCAGCATCCTGCAAGGTCCCCATAATCCCTGTCTATATCGCGCCGAGGAAGAGCATATGGAACAGGATGAGAGCCGCAGTCGGAGAGCCTTTATATCCCTATAGCGAGGATGGGAAAATGCTTCCGATGGCTGACTTACAGAAGATCATGTCTGATCTTGCTGAGAAGATGCTCCTGCTTCGGGAAATGACCAAATAAAGTTTTATTGAGGTGTTTGTCATGGAAAAGATTTACGAGATCAAAGAGAACGTTTTTGCAAAGTACATGGATCCCGAGGATCTTGCAAAGATCGTAAGATACAGCAATGTTTCCGAGATGTGGGATGATTGTGTTAAGAAGTATGGTGATGCGGCGGCAGTAGAAGACGGCAGCACCAGGACATATGCAATGATGGATGAGGATATAGCTTCAATGCGTGCAGCTCTTGCCGAGGCAGGCGTTGCTGCAGGCGATATGGTCGGCGTATACATGCCTAATTCATACGAATTCATCAAGTCTTTCTTTGCCATCACGACCATGGGTGCAGTTGCGCTCCTCATGCCCGTTCAGCTTGATGATAAGACAGTATACGGGATCACAATGGGCTTTAAGCTCAAGGCTTTGATCTACGATGCATTCGTAGAAGAGAAGGTTGCATTCGCAAAGAATACTAACCCCAATACAAAATATATCGACAACATGGCAGCAGGTTCTGATGACCCCGGCAAGGTCTATCCTCCGGCCGAGACTCCTTGCTGCATCATGTTCACCGGCGGTACGACCGGCAAGAGCAAGGGAGCGATCCTCTCCCACAAGGCGATCATGACAGGAACATATAACGGTTGTCTGGGCTATAAGCACGTATTCGGCAAGCGTTACATGATCGTACTGCCCATGACTCATGTTTTCGGTCTCGTAAGAAACACGCTCACATGTCTTGCAACAGGAAGCTTCCTGCATGTTGTAAGGAACAATAAGGAGATGTTCCGTGAGATGGCTATGTTCCGTCCTACAGACCTTATCCTGGTTCCCGCACTGGCAGAACTTGCACTCAACGTATCCCGCATGATGGGTCCCCAGGTCTTCGGCGGTCAGCTCGAGACCATCATCTGCGGCGCATCAGTAGTTCCGCCTTATCTCGTAAAGGAATACGGCAAGCTCGGCACGAGACTGCTGCCGGGTTACGGTCTTACCGAATCTGCAAACCTCGTATCAGGTAACGCAGAGGCCGAGAAGTATCCCGAGTCCGTCGGATTCGCATTCCCCAACCAGACACTGAAGATCGTCGACGGTGAGCTCTGGCTCAAGGGTGACAATATGATGTTGGGTTACGCAGGCAACCCTGAAGAGAATGAGAAGGCTTACGAGGACGGCTGGTTTAAGACAGGCGATCTCGTCAGGATCGACGATGAGGGCTTCATCTTCATCGTAGGACGTATCAAGGACATCATCGTTCTTCCTACAGGCGAAAATATCTCACCTGAAGAGATCGAGAATAAGTTCGTTGAACCTGATTTCGTACAGGATGCAATGGTCTTCGAAGAGAACGGCAAGCTCGTTCTTGAGGTGTTCCCGAGAGCCGCAGTCGTTGCTGCTATCGAAGCTGAAGACAAGAACGCCTACATCAAGGCTGAGCTCGAGAAGGTCAACATGACTTTGCCTTCTTACCAGAGAGTAACTTCTATCGTTATCAGGGAAGAGGATTTCCCGAGAACCCCTGCAATGAAGAAGATCAGGAAGTGAGATAAGTATGGAAAGATCTGATATACTTGCAAAACTCCGCGACATCTATGTAATGGCAGTGCCTGACGCAAAGATCGATTCAGAGAGCATAACAGAGGATATGAACCTTCTTACCGATCTAGGTATGTCATCTATCAATCTGCTTTACATGGTCATCGCCATGGAAGAGTTTTTCGATATAAGGTTCGATGATGTCAGCTTTGGGGATTTCTCCAATGTCGGTGAAGTCATAGACTATATCCAGAAGAAGAAAGCATGAAGTGGAGCTTAAGAGAACCTAAGTATGGTGATATGATACGCGTCAAGGTGCGCGATATCTATCACTATGGTATCTACGTGTCCGACGATGAGATAATCGAATTCGGACCGCCCCCTGTATCCCTCATCCGGAAAGATGATGAGATCGAAGTCTGCGTAACTGACGGCGAGGGCTTCCTTGCCGGAGGCTTCATGGAATGCGCAGACCTTTCTATCAAGGAGAGATTCGACCGCAAGAAGCCTGATGAGACTGTTGCCATTGCCAGATCCAGGATAGGGGAGAAGGGTTACAACATCCTCCACAATAACTGTGAGCATTTTGCCAATGAGTGTATGTTTGGAAAGAAGGAGTCCTCTCAGGAAGATACTGTGAGGAGCTTCTTCCGCAATATGCCCCTTATCGATGTTTATGTCGCACCGACGCCTTACCGTACGATGACGGGAGATATCAAGCCCAGTCAGCGTGCAGTCCAGATCGAGGGTGTATCCAATCCTCAGGTCAGGGAGAACATGATCTCGGACTGGAACCTTTTAACATACGGTATCGACAGATCCCTGGGCCTTACCATGGATAAGGCAGCCCCGAAGAGAGATGAGAACGGTATCTGGGTATCAGATAAGTGTTATTTCTCTCTTTCACATGCAGAGGGAGCTGTAGCTGTTGCCGTGTCCAGGGACAAGTGCGGCATCGATATAGAACCCGTTGGAAGAACAGTTAACCCTGCCATCGAGCGGAAGATCCTTACTGCAAAAGAAAGGGATGAATACGACAAAC
>JAGAAI010000002.1 GCA_017615325.1 Clostridiales bacterium | reverse complement strand
GCAACTCTTCCCGAGAAGGATGCAGACAAAGGCTTTGACAAACTTGAAAACGGCGACGATATCACAGGGACTATCTATGGCATCAACAAGACGGGAGACACGATCTACGCTATGTTTGAAAAGAAGGTCCGCCTGTCTGAAGAACAGGTGAAAGCATTAAAGGTTGGAGATTCCATCGGATATAAGGATACAGAAGTCGATGGCGCCCCGGATCTTAAAGTCGCCAAGATCGAAAAAGACGGTAAGCACTTAATGATCGAGCTTAAGACCAGCGATGATCCTGAAGATTACTGTGAGTGGGGGATCTTCTGGTACGAAAACGCAGATTGCTACCTGATAACAGGATCAAGTGATATCGCTTATACCGAAGAGATAGGTTATTATGCAGTACCTATCGCATCAGACTGTAAGATAAAGGACGGTTATGAACCTTTCACGGAAGAAGAAGTCCAGAAAGAATACAAGAAAGCCGAGAAGACAGGCATTCCCGTATTTGATACTCTTTACTGGTTCAGTTCTACAACCAGTGAGTATCGTGCGGAAGATCTCTATACGCTCGGCGACAACGGATGGTACTGTACTGACACCTTTTTCGATGCCACCATCAAGGACGGCAAGATCGTTAAGCTCTTATTCTGGACAACCTGACCCGGAATACGATTATTTGCAAATGAGGAAGCTCACACTTATCCGCAATAAGTGTGAGCTTATTTTTCGCTTGTCTTCCCTGCTTCAGGGCCTTTATAGCGGGGCTTACCCACTGAACCTTTACCATACTCGATCGCATCGACAGGGCACTGGTTGATGCAGGCCATGCAGTGCGTGCACTTATCGCCCCACACGGGTCTTTTGTTTTCGATGGTTATGTTAGACAGAGGGCAGACCTTGGTGCACTTCCCGCAGGCGATGCATTTGTCTGTTGCCTTGAACTTCTTCGTCTTCATGAAGTCTTTATAGTAGACGTCTCTTACCCACTTAGTTACGGAATACTCGACAGCTCCGATCTTCTTGCACTCAAGCACCTCGCCGTTCCGGATAAGCCCTGAGATCCTCTCGATCTCATTCTCTGCTTTTTCGATGATGTCGATGTTCTCCTCGACCTGTTTTGTAGTGAAGTGGGCTATGTAATTCTGGGGCATCTCGATCTGCTCGGCGCCCATGAACTTCATGCCTTTTTTGTCGCAGATCTCGCTTGATACTCTCGGTGTTATTCCCATTGAAGCGGCACAGGTAACGATAAAGTAAGCCTTGACCCCCTGAGGGAATCCGGCCCATTCCACAAAGTCCGTCATCGCCCTTGCTGGAGCTGACATGTAAGAAGGACAGACAAAGACATAGACACCGGTATCGGTAAAATCAGGACGTTCCATGGTCCTGGTATATGTCGTGATGTCGACAGCTTCCTGCCCGATCGTTCTTGCGATCCCTTTTGCAACAAACCTGCTGTTGCCGGTACCCGAAAAATAAAAGATCATATCAGTTCTCCTTAAGAGGCATGATGACGGTTTCCATAAAGGTCCTGGCGCCGTCCTTTTTTAGAAGCATTTCCAGTGTCTTGCTCGAAGGGTTGCCTTCTACAATCATGCGTTCCCTGAAGGCCTTGAGTTTATCATGGTATTCAGGGATGATCTTTGTCTTTGCAACTGATCCAAGATATGCCTCGATGGAATCAGAAGCCATCCTGATAAGGGATTCACTATCACCTGTCTTAATAAGTGAATAAGGCATTCTCTCTTTGATATACCAGTTCTCTTTCTCATCGTAATCCGGAAGAGAACAGTACTTGTCATAGACATATTTCAGCGTCTCATCCGCAAAGGATCCCAGGCCGCATCCGTAGTATTCAACGAAGACGCAGCGCTTCTTTTTCATGCTCATCGCATCGATAAGAAGGTAAGGCAGATCGATGCATTCGTTAGGCATAAAAGACATGGTTACAAGTTCCATTCCCATCTTGGTCGTCGTGTGCATTATCATCACGTGCCCAAACTTTGGAACACTGTACTGATCAACTTTAAAACGCATCAATGGCAGGATCTTGGGATATCTCATATTTGTATAGCAGTCCTCCGGAAGAAGAACTGCATTGCTGTCTGATATGAGGCTGACCGCTTTCTGCCTGATCGTGCTTATCATTTACTGAAGCTCTGTTTGATATATTCCGAGAAGCTCATTTCACCAACTATGGTATCGCCCACCATGTCGTGTGTCAGTGTCCACTTGGAGAACTTGATGATCGCTTCCTTGCCGTTCTTCTTGATCTTGTTTATCCAGGCAAGCATATCGAAGATACCGGGTGACGCCCTCTTTATCACAGGCTCTTTGCCGGCTGCTTCAAAACACATCCTGGCGATCTCTTCGTATGAATATTTTTCTTTACCGCCGACGGAATATGTAACGTTCTCATCCAACATGTGATCAACGATAAACGCTGCAAAATCCTCGGTCGATACGATGTTGGCATAGACAGGGGCCTTGCCGAGCAATGTGACCTTACCCTTTTCGATCATGGGACGGAAGACCTTTATGATGTCATAGAAATAACCGGTGGGACGGTGGATGACATAATTAAGACCGCTCTTCTTTAGTTCCTGCTCGAAAAGGTATTTGGAATTGACCATCGGGACGTCAGGGGCGGTATCCGCCTTGATAACGGAGATATAGACGAAGTTCTTAACTCCAGCTTTCTTTGCTTCGTTAAGCAGATTCAGGTTGCCCTGATAGTCAATATCGTAATTGCTTACCGCAGCAGACCCCTTGGTCAGGCCGACTGTAGTGATCACTGCATCCGCGCCGTCACACGTGTGTTCAAGCGTCTTTGGATCAGTTACATCTATCTTTGCAAAAGTAAAGCCTGTGTCGATACCAATGTCTCTTTGAGCAATGTCGAGGGCTATAACTTCATGACCGGCTTTTACCAATTCCCTGAAAACATCTGCGCCGAGATTACCATAAGCGCCTGCAAGAACAACTTTCATACATTTGCCTCCAAAACCGCTTTTAAGATAGTTTCATTATACCTTAAATCCTGGTGGCATAATTCGGCAATTATCCTATAGCTGCAAGAACTTTCCTGATATTGTCTTCGTTCGGGATTATGATGTTTATGTCAACTTCAGGATGATCCTTAACATATGATGTAAGGAATTCCATGAGATTGTCTTTTGACTCCATATAGTCATCTATGATCGCCTGATCGGAAAAGCCCAGACGTCTTAATATGATCGCGGAAACAACGCCCGTGCGGTCTTTGCCTGCACCGCAGAAATATAATACGTTAGTCTCAGCATTCATGATGAGGCTTATGATCTCATCCATCTTATCGTCGAGCATGCCAAGATAAGTTACGCCAACGGCTTCGGGAGACTTAGGCGTATCACCTCCGCCTGTTACAGGCATATGGTAATAGTTAAATCCGGTCTCGCTTTCAAGTCTGCAGGGGTTTACGCTATATTCTTTCTCTTCTCGAAGATCCACGATAGTCGTGATGTCATTGTCGATAAGCCACCTGACTTCTTCGCAGGAAAGATCAGCCGGATAATCACTTCTTATATACCGGAGATCACCGGTAGGCAGTGCCCTTGTATTAAGTGTTGATCTGAATAATGATCCCATTTTATACCTCACCGCAAAATCATCTGCTGAGTTTAAACAAAAGGACCGTTACTGATCCGTCGTCTTCTTCTCCGACTATATCAAAATCAAAACGCTCAGTATAGAACCTGATGTTCTCCTCTTTATCCTCAGGAGTTACAAGTGTTATTTCAGTCCAGTCAGGGTGTTCATCCATGAAGTAATTCATGAGGGCCGTTCCGATACCGCGCCCCTGTTCTTCCTTCTTTACCGCAAGGCAGCCGATGTAGTATTTTCCCTGCCCTTCATCCTTATATGAGATAAGTCCTGCTGCTTTATCCTCCTCGTAAGCAATGACTTTGGGGTATTCAACTACCGACCGCGCCATGTCCTCGGGGCTCCTGCCATATGCCTGGCATTCTGCTCCGTAACGGATATGATCGTCATAGAATGCTGAATCATAGATCTCGATCAGCAAAGCTACATCATTTATGTCGGCTTTCCTAAATTGAAGTTCCATATCTTTTCCTGTCTGACAGTTTTCCAAATAAGGATATGGAACATTATACCATTTACGCCTTTCAGCCGAGAGCCACGTCAAGCGCCATCATAAGAGTAAAGCCTGTCGCAAACATGACTACACCTACGTTCGAGTGTTCTCCGGATGACATCTCGGGAATAAGTTCTTCTACAACTACGTAAAGCATTGCACCTGCAGCAAAGCTCAGAAGATAAGGCATGGCAGGCACGAAAAGCCCCGCCGCCAGGATCGTGAGCAGAGCTCCGACCGGTTCTACCGCGCCGGATAAGACTCCGTCCCTGAACGCTTTGGCCTTGCTCCTCCCTTCTGCGCAAAGGGGCATTGAGATTATCGCACCTTCAGGGAAGTTCTGGATGGCGATACCCAGTGCCAGAGCCAGAGCCCCTCCTGAAGTTATCGACGGATTCCCTGATAAGAGGCCCGCGTAAACTACGCCTACTGCCATGCCTTCAGGAATATTGTGAAGCGTTACGGCAAGGACCATCATAGTGGTCTTCTTAAGCCTTGACTTAGGGCCTTCTGCCTTGTCTGAATCCATATGCAAATGCGGGATAACCGAATCCAAAAGGAGGAGGAAAAGTATTCCGGCCCAAAAGCCTGCAACGGCAGGGACAAAACTGAACTTGCCCATAGGCTCAGCCTGCTCCATCGCAGGGATTAAAAGACTCCATATGGAAGCTGCAACCATGACCCCGCTCGCAAAGCCTGTAAGAGCCTTCTGAACAGTCTTCCCGAGTCCCTTCTTCATGAAGAATACGCAGGCTGATCCCAGCGCTGTACCGGCGAATGGTATCAATAATCCCAGCAGAACGTCCGTATTCATTTATTTCCTCCCGATAAATCCCGATCAGCGTGGTTAGTCATCGCTAACCACATCAAGTATAATCAGCCTGCAGGATCGCGTCAAGAAGATCTGCTTTCGATTGTTTAAGTCAGCGGATTGTGATACTCTATTGCTAATCTTTGAGGCAAGGAGGCTTCTAATGATCTTACAGGAATCCGGAGAAATGTATCTCGAGACTATATATGTTCTGTCCCAAAGATCCGACACCGTGCGCGGGATAGACATCGGAGAAGAGATGGGATATTCCAAGCCATCAGTAAGCCGTGCGTTGGGCCTGCTCAAAGACGAGGGACTCATCAAGAAGGACGACGACGGATACATCAAGCTTACCAAAGCTGGTGAGATCCTCGCCAAACAGATCTACGAAAGACACACGGTTCTTACCAAGCTCTTCATTGATCTCGGAGTCGATGAGAAGACCGCAACTGAAGATGCCTGCCGCATCGAGCATTACATAAGCGATACTACTTTCGATGCGATCAAAAAACACCTGCAAAAATACGGTAGTAAATAAACTCAAGGAATTTCTTTTCGAAAAAAAGGCTGCCACAGGGCAGCCTTCTTATTATCTTCTGTCAATCCTCATCATCCTTTGAATTAACGGTATGGTATATTATGTTTATCTTACCATCTTCCGTAAGGGATACCTCGAGTCCTTTAATCTCTACACTGACATTTTCATCTCCTCCTGCCGGGATCAGGCCTTTGATAACTGCGATATTCGTATCCTTATAAAATGTTGCGTTACCGTTAAACGAGAGTTGTGTTCCATCTTCATCATAGTTTATGACAAAGTTAAACTCGATAGCGTCATCTGTCTGCTTGTCGCTAACGATCTCTACTGTGAACGCACCGGTATTGGGCTTCTCGTTAAAGAAAAGGTACTTCTTCAAAGTTTCTTCATCAGTCTTTACTACCTGATACAAAACAGCATCGGAAACATCAGCATCCCGAACAACGAAGCCTTCCTTGAAGAAAGTTCCTCCGCATAAGGAATACCTTGTCGAATAATCCCCCAGCTCGTAACCTGATTCTTCGTATGACTTGGCAAGATCGTAGAGATCAGTTCCCTTGTAATGATCTGCCTTTACGGTCTCTTTATCCAGGATCTTGTAGTATTCAGGATAGGAGAATTCCTTTTGCTCTCCGTAATCCTTCAGGTATTCAGATTCGGGAAAATCTTCAGGGAAACTGAAGAACACACCCTTTTTATCGGGAACGGGAGGAGTAAAGCCTTCCTCTTCTTCTGCTGCTGCCGTAGTTTCTTTAGATGTGTCTTCTGCGGAACTTTCTGTTGTCTCAACAGCCGCAGATGTCGTTGTCGTCTCTTCTGCCTGTTTCTCGATATCCGTTGCCGCACATGCTGACAGGACTGTTGTTATCCCCAATGTCGCCGCAACTATCAGAGCAGCCACAGCAGACGGGATCTTCTTGTATTTGATCAGATTATTGATTCTCATCTTAACCTCCACCCCACTAAGGGTCTTATCAACAAAGGAGGAACCAAGGACTTTATATCTGGGACCCTGGAAAGAGTGATTTACGATCGACAAGCAATAGTCTTTCTTGATATCTTCGCCGATCAGTTCGATAACCTCTTCATCGACTCTCATCTCAAGGTCATTACAAAGAGCTCTGTATGCGATCCATACCAGAGGGTTGAACCAGTGGATACAGCAGATGGCAAGGCCGACTGCTTTCGTAAGATTGTCGTGATTCATGATATGCATCTTCTCGTGAAGGATAAGGTATTCTTTCTCTCCCTTATCGATCCTGTCAGGCATAACGATCATGGGTGTAAACACACCCATAACGAAAGGAGTATCTATCCTGTCTGATTCGATCAGATATTCTCTTCTGAACGTCTTTCCAAGCACACGGCGGACCTTAAGATATTTTACTAACTGATATCCTGCGATAACTGCCATCACGCCTATCCAGACAGCGAAAGCTATCATCTCCAAAGAGATAGCAGGCGCTGTGGCAACAGCCATATCTCTTGTGGCAGCAACACCGGATGTCGCCGCCGATGCCGGAATCAGCTGATCAGCAAATACAGGCATTACCTTCTCCGCTGCAGCGTGATAAACAGGTTTGGCATCTTCTTTCCTTGCGAAAAGATTCATGACCGACATTGCAGATTGAAAATTCACCGGGCACAGCAATCTAAAAGCCGCCGCAAACCAGAAGAGGCATGTTACCCTCTTCGGGACCTTACGGAACACCGCACGGAAGATCATTACAGCAAGGATCGCTATGCTTCCGTATAGTGACATTTCCAATAGTTTAGTAAGAAAGCCTTCCATCTTTTATTCCCCGATATGTTCTGAAATCAGACCCATCAGCTCTTCCGCCTCTTCCTTCGTGAGACTGCTGTTTTTGAGAAAAGCACTCACAAAAGCCGGCAAAGATCCCCCAAAACTCTTGTTGACCATCTGCTCGCTCTGTATCTCCTGGACCTGTTCTTTTGCGATCAGGGAAGTAACCACTGCATCGTCGTTCTTAAGAACACCCTTTTCGCCGAGCTTCTTAAGGACCGTATATGTAGTCGATTTCTTCCAGTCGAACTTCTCGAGACAGATCTTAACTAAATCTCCGGATCTTATGGGCTCATTGTCCCAAACGATCTCCATCAACTTGTATTCGCTGTCAAACAAGATAAAGTCTTCCATGGTCTCTCCTTATGTAACCGTCTTATTCGTTATTTTGTATGCCGCTCCCGGCCGGGGCGCTCACACATCCACATCCTGCGCACAGATGTTTCCGTATGAAACGGCAAAAGGTCTATTACACTAGACCTAATGTAAGTCTAGCGCAGTAGACCTTGTTTGTCAACAGGTTTTCGGAGAAAAAACTTAATGGACAGAAATCTTAGTCTTTATGCGTGTAATTGCCGTCAAGTCTTGCGTATGCGATAACATTGCCGGTGTTGCCGTTCTTGTCGGAATCAAGACCCTTAAAGATCTTCTCAAGGCTGTTGAGGCCGGAGTCAAAATAAAGGTTCGCCTTCTCGAAATCATCCTTCAGAGCGAAGATGAATACGGAGTATGTGTGCGTGCCTGACGGCGGATAGGGTCCTACATACTGGGCACCCTTCTCACCCCTGCCAATCGCACCTTCAGCGATGGAGGTCTCCGTCGTAAACACATCCATGTGGAGCCACTGGGCGTCGATCATGATGACCACATACTGGCTTGCACCTTCAACGGCTTCCCAGGAAAGTTCCGGAGAGATGTTTTCGCCGTGCTTGGTGTTGGTGATCTTGTCGTCCCAGACACCGTCCTTGACGTTGCTTGAAGTAGCCTTAAATGTCGGCAGGTTATCGAAAGGAACAAGCGAGATGTAGTTATCCGAAGCCTGCTTGATCTTATCCGTCTCGGACGGGAGGAAATTCTTGAAGTTATCCATATCGCCCTTTCTTATGTTTGAGGGTACGCTCAAAAGACCTTCGCCCTGACCGTAATCTATCTTGAGTTCGGCTGTGCCGTCTTCATAAACATAGCCGCCGTTGAACTTAGCACCCTCAAAGAGAAGCTTATTCCCTTCGCACTCAAAGATCAGATCACATGTTGCATTGCTGTTAAATTCCAGCCTGGGTGTTCCGTCTTCTTTCTGGCCAACTGTGGAATCCTTGATCTCCCCTACTTTTCCGAAAAGCATGCGGACTGTTGCTTTCTTGTTCTTGAAAGAACTGCCGAGTTTGGAATAAAGAGAAGATGCATCATCAGATTCGATTATCCATACCGTATCGTCAAGAATGCAGTCCGGTGAGATCTTCCATTCTGCGACTTTAGTGTCTTCTTTTATCCACTCGCCGTCCTTTTCTTTCTGGACTAAAGTTACGGTACTGTTCTTTTCCCACTGGATCATGCCTTCGGTAAAAAAGATTCCTTCAACCTCTTCCTTACGCTGAGGTTCGAAGGGCTCTGTCGGAGCCGGCTGACTTCCGCATCCAGCGAGCATCGTTACAGCAAGTGCTGCCGTTGCAGCAGTTATCAAAATCCTTTTCATAATGTCCCTCCCATATGTATTTATCTGATTATAGCATTATGAGATCTTCACAAAATGAAATATCTGCCTTAAAAACAGTAATATCTGCACGAATAGTATTTATTCAAAAAATATCAGGACTCGCCGAAAAGAAATCTTATAGTCTGAGCCAAAGTCTTAAACAAAGGGCGCGGCTCGTATCCGCCCATGGGAGATGTCCTGTAGCAGGCTCCGATTATGCAGTTCATCTGGATGCCGCTATAGGCTGATGAGATAAACTTCATTATGTCTTCTACCGGCATGACAGGTTTGATATCCCCCTTCTTTGCAGCCTTCTTGAGCAGCTCCTCCGTTTTGCTCACAAGATGCTCAAGGTTGCCTTCACCCTTTATCCCGCCTAAGATCTTTGTTGTTCGTTCGGGTTCATTTATCGCCATTACCGACAGGTCGAAATTGATCTTTTGGATATCCATCAGTTCCTTTTCCATGCTGTCAGCAAGAAGATCACAGATCATGTCGATCGAATCACCGAGGGGGCGCTTATCGGAACCAGCAAAGATCTCATCCACTCCGTCCTTGATCGAATAGCTTTCCCTGAGGTCAAGCAACATGGCGCTGAAGACTTCATCTATGTCCTTGAAATACCTGTAGATCCCGCCCTGCGCCATTCCGGTCTCATTGATGAGGTCGGTCATGGTCACGGTGCTGACGGGTTTTACAAGACACAATCTGTGCGCGGCATCAACGATCGACTTGCGCTTGTTGGCAATGTATTCTTCGCTGACCTTAGGCATTATCTTCTCCTCTGGATCCATTCATTGTCGGGCTGGAATACTTCTATATCCATTCCCTTGATGTGCTTATCGAAAAAGCTCTTCCCTATTTTACACAAATTCTCATGCATCATGTCAGAAGGCATCTTGCCCGTGACTGCCTTGACCGGTATGAAGAACTTAAGATCCGAGAAACCCTGGTGTCTCATGCCCTTGAAGAGTTCCCAGTAGTAAGGCGCCTCAGTGTTGATCGCGACCTTCGTTTCCGTGTTGATGGCATCGTCGCAGCTGATCTGGCAGAAAGGCTTTCTCATGACCATGCCGTCGTAATTGCCGCATAGCATACCGTCTAAATTCATGCCGGCCTTGAACCTGTCGTCGGTCATGCAAAGATAATATGCAGTCGCACCTCCTATCGAATGTCCGAATATGCCGATGTTATCAGGATCATCGATATAGTCAGAATAACGCCTGCAAGCTTCATCCGTTATGAACTTTATGTCCTTTACCCGCTCTTCCATTCTCCCGACAATGAACCTCGCGTACTTATCCTGGAAGGCCTTGAACTTCGCGTATGCTTCTTCGTTGCTGCTATTCTTATCTCCCATCAATTTCAGGAGTGCAAAAGTGCCTCTTAGATAAGGATCGTAGACTCTCTTGGTGATGGTCTTGTCCATATAGTCGACCGTGCCGTCATCGTATTCATTTGCAACCGACTCGAAAGCATGGCCCACCGCCAGGACATTGTAACCATTTGAGCAAAGATCTATACACATCTGATGGTTGGATTCGGCATAAGATCCCATACCGTGGCTGAATATTATCAGAGGGAATTTCCCCAGAGGCTTTGCATCCTGATAACAGAACGAATCAAAATGAGTGTCGCTTTTTATCGGCATATGGAAAGTCTTGGCCAGGGCCTTAAGCTTTGTCTCAGACATAACGACTGCCTGATCCATTCCCTCGACAGATTCAGCTGCCACAGGATAGTAGAACCTTGCAAAGAGCCTGCGCTTGGCTTGCCCCGCCTTATCTCCCAAAAGCTCTGTCCTGCTATCGTCCGTAACAGAAAATGTTCTTGTTCCGACCTTGTATTCGCCTGTGGGAGCAGGCAGCATGATATCACTCATATCTCAAACCCCGTAAAAATGAAAGTAGTTTCATTTTAATTGACAATGTCCTCCCTGTCAACATTCTTTTCAGATTTTTCAGCAGACAGCCAAATGCATTATTCTTGAAAGAAATAGCAAAAAGTGGTAAAAAATTACTCTGTGCGCTTAGAACGCGCGTTATATAATCTCTAGGGAATTAAAGATGAAAAAATATGCGACACAATTCGATATGATGACCAAGATGCCGGTCCAGGGCCTGATCGTTAAACTCGGCCTGCCGACTATGGTCAGCATGTTCATAACCACTCTCTACAACATGGCCGACTCATATTTCGTCGGTCAGATCAACACATCTGCGAGCGGTGCAACAGGTGTCGTATTAGGCCTGATGTCTATCCTTCAGGCAATAGGATTCATGTTCGGTCACGGAAGCGGAAGCATCATCAGCCGCAAGTTAGGACAGAAGGACATCGACAGCGCAAGGAAGTTCTCATCGACAGGATTCTACGCAGCTCTCATATCGGGCTTCGTGATCCTTATCTTAGGCAGCATTCTGCTTACACCTCTCATGGTGCTCTTAGGCAGCACTCCCACCATCCTTCCCTATGCGAAAACATATGCAATGTGCATCCTCTGCGCAGCCCCTGCAATGGTATCAAGCTGCGTCATGAACAATATCTTAAGATACGAAGGGCGCGCTTTCTTTGCCATGATCGGCCTTACATCAGGCGGCGTACTCAACATCTTCCTTGATGCCCTCTTCATGCAGTACATGGGAATGGGCATATTGGGCGCAGGTCTTGCGACTGCTATATCCCAGTATGTTTCATGGGCTCTGCTCCTTACAATGTTTGTCTTAAGAAAGACTCAGAGTTCTCTTAACATCAAGTATGTAAAGTTCAATGCGAAGACCTTGGGAGACATCATAACCACAGGTCTTCCAAGCCTTGCCCGCCAGGGCCTTGCCAGCATTTCGACCATGCTCTTAAACAATGCGGCCGGCGAATACGGCGATGCCGCTATCGCAGCCATGAGCATCGCGAACAGGATCAGCATGTTTATCTTCAGCGCTGTATTGGGAATAGGTCAGGGCTTCCAGCCTGTAGCAGGCTTCAATTACGGCGCCGGCAAATACACCAGAGTCCGCAAGGGATTCTTCTTTACATTCTCCTTCGGAACCCTGATGCTCGGTATCGCAGCCTTCATAGTCTTCCTTAACGCAGGATCCTGCATCCAGGTATTCAGGGACGACCCGGAAGTTATTGCTATCGGCATACCCGCGCTCCATGCCCAGTGCATCGCTCTCTTCTTCGTACCCTTCCAGGTCTGCAGCAACATGATGTTCCAGAGCATCGGCTACAAGTTCAACGCAACCTTCCTGTCGTCACTTAGAAACGGCCTCTTCTTCATCCCGATCCTTCTGGCATTCAGCTGGATCTGGGGCTTAGGCGGGATCCAGGTCGCGCAGGCAGTGGCGGATGTCATGACGACATTCGCCTGCATACCTTTCGTTGCTAACTTTTTCGCGAAACTTCCTAAGGAATGATAGAGTCAGCGGAACTTCTCCATGCGGATGATATGTTCCTCGTCAGGCTCTTTTATCCCGTCCTTATAGTCGTAGCCCATCTTGAGATAGAAGGGTACGCCCGTAATAGATGCGGGGATCTCTATCCTCTTTGCGCGAAGGAAAAACTCATCCTGCTCTAACGTTTCAACGATGGCTTTCCCAACTCCCTTACCCTGGCACTCAGGCAGAACAAAGATCGTAAAAAGACTGCTCTCATCTTCTTTGCCCCAATAAGGACCAATGGCACCGCACCCTATGATCTCATCGTCTTCGCAGGCAAGATAAAAGTGGGTCCAGGAAGCCAGTCCCAGAACATGCTCGGGCGTCTCTGACCTGATCAGTTCATCCATCAGATCTTTGGGGTAATCTTTAACGTTTGATATGCTTATCGTCTTGCAGATAAGGGCTGCAACCTTCTCTGCATCTTTCTCTTCAAATCTTCTTATTATCATGTCTTTCTCCTATAATTCTTCAATGGACGGATACGAAGGTATCGCACCCTTAGCCTGCACGCTTATAGCACAGTATTTCACGGCAAATTCCAAGGCCTTCTCAAGATCTTCAGCACTGATCTCATCCAGATTGGAATCATTATATCCCATATCCTTAAGTTTCCAAAGGAAAGATCCGATCGAAGCATCGCCTGCACCCGTCGTATCAACAGCTGTGACTTGGGGTGCTTTTGCAGATGCGCTGCAGTTCTTGGTATATGCTTTCATGCCCTCGCTGCCGCAGGTAAAGAGCAGAAGTCTTATGCCTTTCGAAAACAATAGCGGCAGGGCATATTCAACACTCTTTTCGCCCGTAATGAACTCGAGTTCATCGTCGGAGATCTTGAGAACATCAGTCTTTGGGATAAACTCATTTACTGCCATGCGCAGGGCATCCTTATCGTCCCAGAGCATGAAGCGGAGATTCGGATCGAAGCTTACGATCGCACCGTTTTGCTTGGCAAGTTCGATCGCGCGGTAATGGGCATCCTTCATTGGGAAATCCCCCAGCGATACACTGCAGAAATGGAGTGCATAGATGTCTTCAAATGCTGCCCCATCGATCTGATCAGGCGTATAGAGCATGTCGGCAGACGGCTTCCTGTAGAAAGAAAAAGTTCTGTTGCCGTCTGGTGCGAGACTTACGAAAGCAAGCGCGGTGTTGGCCTTGTCAGTGAGCGCCACATAAGAAGTATCGATCCCGGCTTCATTCAGAGTGTTTAATATCTTATGCCCGAATGGATCGTCACCAAGCTGCGTCAGGAACAAAGACCTTCCGCCTAAGCGCGAGAAGACCGCACACACGTTGGCGGGCGCCCCTCCGACAGCAGGAAAAAAAGAATCCACTTCATCGAATCCGCAGCCTGTCCTGGAAGGTATAAAATCGATCAGGGCCTCCCCTATCGCAACGAGTCTTCCATCATTCATTGTTTCTGTCCTCCGGTTCGATTCTTAAGCATCAGTTTCATGTCAAAGCATCCAGATCTTCCTTCTCATACCGGTTATGCCCCGGCAGGCTCTTCTTGTATTTCCAGCAGGTGATAGCATCCTCCAAAGACCGTCCTTTGTTGTCTTCGAAGAAGTCCCTCACATAAGTATTATACTCAAACTGCTTATCTATCTTTGTCTTCTTCTTTTTCTTATCTTCGGCGATCTCATAATATGCAGCGATCGCATCCCCGTAAGTCCTGCCGGCATTGGCTTTGAGCCAGTTCTGGAACAATACGTTAAAGGAGAAGGACTTGCCTATCTTTGACTTAAAGAATGCGCGGTGTCGCTCGGAACAGACAAAGCCTGATTCTATTACCGACTCTTCGGTCAGATCTTCTGTCAGGACAGCTTTTGCGCGGGACTTCTTCACGGGCTTTAAGACCTCGCCCGTGTCAAGGAATACCGCTATCCTGTCAGTTAATTCGATCTTGCTGCCAGATGCCGGCAGATTATTAGCCCTGCAGAATGCAACCAGCTCTTCCTTGAGATAGTAATAATTCCTGAATGTCTTGCCGTCTAATGAATCATTCAATCCGGGTCTTGCGGACATAACTTATGCAACCTCCCAATATCCTGTCTTATTAGAACCTTTGCGCTTTATCTTGCCTTCAGATGAGAGTTTATCCAAAGCTCTCTGCACGGTACGAACACTCTTCCCTAATCTTGTTGCCATGACATCTCTCGTCAAAGTCGGGTCTTCTTTAAGATACATGTAGACCATCATGTCCGTTGGAACGGATCCCGTGACATCGCTGCTGTTTTCGATGACCACAGTCTTGACCTTCCCGCGTGATGCAGCCTGGGAGGGTTGTTTCTCCGTACCTCTTCGATAGAATGAAAAAGAAAATCCGCCATACTTGGATATCGATTCTGTCTTAACATTATTTTTGTTGCAGTATGCATATACTTTTCGAAAACCACTGCCGAAGATCTCAACATCTTTACTCTTGTACAAAGTATTGAGGATCACCTTATTTCTCGGCATTGACTGGATATGTTCCTTGGCAAACATCTCAGGCGACAGTCCTTCCGGGAACTCTCCGGGATTATAGACTTCCACCACAGTCGGCGTTATGTCGATCTCGTTCTCACTGATACCCCTGTAATCAGCATGGGCGAAAGAATTCACCACTATCTCCCTTATGGCCTCGACAGGGATCTCGGGAACCTCGACTCTCGAAGTCCCGCTCCCGTTCTCAACACTCCAGTTGATGTGCTCTTTGATGAACGAGAACCCCTTGGAGATCAGATTGAATATATTGTCCTCCAACCTGTCTATATCCGAGAAACTGATCCTCTCATCCGTAACAAACACAGCAAGTTTCAATACAACTGGTCCCCTGTTCGAGAATAGATAATAACCCGCATTCGTCAATTTGCCGTCACGGCAGAGACCAAGCCCTGAAAGCAGAGATCCGGCATCAAACTTCGGCAACTCCTCAAGCCGCCCGCATGCCACCGCCTTCTCATAGAATGACTCAAGAGACTTAAGATCTACAGCCTCCAGCCCGTATTCGGTGAGATTGTTCTCCCAATACGAAGAAGTATCAGTTGAAGCCATCATCCTTTTAAGTTCATCAGGAGTCATCTCCTCAGTCCTGTCGAAAACCCTCTTATAGTACCTTCCGAATGACGAATAAGGTTTCTCCTGTCCCGCAAAATCTACTCTTATCACCTCTTTTCCATCCAGGACCTCTTTCCTGATCTCAGGATATATCATCGGCTTTATGGCCTGCTTGATCTTCTTTGCGACATCATCCAAAGTGGAAGCTGCAATCTTCTGCCCGACGACTTCACCTCCGGGCGTAACACCAAAATAGAGCGTGCCGTGTCCGTGCTTATTGAGCATGCTCGCAGCATTGTCCATAGACTTGTCAAGCTCACCCGTAGACTTCTTGAATTCAAGCGTTTCAGATTCGATCCCGAGATTCACGGCACGTCCCTCCTTGATTTATAGTGACATTATAACTCGCAAAGGCGGATATGTCACTATAAATGTCACTATATTCGATCATCAAAAATGCAACAGGGGCATCCCGAAGGACGCCCCTGAATGGAAACATTAATACCTGATTTCCATGTCAGCCTTTGCCATTAACATACTTATCGTATTTATAGAGGAAAGTTACCATCTGGCGTCTCAAGCACTTGCCCTGAGGCTTAAATGTGTTGTCCTCATATCCTGCTACGATCTTCTTTTCGGATGCCCAGATTACTGCCTTGTAGAAATAATCCTTTTTCTTTACATCTGTGAACTTGCACTTTGTTGACTTCGGCTCTGGCTTATCAGCCATTCTCCAAAGGAATGTCACCGTCTGGGCTCTCGTACAGACATTCTGGGGCTTGAACTTTCCATCAGAATAACCTGTTGTGATACCCTGCTCTACCGCCCAGATTACAGGTTTATAGAAGTAATCTGAAGACTTTACATCCGGGAACTTACACTTACTTGCCTTGGGCTTAGGCTCCCCCTGCAGTCTCCAAAGGAAGGTAACCATCTGAGCTCTCGTACAGTCATTGGCAGGTTTAAACTTTGTCTGCTTATCGTAGCCTTTTACAATACCTGATGCTGTAAGATAGTTTGTCGGAGCAAACCAGAATTCTGAACTCTTCGTTACATCCTTATAGAGCACTGTAACCTTGCATTCTGCTTTTTGTCCGTCAGCAGAAGCTGTAATGGTGACACTGCCAGCCATCTTGCTAGTGATCTTACCATTCTTATCTACTGTTGCGACCTTACTGTCAGAAGACTTCCAAGTAACTGTTGAAGTTGAATCTTTAAGCGTTGCCTTCAGGGTTAGTGTCTTGCCACAGACTATGTTGGCAGCGGACTCGTTAAGAGACAGCTTGGATGTAGGTTTTGCTGTAGGCTTAGAGGTGGGTTTGACGGTAGGTTTTACCGAAGGCTTCACCGTAGGCTTAGGGGTGGAAGTGGGGGTAAGCTTGGGGATCGAAACAGTATCAACATGAGAGGGATCGTTGAGACAGATCCTTGTCTTGGATCCTTCTTCATCTACTGTTGCTTTCTTTACCACAGTCCATTCTCCCCATTTATGGCCTTTCGCGGGAGGAGCAGGTAATGTCTTATCATCAGAAAACTCCTTCCCGTCTCTTGCGACGCTGCTGTCTATGTTGGCAAAATATGTCGTAAATCCTGAATCCACACAGGTCGGATACTGCATGATCTTCATAACAAATACCGAGGGAACATGCACCTCATAATCTTCCTCGCCCGGATATCTGCATTTGTAAACAATATTAGCACCTGTGTATCCGTTCTCTTCGTCACCGATCCACTCGGTATCCTGTCTTACCCAGTCGACCGTAGTGAGCGATACGAAAGTATAGTCATCATTTTTTTTGAATTTTGTCGAGTCTTTAGGAACATATATCTTCTTGTTTGGAATATTGTAGTCACTGCCGGTTGCCCGTAACTCCTCCAGTTTGATATTCATGCTGACATCCAAAGCAGTGAACTTATTGTCACAGACTTCAAGAGTCTTAAGCTCAGGGCACTGAGTCGTATCGATAGCTGTCAGCAGGTTATCATCTGCATTAATATATTCCAGTTTAGGGCAATCCCCAAGGATAAGCTTCTCAATTTGGTTATGTTCACATCTCAGGAATTCAATATTATATAGATTGCTCAGATCAATACTTTCAAGTTTATTATTCAGGATAACTACTTTTTCAAGAGCGGTACAGGAATTGAGATCTATTTTTGTCAGATAGTTTTCCGGAAGTATCAATTCCGTCAGCTTTGTGTCATTGGTTATATCTATCGACTGAAGAAAACCGTCTACTTGTTCCAATGTTTTCAGATCAGGACAATTGGATGCGTTCAGTTTCTTCAGATGATAAATGTCCGTCGTGATCAAAACTGAAATAGGATTATTCGAAACATCAAGTTCTTCCAATCCGGTAAAGATCTCAAGACCCTCGAGACTCGAAATATTGCAACCTGAGACATCCAGTTTCTTCAGGTTCGCGATCTCTTCATCAGTGATCTCATCCCTGTTATCGAACAACTCATATATCACCTTCCGAAAATTCGGATCCTTAAAGACATCTTCTATCTTGACATCGGCCCTTGCCGTCTTCGCAGGGATCAGGACTATCGCAAACAAGGCTGCTACAGCCATGATCGAAGCCAAGAATCTGCTTATCAAATTCTTATTCATGGTATATTAGTTCCCCCAAAAACAAAAAGACAAATACCTCACTTGAGAACATTTTAACATCACAATTAAAAAACAAAAATACAAAATTGGCCAATGTTACTAATGCATGACACGTCGCCAAAATTTGTCGAAAAAAAGCCGATTATCGGCGAATCGCCAAAAAATCGAAAAGTTTCGACAAAATTTGGCGATAAAATCCGATTTTCCTGCGACGGAACAGACAGAAGCGGCACTTTCTCTGAAGACATCAGAGTTCGATCCAAACAGATCGGCTGTTGCCATCTTCTGCCACCTTGTGCTATACTCTCGTAGGTCGGGATCCCGGCAAATACTATTGAAAGGGCACAGGAACTGATATGTATTGGATAACACCTAACATACAGCTTATCAACGGTTTTGATGCAGTCTCCTTAAGGGGAACTGTGCCCATTTTCGGGAAATAATCGACTTCAACTTAACCCGTAAATGCATTGTTCTCCTTTACTCAAAAGCGAAGTAAAAGGAGATTTTTTATGTCTGAAATATCAAATATCACTTTATATGCTAAGCGTCAGCTTAGAAAACTATACTGCAATAATTTCCTTGCCAACATCAGCATCGCAGGAGCCGCCTGGGTTGCCTTGCTGGCATCGAGAGGATTTACGATGCAGCAGATCATGTTTGCTGAAACCGTCTTCCACATCGTGAGCATCGTGAACGAAGTTCCGTCCGGGCTCATAGCAGATGTAGTCGGGCGCAAGAAGTGTCTTATCCTGTCTGCCCTGTTGAGTATGGCGAGCGCGCTTGTCATGATATTCGTGAACTCTTATGCGGGCGTCATCATATCGCTTGCCCTCTGCGCCCTGTCCTATAACTACGGCTCCGGGACCGACTCGGCTCTGGCTTACGACAGCCTCAAGGAAGCAGGCCTCACGTCGCGCTACGACAAATTCTCTTCGATGCAGTCGATAATCTACAGGGTCTCTTACGGGCTCGCGTCGCTGTCGGCAGGCCTCGCCCTCTGGATGGGCTACATCAATGCCGAATGGATCTCAGTAGGGCTCTGCGTCATACAGATCGTGATCCTTATGACCCTGCGCGAAAACAAGGTCATCCTGGATAAGAGCGAGCTTTCGTTTACCGCCCGCTTCAGGCAGTGCTATAAAGAGAGTTTTCATTTCCTTAGGACCAACAGGGAAGCGACAAAACTCATCTTCAGGAATGCCCTGGTCGGAGCTGTCGACGTGCTCCTCCTCTTTGCGCTGCAGGATAAGCTCCAGACTGCAGGCGCCGACAGGTTTATCTTAGGTCCCATGCTCTTCATCATGTATCTTGGAGGAGTCGCAGGATCTGTCATTGCCGAGAAGCTTAAGAGCTCGAAGCTCCGCCGCCTCTTCTTCATAACCTTCGCGATGGTCCTCTCAGGCGCAGCCCTTGCATTCACGGGCAACCCCTGGATCATGACTCTGGGCGGCTTCGTCTCGGCTTTTGCTGACGACATCCTTCAGATCAGGTCTGATGTCGCGCTCAACAACATGGTACCGGCAGGATCCAGAGCGACACTGATATCTGTCAATTCGTTCTGCTTTTCGATCGTGATGATAGTCCTGTCGCCTCTGGCCGGGATCGTCTTCTCATGAGGTTCCCATTAACAGCCGGTGACTGTTACGTCACCTTTTGGGGCTATTACAGTCACCGGCCCGCCGGAAGCCTTGGGAAAAAAATAGAAACAAAAAATACAACGCCTCGGAAAAAAGATGTATAATGAAAGTGTCTGACTACACGATGTAAACAATCAGGGGAATGTATCAGACAGCAAGCGGTATACCGGAGTGGGGACTCCGGGCAGAATCTTACAGGGGGATCTTACCGTGGAACAGAATAAAAATGACAGAAGGACGCAGAAGACTAAGCGCGCCTTACGTGACGGTCTGGCTGAGCTCCTCATAGAGAAGGACCTTTCGAAGATCACCGTCCGTGAGATCACGGACAGGGCTGATGTCAACAGAGTCACCTTCTATAAGCATTATCTGGATGTCTACGACCTTTACGAACAGATCGAGAAAGAGATCTTGGTAGACTTAGGCCTTATCGTTCTGGAATACGGCGAGTATTCCAGCACCGAAGTATTCAGGCATATAGTCGATTATGTCGACAGCAACAGGATCCTCTTCAAGATGGTCTTCTCCCCCAACACGACTTCCGCCCTGATCGAGAAGATCGCAGGACTCATCGAAGGCGTATCGCGCAAAGTCCTTGCGGACAAATACAACGTCGCACTCAAGAACAACAATATAGATTACCTGAACTATTACAGGGCGCACGGAGCCATTGCCATCATAGACAAGTGGGTAATGGAAGATTTCGCGATGCCAAAAAAAGATGTAGTCAAGACAGTGTCGGAACTCGACTCACATATCGCTGACTACATCCATTCAGTACTCTGATCTGAAATTAATTATCTGTTATCTACCTTCTCGGGATACATGTCGTGATTTGAGAGGCGGTCTATTGCGACCTGCTCCCATCTTGTGCCGGGCCTGCCGTAGTTGCAGTAAGGGTCGATGGAGATGCCTCCGCGGGGAGTGAACTTGCCCCAGACTTCAATATACTTGGGATCCATCAGCTTTATAAGATCCTTCATTATCATGTTCACGCAATCCTCGTGGAAATCGCCGTGGTTGCGGAATGAGAAGAGATAGAGCTTCAAGGACTTGCTCTCGACCATCTTCACATCGGGAACATAGCTGATCGTGATGGTTGCAAAATCAGGCTGGCCCGTGATGGGGCAAAGTGATGTGAATTCAGGACAGTTGAACTTTACGAAGTAATCGTTCTCCTGATGCTTGTTGGTAAATGTCTCCAGGATCGAAGGATCGTAATCCGTCTTGTAAACTGTGCCGGATGAGCCGAGTTTTGTAAGGTCTTCGCGCTCTCTCATAGTAAGGTCCCTCCTTTAGCCTTTGATGATATTGTACTTGATATCGTTGTCGAAGGTATCGATGCCTTCCTTCTTCTTTATGAACTTGACCACAGCGTACGTTACGGGTGTGAAGAGGATCTCATAGCAGACCTTGAAGAGGTACTGGAATAAGATCATCTTGAGAACTACGGAATTTTCCATCGTGCCCCAGAAAGAGATCATTATGAATATCACCGAATCGAAGCCCTCGCCGATAAGGGTAGATCCGATGGTGCGGAGCCAGAGTTTCCTGCCGCCCGTTACGACCTTTAAGCGGGATAAGATCATGGAGTTGGAGAACTCACCGAAAAGATATCCTGCGAAGGAAGCGATGGCGACCCTGGGAGTTGTTCCCATTACCGTTGCATAAGCCTCCTGCCCTTCCCAGTAACCGGGGTGAGGAAGCGCGATCGTTATGAGATAGATTATGACAGCAAAAAAGCTTGCAGCAAATCCTGCCCATATGATGAGCCTTGCCTTGCGGAAGCCGTAAACCTCGGTAAAGACGTCGCCAAGGATATATGTTACCGGGAAAAGGATAACTGCCGCAGGAAGCGTGATGTCTTCAGTCACTGCCCACATCTTCCCTGCTATAAGGTTCGACAACAGCAGGCACGCAACAAAGACTATGCCTATCAGCATAAAAAGCCTGGATACCTGTTTTGATTCATTCATAAGATCTACCTCGCTTGATCAGGACAATTCCACATCCAATGGGCGAGGCAGCAAAACGCCAAAAGGCGCAAACGACCCGCAAACAGATCATGTAAGAGTCCTGGTTTTGTTTTACGACAGGATGGCACAAACGAACTGTCGGCTGTAAATGCATTAGAAATATAGCATCTTCCCCGTAAAAGTCAAGCATTAGGGAACTTTAGACAAGAATGTTATACTAGAAAAAATCCAGTTTAAGGGGATGATCTACTTGAGAAAAAAGGATTCTGTTACGTCTTGGATAATGCTCATTGCAGGAGCCGTGATCGCGGCTTTCGCTCTTGAGGAGTTCCTTGCTCCCAACAATATATTCGACGGCGGCGTCACGGGTATCTCCATGATCCTGTCAAACCTCATCAAGACCCGCACCGGAGCCCCCATGTCACTGGGTATCCTCGTTCTGGTAATAAACATCCCCTTCGTACTGATAGGCTTCCGCAAATTAGGCAAGCGCTTCATCCTGAAGACCGTTATCGCCGTTGCAGTCTTCTCTTTCATGACCGGCGTTTTCGAAAAGTGGGCCAACGCGACTTCCGATACGATCCTGGCAGCCGTATTCGGCGGCGTATTCTTGGGCATCGGAGTCGGCCTCGTCCTCCGCGGTGGCGGAGTCCTTGACGGCACCGAGATCGTGGCCATAATCCTCAACAAGAAGATATCCATGTCGATAGGCACGATCATACTGATCTTCAACGTTGCGATCTACACGGTCGCAGGATTCCTCTTCGGACTTGACCGCGGAATGTACTCATTGCTGATGTATTTCATCACATCCAAGGTCATAGACATTGTCGAGATGGGCTGGGACAACACCAAGTCCGTCATGATCATCACAAACCACGGCAAGGAGCTGGCAGGCCTCATCTACCAGGAACTTGGGCGCACTGTCACCTTCATGAAGGGCGAGGGCCTTGTCTCCCACGATTCCAAGGATATCCTCTACTGCGTCGTCACGCGTGCCGAGATCCACGACCTCAAGGAGGTCATCAACAAGGTCGAAGGCTCTACCTTCACTACCATCTCGGATGTCTCGGAGATAGTCGGAAACCATATAAAAAGCCGCGACGTGGATCTCTGATCCCGTTTTTTGCCTCAAAATTCGTCATCTTAACAGATTGACTTAATTTTTATTATTTATATAATTACACGCGTGGATGGTGAAAAGGTACAACTGACTATTGAGTTCTTAAGATACGTCAACTATTTCTTGACGTTACTTTTTGCCGTCTGTTACGCATGTCAGTTCTTCTATATCCCGGTATCGCTTTTCGAGTCAATAAAGAACAAGATCACGGGCAAAAAGAAGAAGATCGATGAGAGCAAGATCATCGAGTATACATATGCTTTCCTGATCTGTGCCCGCAACGAGGAGCTCGTCATCGGCAACTTGATCGACAGCATCAACCACCAGAACTACCCCTACAAGAAGATAAAGGTCTTCGTCTGTGCAGACCACTGCGACGACAGGACCGCAGAGATCTCCAGGAAGAGGGGCGCCATCGTTTACGAGCGCTACAGCGACAAGCACGTCGGCAAAGGCTATGCTCTGAACTTCCTCCTGAAGCAGATCAAGAAGGATTACCCGGAAGGATTTGACGGATATTTTGTTTTCGATGCCGATAACGTCATCGATTCAGAGTATGTCCGCGAGATGAACATCACTCATAACCAGGGACATTCCATCATCACCTGCTACAGGAACAGCAAGAACTACGGCGACAGCTGGACTTCCGCAGGCAACGCCCTCTGGTTCCTCCGTGAGGCTCAGTACCTGAACCGCCCCCGCTTCTTCCTGCACACGAGCTGCGGAGTATCGGGAACGGGCTTTATGTTCGACAGAAGGATCGCCGATGAGATGCACGGCTACCCCTTCCACCTCCTGACCGAGGATATCGAGTTTACGATCCATCACATCTGCAACGGCGAGAAGATCGCATACTGTGAGAAGGCCATCATCTACGACGAGCAGCCCATCAAGTTCACCCAGTCCTGGATACAGCGTATGCGCTGGACCCGCGGCGGTCTCCAGGTCTTCATGAAATACGGGCCTTCCCTGACCAAGGGCATCTTCCACGGCAACTTCTCCTGCTTCGATATGGCAATGTCGGTCATGCCCGCATTCTTCATCTCGATGGCAGCTATCCTCTTGAACTTCTCCTTGAGCGTGATAACGGCGATCGCAGGTGACGATGTGCTCCTTGCTGTCGAGTCCCTGGGCGAGACCCTCGCAGAAGGTTATGCCATGCTCCTTCTGATCGGCTTCATCACAGTCATCACCGAATGGAAAAAGATCCGCACCACCGGCATCAAGAAGCTCTTATATCTGTTTACATTTCCTATCTTCGTATTCACATACATCCCTATTGCAGTCTCCTCCCTCTTCTTCACGGTAACCTGGAAGCCTATAGCTCATACGGTTACGACGACAGCCGAAGACCTCGCCAACGACGAGAACTTCGACGCCAACACCAACGCGAAGGCCTGATCTCTTATTGTATTTTCCTGAAAGCTGATCTCTCAGATAGTTGTCTGAGAGTTTTTTATTTTCTGGTGTAAGCAAATATATAACATCAGCATCCGGCTCTTTTCCACACTAATGAAATGGGTAGAACCGGATGCTGACAATGTTTGGCAGAACGTTGGCTAAATCGCGTAGATGAAGAAGGTTACGATATTACTTTACTGCCTCAAATGCTGCGTCGAGTGCGGCGATCAGGTCGTCGGGATCCTCGACACCGATGGAAAGCCTGATGGTGTTGGGGCGGATCCCCTGATCCAGGAGTTCTTCCTCGGTCAGCTGTGAATGTGTCGTGCTTGCGGGATGGATTACGAGTGACTTAACGTCTGCAACATTTGCGAGAAGGCTGAAGATCGCGAGATTGTCGATGAACTTCTTAGCTGTGTCGGCATCACCCTTGACTTCGAAAGTGAAGATCGATCCGCCGCCATTGGGGAAGTACTTCGCATAGAGGTGATGGCCGGGCTCGGATTCGAGTGAAGGATGGTGTACGGCCTCAACCTGGGGGTGCTTGTCGAGATACTCAACGATCTTCAATGCATTGGATACGTGGCGCTGTACTCTTAAGGACAGTGTCTCCAGACCCTGGAGGAAAAGGAATGCGTGGAAAGGTGAAAGGGTGGAACCGGTATCACGCAAGAGGATAGCGCGTATGTATGTAACGAATGCAGCAGGTCCTACAGCGTCTGCGAAAGAGATGCCGTGGTAGCTGGGGTTAGCTTCGGAGATCCAGGGGAACTTGCCGGAACCCTTCCAATCGAACTTGCCGCCGTCTACGATAACGCCGCCGATCGCCGTGCCGTGGCCTCCTATGAACTTGGTTGCGGAATGGATGACGATATCTGCTCCGTACTCGATAGGCCTTACAAGATAAGGTGTTGCAAAAGTAGAGTCAACTACGAGCGGGATCTTGTGTGCGTGAGCGATCTTTGCCAATTCCTCGATATCTACGATATTGGAGTTGGGGTTGCCCAGTGTCTCGATGTAGATAGCCTTTGTGTTGTCGCGGATGGCATTCTCGAAAGAGCCTTCCACGTCAGGATCAACGAATGTTGTCTCGATGCCTGCCGTAAGGGGCAATGTGTGTGCCAGAAGGTTATAAGATCCGCCGTAGATCGTCTTGGAAGCTACGATGTGCTCGCCATTCTTAGCAAGAGCGGAGATCACATAGTTAACTGCTGCCGCGCCGGAAGCTGTTGCAAGTGCTGCCACACCGCCTTCAAGGGAAGCCACTCTCTGCTCGAAAACATCCTCTGTAGGGTTTGTCAGTCTGCTGTAGATGTTGCCTGCATCACGGAGTCCGAATCTGTCTGCTGCGTGCTCTGCATTGTGGAATACGTAGGATGATGTTGCATAGATCGGAACTGCTCTTGCGTCTGTTGCGGAATCAGCCTGCTCCTGTCCTGCGTGGATCTGTCTTGTCTCAAAGCTCCATGTCTTTGAATCCTTGATATTCTTTACGTCTGCCATTGTAAGTTACCTCCTAAGGTGTTTGGTTTTTGTTTTGATGGCTCAATTCTATATCTGCGTACGCAATAGCGCCAATACATCACTCCGATAGTTAGTTATAGGGTTAGACTATAACTACAAAAAAAGCCTTCTTCCGGGACCGGCAGGGTTATGCCTGCTCACAATAATTGCTCAACTTTTTGGATTATTTGAGCAAAACCGGTGAGCACTGGGGCTAAAAGGGCACTTGCTCACAATGATCGCTCAATTTTTCGAGTTATTTGAGCAAAACCGGTGAGCACAAGCAAACAATAAGAAAAGGGCACCTCTTCGCCAAGGCGCCCTTTTAAGAAACAGTTATAATCCTTGTATTATGAGAATCATGTATATGATCAACAATCCTGGTCGAAGGAATTATTCAGTCTGTAGACTGTGAAAGCTGATCATACTTATAAAGGAATGTCACCATCTGTCGTCTAAGACAATCGCCGTTTGGCTTGAATGTTCCATCACTATATCCGGCAACAATTTTATTCTTACTAGCCCAAAGAACAGCCTTATAATAGTAGTCTTTCTTACTAATATCAGAAAAATTATTCTTCTTTGTCCCAGGCTCAGGTTCTCCTGCCAAACGCCACAGGAATGTTACTGCATGTCTCCTTTTACAAGTCTTTTGGGGGCCAAAAGTTCCATCGCTATACCCTTCAACAATGCCGTTCTCATTTCCCCAAATAACCGCTTTATAGAAGTAATCACTTTTCTTGACATCAGAGAAAATACACTTTGAAGTTGAAGGCTTGGGACATCCTTCAAGGCGCCAAAGGAAAGTAACCATCTGCGCCCTTGTACAGTTATTTGCCGGTTTAAACTTAGTCTGATTATCATATCCTTTTACCACGTCTTTTATTGACATATAGTATGTCGGAACAAACCAGAACTTGGAAGTATCTTTAACATCTTCATAAGCTACAAGTATTTTAATACTTACTGTAGTATTTCCATATTCTGCAGTGATAACAGTTTCTCCTATTTTATGTGCTGAAATGACTCCTAAACCATTTATACTGGCAACTGATTCATCAGATGATGACCAGTTTACATCGCCTAAATTATAAGTCACATCAGGTATGCACATACAAGCACGTTTCCTATTATTCAGCAAATACGATCCCCCGTCTTTCGCAACAAATCTCGCTGCAGCTTGCTCAGGTTTTACTAACTTGGAATTATCAATCAAATCCAATTCATATAATTCGTCCATAATACCCTGAGTTATCCTTTGGGAATAATTATATTTGTCTTTAGCGCTGCCTCCAATATGAATTCCCGCAACATAGTTTTTGTCATCAAACAAAGGTCCTCCACCGTTCCCACTTACAGTATCAGCATTATATTTCAACATCCAATAGTTTTCACCGGAACATACTGATACTTTCCCTGAAGCAATCTTTAGAGGCTGTTTATTATCTACGCTGTACCCACCCACTTTAAATGTTTTTCCGTCAAGTGCTTTGTTTTCAAATGCCTTAATACCGAAATGTCCGACTAATGATCCAACAGGACTTTCAAATTCAATATACATATAATTAGAATCATCTGTGTAGGGATCAGTTGTATAATACGAAGCCCAGTTATTTGAATATAACAAGTAGTTTTCCTCACCAGAGGAATAAGAGTATCCAAATTTACTTTTAACCGTTTTAAACAGATTATTATGCTTGTCACAGTATTCATAGGCTCTGGATGCAAGCATTGTATAATCAGATATCATAAATCCTGTGGAAAACCTACTACAACCGCATGGATATACGAATTCAAGTCTTGCTATGGCAGAATACGGGAACTTTGTTGGATCGGATATTTTACTACGATTATCCTTGCCTATGATCGCTTCGGGATCAAAAAAAGTATAGCTATTATCAGACTCGCTATTCTCTTTTGCTATGACACGCCTATCTTTATCATTAGTTGACGATTTTTCAATCGAATCTTCATTATCCGCCAATACCGTTGAATTGCTTGATGTACTGCTGAACAATCCAACAAACACGGAAATAAATAAAACTATCACAAGTGTCTTAGTAATTAATCGTTTCATAAATTACTTCCTTTCGTTTTATTCGCAGATAAGAGAACAATAGATAAAAGGTAAAATACTACATGTCAAATTCCTGCGAATTCAAAAGATTCCAATAGTTCCCGTGTCTCCGGCACGGTCTTCTTCTGGTTGATGCAGTAGATCAGGACTGCATCTCGCCTGTTCTTGTGGTAGAGCGTGCCCTCGCCAGATATGCTCAAAGCGGTCTGAACTTCCTTCAGTGTAAAGTGACACGCTATGCCGAGAGCCACGATCTTATCGCGTCCTGGCTTTCTGGTGCCGTTTAAGATCTGATATCCGTATGTCCTCTCGATGCCGGCACGCTTGAACGCCTCCGAGTTCTTAAGGCCATACTCATCGATCTTGCGGGCAAGATATACTCCTACTCCCGCGTTCGCAATGTCCGCATCAAGCTGAGCGATATATTTTGATATATCGTCCTGGGACTTGGCGCTGTTAAGCACTTTCATAAGTTCTGCTGTTGTTTTCTCATCCATAGGATTCTCCTCATTAAATGATAATCCTTGTCCGCTCATATAACAATCTTTCCCCTTTGAATTTTGTTTCAAGAATATCCTCGGCTCCTAAAGCCGAGGATATTTTGCTTATTATTTAATCGAGATAACCAAGTTTACAGATCATAGCCAGTCATAAGCATATACTTCGAATGAGTCATACTTAAACTTATGCAGTGATTTAACCTCGAATGCTTTTGTGCTGCCCGCATTTAGATCTCTAACGTAGGAAACTGTACCGCCCACGATCTTTCCGTCTTTTTTGAGAATAACGGAGATGGCAACCAAAGAAGTATCGTTCTCACTGTTATTGGTTATTTTCCCTGTGAATACCGGATAGCCCTTTTTCTTAGTCTTATCTTTTACCTGAGACAATTCCAATTCACTAACAGCAACTCCGCCTGCTTCTGTTAAAGCTCCAAAGATAGAATCCTCATCTCCCGGATCTATTTCGAATTCTACCTTGTCAGGTTTCTCGTCGTTCAAGTCAAAAGCACCATCACCAAAGGCTATCGTTTCACCCGGGCGTATAAGGCTCATGGTCTGACTATCTGTTGCAATAACGTCTCCGTCTTTATCGTATGCAGTAACATTTATCTTTGTAAAGTTGTACGAATGAGTTGTTGACGTATTTTTATAAACTACTCCCCAGTAGCAATATGGACTATTCAATAGTTTACCAATAGAATATCCCGACTCTATTATCTCAACAGTACCATTATCTTCCGGGGTTGTTTCTGTAGTTGTGGTCTCTTCTGTTTCCTTTTTTGTTGTATCTTCAGTGTCATTATCCTTGTCACTTGTTACTTTTGAATCACTGGAAGAATCATCCTTTTTGCTGCTTCCGCTACTCGAGCTCGCCATCGCCATTCCGGCAAACATTGTGAGGATCAGGAATACGCTGACCATCTTCAATAATTTGTTGTTTTTCATCTTTACATATCCTCCTATATAAAAGAATCACTGCCACGGCAAGCAGAGTCGCCAGCACTTCGAAGAAGATATCAAGGATATCGAATGTCGCATTCAGCTTTGGGATAAGCTGGATCGCCTCGATAGCAACTTCAAAGACAACAGCCGTGATCGCTGCCGGTTTGACATCCAGGAAATATGAGAGGACTATCGTCAGTACATATGCCCAGAGGACGTCGGCGAGATGGTTTTCGAAAGGGAAATAAAGCGCGGATCCGATATTGGAAAAAGAGACTGTCGGGAAAAGTTTTGTAACGGCCTCTGTCACGATCGATCCCGGTCGGCGTATCAGATAAAAAAACAATCCGTACACCAGAGGGACCAGAACGTTGATGGTGAAGAACAAAACTTTTATAGTCTTTTGCTTCATGACATCTTCCCGCTTTATCTCCTCGCGAATATCATCTTGTAATTCGGATTGTAAGGAAAAAAGTGTGTGCTTTGGTGTGCATACTGCACACTTTGTGTGCCATGAGCGAATATTTACAAAAACCATATAATTCATTCATAAATATCTCATTTTCGACCGATAATCGCCCCAAAGGCATGACGGAAGATTGTTATACTTCGGGTGCGTTAACGCGAAAACAAAAGAAAAGAGGATCAGTAATGAACAAAAAGATTGCGATCATACTTGCATTGGCCATGTCAGCAAGCATGGCATGCGCAGGATGCTCCGGCAACAAGCCGGAAGAAACTACCACAAGCACGTCAGCCGTGGTAACAGAGTCATCCACGACTGAGACTTCAAAGGAGGAAACAAAAAACACAGAGAATAAAGAAACATCAGATACCGTAGAATCTTCCGGGGATAAAGGCAGCAAGACAGACGATGATTTATCAGACGTCGAGCCTTCAATAGATGCTCCGGAAGAAGATAAGGATAAGGATAGTGATCCCAAAACAGAAGATCCTGCAGATAAGGATCCTAAGGCAGATGATCCTGTTGATGTCATCGATGTACCCAAAACAGCAGATTCCGATGATGCCGATGACGAAGAGCCCGTCGTGGTCATAAGCGATCCTGCTGATGACAGCTCGTCAGATAAGGACTGACAGGGCTTGAAAAAGATCACTGATCTTTAATGGGCCTGTCTCAAAACGGAAACGAAGTGAACCCCCAATGTTTGTCCAACATTGGGGGTTCACATCGTAACATAAAGATGAACTTATAAGATCTTACCGGAAAGCTCTTTTAAGGCTTTGACAAGGCCGTCGTGGTTGGCTTTTATGTAGGACGAGTCACCTGCCTTGCAGGCTTCCTCAAGTTTGCGGGCCATGTCGGATATCTCCGTTGCTCCTATGGTCTTGGAAGTGCTCTTTATCGAGTGGACCAATATCTCGTAATCCTTCCAGTCGGAATCTTTCTTGAATGAATCGAGGGATCTGCTTTTCGATTGAACGGAGTTTGCAAAGTCGGATACGAGTTCAAGGTAGAAGGCTTCGTCTCCTGCAGCATACTTGATGCCTTCGTCAACAGAAAGGCCTATTGCTCTTGCCTTATCCACCGTGAGCGATGCGCCGGAGGCAGGATCCTCTTCGGGATCGTCGCCATTAGGTGCGAATTCCAGGATCTCGTCTGCATCTTCCTCTGCGGAAGTCGGCACGATAAGGTGCTTGGGAAGATAGTTCTTCAGCATCTTCTCGAGATCGCCCGTCATAATGGGCTTTGACAGATAGTCGGTGAAGCCTGACTTGAGATACTGCTCTTTCGCGCCGACGATGGCGTTGGCTGTCAAGGCGATGACTACTGTCTTGCCGAGAAGGTCTTCTTCCTGAAGGGCTTTAAGTGTCTCAATGCCGTCCATCTTGGGCATCATGTGATCCAGGAATACAATGTCGAAATAGTTATATCTCATGATGTTGATCGTCTCGTGGCCTGATGAGCAGATAACGGGATCGATGCCGTAGAGCTTCAGGAGGTTGGATGCGACCTTAAGGTTCATCGTGTTGTCGTCAGTTACAAGGACTCTCGCGCCGGTCGCCTTGAAAGGAACATTCTTATCGTAACCTGATGAACGGGTCTTGCTGCTCTCACGGTAATCTCCCATAGGTTCATCGTCTGCCACGGGAAGCGTCAGATTGAATCCGAAGGTCGAGCCGAACCCATACTCGCTCGTTATGTCGAGGCGGCTGCCCATCATGTCAAGGAGCCTCGTTACAATGGAGATCCCGAGACCCGTGCCTTCGATGTGGCGGTTCCTCTTCTCGTCGACTCTCTTGAAGGTCTTAGCGAGCTTATTGATATCCTCTTCCTTGATACCTATGCCCGTGTCGCTGACTTCCACATGGATCTCAGACTTATCATCCCTGTCTTTCCTCTTCATGATGCGCAGGGTAACGCTGCCGTTCTCGGTGTACTTAACGGCATTGGTCAGGAGGTTCAGGATGACCTGACTGATCCTGACATCGTCACCTATGAACTTTGAAGGAAGGTTCCTGTCTGCTTCAACTATAAGATCCAGACCCTTGGCCTTGGCGCGGCCCTCGACTGAGTTCACGAGATTATTGATGAGCTCGGCCGTATCGAATTCAACGGGAACAAGAGCCATCTTGCCGTCCTCGATCTTGGAGAAGTCAAGGATATTGTTGATAAGCGACAGGAGCGTGTTGCTCGCGCTCTTGATGTTGGATGCGTATTCGGTGATGCTGTCGTCATCGGATTCCCTTAAGATCATCTCGTTCATGCCGATGATCGCGTTGATCGGGGTCCTGATCTCGTGGCTCATGTCCGCGAGGAAATCACTCTTGGCCTTGTTCGCGCTGTCAGCCGCAGTCTTCTCGAGCATCAGGAGCTTGGACTCGTAGTCTCTCTTATGCTGGATCGCCTTCAGGGCTTCCATACGCTGGTTGATCTTCTGTTCATGCCTGTAGCCCAGGATATAGAAAACAGATATAAGCGCGAAGACTATCAGGTTTATAAGGATGCTTATGGCAAGGAGACTGTAGGAATCAGCATAGAGATCATTGGATTGGGTTATGATGACAAGATACCACTGATCCATTACCTTGTTGACGAAGACCGTGCTGCTCTTGCCGTCGATCTTCATCTCGAAGTTGCCCTTCCCGGTCTCCAGGACCTTATCGTAGATCTTCCTGCCTTCTTCCGTCTCGTTTAAGTATTTACCCTTTTTGCTTCTGTCTGCATGGGCTATGATCATGCTGTCATGGTTCATGACAAAGCCGTAGCCTTTGCCGTTTATCTTCGTCTCTTCAGCGATCTCCTGGACGTTCGACAAAGTCAGGTCCAAAGCCATGACGTTCTTGGGGTCCGACAGGCACTTGCTGATCGTGATTATAACGTCACCTGTTCTGGCGTCCACATACGGATTGATGATGCTCATCTCGCCTTCTCCCGCAAGAGCATCCTTGTACCAGTCCCTGTCCGTAGGGTCGTAACCTTCGGGCGGATCCCAGTCGACACCGTTTACAAAGCCGTCTAATACCGCGCCGTAAACACCCATGTAGGATGAACCGAACTGCTCTTCGATGTTGCCGGCTTCACGCGTAAGGTATTCGCGGATCTCGTCGATCGATGCGCCTTTGGATATCATGTGATCGACTGTCTCGGACTCGACCCAGAGAACGGATTTGGCGGTCTCAAGATACCTTTCGATATCAGCGTTGACTGCCGACGTCTTGTCATCTCCCAATTCGTGAATGGAACTATAGGACATCCTGTATATAGCCCTGGTGGTAAAGACAACCAGCAGAGTCATCAGGATGAATGTCGCAGATAAAGTCAGTATTACAGTTTTGCGATTAGAACCCATATAGCCTCATATCACAGTATCCTGAGGCGATCCGCCGCCGATGGTCTCAGCAAATCCCCCCTGTTTTTCCGCTTTTATAAAAAGCGCTTATGGACATATTATACATTATATGAAGAAACGGGGCCGTCCCTTTTTTATTAGGGGCGGTCCCGTTCGGGTTTTTCGCTTTGAATCTTTGATCAGAATGCAGTCGAAAGATCCTTGATCACATATTCGGGATCTCCCGATTTGTTGGGTTCAAGGATGCCGCAGCCGTACTTGCCGCTGATCCAGCCTGACTCCTCATCGTACTCGCCGTTGCCTGCGAGCATGGAGTTGATGTCATCCTTGGTAGCATCAGCAGAAGGCTTAAGCTCGTACTCGATCTCGAAAGCGAGCTTATCTACATCAAGATCCGTAAGGCCTGCTGCCTGCTCCTCGTCGTAGGACAGGATCTTCTTAACGTTGAACCTTGCATCGAAAACCTTATCGCCGTAAGTCTTCTGCAGATAATACTGCATAGCCACCTCGATAGCATATACGGCATCATCATACCTGTCCTTCAGGGGAAGGTGGTGCTGGCCGTCAGCCATGGGATCATCATCAATGGACTCCTCGCTCTCGCTGTCATCTGTCTCATCAGGGGCTGGACCGCCTATGCCTTCGGGTTCCGTCGTCGACTCGGAAGCCGTGGTTGCTTCTGTTGTTGTGGTTGCTTCTGTCGTTGTCTCGGAAGCAGTAGTTGCCGTTGTCTGCTCAGCAGAGTTGCTGCAGGCTGCGAGCATTGAAGCTGCAAGCGCGAGGGCAACTGTTGTTGTCAAAACTTTTTTCATCTTTTATCCTCTCTTCTCTATTCGTGCATCATAAAGACGCCTTGTGATTATAATCTTTTATTCCGGCGGGATATAGAGAAAAAATGAGGCAATATCAAGTCACTGATATGACAAATCAGGATCCCCAAAAGTGCGCATATCAGTCTTTCCTGCGGCGCTGCTGCCTGTAGCGGCCTGGCGTGACTTTGCAGTAGCGGGTAAAAACGCGGGTAAAATAGCTCTGGCTCGGGAAAGCCAGGGCCTCGGATATCCACACGATCGGGTAGTCCGAATTCTTGAGCATATTGCGGGCAGTCTCGATCTTCTTGGAAGTAATATACTCCGTGACAGTCATGTTGGTCTCAGACCTGAAGAGACGCGACAGGTACCCCTCCGACAGGCCCGATATCAGGCAGAGGTCCTCCATCCTTATCTTCTCGTCCAGATGCTCGTAGATGTAGTCAATACAGGCTGCAACGTGTCTCGAGAAGATATCCTCCTTGGAGACCTCGTGCATCCTCATGGCATAAGCCACGCACATCTCTTCGTGGATCTCAGTTATCTCTTCCTTGCTTTTTGCCTCGTCTGCCAGTCTTATGTAATAGTCGCTCATTCCGTAGGACTCGGGCATCGACATGCCGCCTTCAATACAGCTCCTCGCGATTATCGCGGCCGTGATCACAAAGTGATATTTGATATTGGTGAGAGCATCATCCGACAATACCCCCAATCCCTCCTTCTCGTGGAAAGGCTCTTTACAGAGGGCGCGGACCTTGCGGACATCCCCTACCTTTATAAGATTTAAGAAATTGACCTCAGCCGATAAAGGCGCGTGAGGCTGCCGCTGTTCGCGGTTAAGGTAATCCTGATAAGAGATGGTTTTACGTCTTGCGCCCATGAATGAATTATATCATCAAAAGACAATAATTGTCATTATAAGCACACCTCCGGTCCAAGCCTTGTGATAAGGTAACCTAAACTAATAATAAGAAAGGCCGGTAGTTCTTATGATCAACAAGAAAGCATTAAGTTCCGCAGTCGCAACTCTCCTGTCATTGTCGCTCCTTGCATCCTGCTCCGAAAGCAAGGGACCCGAGACGACTCCCGAGACCACAACAGAAGCAACTACGGAAGCTGTTCCTACCACACCCACTCCCGACATCGAAGGCTATAAGCTCTTATGGAGCGACGAGTTCGACGGGACCGAATTAAACCTCGACAACTGGACACGCGAAGTCCGCGAGGTCGGCTGGACCAACAACGAACTCCAGGAGTATAGAGATTCCGAAGAGAATGTTTTCGTTAAGGACGGCAATCTGGTATTGAAAGCCATCAAGACCGAGAAAGACGGCAAACCTTATTACACATCCGGCAAGGTCAACTCACAGAACAAGAGAGATTTCCAGTACGGCAAGGTCGTAGTCAAGGCCAAGGTTCCCGAGGGACAGGGCCTCTGGCCTGCCATCTGGATGATGCCCCAGGACGAACAGCACTACGGCCAGTGGCCCAAGTGCGGCGAGATCGACATAATGGAGGTCTTGGGCAACGATACCATGATGTCCTACTCCACGATCCACTACGGTGAGCCTCACGCAGAGCAGCAGGGCACGCTCTCATCCGTAAGAGGATCCTATTCTTCCGACTACCACCTCTACTCTGTAGAGTGGGAGCCCGGCGAGATGCGTTTCTATACGGACTACGTCCCTGTCCTTACAGTCAACGACTGGTTCACCGCAGTCGAGGGCGAAGACGATAAGCCTTATCCGGCACCTTTCGATCAGCCCTTCTTCGTACAGATGAACCTGGCTGTAGGCGGCAACTGGCCCGGCAACCCCGATGAGACCACAAACTTCGACAATGCCGAATTCCTGATCGACTATGTCCGCGTATATCAGAAGGACGAATACGACACCAATGTAACCAAGCCCACAGTCACATACCGTGAGGCATTGGCTGACGGCAACTTCATCTATAACGGTGATTTCGCGGAAGCCGAGAACCTCAATGACGAAGAGAATTGGTTCTTCCTCCTCTTCAACGAAGGTGAAGGCGCAGCAGAGATCAAGGATGGCGAGATCATTATCACATCCACCAACGACGGCACGGAAGAGTACTCAGTCCAGCTCGTTCAGCCTGACCTCCCTGTTCTCAAAGGACACAGTTATAAAGTCACTTTCGAGGCGCGCGCAGATGAGCCCCGTGACATGGTAACGGCAGTAACGGCGCCCAACGCCGGCTGGATCAGGTATCTGGAAGACACCAAGCTCGACCTGACCAAGGAGTGGCAGACATACACATATGAGTTCACCTCCGACAAGAAGGACGACAACTACGGCCGCCTGGAGTTCAACATGGGCAACCACGGCTACACGGCAACGATCCACATCAGAAACGTCCGCTACGAGGAGATCAAATAATCGATAAGTAATTCTTCCCCCTATAGGAATTATTTACCATAGAGGACCGTCTCAAACTCAAGTTGAGGCGGTCCTTTAACTTGTGTGAAAAGTCTCTGCTGCGGATGCAAAACAGATCTTAACCTTGCCGGGACTTTATCCTTTCCCGTTCACAAACTTATCGTACTTATAAAGGAACGTAACCATCTGACGCCTCAGGCAGTCGCCGTCAGGTCTGAATGT
>JAGAAI010000018.1 GCA_017615325.1 Clostridiales bacterium | reverse complement strand
GATGACTGTCTTCTGCTTAGCACCGTTCTTGATGATATCGTCAATGTAAGAAGCCTGGAAAGGATTGCACTGACCATCATAGTTCCAGTTGCCTGCGAGGAGTTCTTCAAGAGCCCACTTGTTGCAGTCGAAGCCCATAACGATAACGTCCTTGCCTACACCGTGAGAGATGTTAGCCTTGTCGAGAGCCTGAACGGCACCCTTAGCCATATCGTCGTTCTCAGCATAGATAACGTTGAACTTCTCACCGGAATCGATAACAGCCTGAACGATCTGCTGTGCTGTCTCTGCGTTCCACTCAGCTGTCTGCTGTGTAACGATGCTCCAGTTAGACTCTGCAGCTACCTTTGTGTCGAGAGCGCCGGAACGGCCGATCTGTGCGGAGGAACCCATAACGCCCTGAATGTGGATAACCTTGTACTCGTCGAGGTTCTGGGATGCGAGCCAGGATACAGCGGTCTCACCTTCCTTAGCCATGTCGGATACGATGGAAGCCTCATAGAGATCTTCACTTGCATCGATGGTTCTATCGAAGAGGATAACCTTGATGCCGGCCTTCTTAGCCTGCTCGAGAACGCCATCCCAACCGGATGTACCTGCAGCGGAGATCAGGAGATAGTCAACCTCATCCTGAACATACTTCTGTGCAGCAGCGATCTGCTCGTCATTCTTAAGGCTGTAGGTAAAATATGCTTCATAACCGTTAGCCTCGGTGAATGTAGCCTTCATGTCCTTATCGTTAGCTGTACGATAACCGGACTCGTTAGGATCGTTGTTGATGATACCGACCTTGATCTTACCATTGGACTTCTTGCCACCTGCGTTGCAGGCACACATTGAGAATGCCATACAAGCTACGAGAGCAGAGGACACCAAAATCTTCACAAGTTTCTTCATAGTGATTCTCCTTTTTCTGTACCTTTCGGATTTTTTGGATGTGGAGCACGGGTGTTCCCCAAGCTCTGGCTAGAGTAAACACCAACGCCATAAGCCCCGTCAAACGTTCTCGTATGGAGGTTTAGGAATGGTTAATCTGCATAAATACAGATCAAGCTCCAGTCTGATCCGAACAGACAGATTCCCTGCATCCCCCTCCCTTTTATCCCCTTTTGTCGAAAATCTTATGCATCGATGTTTGAAATCTTACAAAGCCGCGTTTTCAAAGGAAGCTTTCCCCACCTGTTAATTTATCCAACTCGTCGGGGCGATATCAGAAATACTAAAATACGGTTTTCGAAAGAGAATAAAATATCCGACAGGACGAACCCTGTCATCTTTCTTCTCGAAAAATAACAGACCCGCCCCTTACAAAATTGTAACGGACGGCCAGGCAATGTATAATATCTTCAAAATATCAAGGGGGGCAGGAGTAATATGGCTGAAAAATACAAACATATATTGACCAAACTCGAACTGCGGCTCCGCCAGATGAGATCTGACGGGGTGACCCGGCTTCCCTCCGAACAGGACCTTGCCAAAGAGTATGCCTGCAGCAGGCAGACCGTTCGCGCCGCACTTGATATATTGCAGCAGAAAGGCCTCATCGTCAAAAAGACAGGCGCAGGCTCCTTCATAGCCGATAAGGCTTTTGCCAACAGAACAATATTCTTCATGACCGAAGATATCGATAAATATACAACTCCTTCCATCATCGCAGAACTTAAGACCGCTCTGTCGCAGCACAAGTTCGAACTGGAAGCATTCTCAACGAACGGCAAGATCGCCGGAGAAGCCAGGGTTTTGGATCAGGTCATCAAAGAGCGCCCCGCGGCTCTTATTATCGATCCTGTAAAAGACCTTATACCCAACCCCAACAACAGGACGATAGAAGAGATCATCGGATCTGGGATCCCGGTAATATATTACAATTCAACATTTACACCTGCCGGCGCTATCCGCGTCACCCCCGACAACAAAAAAGGATCCTCCATCCTTGTCCACAAGCTGGCTGACATGGGCAAGAAGAATATCGCCTGCATCTTCAGGATGGACGATTCATCCGGTCTCGACCGTTATCTTGGATATATCGACGCTTTGGCAGAGTTTGATCTCCCCTACGATGAGCACCACTGTCTGCTCCTGTCTTATAAGGATAAGAAAGGATCCCTCATGGGAAACGACCGCATCATCTCCCAGTATGCAGCCATCGTAACCTCCGGAGTTGATGCAGTTATATGCCAGAACGACATGGTAGCCCACGACCTGGCGGACATCCTTTCCAGGAAAGGCGTTAAGATCCCTCAGGATATAACCATAGCAAGCTTTGATAACAGCTATTACGCAGCAAGTGACACGAGATTCAGTTCATTGGGTCTTGCCGAGGGGTTCCCTGCAAAGGCTATCGCCAAGTCAGCAGTCGCAGCCGCAGAAGGCAGATCCGTCCGCGATGTCATAATCCCCTGGGCGGAAGAAAAGCAAGTCTGAAACCTAGCCGGCTGAATGCGTCATCATGTAGTTGCGCGCTTCTACATTCAGGATATCTTCCATTACCATCTCAGGAAGATAAGGCAACTTATCATAGTAATAATATGACAACATATTAATTCCGGGCTTCCAGCCGCTCATCATATATTCATACTGCCTGTCGCGCACGGACACCAGATAATCCGGATCATCACATTTGCCATAGATCTCGACAAGGATAATAATATCCAGCCACGGAAGATATAGAACGAAATCCGGATAACGGTGCCTGCCATTATATACAGTTATCTCGGGTTCATACTTAAACGGAACACCATGTTCATCCATTATCCTGGCAAAATCCGCTTCGAGTTTTGACCTGTAAAAACAGTTGTTGTATCTGACCTTGTTTTCTTTCTTATATGGATTCCTCCCTGTCACAAGAGAGTCAAACATCCGGCGGTTTGGAGAATTCCCGTAATCAGGAAGTTCAACCGACTCACAGAGATATCCGTATTCAGCAATGAATTCAGACTCCAGTCTCTTAAGTATCTGTTCGCACTTTTCGCGTTCGTTCATAAGCATAGTCATCTCCCGCCCTCTTGAAGTGTTGACCAAATGAATCTCCTGCCTTACTCCATTTGTTATCGACCAAATACAATGTCGCTGTTTCCCTCTATACCGATAAGACCCGCATCGTATATCAGGATAAGAATCGAGCTTATCCTTGAAAAAAGATATATGTATCTGTCCCACATTACGTACCATATTCAAAGACTATACTGCCGGGAGAAAAAATGTAACCACAATCGTCTCACAATTTCTCACAAACACGGAAAAATCATCTAACAAAAACTACAAATTGTATGGAACCCTACCGAGTATATAGTTATTACTAGGTTTAAGATGATCTTTTCGAGAGTCAACAATTTTAGGCCCTATGTTGCTCGTAATGCGCAACATGAGGGCGTTTTATGAGCAACATCTCCGAAATCAACAATAATAGGCCTCATGTTGCTCGTAATGCGCAACATGAGGGCGTTTTATGAGCAACATCTCGAAAATCAATACTCTCTGGAATCTATAAAGGCCTGGTCCAGATCTTTAGAAGTAAATACCTTCTCTTCGACATATACCTGCTTGGGGATATCTTCACCCTTACGGTATTTCTCAATGAGTTCTTTTACCATGGGTCCGAAAAGAGGGTTGCATTCGACGCAGAGGTCGATCTTGCCGTCCATGCAGTACTGGAGGGCTTCCTTAGTCGCATCGAAAGTGATTATCTTCACCTGACCGCCCTCGCCGTAAGTTATACCGGCTTCATCGAAGGCCCTCATGGCGCCGAAGGTCATGTTGTCGTTCTCGCTGTAGAGGACATCGATATCATGTGTCGTCGCAAGATAGTCGGTCATGACCTCATAGGCCTTGGCTTCCGTAAAGTCACCGTAGAGCTTGTTCGTTATCCAGTTTCCCTGATTTGCGGCTGCATCTTCCAGAGCCTGGGTCCTCTGGATCTGGGCAGTCGCGCCGATCGTCCCCTGCAGATGCAGTATGTTGACATTGGATTCTCCGCGGGTCTCCTCGGATAGCCAGTCGACTGCCTTCTTGCCCTGACCGTAAAAATTCGAACCTACATTCGTAAGATAGAGATTATTATCCCAGACCGAGACTGAACGGTCAGTGATGATTACAGGAATACCGGCATCGTGGACTTCTGTCAGGACTGTCTGCCAGCCGTCCTCTACCGTGGGTGCAATTACTATGAGATCCACGCCTTCAAGTATGAACCTCCTGACAGCGGCGAACTGGTTCTCCTGCTGCTGTCTGGCATTTTCCATCCTGAACTCATATTCAGGATCTCCCTGGAAGGTCTCTGTCATGGACTTGGTATTCGCGATCCTCCAGTCGGATTCGGCCCCGACCTGGGAGAAACCTATCACAAAGGCTCTGCCGGCTGAACTCTCTGTCACGTTGCCTCCCCTGCAGCCGGCAAAAGAAATAAGGATAGCAAAACACAAGAGGATACTAAAGGATCGTCTCATCATCTATAACCGCCTTTCCGGGGATCTTCATGCTGATCGAAGTTCCCTCACCCGGTGTACTCTCGATATCAAAAGAACAGTCATCTCCATATAAGAGCTTAAGCCTCTTATATGCTGACGTAAGTCCAAAGCTCGTCGTATCCTCATTAAGGACACGTTTCTTAAGGTCCTCAAGTTCGGAAGATTCCATGCCAAGACCGGTATCAAACACTTTAAGGACGATATCCCCTTCTTCCTTATAGCCTTTGACAATGATCCTACCCTTGCCCCTCTTGGGCTTGAGGCCGTGATAGATGGCATTTTCGATGAGAGGCTGCAATGTCATCTTGGGAAGCTTGGTCTTCTCGATGGAAGGATCTATGTCAATATCGTATTCCATTATGTCTATATAACGGACCTGCTGGATCTCCAGGTAACTTTGTATGTGCATCTTCTCTTCCGCAAGGGTCACGATGTCACGGCCGTCAGAAAGGAAGGAGCGGAAGTATGACGACAAACTCGTTACCATCTTCTCGGCCTGCTCGTTCTTCCCTATCTCAATGAGCCAGACTATGGCGTCCAGAGTGTTATATAAGAAATGCGGATTGATCTGGGCCTGGATCAGGGACAGCTCGATGTCACGGAGCTTTATCTGCTCCTCCCTGTTAAGCTCTATCTGCTTATCGAGCCTTGCCGCCATGTCTTCGATGCCTGTGGAAAGAAGCGCCAGGTTCACGTCATCTGTCTCAACGGGAGTCTGCGGACTTAAGTCACCTCCGCCGATCTGTTCTACACGGCTGTTCATCGCCATGATAGGATCGGTTATGCTCCTTGAGATCTTGACTGCCCTGCTCAAAACGACGGGGGTTACGATCAGCATGACGGCAACAACGAAGATGATCTCTATGGTAAGCCAGAGATCGATCTGCTTCTGGATGCTGGCCATCTCGCCCGCTTCATAGTAAAGGTAGGAATAGATGTAATCTTCGATGAGCTGGGTAATGCCGTAGATATTGGTCTCCAGCTGATCCATTCTTTCGTCGTAAGCCTTGGTCCTCTCGATCCTCTGCATGTATGTACTTAAGTTCTCGCAGAGAGTGAGAACGTTCATCATCGCCTTACGGCCTTCAGGATTAGATGTATTCTTAAGAAGATCTCCGGCAAGCGTTCTAGCAGAAGCAACATCCTCCCAGGGTATGTCACTGCTGTAACCCGTAACGTACAGATACATCTGGTTATCTACTTCGTTCTTGAAATTCTGGTTGAATCCGGATGCCTTGACGATATTGCCTGACACAGATGCATACATTAGATTACGGGTTACGATCATGGCGAAGATGATGATGAAGATACCTGCTATAGGAATAAACATCTGAAGCAGGAGGCGGTACATCTTCCCCCTTACAGTATTCTTGCCCGCCTTGTTCCGGGAGGACGTCATGACTCCTCTATCTCCCCGTTACGGTACTGGCTGGGCGTACAGCCCTGGTTCTTCTTAAACACGAAAGAAAAATACCTCGGGTCCTTATATCCTATCTCGTTTGCGATCTCACCTGACCTCTTGGATGTGTTGCGGAGCAGTATCTTGGCCCTTGCCATCCTCTTCTTGGTTATGTACTCGACGAAGGACAGTCCGACCTTGTTGGAGAAGAGTGCGCTTAAGTAGTTGGCGCTTATGTTTATCTCTTCTGCAACGGAATCCAAAGAGATATCTTCATCAGCGTAGTGCTCGTTTATATACTTGACCGCGTTATCGATGATGTCGTTACCCTTCTTCTGGGCTTCGGCATCTCTCATCTGGATCGCGACCTGCAGGATGTCATTAAGATAACCCTTGACTTCCTCGGCCTTGGTGTTCATGTCAAATGTCGGAAGACTGTCTAATATCTGTTCTGAATCAACGTCCGCTTCCTTCAATGCAAGTTCAACATTAACTCTGATGCTTACAAGCAGATAGTATCTGAAAAGGAGCGAATGCACGCTGTTCTCGATGCTCTGCATATATTCTTCGGTAAAAGTCCCTACTTCGTTTATAGTACCGGTCTGAACAAAATACCTTATGATCATGGGGTCGAACTTACCCGCATCGATCTTGTTGATCTCACTGTCATCAGACACATACTGCTCAGGCTTTAACTGCTCCGATGTGAAGATATGCTGCATCGGGAATATGTGCCTGTAGGCAAAAGCCCTGTTCGCATCCTGATAACATGAAGACAGGCCGGAAAGCCTGTTTGTGGCAACTCCTACGGCAACATGCCAGTCAAGCCTGCCGCCCGCTTCCTCACAGGCGCGTGTAATGATCTTTACGCACTTGTCTTCCATCCGCTTGAGGCTCTCTTCATCGCCCTTGATTAATACTGCATAACTGAAGAGATTGCATCTGAAGAGTATATAATCCGGATATTGCAGAAACTCGTTAAGGAGGTTCTCGGTAACGCCTGAGGCATCACCGGAATAGGTTGACTGATCCAGGTCCCTTATCGAGAAGATAACGATATTGTAGCTGTCGGCCGACAGGTTCAGATGGAGCTTGTCAGCTTCCTCGTATATCTCCTGGACCGATAAGGACCCTTCCACGAGCTTCTCGAAAAAGACCCTGTGCGACAGACGCTCGAACTTCTTGAACTCCTGTTCATAGAGCTTAACGTAATCCTTCTGCTCGTTTTCTTCGATGATCTTCTTCCTGGTCCCTTCAAGGGCTGCGATCATGTCTGTCTTGGTAACGGGCTTAAGAAGGTACTGCTCGACACCGATCTCGATGGCTTTCCTTGCGTACTCGAAATCGCTGTAGCCGCTTATGACGATTATCTTTATGTTGGGGAGTTCCTTGGTAACTGTTTTCGATAAGGAAAGACCGTCCATAAAGGGCATCGTGATGTCGGTGATAAGGACATCCGGCTTGAGCTTACGGATCATGGGCAGAGCCATCTCGCCGTCGGGAGCATCTCCTACGAACTCAAAGCCGTACTTCTCCCAGGGGATCATGTCGCGAAGACCTTCGCGCACGATGCTCTCATCTTCACAGATAAAAACCTTGAATAAATCCATCTGCCGCCCTCCGTTCGTTAGCCTATTTTAACATAAAAGAAAGAGGCTGATAAATGCAGATATTTAGGACATTTCTTCCGATTTCTTACAAAGGGTCGTTATCAAAAACAAAGAAAAAAGAAAGGGGCAGTCTCACTGGCAAAAGAATTAATGAGACAGCCCCTTCCTAAGGGTTTTGAGGGATGGCAGGTAATATCTTATGACCGGCCTGAAGGAGATAGTGGCTTATGTTTTGATGATCGAACCGGTCTGTTGGCTTTTGTACTGGAGCTGCATTTTGCGCAAGGGGCATCAGCGGATGATGCCTTGCAGTGGCAGACACCGCAGTTTGCGCAATCGCAGCCGCATGAACTCTTTCCCTCTCTTTTATCTTTTACAAGTGACCAAATGGCGAGGAATACGATCAAAAGGACGATCGCTATTGCAACGATATTGCCTATGTTGTTCAGTAAAAGATCGATCATATTTACCTCCTATAAAAAGTCAAACAGTTTAAGCTGTTTGCTGTATTTTTTCTTATTTGCTCAGCATGAGTTCAGGATTAAAGGGTTCTCTGTTCTCAAGCATTACAAATACAATTCTTGCTATTTTCCTGGTCAAAGCGATTATCG
>JAGAAI010000017.1 GCA_017615325.1 Clostridiales bacterium | reverse complement strand
GTATACTCTAATAAAGATCTTGTTATCATCGACGGTTCATACAAACCTTCCGATAAGGTCGTTAAGATCGATAAAGAACATTTCCCTGATGATGCCTTTAGAGCCTATATAAGCAGTAAATTTGATACTGACGGGGACGGTTATCTTAACAGAACAGACATAGATTATACTACGAGTATTAAACTTTATTGGGATGACACAAATGATATAAAAGATGTTACGGGCATAGGATATTTTACTAACCTCGAAGAATTTGCTTTTACACATGGAAAACTTACATCACTTGATCTAACGAAGAATACTGCGCTCAAAAATATATGTGTTAATAACAATGAGCTTACATCAATCGATGTTAGTAAATGCACCAATCTTGAGACGCTTGAATTGTATGAAAACAAACTAAAGACCCTGAATGTTAAAAACAATAAACAACTGAAAACATTGGCTTGTGAGTTTAACGATCTCACGTCTCTCGATATCGGCAACAATCAATATCTGCAAAAAGCCTTAAAGGACGGAGTTAAGACTGAAAAATCAATGTATTTCGTATATAAATACGATGGCAACGATACGTATAAGTTAAGTTTTGATAAAAATGTAAAACTGAATTCAGCTCAGCCTACCTCTACTCCGACGGCAAAGCCCACCGCAAAGCCGACTGCAAAGCCTACAGCTAAACCTACCACCAAACCTGGAGCTGTATCCCTGTCTCTTGATAAGAAGACAGCTAATGTCGTCTGCGGTAAGACGTTGACGCTTAAGGCAACTCTCAAGAGTTCCTCATCGAAAATCACATGGAAGTCATCTGACAGCAAGATCGCAACAGTAGATAGTAGCGGCAAGATCACGGCCAAGATGGCAGGTGAAGTTACAATCACCGCAACTGCAGCAGGGAAGAGCGCGAAGTGCATCGTCACGGTTCTTTATAAGGACGTAACCAACTCCAAAGACTTCTGGTACGCTCCCACCAACTACTTGACAGCAAAAGGAGTAGTTAAGGGTTACGACAAGCAGACCAAGTTTAAGCCTGCCAACGACTGTACGAGAGCTCAGATGGTGACCTTCCTTTACAGACTCCAGGGTGAACCCAAGACAAAGTCAACGACCTGCAAGTTCAATGACGTAAAGAAGACAGATTACTTCTTTAAGCCTGTTATCTGGGCAGTCGAGCAGGGAATCACCACTGGTGTATCCAAGACCAAGTTCAGCCCTCAGGGTGTCTGCACGAGAGCTCAGACGGTAACCTTCCTCTGGAGAATGGCAGGAAAGCCTGGTCCTAAATCAACCAAGAACCCGTTCCCGGATGTAAAGAAGACAGATTACTTCTATAATGCAACTCTTTGGACATCTGAGAAGAAGATCCTCGCTGGTTTGCCTGACGGCACGTTCAATCCTCAAGGCAAGTGTCTGAGACGCCAGATGGTAACATTCCTTTATAAGTACGATAAGTTCATTAACAAGAAGGGATAATCCATTTGCCTTAATTGTCTTGAAAATCGGTATTTTCTCGTTGTAGAAGATACCGATTTTTGTTATAGTCATTGAGTATGAATTTGTTTTGGATGGTTATTTCATATGACCATCTGAAGAAGGGGTGTTGTTATGTCCATAAAAGTAAAGGGAAGAGGTATAGCCTGTGCTCTGCTCAGCTTGGTCGTTGCAGCAGGATTGCTTGCCGGGATCAGCGGCAGGGTATCTGCTGATGAAGAACAACCTAAGGGTAGAACTGTTGAGGTCAGCTCTGCGGATGAGATGACAGCTGCATTGGCTGATAAGACAGTTAACCATATCATTATCACACAGAGCTTCGATGTACCGTGTATAAAAGCAAACAATACAAACGGTACGTCTTTTTTTACTGCGAATCGAACAATGACGATAGAAGGCACCAGTCCGGATATTACGCTTACGCGAACGGTGGGAGATGCAAGCAATAATGGAGCTTTACAGTCTATTATCGGTATTTGTGGAGATGGTAGCTACGATGGCATCCAGGTTTCCATGTTTAATCTGACACTTGACGGTGGTGCGGATTTTGGTGAGACAAAAGGCGTTGATCGTATGAGTCTGTCAGCTAATGCGGCAAAGGTTGCCGGAAGAAGTGTAGTCGATGTTTATTACAAAGCTACACTTAACCTTGAAGACGGTCTTACGATAAAGAACGGTTACTGCACTTACAGCCTCACATCTGTTACGGAAGATCCTGGTTCGGGCAAATATGGCGGCGGTGTCAGAGTAGATTGGGAGACCGAATCAGGTGGCGGAACAGTTAATGTTAAGGCAGGTTCTTGCATCAAGAATTGTGTTGCAGGCAATTATGGTGGCGGAATAGGTTCTTATTCATATTCCAGATTAAATGTTTATGGCGGTATTATTGAAGATTGTTCATCATATTATGGTGGTGCTGTTGGTTGTACATGGAGAGCGAGGCATGATTCCACCGTTTCAGGGACATTCAGGATGTATGGAGGAACGATAAGGAACTGCAGTGCTTACAGGGGTGGTGCGATTTCTGCTGATGGTCACCCTGATTATTGTTTTAATGCTCTCTATGGAGGTACCATTGACAATTGCGAAGCTAAATATGGCGGCAGTGCTCTTGCACTTAACGGTGGCGGTGGTGATGGCGAGCCTTCTATATCAATAGCTCCATATTCTAACGACGGACCGCTTTTCATTACCAACTGTCCTTCAAGTGAGTACGATACGTCCCCTGATGTGTCAATTGGTGATGGAAGCTTAGGTTATAGCGGTATTGATCTTCGTGGAAACACTAAAGTCGTAACATTAGAATCAGCCATGTGTTCTGTAGTTTTTAAGAAGTTTAAAGATGATGTAGATGACTATGCGGTTCTATCGATCAAGACCGGAACATCTCTCGGTGAGTCTTTCCCGGCTGATCCTAGTTCTTATTACACTTTTATCGGATGGAATGTGTCTCCTGATGGTAAAGGCAAGACTGTGACTAAGGATTTTAAATTTGATTCAAATATGACTGTTTATGCAAGATGGCTTACAAAACCTGAGTTTACTCAGCCTGAACGCAGCGTTACTCTCACATACGGAGATCTTGATAAGAAGGTTGAGATCAAAGATGCAGTTGCTCCTTATGGTGGAGAGATCAGTTATGTGTGGGTCAAACTGTTTTCTTACGAAGGTTATATGGGAGGAAATCCTGCTCCGGGTGTTTATACTAACAGTATTTATCAGTTCCCGAAGTTACCGGTCGGCAATTACGAATTCTATTGCGATGTATATAACAGTGTTGAAGGTTACGGTAAAGAAGGGAAAATGAGCGATTTGGTGATCTTATCTGTCGAACCCAAGGAAGTCAGCATCAACTGGTCAGATCTTGCTTTCATCGCAGACGGCAAGGTGAAGCTTCCCAAGGCCACGATCAGCGGTGTTCTTGACGGTGATGACTGTACTGTCGTTGTTAGTGGCGAGCAGACTTCTGCCGGTAAGTATATTGCTGTTGCTAAGCTTGATGGAAAGGACTCGGGCAACTATGTTATTGCAACAGGTGATGAGTCGAAGGAGTTTATTATCGCTGCTCCTACGGCTACGGCGACCCCTACGGCTGCTGCGACACCGACAGCCCCCGCAACTCCTACAGCAACAGCGACTCCTGTTGCCAAGCCTTCGAAGACTCCCGCAAAGCCTACAACAGCTGAACCTACGAAGGTGTCTTCTGTGACTCTTACTCTTGATAAAAACACAGCTTCTGTTGTATGCGGTAAGACTGTCTCATTGAAGGCAACTCTTAAGGGTTCTAGTGCAAAGATCTCCTGGAAATCTTCTGACACAAAGGTTGCAACTGTTGATGCCTATGGTAAGGTTACGACTAAGATGGCTGGAACAGTTACGATCACTGCATCAGCAGCAGGGAAGAGCGCAACGGCTACAGTCACTGCTCTTTATAAGGATGTAACAAATCCCAAGGACTTCTGGTATGCGCCAACAAACTACTTAACCGGCAAAGGCGTTGTTAAGGGCTATGCTAATCAGACCGAGTTCAGACCTGCCAACAACTGTACGAGAGCCCAGATGGTAACCTTTATCTGGAGATTGCAGGGTGAACCTAAGCCCAAGGCTGCTAGCTGCAAGTTCAGCGATGTAAAGAAGTCTGATTATTTCTACAAAGCTTGTATCTGGGGCAACGAGAACCACATCGTCGAAGGTTATAAGGACGGCACCTTCGGCCCTCAGATCGTATGCGCAAGAAAGCACGCCGTAACATTCCTCTGGAGACTTGCCAATAAGCCTTCTCCTAAGTCCAAGGAGAATAAGTTCAAGGATGTAAAGACGAGCGATTATTTCTATACCGCAACCCTCTGGGCATCTGAGAAGGGAATCCTAGCAGGCTACGATGACGGAACCTTCCGTCCTGACGGCGACTGCCTCAGGCGCCAGATGGTTACCTTCCTTTACAAGTACGATAAGTACGTGAACGGTAAAGGTTAATTTGTAGAGAAACAACACATCGCTCTGCTAGTCCCGCAGGAGCCTAATCGACGAGGACCTGTGCGACGCCAAGAGCGATGTGTTGTGACGTATAATGTGAGAAGCGTATATTTGGGGAGGTCTCATTATGTTAAGAAGGAATTTATTTGTTAGGATCTCGTCTTTGGCTGCATCTTTATTATTTGCGGTGGGGGTCGCCATGGTTCCATCACAGAATCTGGCCGCAGATGAGATCCGTAATTCATCTGACTTTTTCAAGGATTATAGATTCAGGTTCTATATATATAGCTATATTGATGTTAACCATGATAATATTCTGACTGACGATGAGATAAACGCCGTTACGTCTATTAATGTGGGCGATGATAAATATATTGAATCGCTTGAGGGAATCGAATATTTTACAAATCTTGAAGAATTATATTGCAGGAATAATAAACTTGAGAGCCTTGATCTGTCCCATAATACAAAGCTAAAAAAATTAGATTGCAGTGGCAATAAGATCGAGACTTTGGATCTTTCCCATAACCCGTCCCTATATCATTTGGACTGCACAAGTATTTATTTGAAATCAGTCAATATTAAAGGATGCCAAAGCCTAATTAATGATATTTCTAAAGGTATGTCCTATGAATATGATAATAACAACATTTATGGTCATCATTTCGGTTTTGTTCATGATTTTAATTCGAAAACGCATGTGTTTTATGTTACGGTTACAACCTATGTTGAACCACTGGGCTACTTTAATCGTTATTTCCCCAGTTTCCCGTTTAGGGATGTAGTCGGAATGGCATGTGATAAAAACGAAGACGAATGGTATTCCAAAGCTGAACTTGAAAGTGTCAAAAATATTGATGCACATTCCTGCGGGATCACGGATCTTACGGGTGTGGAGTTCCTTACAAATCTCGAAACCTTTGATTGCCAGAATAACTCCATCAAAGAGATGGATCTTAGTAAGAATACAAAATTAGCTTATCTTTACTGCAATGACAATGAACTGACAGATATCGACCTTTCGAACAACAAGGCTCTGAAAACATTGTCTTGTCACGGAAATAAGTATACAGTGCTCGATGTCAGCAATCTGCCCAAACTGAATTTTCTTGATGCAGCGTCTGAATCCCTTAAGGGAATCTGTTTTGATGGCAGTACTATGCTCGAAAAGGTATATAAAGAAGCGACACCTGAGTATTTTGGCAGTGAAAACGGTCAGGTAGTAGTTTACCAAATGCCCGGACATTATCTTTGTTTTAACTCCGGTATTGATTTTGGAATTCCGATAAATAAGGCATATTTTCCGAATGATAATTTCAGGAGTTTTGTTGCCGACAAGGTCGATCCTGACAAGAACGGTGTTCTTACGGACGCCGAGATCAAAACGATTAAAACGATCAATGCAGATTCGATCGGTGCAGAAGACATTACCGGTATTGAATATTTCACCGAGCTTACGGAACTCAGTTGTTGCGATAATGCAATACAAGTACTGGATCTTTCTAAAAATACAAAACTTGAATCATTGAAGTGCTATGAAAACTATATCTTTTCTCTTGATTTCAGCAACAATAAGGAACTAAAATACCTGGATTGCTCGGATTCAGCCATGGAAAAGCTGAATGTCAGCAAGAATCTGAAGCTTACCACGCTTTATTGTAGTTTTAGTTACCTTGATTCTTTGGATTTGAAAAACAATAAGGAACTTAAATACCTGTATTGTCAGGATACAAAACTTACAAAACTTGATATTACAAACAATCCTAAGCTTGAACATCTTTATTGCGGACATGTGAATCTAAAGAGTCTTGCGATCTACAATTGTCCTAACATTATCGATGCTTATATGAATGGTGAGATAACCCAAAAAGGAACATGGGATGGTTACGATTGGGTATTGTATGAACACAATGAAAACGAATTAAACTATTGTCCTGATACAGAACTTATACTTGTAAAGCCCACATCTACTCCTACGCCTTCTGCAACAGCGACGCCAACGGCTACCCCTGCAGCTAAGCCTTCTTCCAAGCCGACCTCAAAGCCTACAGCTAAGCCGGCTGAAGTATCCTTGACCCTAAATAAGAAAACAGCAAATCTTATTTGCGGCAAGACTCTGACCCTTAAGGCAACCCTCAAGGGCACCTTGTCGAAGATTACATGGACTTCATCTGACAAGATGATCGCCACGGTTGATGCTAACGGCATGATCACTGCCAAGATGGCAGGTGAAGTAACGATCACGGTATCAGCTGCTGGGAAGAGCGCGAAGTGCAAGGTTACGGTCCTTTATAAGGATGTAACCAATTCTAAAGACTTCTGGTACGCTCCTACGAATTACCTGACAGCTAAGGGAGTGGTAAAAGGTTACGATAACCAGACAAAGTTCAAGCCTGCAAACAAGTGTACCAGAGCTCAGATGGTAACCTTTATCTGGAGACTTCAGGGGGAGCCCAAACCCAAGGCAACAACATGTAAGTTCAAGGATGTGAAGAAGACCGATTATTTCTACAAGGCCTGCATCTGGGGCAATGAGAATCACATAGTAGAAGGTTACAAGGACGGAACCTTCGGACCTCAAATCGTCTGTGCAAGAAAGCATGCGGTTACCTTCCTTTGGAGACTTGCAGACAAGCCCAAGCCCATATCCTCAAAGAACAAGTTCAAGGATGTAAAGAAATCTGACTACTTCTATCAGGCAACTCTCTGGGCATCAGAGAAGGGGATCCTTGCAGGCTACAGCGACGGCACCTTCCGTCCTGACGGCGACTGCCTGAGGCGCCAGATGGTAACGTTCCTTTATAAATACGATAAGTTCATCAACGGCAAAGGATAACAAGAAAACTAACTAATCAGAAAATTTGGCCCGGATCTTACCGGGTCATATTTTGAATGAATTTTCTCATGGTTAATGTTATTCTTATGTGGAAGGTTTTGGCTTTTCGCTTAGATGTTTTTGGGGGTCTATATGAATAGAAATCTATTAGCTAAAGTTGGTTCGGTAGTTTTAGCATCTGCTCTTACAGTATCTCTTATTCCTAAGATCAGTTCAGTGAATGATCTTAAAGCAGATGAAACATGGGAGAAATCAAAAAAGAACACGAGATGCGGAACGTTTTGGATCGCTTCTCCTGTTGCGCCTACGGATAAAGACGCTTATTGGTCCGGAAGTTATGTGTATTTTGGTGAGTATGAAGGGACTCCTATCAAATTCCGCGTATTGGCAAAGGAGACAAAGGAATACGGCGGGAAGACGATGTTTCTTGACAGCGCGTATAACCTCTTTAATTCGAGATTCAATGAACCTGAAGAGGATCCCGATAATGTTAAAACCAGTTGGCTGACAAGTTATATAAGGAGACAACTTAATGGAGATCTGTTCTTAGATAAACAAGGTGTCTTTACTGACTCTGAGAAGGCAGCAATAGCTGCCAGTAAGATAGCTTCTCATGATCTGATTAAGGGTGATCCTAACAATCCTGCAGAAGGAACTGTTTGTAACTGGGCCTATAATAATGTAATAAAGTCAACACAACTTGTTAATGACAAGATCTTTATTCCTGATGTATATGAACTTAGCAATACCCAATATGGTTATACTGTAAATATCGAAAGCAATACCAGGGTAAAGGGGCCCAGTACGGTAAATGATCATTGGCTTACCAGATCTGCTTCTCCCGGATCCGGTACAAAAGATATCGCAGGGATTTTCGGTGGCGGAGATCATGGCCATATTGGTCCTGTGTTTGCAGATAGCGAATATGCCATTGCACCGGCTCTTAACATCGACTTGTCATCAGTTCTGTTCTCATCCCTGATCACCGGAGAATTCAATAAGGTTGATTCTGAATATAAACTTACGATCAAGGATGATGAGATAAAACTTAAGGTTCCAGATGGCAAGAAAGCTGTTGTGGATGGCAGGAAGGTAACAGTTCCTTACGAACTGTCAGGCAAGGATGCCCAAAATGTTACCAATCTTTCTGCATGCATCATAGAATTTGGCGGATATCCCGAAAGTCTTCTCTATTACGAAAAACTCAATGCTCCTGTTTCTTCAAGCGGAACGGTTGATTTTACCATTCCTTCCGATATCGACCTTTATGATTTCGGGAAGCGTTATAAAGTCTGTCTTATCGCTGAGGATGTGAATGATGAGAAACATACTGATTATGCAAGCGAACCTTTGGTAATAAAGAATCCTGAGGTTGTTTATGATGTAAGAAAGACTTTGTCATTTACTGATAATGATTTTTATTTTATGGATTCGCTTGTTCATGTCGGAGCTGTTGATTGTAATGTGGCCCTGTGGACCGGGGAGAACTCATTCACCAGTTTCGATATCGATAAGGACGGCGTTTATGATATAGCTCATATAGTAGACAGTGGAAACAGCATATTACAGAAACTTGACACTTGTAAACTGAAAGGCAGCTATACGATCGACCTTGATAAACTTGCCCCCGATCTTTATGTCAGCAAAGTAACTTTTATCTTATCGGAACTTTCGGTTAAACTCGATAAAGTCAATAACGGTACAGCTTCCTTGTCTAAGAGCAAGGCATTGCCGGGAGATACCATTACTGTTACGGCTAAGGCCAATACCGGATATAAACTGGATAAGATCACATATACTCCCGAAGGTGGCAGTGCTGTGAACATCACTAATTTCAAGAAGTTCACGATGCCTAATACGGATGTAACCGTAAAGGTGACTTTCAAGAAGGCAGCGAATCCGACTCCCACTGCAAAACCTACTGCTAAACCGACTAAAAAGGCAACGCCAAAGCCCTCAACTAATCCTGCTGTAAGCCTGACTCTTGATAAGAAGACGGCAACAGTAGAATGCGGAAAGACATTGACACTCAAGGCAACATTGAAGGGTTCGAAGGCCAAGGTTGCTTGGAAGTCTTCTGATACTAAGATCGCAACAGTTGATTCTAACGGCAAGATCACTGCCAAGATGGCCGGAACTGTAACCGTTACTGCGGCGGCTGCAGGGAAGACGGCGGAATGTAAACTTACGGTCCTTTATAAGGACGTAACCAATCCTGATGATTTTTGGTATGCTCCCACAAATTATCTTACGGCAAAAGGTGTTGTTAAAGGTTATGCTAACCAGACAGAGTTCAGACCTGCAAATAACTGTACCCGTGCCCAGATGGTAACTTTCATCTGGAGACTTCAGGGAGAGCCTGAACCTGAGTCAAAGACATGTAACTTTAAGGATGTCAAAGAGACCGATTACTTCTATAAGGCCTGCATCTGGGGCAATGAGAACCATATAGTAGAAGGATACAAAGACGGAACTTTCGGTCCTCAGATCGTCTGTGCCAGAAAGCATGCAGTTACATTTCTCTGGAGACTTGCAAACAAGCCCAAGCCTGAGTCCACAGAGAATAAGTTCAAGGATGTAAAGAAATCGGACTACTTCTATCAGGCAACACTCTGGGCATCCGAGAAGGGGATCCTCGCTGGCTACTCTGACGGCACCTTCCGTCCTAACGGCGACTGCTTAAGGCGCCAGATGGTAACGTTCCTTTACAAATACGATAAGTATGTAAACGGTAAAGGATAAAGTAAAAAACTGATAACTTCATAGCGGCACTTTCCATTGTGGAAGGTGCCGTTTTTTGGTATAGTTGCAGAAGTGTGATTAATCTTAAGAGGGGGAAATGTATGTATTTTTCAAGAAAGACAAGTAAGGTTTTCGTTTGCCTGATCAGCCTCGTTTTGGCTGCGGGATTATTTTCGATGACATGTGGCGGAGTTAATGCAGATGAAAAGAAGACAGTACACGTTTCAAGTGCTGATGAGATGACTGCTGCATTAGCGGATAAGGATGTTGACCATATTATCATCGATGCGAGTTTTGAGGTTCCATGCAATACGGCGACACCTCAAAATGGATCCTATTTTACTGTGGATCGAACAATGACGATCGAAGGTTTAAGCTCTGATGTAACATTAACCCGTACTATAGGCGAAGGTGCTTCCAACGGCAGTCTTCAGTCGATCTTTGGAATAAAGGGTAATGGTTCGTATGACGGGATCCAGGTATCCATGTTTAAGCTGACTCTTGATGGCGGTTCGGTTTTCGGAACGACCGAGGGGATGTCACGACTCTATCTTACCGCAGCTAATCTGAAGGTCTCTGGAAGAAGCTTGGTCGATGTCTATTACAAAGCTACTCTTAATCTTGAAGACGGATTGACCATACAAAACAGTGTATGCACCTATAGTCTTGCTTCACTTAACACGTCGTCTGATAAGGACGGATCCTATAATTACGGTGGCGGTGTAAGAGTCGACTGGGATGATGAAACAGGCGGCGGTACCGTAAACGTCAAGGCCGGTGCCTGCATTAAGGATTGTGCTGCAAGCCAAAAGAGAGAAGACACTAGCAGTAATCGTGGCAGCAGTTACGGTGGTGCTATTGGTGCATACTCATTTGCACGTCTTAATGTATATGGTGGACTCATCGAAAACTGCTACGCTGACATGGGCGGTGCAGTTGGTTGTACTAACAGGGCTGTTTACGGACACTCTACTGCCGGTACATTTAATATGTATGGCGGTGAGATCCGCGAATGTGGTGCGGATCGCGGCGGAGCAATATCCGTTTTCGGAACGAAAACATGTGTCAGCAATCTTCTTGGAGGAACCATCACGGATTGTACAGCAAACACAGGTGGTGCTGTGTCTGTTGAGACCGCCGGAGGTGACATATCAACGCTGAATATTACTCCTTATTCCGAGAACGGCCCTCTTCAGATTACCGGGTGTGGGAATAATACATATGCTTCAGATTATGAGGGGCAGTTTGACGGATATTCCGGTCTATCCCTTGGGACAAGCAATCATAATGTTGTAGTTGATGATACTTATCATTCAGTTACATTCATGCTGTTTAAGGACGATACAGAGTATTATACGAAGCTTACCATTACAAAAGGTTCCTCTCTTGGCGAAGCTTTCCCGGCAGATCCTACAAGCGGGTTCCAGTTCGTGGAGTGGAACACATCACCTGACGGAAGCGGCACCAAGGTAGACAAAGATACTGGTATCCTGGAGAATATGACGGTTTACGCCAGATGGCTCATGCCTGCTGTGTTTACAGGTCCTGAAAATCTGGCACTTACATATGGTGATGAAGATAAGTCGCTTCAGATCAAGGATGCATCTGCCGCATATGGCGGTAATATCAGCTATCAGTGGTATACATGCACAAGTTCAGGAACTTCTGCAGAAATAATCGACGGTGCAACTGACAGCGAGTATCAGATCCCGAAGCTCTCTGCCGGAGACCACTATTACAGGTGTGTAGTCAAGAACAGTGTTGCTGTCGGGGATGTTTCCATCGAAAGCAATATAGCTAAGGTTACTGTTGAACCTAAGACTGTTGATCTTAGCTGGTCTGATACTGTTTTCGATTACGACGGCGATGCAAAGTTACCCACGGCAACGCTTGCAGGTGTTCTTGACGGTGACGATGTAAATGTTGATGTATCCGGTGCCAAGACTGCAGCCGGGACATATACTGCAACCGCTAAGCTCGCTGGTGCTGATTCCGGCAATTATGTCATTGCGTCAGGCGAGGATTCCTGTGAGTTTACGATTAAACCCGCTTTCGAGATGCCTGATCTTATGGGTATGAACTATAAGGATGCTCAGGCTAAAGTTGAGAAACTCCTTCAGGATAACGGCATGACTGCGACCGTTACTATAGGCTGGGGGCACAATTCTGATCCTAAGAAGAATCTTACTGTAGCGGCTACAACCCCGAACCCGGGAGAGACTGTTACGACCGATACTGACACGATCATCATTATGGTCTACGAGGGTTATAATCCTCCGGCAACTGCTACCCCTACTGCAACTGCGACACCCACAGCAACGGTTAAGCCTACCAAGACTCCTGCAAAGCCTACATCGGCTGAGCCCACAAAAGCTTCTTCAGTAACTCTTACTCTCGATAAGAAGTCAGCTTCTGTTGTCTGCGGAAATACACTGACATTGAAAGCGACGCTGAAGGGCTCATCTTCCAAGATCAGCTGGAAGTCTTCAGATAACAAGGTCGCAGCTGTGGATGCCAACGGTAAGGTCACTACGAAGATGGCAGGAACCGTTACCATTACCGCAACGGCTGCAGGGAAGTCTGCAACAGCCACAGTTACTGCACTTTACAAGGATGTAACTAATACAAAAGACTTTTGGTTCGCTCCTACAAACTATCTGACAGCCAACGGCGTTGTTAAGGGTTATGCTAATCAGACTGAGTTCAGGCCTGCAAATAACTGTACACGTGCTCAGATGGTAACCTTCATATGGAGATTGCAAGGAGAGCCTAAGCCTAAGGCTACAACATGCAAGTTCTCTGATGTAAAGAAGTCTGACTATTTCTATAAGGCGTGTATCTGGGGTAACGAGAACCACATCGTCGAAGGTTATAAGGACGGAACATTCGGCCCTCAGATCGTCTGCGCAAGAAAGCATGCAGTAACATTCCTCTGGAGACTTGCAAATAAGCCTTCACCTAAGTCAAAAGACAACAAATTCTCCGATGTAAAGAAGAGCGATTACTTCTATACGGCAACCCTATGGGCATCAGAGAAGGGTATCCTTGCCGGATATTCCGACGGCACATTCAGGCCTGACGGTGACTGCCTGAGACGTCAGATGGTTACTTTCCTGTATAAATACGATAAGTTCGTAAACGGCAAAGGTTAACGGTTAATACCATGACAATGAAGCCGCTCCCGTGATTTCCGCGGGGGCGGTTTTTGATTTGCAGAAAAATATGATCTGTCGTTATTGTTATTAACAGTATTCTTTGATATCCTTTGTTTGTAGGGGGTTATTCTGTTGGTAACTCCTGATTTTTATTTTCTATATATTTCTGGAGGTTCGATATGAATGCCGGATTAATGAAAAGGATCGCTGTTTCTCTTTGTTCTGTTGCTTTTATATGCGGGATGTTAGGCCCTGGATTGGTCCCCTTGGAGAACGTATATGCTGATACTATAGTTGTCTCGATAGATGCAAAACATTTCCCGGATAAGAATTTCAGAAAAGCCATTTTGAAGTGGTATGATCCTAACGGAGACGGAAAACTTAGCTCGAGTGAGATAAAGAAAACAAACGAGATGGATGTATCAGATTGTGGGATTTCTGATCTTAAGGGAATCGAGTATTTTGCTTCTTTGACTTTGCTAAATTGCGAGATGAATGAAATCTCAAAGATCAACGTCAGTAAAAATACAAAACTGGAAACTCTTCAATGCATGGATAATAAGATCACATCTCTTGATCTTTCCAAGAATACGGAACTGAAATATCTCAGTTGTTTCGAAAACAGACTGACCAAGCTTGATCTAAGTAAAAATTCTAAAATTTCATCAATTCAATGCAATTGCAATAAGCTGACGACACTTGATCTGAACAAAAAAGCGCCTCTTAGTGATTTATGGTGCTCCGAGAACCAACTCAGTAAACTTGATGTAAGCGGGTTCGAGAAACTTGAGGAATTTGGTTGTGATTACAACAAGCTTACATCATTGAATCTAAGTGGATGTTCGGCTCTTAAAAGTTTTTCTTGTAATGATAACAAGCTGACTAAACTAGATTTAAGCGGATTAATGAATCTTACATATCTTGAATGCAGCAACAACAAGCTCTCTGGTCTTGAGATAAGCGAAAACAGAACGCTTGAACAACTGGATTGCGCACTTAACAACATAACAAATCTTGATATAAGTTCTTGTCCTTATCTGGTTGAGGCCGTAAATAAGGATAAGGATCCGACTCCTGATAAATACTGGAGCGAGATCCATGATAAGAATAAGTTTAAGGTCTATCAGACAGGAATAGAAGGCGATGGTTATTTCTTAGCGGTTCCCAAGCAGACGAAAGTAGTAAAGGAACATAAGAAATCTGTTCTAGGATTATATAAAGAAAATGAAGCATCCGTTGTATGCGGTTCCAAATTGATGCTCGAGCCGGATGGATATTCTGCCAATGCCTTCAAATGGAAAAGTTCAAATACTGATCTTGCAACTGTCGACTCTAATGGTGTTGTAACGGCAAAGCAGGCCGGATCTGTTGTTATCACCGGTGTTTTTTATGATGTGAAAGTAACCTTAAATCTTCAGGTCCAATATAAAGATGTAACGAAAAAATCTGTTTTCTGGTATACACCTACGTATTATCTGACTGACCTTAATGTGGTCAAGGGTTATGATAAGCAGACATCTTTTAAGCCTGCAAATATGTGTACAAGAGCTCAGATGGTCACATTCATTTGGAGACTTAAGAATTGTCCCGAGCCCAAGACGAAGATCTGCAAGTTCAAGGATGTCAAGAAGACAGACTATTTCTATAAGGCCTGCATCTGGGGGAACGAGCAGGGGATAGTAGAAGGCTACAAGGACGGAACGTTCGGTCCTCAGATCGTCTGTGCCCGCCGCCATGCGGTTACATTCCTTTGGAGGCTTGCAAAACAGCCTGAACCCAAGACAAAGACAAACAAATTCAAGGATGTAAAGAAGACTGACTATTTTTATAAGGCAACGCTCTGGGCATCCGAGAAAGGGATCCTCGCAGGATACAGTGACGGAACATTCCGCCCTAACGGCGACTGCCTGAGGCGCCAGATGGTAACTTTCCTTTATAAGTACGAACTGAATGTTATTAATGCAGAGGAACCGGATCCTACACCAACCAAAGCTCCGACTCCGACAAAGGCTCCTGCAGCCACAATAACTCCTACCCCGGTTCCCACGGCAATACCGACTCCTACAACGAAAACATCCGGCTGGGGTTTTGGCGATAACAGAGATAAGATGTCAGCTGCGACTAAAGCGAATTACGACAAACTTATCGCTGACGGATACGTATATGGCGTGGACTTTACGGTAAACAGTTCGGGCAGGATCGTATTTCTCTAGTATCAGTCTTTTCGCTTAGATAATTAAGGTTGAAAAGATCAGGACAAGTTGTATAATCATAATATGAAAGGTGTTACCCACAGACGGTCACCTCTAAGTTTTACTATTAAAGTAGTCGCTTATTGGGTTAGGACGGCTACTTTTTTATGTACTCTATAAGCAAGCCTAAAATGATTGCAATCATGGTCAAGATTACGATTAACATTTCATAACTACTCATAAGCACCACCTCCTCTCTGGCGAGAGTTGGAGGTAACCGTCTTTTGTCGGTGGATAACACCAAATTGATTATATCACAATAAAAGAAAATATGTTCTAAAAATATGATATAATGCTATTTACTTTTTTATATTAATTAAGTAAACTAGTTTGGTAAAAATTTTAAGATACCCTTTTATGGAGGCAGATATATGTACGAACACGTAAAATCCCAAGATCCCGAAATCTACTCAGTGATCATGAACGAGCTTGGAAGACAGAGGTCTAAGATCGAGCTCATCGCTTCCGAAAACTTTGTTTCCGATGCAGTCCTTGAAGCGGCTGGAAGCCCTCTTACAAACAAGTATGCGGAAGGTTATCCGGGAAAGAGATACTATGGCGGATGCGAGTTCGTAGATATCGCAGAGCAGCTTGCAATAGACCGCGCTAAGCAGATCTTCGGCGCGGAGCATGTTAACGTTCAGCCTCATTCAGGTGCCCAGGCTAATACAGCTGTTTACTTTGCAGTATTAGAGCCCGGTGATACGATCCTCGGTATGGACCTGTCTCACGGCGGTCACCTTACTCACGGCATGAAGCTCAATGTCTCCGGAAGAACATATAACTCAGAGTTCTATCAGGTAAACGAGAAGACCCAGATGATCGATTACGATGAGGTTCGTGAGATCGCTCTTAGAGTTAAGCCTAAGATCATCGTTGCAGGTGCTTCCGCATACCCCAGGATCATTGACTTTAAGAAGTTCCGTGAGATCGCTGATGAAGTAGGAGCTTATCTTTTCGTTGATATGGCTCACATCGCAGGACTTGTTGCTGCAGGTCTTCATCCCAATCCGGTTCCGTATGCTGATTTCGTAACAACAACTACACACAAGACACTGAGAGGTCCCCGTGGCGGTATCATCATGTGCAAGGAAGAATACGCCAAGAAGATTAATTCCGCAGTATTCCCCGGCCAGCAGGGCGGCCCTCTGATGCATATCATAGCAGCAAAGGCTGTTGCGCTTAAGGAAGTTCAGTCCGAAGAATACCGTCAGTATGCCGCACAGATCGTATCCAATGCCAAGACTTTGTCTGAGTCTTTGATGGCTAAGGGCGTTAACCTTGTATCCGGCGGTACGGATAACCACCTCATGCTGATCGACCTGAGAGGCACCGGCATCACCGGTAAGGAACTCCAGGAGAGACTCGACGAGTGCAATATCACAGCTAACAAGAATACGATCCCCTTCGATCCCGAGAAGCCTATGGTTACGTCCGGTGTCCGTATCGGTACACCTGCTGTTACGGCAAGGGGCTTTAAGAACGAAGAAATGGAGCTCATCGCAGGCTTCATCAGCGATTGTATCTTTGATTATGAAGCAAAGAAGGATTCTGTCATCGCAGGTGTTAAGGCACTTACAGACAAGTATCCTCTGTATCCCGAGATAGTCTGACGGGTATCTTTCCATGTCCGGCAAGGAAGAGACAAGGCAACCCTTGGCTTACAGGATGTCTCCTGTAACTCTTGACGAGTATGTCGGACAGGAACATATAGTCGGTAAAGGCAGGATCTTAAGAAGGATGATCGAGGCGGACATGCTGTCCTCGGTCATCCTTTTTGGCCCTCCGGGGGTCGGAAAGACTGCGCTTGCAAGGGTCATCGCACATTCGACGGCTTCCAGATTTGAGCAGCTCAATGCCGTTACTGCAGGAGTAGGTGATATCAAGAGGATAGTGTCTGATGCTTCCAATCCTTTGCTTTCGGAAGGCCGAAAGACAGTCCTTTTTATCGACGAGATCCACCGTTTCAACAAGCTCCAGCAGGATGCTCTGCTTCCTTATGTTGAGGACGGCACAGTTGTCCTTATCGGCGCTACGACCGAAAATCCGTTCTTTGAAGTTAATAAGGCACTTGTATCCAGAAGCACTGTGCTGCAGCTTCATTCTCTTGAACCCTCTGATATTGCCAAGCTCTTAAGGAGGGCCGCTGATGATAAGGAACGCGGATTAGGTTCTTTCAATATTATGGTCAGTGATGAGACACTGCTTAAGATCGCTGAGACTTCGGCAGGAGACGCAAGGTCTGCTCTGAATGCCCTGGAACTTGCTGCTACGACTACTCCCGTATCTTCTGACGGCAGTGTCGTTATCGACGATGATGTCATGAAGGACTGCATGCAGAACAGGACAGTTCTTTTCGATAAGGACGGGGAGTACCACTACGACAATATATCCGCCATGATCAAGTCCATGAGGGGCTCTGACCCCGATGCGGCAATCCTTTATCTTGCAAGGGCTCTGGCTGTAGGTGAGGACATAGAGTTTTTGGCCCGCCGTATCCTGATATGTGCATCAGAAGACGTCGGAATGGCTAACCCCAATGCTTTGCTTGTCGCAAATGCAGCATATCAGGGCGTTGCATCAGTCGGTATGCCCGAGGCGCGTATCCTGCTTGCCGAGGCCTGCATAACAGTTGCAACTTCTCCCAAGTCGAATTCATCCTATCTTGCCATCGACAAGGCTCTGGCTGATGCTAAGACAGGCGATACCGGAGTTGTTCCCATGCACCTTCGTAATGCTCCCGCCCAGGGAATGGAAGACTTGGGTTACAGTGTCGGATATAAGTATCCGCACGATTTCCCGCACCATATCACGACCCAGCAGTACATGCCTGATAAGATGGTCGGGACGATTTACTATGAACCTACTGAGATAGGCTATGAGAAGAAGGTCACGGATTATCTTGATTACGTAAAGAGGATCTGTGATGCTGAAGGGCAGGACAATAAATGAGATTTGTTATCCAGGTTGTAGATAATGCCAGTGTTAGAGTCGACGGAGCCGTTACGGGATCCTGCGGCAAGGGCTTTCTTGTGTTGATAGGCGTATGCGATACAGATACGGTTGCCATAGCAGATAAGATGTGCGACAAGATGCTCGCCATGAGGATCCTGCCCGACGAGAACGGCAAGACCAACCTGTCATTGAAAGACGTAGACGGTTCATTGCTCCTGGTGTCCCAGTTTACTTTATATGCTGACTGTAAGAAGGGTAACAGACCCTCTTTTGTCAAGGCGGGAGCCCCTGACCTTGCTAACTCTCTATATGAACATATTATTGCCCGTTGCAAAGAGTTTCTTGGAGAGGATAAGGTCGGGACAGGTGTTTTCGGTGCGGATATGAAGGTCTCGCTTGTTAATTCCGGCCCGTTTACTATCGTGCTGGATTCCGCTGAACTCGGCTGTTGAGAGTTATTCTATATGTTTCCAACAAAACCTTCCGCAAAATTTAAATCTGCGGAACTATTTGTTGAGTAAACTCAGGTCCTGTAGCTTCCGTTGATCTCCACGTACTTATAAGAGAAATCGCAGGTGAACATCCTGTCGAATGCGTCGCCTTCGTGAAGTACGATCTCGATCTTGATCTCTTCCTCGTGCAGGAGCTTTGCCGCCTCGTCCTCATCGAAAACGAGCATTATGCCGTCGCGGCAGACGGGGAGACCTGACACGTCGATGTCGATCTTATCTGGATCGAACATGGCACCTGAATATCCTGCAGCGGTAATGATCCTGCCGAAGTTGGCGTCTTCACCGAAGAAACCTGTCTTAACGAGAGGGGACTTGGCAACTGCGGATACAATAAGGAGAGCATCCTTCTCGCTGGCTGCGCCGTCAACTGTTATCTCCAGGAGCTTGGTTGCGCCTTCGCCGTCTTTGGCGATGAGGCGGGACAGGTCTGTTGCAAGATCAGTCAGAGCTTCGCAGAAGAGGTCATAGTCGCTGCTTCCTTCTTCGATGACCGCACCTGATGCACCGTTAGCCCAAAGTGTTACCATGTCGCAGACGGATGTATCTCCGTCTACGCATACTCTGTTGAAAGAGTGGCTGACAGCTGACTTAAGAACTTTATTAAGAAGAGCCTTATCCATGTCTGCATCTGTCGTGAAGACTCCGATCATGGTAGCAAGGTTAGGGGAGATCATGCCTGAACCCTTAGCCATACCGGATATAACTACTGTTTTGCCTGAAGACAAAGTAATCTCTGCAGATACTTCCTTGGGTACTGTATCCGTCGTCATGATCGCACGCTCTGCCTTGTGACCGTCTTCAGCTTCGCGCGAAAGGGCAGAGGCGAGCTTGGGGATCGCTGCATTGATCTTATCAACAGGGAGTCTTACACCTATCGTTCCTGTTGAAGCCGTGAGGACTTCATCTGCGGTTATTCCGAGTTCGCCGGCAGCACAAGCTGCGATATCAGCGGCATCTTCGTAGCCTGCCTGACCGACGCAGGCATTAGCTACCTTTGAGTTGATCACGAATGCGCGAAAAGATTCTTTCGAGTTGATGAGGTCTATGGATCTTACAAGCGAATGTCCTTTAACGAGATTGGATGTGTATACTCCGGCGACTTTAGCGGGGGTCTCTGAATAGATAAGAGCAACATCGTAAAGATCAGTGTTGCCGGAATTGCCGGGATCAGTCTTAAGACCTGCGTAGATGCCGCATGCCTTAAATCCCTGGGGTTTGTTAATATAGGCTTCGCACATATGAAATACCTCACATATCTTTATTACAACGCGTATTTTAGTATATTGAGGGCATTACTGCAAGAATATCGCTTGACTTGACCCTCTCGTAAATATATAATTTCACGTGCTACATCGTCAGAATCTTTTTATGTGGTGGGATTAGTTCAGCTGGTTAGAGCGCCAGTTTGTGGCACTGGAAGTCATGGGTTCGAATCCCATATCCCACCCCATTTTTTTATTTTCGCAGATACTGGGGCGTAGCCAAGGGGTAAGGCACGGGTCTTTGACTCCCGCATTCGTAGGTTCAAATCCTGCCGCCCCAGCCATATCAGACTCACTAGCTCAGTCGGTAGAGCACTTGACTTTTAATCAAGGGGTCTGGAGTTCGAACCTCCAGTGAGTCACCAAACTACGTAAAACAAATGCTCGGCTTAGGTCCTCCGCGCTTCGCTTGTGCGGAAACAGCCGAGCATTTGTTTTACTCCGAGGGGAGGTGCTTCGCACCTTCGGAAGGGAACGGTCCTCCGCGCTACGCTTGTGCGGAAAACGCAGGGCATTTGTTTTGCTCCGTGGGAAAGTGCGGAAACAGCCGAGCATTTGTTTTACTCCATGCAGTTGTGCGGGATTTAGAAAGGTCCGTATATAGATAATCTGAGCAACAATACAAATACGTAAATTCCCAGGGCAAACATAATAGCTAAGAGGACCATGGCGATGATGAACATGACCTTGATGCCTGTTTTGATCTTGCGCCCCTGGCTTTTTGCCTTTACTGCGTCAATAATGAATAACACTATTGCTGCATTAACATAAAAAAATATAGCCATGCCACATGCATAACCTAACGCGGAAAATAATCTGCCCCACACGTCGAGAGATAACATTATGATCCTCCTTCAAGCAACTGATCTGTCCCTAACATTCGTAATGATAGTAGGATTTGCTTTCGGGGTCAAACTCTTTTTGGCAAACATGCGGATTGTTCAGTTTACATGGGGCATTTGTTATTTCTTCCACTAATGATATAATTGTCGGGGCAAGGGAGAGATGCTGTCTAAAGGGGGATCATTTGTTCCGTGGACATGAAATATGACGACATATTCGGGGAATACTTTAATCTTGAGCTGGAGAAGATCCCTAAGGTGTTCAGGTTCTTTAACACGAAGAAGAAGATCCTTTGGGGTATTACCATCATGTGTTTGCTCCTTGTGATCACTTTTGCATTTGTTACTCTCTATTACAGTTCGCAGGAGACTACTACTTTTGAGACCAAATCCGGTTATATACAGTCCTATGTTACTTACAATAACCTGCTCCTGATCCCGGTCATCATATCCGCGGTGCTTACAGCAGCTGAGTCATTGTGGCTTGAACTGTCATGGTTTTTCGAGAGACTCGCATTCAGGAAGGCTACCAAGTTCGCTCATATTGCTTACCGCTATGAGAGAGAGACGGCTTGGAGAAGGAATCACTTCAGCGACTTTTATGAGAAGGATAAATAATCTGTTTGGGGTTTACAGGATAACGGGAGGTTAGTTATGGAATACAAATTGAGAAGGAATCTGCTGATATTTGCTCTGCTGGTTGCCGTAAGTCTTCTTGTGGTGATGTCCATTATTCTTTTCGGTGGAGGAACAGGTTCGGATTCCAAGAAGATTATCGGGACATGGAAAGAGATCGGGTCTGATAAAGCCCAGATAGAATTCCTTGAAGACGGCAGTTACAGTGAAATAAGTGATGTTCCCTTATTGAGTTATAAGGGTGATTCCCAATTAACAGGAACATATAAGTTTGAAGGGGACGGTATCGTAAAGCTTTATCCTTCCGATGAGCCCGGTTCTGTCTGGTACTATAGATACATTGTGACCGATAACTTCCTGTCTTTGGAGAATACCAACAAATACGAGGATAAAAGGACTTATTCAAAAAGGTAGAGTATAATGTCTCAAGGTGATCTTTATATGTACAGCGTTGAGACGAGATTATTTAAGGACGAGTATTTTGCGATAACTACGGAGAGACTGAGACTATCGGTCCTCCGCAAGTCTGCCTGCCGCAGGGTGACGGACTATATCGTCCGCAATGCCGAATTTCATCAGAAGTTCTCCCAGACCAGGAATCACGATTACTTTACTGTTCCAGTCCAGAGGGATTTCCTGATCTCCGATCTTGCCGCTTTCCGCAAAGGAAGCCTTGTGCCGTTCTGGATCACGATGAAGGGTGAAGATAAGATAATCGGCAGAGTATCTTTCTTTAACATTGCCTATGGCGGCATGATGAGCTGTGCCACCGGTTACCACCTTGATAAGGACTATACCGGCCAGGGGATCATCACAGAAGCTTTGAGGGGTGCGATCGGCTTCATGTTCGACGAGTTCAAGATGCACAGGATCGAGGCCTTTATCCTGCCTGAGAACGAGAAATCCCTGAATGTGGTTAAGCGCTTGGGGTTCACCGAAGAAGGGAAGAGAGCTGCCTATATGCACATTAACGGGCAATACAGGGACCATGTGGCATTTTATGTTTTGAACGACAGTTAAGAAATACTTGATAAAATTTTTCGAAAATATGTAATAATATAATATATTGTTGCCAGGGAGGTCTTGGAAATGATAAGAAAGAAGATCACATTAAGGATCGTTGCCGCGTTGATGATATTGACTGTGGCTATGAGTGCATGCGCTTGTAACAGCAAGAAGCCCAAGCAGACTACTGCTACTTCGACTTCAGCAGAATCCGAGATCACGACCACCACTACCACGACTGAAGCAACAACGGTACTTACCGTATATTCCGGACCTTTGCCGGATAACGATGTCAATAAGACCTGGGATGAATCCAACCTTGATGCTGAAGCAGTAATGTATTGTACTGTTTCTGCCGGTGAGTTCCTGAACGTCCGTAAGGGCCCTGCTTCCGAGCAGCCCCGTGTAGGCAGGCTTTCGAGGGGTCAGGCAGTCAAGGTCGTAGCCAAGACTTCCAACGGCTGGTACAAGACATTTGACGGTTTCTATGTATCCGGAGAGTATCTGTCAACAAATTCCCCCACATAAGGGATGGAATTTGATTATTGATATTTTCTATCTTGTGATGTAATATTGTATGGCACTTCATTGAAGCGCCAGATACGCGAGTGTAGTTCAATGGTAGAACTTCAGCCTTCCAAGCTGACCACGTGGGTTCGATTCCCATCACTCGCTCCATATGGGTCACTAGCTCAGCTGGATAGAGCAACAGCCTTCTAAGCTGTGGGTCGGAGGTTCGAGTCCCCCGTGGCTCACCATAAGTTATCAGGACAGTGGCTTTGGCCACTGTTTTTATTTGGTTAAATCCTGCAACTGTAATAAAATAATTATAGAGTGACAGAAGGAGGTTATTCCGTATGAGACAGATCGTTTTTAAGATCGGAAGGTTTTCTTATCTGTTGCCTTATCTCGTTTTGCCTTTTGTAGCCATGATCTTCTATGAAGAAGAGCTGCAGGAGGCACTGCTCTTAAGTTTTTTCCTGCCTTTTGCCATCGAATCACCGGTTTTGGTCTTATTTCCCTTATGCTGGTCTTTTACAGTCCTTTCATTTGTGATGTGCTTTATCTATGCCCATAAGAGCGGGAAGAGGAAGGATATGGTGCTTAATATCGTTTTTCTGGTCATCTTATTCGTTTTTGCCACTATACATATCGCTTTTATCTTCCTGTTCCTCACTAACTTAAGATTTACATTCTGATTTCACTCTTGTTTGTTTTTCGGACGAATAGAGGTATTATAAGACATATCAAATCTATGGAGGGTGTTATATATGAATTGTCCTAATTGCGGTGCTGCTGTTGCTGAAGGTACATCTTTTTGCGGTGAGTGCGGAACCAAGATAGATCTTAACGCACCTGCTGCACCCATTGCTGATGCGAGGCAGGGTGCTGTTTCCACTACTGTAAATCCTGTTCCTTTTGTTATTCCACAGGGAGCCACGTACAGGATCAAGTGTGCATCCTGCGGCTTTGTAGGTGATTATGTAAACGACGGCACTCATGTCTATAAGTGCGGCAAGTGCGGTGCGCCTCATACATTTGCAGGCCAGATGCTCCTTTACAGGATGGGTTCTCCCTATGGTGTGGCAGCAGGATTCGGTGTTTATATCGATGGAGCTCCTTTCGGACATATTGCCAATAAGCAGACAGTAAGGATCCTGCTTCCCGAGGGCCTGCACAATATCCATGTGTCATGCGGAATGAACAGAAAGTGCAACGACTACACTTTTACGATCGACGATAAGTACAACACCTTCTCTACAAAGGTCTACATGAAGCCCGGATTCTGGACAAATACACTCGTATTGGCACCTTGCCCCATGAGTGAGATCCCCCAGGCCTGACCGGGATAAGTCCCATTTGTTGGACTGAAAATACAATCAGATATTTAAATTCCGTAAGCCGGCTTGAAAAAAGCCGGCTTATGTTATAATCAAAAATTGAACATATAAAATAATTAATAAAAGAGAGGAAGAACTATGCCGGGAAAGAAAGAATACGGCAATGAGAGCATCTCGATGCTCAAAGGTGAGGAGAGAGTCAGACTCCGTCCGGCCGTCATTTTCGGTTCGGATAACCTGGAAGGATGTATCCATTCCTTCTTCGAGATCCTGTCAAACTCCATCGATGAAGCCCGTGAAGGCTATGGTAAGCAGATAATCATAACAAGGTATAAGGACGGATCCATCAGGGTCGAAGACTTCGGTCGAGGGATCCCGCTGGACTATAATCCCGTCGAGAAGAGATATAACTGGGAACTCGTTTACTGCGAGCTCTACGCCGGTGGTAAGTACAACAACAACGCATCCGGAGACTACGGATTCTCACTGGGTCTTAACGGTCTCGGCGCCTGTGCAACCCAGTACGCATCCGAGTTCTTTGAGGTTACGGTCTTCCGTGACAAGACTAAGTATTCAATGAACTTTGCCAAGGGTAAGCCTGTGACCGAACTCATGGAAGAGCCTTACAGGTTCAAGAGAACTGGTACTATCCAGTATTGGAAGCCTGATACAGAGGTTTTTACCGAGATCATTATCCCGCTCGAAAAGTTTAAGGAAATTATCAAGCGCCAGTCAGTCGTCAATTCCGGCATCGAGTTCGTCCTTAAGGATGATGAGAGCGGGGAAGAGTTCACATACCTTTATCCCGAGGGTATCAAGGGCTACTGCGAAGAGATCTCCGACATGAGGGGCTTTACTGATCCTTTCTATTTCTCAGGTGAAGGCCAGGGCAAGGACCGTGATGACCGTGACGAGTATAAGGTCAAGGCTGAAGTTGTCTTCTGCTTCAATAACGAGATCAACGACATCGAGTATTTCCACAACTCAAGTTTCCTTGAATATGGCGGATCACCGGATAAGGCTGTCAGGAACGCGTTCAGGGCTGAGTTTGACAAGCAGATCAAGCAGCGCGGCAAGTACAAGGCCAACGAGTCCCCGATATCCTTCACTGATATCGAGGATTCCCTTATCATCATTACCAATTCGCACTCCACACAGACTTCTTATGAGAACCAGACTAAGAAGGCCATCAACAACAAGTTCATCCAGGACTTCATGACCAATCTCATCAGGGACAATCTTGAGGTCTGGTTCATCGAAAACAAGGTCTGGGCAGAGAAGGTCATAGATCAGGTCCTCGTAAATAAGCATGCCCGTGAGAATGCCGAGAAGACCCGTGTCAACATCAAGAAGAAGCTGATGGGCTCGATCGATATCAACAACAGGATCAAGAAGTTCGTTGACTGCAGGAGCCGTGATGTTGATAAACGAGAGCTTTATATCGTTGAGGGTGATTCGGCTTTGGGTTCCGTTAAGATGGGGCGTGACGCCGAATTCCAGGCTGTCATGCCGGTAAGAGGAAAGATCTTAAACTGTCTTAAGGCTGATTATGCAACCATCTTCAAGAGCGAGATCATAACGGACCTTCTTAAGGTTTTAGGGTGCGGCGTTGAGATATCCGACAGACATAATAAGGATCTGTCCGCTTTCAGCATGGAGAACCTGAGGTGGAACAAGATCATAATCTGTACCGATGCCGATGTTGACGGCTTCCAGATAAGGACCCTGATCCTTGCCATGATCTACAGACTTACACCGACCCTGATCGAGAAGGGCTGCGTTTATATCGCTGAATCCCCTCTTTTCGAGATCACATACAGGCCGAAGGGAAAGAAGGGTTCCGAGAAGGAAGAGACTCTCTTTGCCTTCAACGAGAAGGAGAAGGCCGAGATCCTCGCAAAATACGATAATTCCTGCCTTACGATCCAGAGGTCCAAGGGTCTGGGTGAGAACGAGCCCGAGATGATGTGGCAGACTACGATGAACCCCAAGACCAGAAGGCTCATCAAGGTCTGTCCCGAAGACGCAAGGAAGACTGCCGAGATCTTTGATCTTTTATTGGGCGATAATCTTGCAGGAAGGAAGCAGCATATCGAGAATGACGGACACTTATATCTTGATATGCTCGATATCGGGTGATCAGTATGGCCAGAAGAAAGAAAGACAATAACGAAGATAAGAATAGCAATTCTCTGAAGGCGCAGCTGACTGACAACAACGCAAAGGACATGCCGGCTTCCGACATGAACATAACGGATCTCTTAGAAGAGAACTACATGCCCTATGCCATGAGTGTTATCGTGTCGCGTGCGATCCCTGAGATAGACGGCTTCAAGCCTTCCCACAGGAAGCTCCTTTACACGATGTACAAGATGGGGCTCCTGTCCGGCAACAGGACCAAGTCTGCCAATGTAGTAGGACAGACGATGAAGCTCAATCCTCACGGAGATATGGCTATCTACGAGACTCTTGTAAGACTTACGAGAGGTAATGCGGCGCTCCTGCATCCTTTTGTTGATTCCAAGGGCAACTTCGGTAAACAGTATTCGAGGGACATGCAGTTTGCTGCCCCCAGATATACCGAGGTCAGGCTCGAAAAGATCTGTGAGGAGATCTTCCGCGGTATCGACAAGGATGCCGTTGACATGGTCGATAACTACGACGGTACTCTGAAGGAACCCCAGCTCCTGCCGGCATCTTTCCCGACAGTGCTCGTCAATTCCAATCAGGGTATCGCGGTCGGTATGGCTTCCAATATCTGCTCCTTTAACCTGAAGGAAGTCTGTGAAGCGACAGAAGCATATCTTAAGGATAAGAACTGTGATCTTCTTGAGTATATGCCCGCTCCTGATTTCTCAGGCGGCGGTTACATCCTCTACGATAAGGATGCCATGCGCAATATCTATGAGACGGGCAGAGGCTCGATCATGCTCCGCAGCAAATATACGGTCGATAAGAAGAACAATGTCATAGAGATCACTGAGATCCCTTATTCGACTTCTTCCGAGATAATCATCGATAATATAGCTGATCTCGTTAAAGCCGGTAAAGCCAAGGAGATAGCTGATATAAGAGACGAGACCGACCTTGACGGCCTCAGGATCACGATCGACTGCAAGAGAGGCACCGATCATGAAGCCCTGATGAACAAACTCTTCAGGTTTACAAAACTCCAGGATTCTTTCTCCTGTAACTTCAATATACTGGTCAACGGTTCTCCCAGAGTTCTGGGCGTTGGCCAGATCATCGACGAGTGGCTCAAGTGGAGAAGGACCTGCATTAGCCGTGAACTCGCATTTAACCTCGACAAGATGAAGAAGAAACTTCACCTGCTCGACGGTCTCTCGGCTATCCTTCTTGATATCGATAAGGCGATCAAGATTATAAGGGAGACGGAACTTGAAGAAGACGTTATCCCCAACTTGATGAAGGGCTTTGACATCGATAAGGAACAGGCTGAATACGTTGCCGAGATCAAGCTCCGCAATATCAATAAGCAGTATATCCTCAACAGGATCTCTGACAGGGAGAAGCTGATCGAGGATATCAAGGATACAGAGGATATCCTAAACAGCCCCAGAAGGATCAACACGCTTATCGTCAAGGGCCTGCGCGATGTTGCAGCCAAGTACGGCCAGGAGCGCAAGACCCAGCTCATCATGGCTGAAGAGACGAAGACCTATGAGCCTGTTATCGAGATACCTGATTACAAGCTCCATCTGATGCTTACACGCCACGGTTATCTTAAGAAGCACACGATGCAGTCATTAAGGAGCGCCGGTGAACTTAAGACCAAGGAAGATGATGAGATCTTTATGGGCTTTGAGACGAACAACAAGTCGGATCTTCTCTTCTTTACTGACAAGTGCAATGTCTATAAGTCCCATGTTTATGATTTTGCAGACACCAAGCCCGGCGAACTCGGACATTATGTCGCATCGGCTCTTGACATGGAAGACGATGAACACGTCCTCTTTATGGTATCTACGACAGATTACAAGGGTGAGATGTTCATTGCCTTTAAGAACGGCAAGGCTGCAAGGTTCCCTCTGTCTGTTTATGAGACAAAGCAGAACCGTAAGAAACTTCTGAAGGGTTATTCGGATGTTGCACCTGCTGTATCATTCCTTTATCTTTCCGAGGGTGATCATCCTGACCTTATCGCGATGAATTCCCTTGATAAGGCTGCAGTCTTTGCGTCTGACTTAATTCCTTTGAAGTCGACGAGGACTACCCAGGGTGTTCAGCTCCTTGTATCCAAGAAGGGTTCCACTTTGGAGAGCGTGACCCGTCTTTCCGAAGTCAACGTGACCAACCCCGATTACTACAGGATCCGCAAGATCCCGGCGATCGGATACTTCATAAAAGAAAACCTTATAACGACAAAACAGATTGGAATCGAGGAGATCTGATTGAACTATCACGAAGGCTCAAGACATGCCGTATCTGACAGGAGTTATTTAATTGCGGCCGCGATCTTGTCGATCGTTATGATCTCAGTCGGCATCTGCTTCTATGTCATTACGACAAGGCAGGAAGAACGGGACAGTACGATCAATGAGTTCAAGACATGCATGTCTTCGGGTGACTATCAGAGGGCGATTGAGATATATAGATCCGTGCAGGATGATGTTATCTCCAAGTCTCCGGAAGATGCTGCCAAGGCTGAGAACGAACTTGATCTCCTTACTCAGATGGAGACCATAGTCGGTGAGCGTGTCGAGTCTATCTGCAGCAACATACGTTATGAACGATATGTTCCGTCTTCGTCTGACGTCGAGTTCCTTGAGCAGATGCAGGAGATCACATCATCTCTTGTATCCTCCAAGTTCAATGACCTTTGTGAAGAGTTCCTTCTGGGAACGATCGAGAAGCCGGATATCATCTTCATCTTTGATCAGTTATCACCTATATCCAACTTCTCCGCTACGGCAGGTCCTTTGCTTCGTGAGATCGACTACATCGAGACAGCCAAAGGTGACGTCAGGAATGCCGAGGAGGCATTCTCAAATAAGGATTATATCTCTGCCGTAAAATACTACAGGTCGGTTCTGTCTTCCTATGAAGGATTCGTTCACTCTTATTCCGAGAGCAGGATCGATGAGATAAAGGAAGTTATGTACGAACCTCTGATCGGTGAATGTGAACACATGCTGGAGAAGTACAGATACTATTCGGCTGAGAAGGTCCTGTCTGACATGGCAGAGATATTCCCCGAGGATGACATCATCAACAATGCGCTTCTTGAAGCGACTTCCAATACGTCTGAGACCAAGGATTACAAGGGGAAGATCCCTGTTCTTTGCATAAGGAACCTGATATGCGATCTGGATACTGCTTTCAAGAGACCGCAGTCCGGGTCAGATAATGATTATTACATCACGGTCAACGAGTTCAGAGCGATCCTGAACGAACTCTACGAGAACGATTATATCCTGGTAGACCCTTTAGCATATGCCGGTATGGAGAATGAGACTTACATGGTCGAGCAGCCGATCAAGATCCCTGTCGACAAGAAGCCGCTTGTTATCATGATCGACAACCTTACATACGGCATGGCTACGATCGGTGACGGTGTCAATACAAGGCTTACTCTGAACGATAAGGGTGAGGTCTTGAGCGAATACACGACTGCGGACGGAGAGGTAAGATCAGGCAGGGACTGTGAAGCCATCGGCATACTGGACGGATTTGTATCTGAGCACCCGGATTTCTCTTTTGACGGTGTCAAGGGAACTATCGCCGTATCCGGCTTTGAATCAGTTTTCGGTTATGTCGTAAGCCGCAATGAAGCTGACTACAGGCATAAAACCGCAGAGTCGATGGGTCTTGATCCTGTCTCTTATTCTGATGATGAGATCCAGGCCAACCGCAAGACCGTAAGCAATATCGCATCAGCTCTTAAGGATAACGGCTGGCAGTTTGCATCCAACACATATACCTTCTTCAACAGCGCCAAGAAGGAAAATATGGAATCGATCAAGAAAGATACTGAACTCTGGCTTGATGAAGTAGGATCACTCTTAGGTGATGTTTACATGATATCTTATCCTAACGGCAACTATATCCCGGGTTCGGATGAAAGGGCTGAATACCTTAAGACAAAGGGATTCAGGGTCTATTTCGGAACAGGCACTGAAGCTTATACGACCTACGGTTATAACTATCTTTACTATGACCGGATCATGGTAAGTTCCTGGACTTTATCAAGATATGACTTCAAGGCTTACTTTGATAAAGATAAGATCATGGATCCGGCCAGGAACCCGGAAAAGAAAGAAGAGTAATGTTAATTTTATGTTTCAATCCGCCTAAAATGTGCATTGACGATCTTCTTTGATATAATTAAAAGAGTCAGAAGAACGATCATCTTGACTAAGAGGAGGCTAGATTATGGCTAAGCCGGACAGACTATCGGAATTTGCAGCAGAGGATGAGATCATCTGGAAAGACCGCAGAAGATATCTGGGTTTGCCTCTGTC
>JAGAAI010000016.1 GCA_017615325.1 Clostridiales bacterium | reverse complement strand
GAAGTGCTTGGCAGGGCAGGTCTTATCAGTTGCCTTGATTACTACAATGAGCGTCACGCTTTGAAGTTAAGTTGAACCGCCGTATGCCGAACGGCACGTACGGTGGTGTGAGAGGGGGATTAAATTCCCCCTACTCGATTTCTTCTTAAACTGTCAGGGATGATATCAGCGGATAACGTCCTTGCCTCCCATGTAAGGCCTTAACGCCTCGGGGATCCTTACGGACCCGTCTGCGTTGAGATTGTTTTCTAAGAAGGCTATGAGCATTCTCGGAGGGGCAACGCAGGTGTTGTTGAGGGTATGGGCAAGATAATTGCCGTCGCTGCCCTTGATGCGGATGCGGAGTCTTCTTGCCTGGGCATCACCCAGATTCGAGCAGGAACCTACCTCGAAGTACTTCTGCTGTCTCGGGGACCATGCCTCGACGTCGCAGGACTTGACCTTAAGGTCAGCCAGATCGCCGGAGCAGCACTCCAATGTCCTTACGGGGATATCGAGCGAACGGAAGTAATCAACGGTGTTCTGCCAGAGCTTGTCGTACCACATAGGGGATTCCTCGGGACGGCATACGACGATCATCTCCTGCTTCTCGAACTGGTGGATGCGGTATACGCCGCGCTCTTCGATGCCGTGGGCGCCGACTTCCTTACGGAAGCAGGGAGAATAGGATGTCAATGTCTGGGGCAGATCCTTCTCGTCGATCATCGTATCGATGAATTTACCGATCATGGAATGCTCGGAGGTGCCTATGAGGTAGAGATCCTCTCCTTCGATCTTATACATCATGTTCTCCATCTCAGAGAAGCTCATGACGCCGTCAACAACGGAAGATCTGATCATGTAGGGAGGGATATAGTAGGTAAATCCTCTGTCGATCATGAAGTCTCTTGCGTAAGACAGGCAGGCGGAGTGGAGTCTTGCGATGTCACCCTTAAGATAGTAGAAGCCGTTGCCCGATGTATCTCTTGCGGGGTCCAGTTCGATGCCGTCCAGCTTCTCCATGATATCGACATGATAAGGGATCTCAAAATCGGGAACGACGGGTTCGCCGAAGCGCTCGATCTCGACATTCTCGGAATCATCCTTACCCACTGGAACGGAAGGGTCGATGATGTTGGGGATGACGAGCATGATCTTGCGGATCTTCTCTTCGAACTCACCCTCCTTTACGGACAGGTCTTCAAGTTCCTGGGCCATGGATGCAACTTCAGCCTTGGCTTTCTCGGCTTCGTCCTTCTGGCCCTGAGCCATGAAGAAGCCGATCTGCTTGCTTATCTTGTTGCGCTGGGAACGAAGGTATTCTGCGCGGGTCTTGGCCTCACGGAATTCCTTGTCCAGTTCGATGACTTCGTCTACCAGGGGGAGCTTCTCATCCTGGAACTTCTTCTTTATGTTCTCCTTGACGATGTCAGGATTTGCACGAAGAAACTTTATGTCGAGCATTATCTATACCTCCGAAAAAGATATCTTTGTATTAGAGCTTTGTTAATTGTATCACTTTATCAGCCACGGTTGCCCCCGTATTTTCCTGCAACGTAGTTGCCGGAGGCATTCCAAAGGATGAATTCGGTCATGTCGTTATCCTGTATGGCCTTGATCTGCCTGTTGATGGCGTCGTAATCGTATTTCATGTAATTGCCTTCGCCTATGTAGCTGGCGGTAAAGGCCTGTACATAAGGTCTTACGGTGCTGTAACCGGGTTGCGTGTGAACCTTCTGGGAGACCTTTAGCGCATTGTACATGACATCGTAAGGATTCTTGTCGGGCTTATCGAACTTGACGCCGTTTAAGATCGTGCCCAGCGCATAATGTGATGGATAGATCATGGGGCAGAGTGAATCTATGCCCGTTAAGCCCAATGTGGCCCAGTCCTGTCCTAAGATCTCGCCGTCGGAAGAACTCGTTACCGCGATACCGAAGATATCGGCCGTCACAGGGATACCGTAGGTATCCTGGACCCTTATCCTTGCTGTCTGCAGGAACCTGTTGATCGCTTCGGCCTTTGAAGGAACCGTTCCCTCCTGACCATAGTAGGGCTTCTCACCGCTCGTGGATCCGCCGGTCGGGAATCTGACATAGTCGAACTGGATCTCATCAACGCCGTATTTTACGGCCTCCTCTGCCAGACTTATGTAATAATCCCAGTTTCTCTTATCGTAGGGGCTTGCAAAGGACTCCTTGCCTTCATTCTTGAACTTCAAAGGGTTGCCGGAGCTGTCGCAGATGGCTCTGTCAGGGAACTTTGTGACATAGTCGGGATCCTTGAAGCATACGATCCTGGCTATGACATAGATGTTCGCATCATGGCATTTCTTGACCACCTTCTCAAGGTCGAACTGGTGCAGGGTATAACCGACAGCTATGGCTGTCTCATTCTGAGTGGAATAGTAAATGCCCTCGGATTCCTTAAGATCGACAACGAAGGAATTGATCTCGGAGTTGTTGGCTATCTCAATGCATTTATCCAGATTGACTGCGGCCCTGGTATAAAGCCCTTTGACCTCAAAGTGATTATAGGGCTTGGGACTCTCACATACGGGCAGGGGCCCCCAGTAGTTGTCGGCAAGAGATGACGGCGGGAGCTGTTCTGTGACGGTGTATTGGGGAGTTGTCTCGGTCGTGGTCGCGGAGGTCTGTATGGAGAAAGGAGTCGTCTCGGCTGTCTCCATGGGATCCGTAGCCTTGCTGTCTTTCTTGGAGAGTGAAGTCGCAAGAAGGGCAATGACGATGATCTCTGCTATAAAGAAAAGCGCAAGCGCACCGATGACGGCGCGCTGTTTTGCAAGAGCGCGTCTGTATTTCTCGGAATGCTTAGACCTCCTGTTGCCCTGATTCCTCTGAGGAGGTCTGTTCTGATATCCTGCCGGGTATCTGTTGGGAACGTTCCGCGGATCTCCGGAATAAGGATCATAACCGTTATAATTGCTGTAATCGTTGTAACTCATGATATAGATTATATAAGCATAAGTATTAAAACGCAAAATATAAAATTTATTGGATTTTATATTATCTTCCGCCTGTGATAAAATTTATATGTAAGATTGATTAGGGGGTTGTGGATCATGATCGTTCGTAACTGCGCCGGTGGATTGGTTTTCTGCGGAGACAAAGTTCTCCTGATCCGCAATGACAAGCATGAATGGAGTTTCCCCAAGGGAGTTTCCAAACCGGGTGAAAGGCTTGTTGATGTTGCAAGGACTCGTGTCAATATAGAGACGGGAGTCGATGCCAAGGTCATATCTCCCTGCGGCAAGACAAGTTATGAGTTCTTCTCGGCCTCCAGGGGCAAGCCCGTACATAACAATATTTCCTGGTTTGTCATGTCCGCTTCTTCGGATGAATGCAGGGCCAATGTGGAAGAGGGCATCGTTGATTGTAAGTTTTTCACGATCGAAGAAGCGATGGATAATGTCACCTATAGTCAGGATAGGTCTCTCCTGACGATAGCTTTCCAGAAGATGAGGGAGCAGAATTAAGTGTCTTTAACCCTGTCTTCTGCCGGTAATTCCAAGATCGAGATCAAGCAGTCGGTTTTTATCGGATGCGCACGAAGGATAGCAAGTCCTGAAGACGCATCCTCTTTTATTGCCGGGCAGAGGGCTTTATACCCCGATGCAAGGCACAGCTGTTATGCCTGGGTATTGTCCGGAGGCATCAACATGAGTAAATACAGTGATGACGGTGAACCTTCAGGCACGGCAGGCATGCCCCTTCTTAACATCATACAGAGCAAGGGCCTTACTGATTGTGCTGTCGTGGTTACCAGATATTTCGGCGGCATCCTTCTGGGTAAGGGAGGACTTGTCAGGGCTTATACTGAAGCCGGAGTGGCGGCTCTCGCTGACTCTGATCCGGTCGAGGTCGCCCCCGGGACGGTGTTTACTGTCAGGATAGGATACTCTGACTACGACAAGTTCATTTTCGAGTGCGCAAAGAGAGGATATGAGAGTCAGGATGCCAGATTCGGCGAAATGTGTGAAGTCGATGTTCTTATCGAAGACCGGGCATGCGAGGATTTTTGTTCCTTTGTTACGGACATAACATCAGGGCGTTGTGAGATCAGCAAGGGCGGGGTCCGGGAGATGATAAAAGGGCATCCTCAGATTTTTTAACTGTATTTTTCCCAATATTTGCCTATAATTGGGGATGGAAAAAAAGTATATTGTAATCAGTTTATGGAAAGGCGGGGTTAGATATGGATGATCAGGATATGAACATGTTCAACGGACCGGAAAACATGGAAGATCAAGAGCCGGTCGCAAAAGATCCCAATGGGGCTATAGAAGATATCACAGCGCCTGTTGAAGCTGCCCCGGAAATAGAGCCGGCCGCCGCTGATGTGATCGAGGATCAGGCGGCGGAAGAGCCGTTCCAAGATGCGACTGAGACAGTGCCCGTATTCGATAGCCACCGGGTCGAGAAATTCGACATGACAGAGGACCTTAAGGACGTCCGATATCAGACCGTATCAGTTCCGCCAAAGCAGGAGAAGAAGGGGGGATCCGGCAAATGGATAATAATCCTTGCAGCGGCGCTCCTTCTTATGATCGCATATTCTACGATCCAGACTGTTTATATCTATAAGCTCAATACGGGTTCCGAAGGGATCAAATCTTATATTCCGGGTCTTTCCGGTGACAAAAAGGATCCTGACAGCGGAGAGACTACGGCCCAAAAGCCTGAGGACATGAGATCTGATCCTTCATATGAACCCTGGTTCTCGCTGGAAGAGGCATCTGCCGATTATAAGGATGCAAAGAGACTGTCTACTCCGGACATCGTTAAGACGGTAGCTCCGTCAACGGTATCCATAGATATCTGTTCCGTTATGAACGGCAAAGAGACTGCCACCTCAGCGGGTTCAGGCTTCATCATCACCAAGGACGGTTATATCGTGACCAACGCTCATGTCGTCGAGGATGTGAAAGAAGGCAACACGATAAAGGTCAAAGTTCCGGGTGTCGAAGAGAAGTTCGACGCCGGGATCATCGGCAAGGATCAGCAGACAGACGTTGCGGTCATCAAGATCGAGTCTGATAAGGATCTCCCCGTTGTTACACTGGGCGACTCCGATCTTTTGGAATCCGGTGAACTGGTCGTCGTAATAGGCAACGCACTCGGCACTTTGGACGGAACCGTTACGGCAGGTGTCGTTTCTGCTCTGGACAGACAGATCCATAACGACGGTTATACGATCCCCGTAATCCAGACAGATGCAGCCATCAATTCAGGCAACTCCGGCGGCCCCATGATCAATTCCTACGGACAGGTAATAGGTATCACGAATGCAAAGATGGTAACTGCCACTTCCGAGGGATTGGGATTTGCGATTCCCATCAATAAGGTAAAGACAGTCATTGAGTCGATCATCAACTACGGCAAGGTCATCAACAGGCCTTTCCTGGGTCTCACTCTGTCACTTATTGAAGAGGGCGCATATTACGGAGTTGATGCAGGAGTTTATGTTACAGATCTCATAGAGGGCGGTCCCGCCGTCAAGGCAGGTGTTAAGATCGGAGATAAGGTCATATCATTCGGCGGTGTTGAAATATCCGTACCATCTGATATTATTGGTATCAGAGATTCGCATAGTGTCGGAGACAAGGTCGATCTGGTGATCTTAAGAGACGGGAAGCAGGAGACTATCGAGTTTACGATAGGAGATTCCGGCGACTACACGGACGCAGGATCAGTATCCCGTGATCAGGAAGAAATTCCCGGTCAGGGCGGTTTCCCGGATCAGGGTGATCCCACTAGACCGGATAACGGCGGTAATCCCGGAGGTCTTGATATCTTCGGCGGCACAGACTGATCTCAAGGACAATAAAGAGATATTGGAGATTTGAAGATGGCAAAGTCAGCAGAAGGCAGAAAGAACACGACCGTAAAGCTCGTAGCGATCATTCTGGTCGCAGCTATGGTCTTGACATTCGTATTTGCCATGATCGCAACGATCATAGGTATGGCACAAGGCTAAAGAGAATAAACCTGTCAAAGGTGACAAGGGGCTGTCTCACTAAGGTGAGGCAGCCCTCTTAAGTTGTAAATGTGGGTTGAGTCACTTTATCACGGGATATCGCGGATCTGCGACAGGCCGGCTTCATCGAATTCAAAAGTATATATGGCCTTCTGCTCCTCGATGAATGTCTGGTAGTTATTCATCCTTATGAAGCTGTTGACCCTGTCATACCACTCGGGGTTTGTAGATTCTCTTGCGTAGTAGAGAACGTTGAATGTTCCCTGCCCGTCGTCGATGATGGTCTTGTCACCGCTCTGTCTGTCGGGTGAGAATACCCATTCGTCGATATTCTTGTCGAATTCATGGAAATAGGTATATTCGTTGTGTATTACTGACAGCATGCCTGAGAGGACATAAGCGTTGTAAGCATTCTCGATCTCTGCGACCTGTGACTCCTTCGAGATATAGTCGTAGATCTCCTGGGCCAGGCTCTGGGACTGGGCGACATTGGATGTGCCGTCATCGTTGATCTCCGTAAGTACTGTTACCTGGTAAACGTCTCTTACAGGCGTCATCATGCGGTCGCGGTCGACGAATACAAGGATGATGGGGAAGCCGTCCTCATCATCGAAGATAACGGAATCGCCCTTGACCCTTGCGGGGTCGAAAAGCCAGTCCCTGAAATCCTTGTGACTGATGTCGCCATAGCGCATGCCGGCAATGAGCATCGAATCCTTCTGGGCTGCCTTCTCGGCAGAAGCGCCGGACAGGTACTTGGCTGCGATCTCTTCGAACTGGTCGGTATCCTTGTTCATCTTGCGGATGATCTCTTCAGCGTGGAGCTTGGCGGTCTTTACGAAAGCCTCGTCACGTGACTCGTATGTCAGCCTGAAGAATTTGTAGCTTACGAGATCATATGTGTTCCTGTCAGCCTGATATGCTTCTTCAGCCTGTTCGTTTGTTGCAGACAGTTCTTCGAGCTTTGCCCCGTCAGCATAATCGTCGGTAAAGTATTTCCTGGCGAGGGTATTCAATATGCACTGTTCATCGACCTGGCTTCCGTAAACACCGTGGATATAAGTGTCAACCGAGACGCCCAGGTCATCGGCGTTGCCCTTGATCCAGTTGATGTAGGCCTGTGCACGCTCAAAGTGCTCCTGGTCAACAGAAAGACCTTTGGCTGTCGCATCATCGTAGAGGATATACATCTTCTGGAAGTCCTTTGCGGCTATATCACGGAAATAGTCTCTGTAGGTTGCAAAGTCAGGGTTCTCTTCACAGGGGGAATCGAGCAGGGCCTGGGTGCCGGATGAGAAGAGGTCGACACCGTTATTGATGAGTTCATAGTGATAGATGAAGCTGAATTCATCGGAGGGAACAGCCTGTCCGTGAACTGTAAGGGGACTCTTGAACTGTTCGTCGATATCGGCTTCGTAGAAGATCGTGGTCGCAACGGTAATTAAGACTATGATGGAAGCTACGACCATGAATGCCAGACCCAGGCTTCTCTTTATGTTCTTTTTACCCTTGCCGGTATCTTCTGCCACTGAAGATACATCCTTGTCATCTTCTTCAAGGCTTATGGCTACTTCAGGAACCTCGTTCTTTACAGCCTGCTTATGCGATACACCGCGCAGTCTTGCCTTCCTTGCAGTGGTCTCTGCCAATGTGGAAGTCTTACCCGTTAAAAGGTCGGGATCTATATCAGTAAGATCATCCAGAGTAATACCCTGTTCTTCTGCTTCATCCGTCTCCTGTCCGGAAATATCTTCTGCCTCTATGATATCCGTGCTCTCACTGTCAGCATAGATAGCGGCACCTGATTCTTCCTGAACTATAGCTTCGTTTTCGGGATTATCGCCTTCAGAAGTACCCTCATCAGATTCGGGGCTGTCCACCGGCATGATCTCCTGTTGGGGGTCAAACTCGACTTTTCTTACTCCGCGGTCGCGGTTCTTATCATTCTTTTTCACGGTTTACTCCTCTCCGGGAACAATGAGATTTATTGCGTCTTTTATGCATTCGACGGTAACGGGAAGGGAAGGCCCTTCTTCTCCGTCAACGTCCAGGACTGCAGATTTTCCGTCTGCAGATGATATGTCGATCTTCTTTGTCTGAAAATAGATGACGTTGTCAGATGCCAGGTGATCCTGCATGACCATCTTGCCGATCAGGGATATTACGGTAGATGCATCATCGATCCTCTTCAGCACGAGGACATCCAGGAGCCCGTCCTTGATGTCCGCATTAGTCATGAGATTACGGAATCCTCCTACTGAGGAGGAATTTGATACGAGAAAAAGGACACACTCGGAATCACCCTTATACTCCTTGCTGTTCAGGTGGATCTTTATGGTCTTGCCTGCGGCGGGGATGTCCTTCATTGCAGCCATCCAGTATGCTGCAGGTCCGAAGATGGTCTTAAGGTCAGTCGGAGCCTTGTAGGGGACATCCGTAAGGAGCCCTCCCGCAAGGACATTGAGAAAATACATATCCCCTGTCTTCCCGCAATCGACCTTCTCTATCTTGTGGTTCATGAGCATCCTCGCGAATTCGGAAGGTTCCTTGGGCTGGTCGGTCGTAACGGCAAAGTCGTTCATCGTTCCTGACGTGTAGATGGCAAGAGGGAGGTCCACTTTACCTCTCATCATGCCTGTTATGACCTCGTTGATGGTGCCGTCACCGCCTGCAGCCAAGATAAGATCGTATTGGGAAGGGTCTGTATCCATGGCAAAGTTTGTTGCATCGAATCTTGCGGCAGTGTAGTAGATATCGGCGCGCTCTAAAGCAGACTGGCCTGACAGATAGGTCAGGATGTCATCGATCTTCTGTTTGGCCGTCTCCCTTCCGGATGACGGATTGAGTATGATCTTGATCCTAAGTCTCATCTTCCGATAATGATCCTTTGCCGACATTATTTACTGCAGGACATGATTACAGTCGTTACCACTTTATCATAAAAGGGGGTATAGAATGAGGCAAAGTGTGCTATTATTAACACGTTTGTCTTATTAAATAGGATTTGTAATCTAAAATTAATAAAGGGGATGGCTGGATCAAGATGACCACTTCCGAAAACATGATACAAGAGGCTTATAATACAAAGCCCCGTCTTTTGAATACCAATAACCTGCCGCAGTATCTGCTGGCATTCCTTTTTCCGTTCCTGACGGTAATATCCGCGCTGGCAATAAACGAATGTTATCCTTTCGGCAGCAGGACCATGTTAACGGTCGACCTTTACCATCAGTATGCGCCTTTCCTTGTCGCTTTCCGCAACAAGGTCTTAGGGGGAGAATCCCTGCTCTACAGCTGGTGTGACGGCTGCGGCAACGAATATTTCGGTGCATATGCCAACTATTCGGCAAGCCCCCTTAATATCTTCTCGCTCCTTTTCACAGCCAAGACCATGCCTGTATTTATAGGTCTTGTTACCTCCGTAAGAGCAGGCCTGGCTTCCCTGTTCATGACGAAGTTCCTGAAGGAGAATGATGAAGGAAGACTTGACAACATTACGGTGGCATTCGCATCGGCATATGCTCTCTGCGGATGGTTCGTAACGGATTTCTGGAACATAATGTGGGCTGATGCCGTAGTATTGCTGCCCCTTATCATCCTGGGGCTCCGCAGGCTCATGTTAAACGGCAAATGGGGACTTTATATCATAAGTCTTGCCATAAGCCTTATCTCCAACTACTATTCAGGATACTTTATCTGTCTCTTTTTGGTGATCTTCGCGCCGCTCTACTATCTGATGCTCTATAAGCCTGCCGAAGATAGGACGGATCCTTTGAGAATTTCATTCAAGTCTTTCTTAACCTGTGCGGGAAGGTTTGCGGCAGGTTCCCTTCTGGCAGGAGCCATGTCCGCTTTCATAACGGTTCCCACATATCTGATACTTCAGCACTGCTCGGCAACGGGAGATGATCTTGAGGCGAATTTCCAACTGCAGAATTCACTCTTTGATTTCCTGGGAAGATTCCTGGTATCCGCCAACCCCAACATAAGAGACGGCATGGCTAATGTTAACTGCGGACTTATCGCAGTCATCTTGCTGCCCCTTCTCTTCCTTTTGCCTAAGAAGAGCGGGATCACATTAAGACACAAGATCTCATTTGGCATTATCCTCCTGATAATGTACTTAAGCTTTTCCAACAGGATGCTGAACTTCATCTGGCACGGCATGCACTTCCCTAACCAGATCCCATATAGGCAGTCCTTCCTTATGTCTTTCGTTATCGTATTTGCAGCCCATCTTGTGATCCGCAGGATAAGGATGCTTTCGGTGGGCAAGATAATGGGGTCTGTCGCAGGCGCTGCCATATTCCTTGTTCTTTTCGAGAAGTTCGGAGACGGTAACGAGGGATATATCCAGATAGGACTTACCCTGCTCTTCCTCTTTGTTCAGGGAGCAGCCCTCTATGTAGTTACCAAGAAAACTTCGAAGAGCACACTTTTCCGGGAGACCTTAATAACCGTTACGATGCTGATTGAGATCTTTGCGGCTTCAGTCGTTACGATCTCCCTGGTTGCGGATAACGAGGGCTTCGTATCCTACGATTTCTTCGGTAAGAACAAAGACCAGATCGAGACATACGTTAATGATGTTGAAGGTTCAGAAGGCCACAGGACCTTCGAGAGGAGCGAACTCTATCCCAACAACATATGCGACATCCAGTCGATCTATAACGTCAAGGGCATATCGATCTTCTCATCGACTGCACGTGAGAGCTTTGTAAAATACATGAGAAACTACGGTTTCCACAACAACGGCATCAACGGTTTCCGTAACGCCGGACTTACAAGGGTAACGGCATCCATCCTGGGCATAAGGAACCTGATCGAGATCAAGGAGACCCAGACCGTGCCCGCCCTCTTCGATCTGGACTATGTTGAAGGGGAGGTAAGGTCTTTCGGCAACCCCGATGCCCTTTCCGTAGGTTTTGTTACCAGCCGCAACATAGTGGATTACTATCCTGACAGCGATACTTCGGATGTCTTTGAGAAGACCAATTCCTGGATCGCTGCTATGGGGTCAGACCAGCCGGTCTATACACCCATCAACATGACCCCGGTGGAAGAGACCGGATTTACGACTAACGATCCTGAAGGATCAGTCATCCAGTACATCTCGAACGGGGGAGACGACGAGGAAGTGTCCTTCACGGTAACACTCTCTGATGTTCCCGCCGGTAACGACGTCTATGTTTATGTTAACTCCAACAAGGGCGGAACAGTCGCCATCACCCAGGGCGAGATATTCAGGAACTTCGAGATCAGGAGCTATCAGATAATCACCTGCGGCGTGGCCGACGGCAACGACATAACCCTTACCGTAAACTATTCCGATAATCCGGGTACGATCAGGGCCTTTGCTTATTGCCTGAATCCCGAAGGATACCAGGCGATGCTCGACACCCTCGGCAGGGAACAGCTCAATGTAACGTCTTACGATACGACTTCATTAGAAGGCGAGGTCACGACAGAAGGAGGTTTCCTCTTCCTTACGATCCCTTATTCCGAGGGCTGGACCTGCACGGTCGACGGAACTCCCACAGAACTGGTTCCCATCGGAGATGCCCTCATGGGTGTTGATCTTACGGCAGGAACTCATATGGTCAAGCTGGTCTATGCTCCTGCAGGGATCACCATAGGCATAGTCATATCGTTTGCAGCACTTATCATAAGCATCGGTGTGATCATCCTGACGAACGGACGCAGGAAGAAGATCACGGACATAACTCCCGTCATATCCTATGAGGAGACGGAAGATAATATGCCTCAGGTCATAGAAGAAGTTCCCTATACCGGGGACGGTGACGCTCAATGAGAAGATCAAAGGCTTCCAGGAAATACTACATAGCCGGATTATTGGCAACGCTCCTCCTGACATGTCTTATCGTGGCAGGAGTGCTCCTTGTATGCCATAAAACGGCACCCGGGAAGATAGTCCCTTCTGAACTTACCGGAAGGTTTAACAAGTTTGATGAAGATATCATAGGCAAGACAGCCATAGAAGCCTCTGACTGTAAGGATCTTAAGAAGGGGGCATTGGATCAGCAACTCATATTGGACGACTATATAGATCCGTTCTTCTTTATGGGCGCCCTTCTTCCTGACGATGTCATCGAAAACTTCTTCCTTGCAGTCTATGTACTGAAGATAGGACTTGCCGCAATGGCCATGTATTCGTTTTTGAGGAGGCGGATCGCCCTCAAGAGGACCTTTGCGATAGTCATGGGCATGACCTATGCCCTGAGTTCAAGGGTTATCTTCATATCATCCCTGTCACAGGCAATGAATGTCGTCATCCTTATGCCCCTGGCGATGTCGGTGATATATTCGGCTGCCAGGAAGAAGACTGTCAGGAGCTTCATTATGCTCGGCATTACAGCCTTCGTCATGTGTGTCCTGGGTACTGCCGGTACTTTATCAGGCACCCTGTTTATCATATCAGCTTCATTGATAGTCTCATTTGCTCTGGTCATTAAGACAAGGGAGGCTCTGGCCTTGTGGGGAAAGATGATAATATCCGTCTTGTGTGGTGTCTGCTGTGCTCTCTTCCTTATCGTTCCTAGATTTATGGCTTATGGAATGACCTACGATATCAAACAGCTGATAGAAGACCGTAAGGTCTACTATTCCTTCTTCGATATGCTATCGACCATGTTCTCCGGATCCGGCGGATCCCTTGACTACAGCGCCGTTCCGACGGTCTACTTCGGCCTTTTCAGCCTTATGCTGTTTATCCTCTTCTTCTTTAATAAGAAGATACCGGCAAAACTTAAGTTCCTGACACTTCTTTTGCTGGCGTTGACTCACATAGCCTGTGCTGTATCTGTTGTCGACCTGACCCTGTCTTTCTTCGGATATTCATCAGTGATAACCGATCTGCGTCTCATAGGCCTTTTGGCGATTATCTGCTTCCTGGCTGCGATATGCCTCGTCAATCTTGACGGTATATCGGATACTGCAGTCCTTACCGCAGGCCTGGCTCCCATAATTGCCATAATACTCTTCAACGGTCTTGGCGGTGCCGTGTCCTACAATATAACTTCCATGTATCTGCCGGGTGCGGTATTGATCATCTTAAGCCTTATCTTCTACAGGAAGAGGAAGGATTTCCTGCCTAAGAAATATCTTTACCCATTCCTTTTCGCAGGCCTGCTATTTATTTCTTTCAACACTTTCGTTACCTATGCCACGGGTTCCGTTGAACCGGGTGATGTCAAGGCGTCTTTCGTAAAGGACGCAGAGCAGGATGGGATGGCCCTCATATCTGATGAGGAGATCTCGATCTTCAACTCGGATGAGGATAAGTACCTTATTGTTCCCGAACCTGAAACTAACATTCTCGAGCCTTCGATCCTACCGGTATTCCTGAACAGCATATCCAAGAGCGTATGCGGTGATCCGCTTTTCGTGAAGACCGATTACTCCGTGATTTCCAATGAAGGGATATCGGTCGACGGTGACGGGTATTTTACGGCGGATTCCGACACTGCTACACTCGTTATCGGAGCAGACAAGGCATCAGGAAAAAAACTCTATGTTTACTGCGGCTTTGACGGATCCAATTTCCTCGAGGAGGATGACGGTGAGTCGGTGGGATCCATAGATCTGGACGGAGCATATCTGAAACAGATCACACGCTTCGGCAATCATGTCGAGATAACGCTCGGGGTAGATGACCGCGAGACGGTTACGGCCCCTATAGAAGTCCTTCTCCTTGATCAGGATGTATTAGAACTTTTGCAGGAGAAGACCGGGCTCAGGGAAGGTAAGAGCTTCACCGTACCTTCAGACTTTGCACAGGAAGGCGCAAACTATCTTCTTACCAATATTCCTTACGATAAAGACTATAATGTATATATAAACGGTGACAAGGAACTCTCTCTTCAGATCCAGGGTATGCTTGCCGCAAGATTCGATAAAGCATCGGACGGCAAAGATATAACCGTTACGATCGCCAAGGGTCCCCAGGGCACACTTCTGGGGGGCTCCCTAAGTCTCCTGGCATTGGCAGTATCGATCGCAATTGCTGTTGCAGGGATCGCAGACGAGAGGAAGAGAGAGCGTCAAAAGGCGGCAGGGACTTAATAATGCTTAGTAAGAAGATAACAGACGGAACGATAATGGTCGTTTTTGACATGGAGTGGAACCAGCCCTTCTCCGGCAAGACCATAAGTAACGAGATAACGGTGCTGCCCGGCGAGATAATCGAGATCGGGGCGGTAAAGTACGAGTATTCCAACGGGAAGATATACAAGAAGGATACATTCTCCTGTGATATCAGGCCCGTGATCTACAGGAAACTCCATTACCATGTAATGAAGATAACCCACAAGACAGATTCCGACCTCAAGAAGGGAATAAGCTTCGAAGAGGCCTGGGACGGGTTTAAGACTTTTATGGGGGGCGCTGACCTCCTCATAGGCTGGGGTAATTCCGATCCCAAGATACTGAAGTGCAACCTGAAGTTCTTTGGCCTGGACGATCAGATCGGGATCGATTTCCTGGATCTCCAGCCGATCTTCTCCGTATTCTGCGGACAGCCCGGCCAGCAGAAGAGTGTCGAGTTTGCAGTTGATTACTATAACATTGCCAAGAAGGATATCTTCCACAGCGCTACGGCTGATGCCCAGTACACGGGTGAAGTCTTAGAAGAGATATTCGACCACAATAAGCCCGTAGAGGTCATCTCGGCCATATCGAGTTCATCCGTCAATCCCGATATGCCCTCGGAGTTTTCATTCCTTGGGTCTGATGTTGAAGAGGCGGATAAGGCATTCAATGAGGTCAAGGACAAGATCCTTATCTGTCCTTTGTGCTCGGCAACTCTTGCTCAGAACATCCCGCCTTTCAGGATCAGAAAGTCACAATATGCCCTTCTGAACTGTTCAAAGCACGGTGACATCTTTGCCAGAGTCCGTGCAAAGAGAAGGAGCGGAGGCAAATATTACGCAGCTGTGGTAATGCGCTTCGCCACCCAGAACGACTACTATCTCGTGGCCTCAAAGAAAGAAGAATACGATAAATACGGGGAGAAAGGCGCCCCTCCGCCGGCCCCTGAACCGGCCCCGGAAAGAGATGAACAGACCAATTGTGAATAAAGTGTTAACATTTTATTGAAAAAAAGTTAGCAAAATCTGAAATTTTTATTGAAAAATGATTTCAAATGCCGTAAAATACATCTAACGAAACAGGTTTATCGTGTCGTAAGACGCGATTTGGCATACATTATAAGAAGGAAGGTACACTTCTATGATGAGAATGATCAAGAACTACAAGAAGAGGCGCAGCGCCGATAAGAAGGGTGTTATCCTTGTTACCGTCCTGTTCATCCTTGCTATGGCCATGATCTTCATCTCATGTGCTCTGGTGCTCACAAGTTCTACCAGATCACGTGTCTATGAGAAGACAGCAAAGTCACAGGCAAGACTTACTCTTACATCTGCAGTCGAGACTTTCTATCAGGCTCTGCAGATGCAGGAGATCACGGACGACGCGCTCGAGGCTTATGCAGACGGTAACGTTACCATGCAGATTATCATGGACGACAATACTGTTCCGGGTACATACATGGCAGGCCCTACAGGTACCAAGGACAACGTTACCTTCGCACATTTCTACAACCATACCATGGGTGGTAACGATTACGTTGTTGTAGACATTACGACCAAGATCGGTGATTCTCAGGAGAACGCAAGAATGTTCCTCTATGAGAATGAGATCCCTGATCCCCCGGATCTGTTCTCTTCTCAGGTTGACTTCAACGGCCCTCTCGGAAACAACTTCCGTGGATCTATCGGTAAGCACAGTTTTGCTACCAATCCTTCCGACAACATAGTCGTATGGAGAGGAGATTACCGTTGTAACCAGTCTCAGGCAACAACGACTTGGTCGGATATGCTCTTCATCGGCGGCAACGGCTCCGGTGCCAAGAGTGCATACTGGGAAAACAATGAGGTCATCAAGGGCGACGTTATCTTCCTTGACAACTACAGATGGGCATGGAACAGTACAGCACCGAGCATCACGGGTGATGTATACTTCGTCGGACCCGGCGGCAGAGATGATTCCTTTATGAGCAGAAACAGTGAAGCAGTTGGTCAGACAAGCAGAACATATGCTACTAACAATTCTGTTTGGATGTTCGCTAACAGAACAACTAACGGATCCGGAAGCAGGGATAATATATTCGGAGCTATTAAGGGCTCCAAGGCTACATTGTTCCTCAAGAACTCTGCTGCCAGCTGGGATTCTTCTGTTGCAAGCAATATCAGCAGTGCCGGCGGATTCAGTGATATGGAAAACACCTGGAAGACCGATTACTCCTCCAAATGGTCAAAGCAGATCAATAAGATGAAGAAGTTCTATACCACCGATACAAGTTCACTTGTTCAGGTCTATCCTACAACTTCCCAGATGAAGTCCCAGTATGGTATGCCTATATCTTCTTCAGACTGCACCGGATATACATCTACAAGCTTGAGTTCCTTGCTCTCGACATATGATGGTCAGATCATTCCTCCCGGCAACTACCTCATCTCAGGTGACGGAAGTGTTGTTGGAGCAGCAAAGTCTACCCCCAAGGTTGCTCTCCTTGACGGAAGTGCAGATTATATGTTCTTCATTAATGAGAGCACTGAAATACAGAGCGGTATATTTGCTGTCGTTAACCCCAGTCAGGCTCATCACCAGTACTTCATTCTCGCACCTAACTGCAATTTACAGATCGGTCATAACAATAATGACAATGGTAAGTTATATGCAGGCTTCCTTTCAGTTAGCCGCTCAGGTTCGAATGACACTAGTTATGCCAGCACGATCAGAGGTTATACCACGAACAATATGTCAGGTCATGACGGTGTCCAGAAGCCTACCATTCAGATCTACTGCATGGACAACAACGACGTAACCTGGACAAGAGGCGGATGTGTTGAAGCATATTTCGGAATGTTCCAGTCCTCTTATGGTTCGCAGACGAGCAGCATAACGGTATATAACTGTACCACCAGCCAGTTCAGTTTCTACGGAAGAGTAATGGCAACTGATATCTTCAATACATCGAGTGACTTCGTAATGCCTTACTGCCCTGCTCCTAATACACATTCTTATGAGGAGTACACAGAGGTTACATCCAAGTACAAGGTCAACTCACTCCAGTACTACTATGGTACAGGCAACATCATAACGGATCCTTCATCCACATGATGAATCGACCGCTATTAGCAAACTAAAGTTAAAGGGGTTATCCGGTGAGGATAACCCCTTTTCTTATCTTGGGTTAATTCTTATTTCATTCCAGGGTAATGAGTCTTTGAGCGTTGATGAGTTCGAAGGAAAGGTCCGATGCCGAATAGAGTGTTATCTGAAGATCAGATGTCTTGTCAGCATCAACAGAATATTCTTCCATGCTCTCGACACATGCACCTGTCAGAAGGGAATTGCGTGACAGACTGATCAGTTCTTCATGAAGGGGATCCGTGGGGTCGAGCATCTTTACAGCTGACCCTGACAGGAGCAGGACCCCTATCTTTGAAGTGGATCCTGACAGGGTCGTCATGAAGGAAGATAATAAGAGGCGCCCGTGTTCACTGTCCTCTGAATACCAGTTGTGTTTTATATGTAAAGTGAGGTTAAGATCATCCTGATCACTGTAAGATTCTTCTTTGGGAAAGAGGTCCATATCGACTGCTGTTTCCGGAAGGTTATTTAGCCCGTTGTTCATCGAAGTCCCTCCTGTCCGAAGATAAGAAGCGCATGGAACGCTGGATGGCATTCTTGCTGTTGCCCCATGGCTTATCTTTGTTTCTGTAGTCAAATTTCAATGTGAACCATTCGACATCATCTTCAAGAACCTTAAAGGTTTCCTTAGAATTGTTGAGCAGGATCGTTACAAACTCTGCCGCATCAGACTGGGACAGGTTTGTAGCAGCCCGGAGCAGCAATGATGTATGAGGAAGACAGCAGGTCTTGTTCTGAAGTTTGGGCTTAAAAGCGCTGTCGTGCTTAAACATCCAGATTATGACATCGATGTAATGTCCCATCGCATCATTGATATTGTCGCAGATTGGGCAGGTGGCAACTCTTTTGTCTATGAGATCGGCACATGCCGTAAGTTTAGCTTTGTAGTCCTTGCCCTTAAGGAAACCGGATGAGGCTTGCGGGACGGACTGTTCCAGTTTGCTTGTCACTTCAGCATCCATATCCTTTAGATGAGTGTGGAGCATGAGACCTAATCCGAGCCTTCCGGCTTCACTGTTATTGAGCATGCCCATATGAACGGGACAGAAGCCTGTCTTGTTGGTGATCTTCCTGGTGTCTGGTTCCATAAGGGATGGCCCGAGATAGTAATCGAGGTAATTCTTCTCAGCTTTGTCCCTTAAAGAGCACAAGGGACATTCGCAGTCTGAATCGTAAGCGTCGTTAACGGGTATCATGTAGATCTTTTCCATCTGACTAGTTCTCTCCTTTATGCAGAAGGTGTCCGGCCCTGACATTAACACCAACTATGGTGATAGAAGTAAATTCTTCTATGGCATGTCCGACTTTTTGCTGGGCTTGTTCCAATGCGTTCCTGGCATTGAAACCGTAATAAAGGGCAAGCTCCAGACTGATCTCGATCCCGTAAGTCCTTTTCTCGGTCTTAAAGGATTCGACCTTAGCTATGCCTTCTTCAGTCTTTAATACTATTCTTATGAGGTCCAATAAAGCATCATCCGAGATAGAGTATGACCCGAGTGATGAGAAAGTGGGGCGTACGACCGTTCTTTCGAAGTCCGGGATCTGGGGAGCAACACCGCGCTCTCTGTCGAACCTTTGACGGAGTTTGCTGAACGGGTCTGAGAAATAGCCCGAGAACTCATGTTTTACCTCCATGCTCGGTACGGGAATGGTGTGCATTCCTTCAGTCATCCTGGTGTTGCGGGCCACCTGGCGTTCTTCTTCGGTGGAGACGTCTTCGATGTTGATGAGCATCGATGGCTGGTTGAGCCATAGATTAGTACAGATCTTCGAAAGCATCGAATCAGATGTGCCGAGGATCATGAGAGCCGCAGGGTTTGATTCGACCAGGGCTCTCCTCATGACTGAAGATCTGGTGTCGTCCGTAAAGATAGCCTGCCTTACGGATTCCATCTTGGTAGGAGCTTTCTTGGCAGAAGTTCCCGCTACGATCTTACTCCCGTTGATAAGGAGTCCGTCATCTATTATGTAGTAGATATTATTGGCTGAGGCAACGGATATCGCCCTGGTACTCTTTCCGGTTCCTGAAGGGCCTACGAAAGCTACGACTGCGATATGTGACAGAGCTTCGCGGGTCAGAGCTTCGCTCCCGAGGATCAGTTCGATGTCTCTTACAGGTTCATTGGCAGCTGATGATACGGACGAGGTCCTGTCAAAACGGTGCAAAGTGGCGCGAAGCTCCGGGATCAGAGCTTTGGTCTTGCCGCTGTTCGATTTCTGTCCGTTATCGCTCACCTGAACTTATGACTCCCAGTTGTGGTATACCTCTTGGATATCTTCGTTATCGTCCATCATGTCGAGCATCTTCTCGAGTTTCTCACAGATCTCCTCGTCGTCAACCTTTGCAGTAGTCGTTGCAACAGGTCCTAAGTTGGAATCTGCGAATGTATAGCCTTTGGCTTCGAGAGCATCCTTGACGGTGTAGTAGTCCTCGGGTGCTGTGATGATCTCATAGTATTCTTCGTCAGATGAGAAATCGGCAGCTCCGCAGTCAAGAGCATCACCCATGACGGTATCTTCGTCTTCGAAGTCTTCTCTTGCGATGACGATAACGCCTTTCTCTTCGAAGAGGAAAGAAACGCTTCCGCCGACACCAAGGTTGCCGCCGTTCTTGTCGAAGATGTGTCTTACATCTGCTGCTGTCCTGTTACGGTTGTTGGTAAGGGCTCTTACCATGATGGCAACTCCGCCGGGACCGTAACCTTCGTATGTGATCTCTTCGTAGTCATCTCCTTCGCCGGCTCCTGCCGCCTTCTTGATGGCTCTGTTGATGTTGTCGTTAGGCATGTTGGCTGCCTTAGCCTTGGAAATAACGTCCTTAAGTCTTGAGTTTCCGGCAGGGTCGGGACCACCCGCTTTGACCGCTACTGCGATCTCTTTTGCGAGCTTGGTATAAACGGCTCCCTTTGCTGCATCTGCAGCTTCCTTCTTACGCTTGATGTTGCTCCATTTTGAGTGACCGGACATAAATAACCTCCGAATTATTGAAATATCTTAATAAGGCAGAATCTTACTGCCATGTAAACTATGTAAATGACAAATACCGTGATCGCAGAATACTTGCGGAGTTTGTCAGATCTTGTGATGCTCATTAATGATCCGTAGACCAAAGCGGTAATGACCGTTCTTAAATACTCGTCCCCTGCCGAGAAGAAGAGGCCGTAATAAGGGATGGACAGCATGACGATATCGATAAGGACTTCTGCCTTCCCGTACTTTCTCTTGAAGATGAGACAGAGTATTGCCGTAAGACCGACACTGAATGCGACCTTGCCGCAGGTCAGAACGATCTGTTCGAAGGATCCCAGGAGAGCTTCTTTGTTATATCCATAGAAACCTAAGATGTAGGGAAGGATGCTTGATAGGATCTTGAGGGTCATGGCCGTTATGGCAAAGCCCGTGAAGCACTTGCCGGTATCGTAGAGGATCATCATGGAAGAGATGGCAACAGCGCACCCGGCTATAAACATCAGGAAGTAGATCGTGTAGAAGATCAGGGAGATGTTGTCAGGCCAGAGGATGATCGGAGCACAGTATTCAACTGCAACTACTGATGCTATACAGAATGTAAGCCCGGTGAAACTCTCGATCTTTGCGTAACGGGAGGCTATCGGAGCCCCGCAGTAACGGCATTTGCCCTTGAGAAAGAGCCAGCTGAAAACAGGGACAAGATCTGCCGCACCCAAAGTGTGCCCGCAGGTCATACACATGGAGTGTCCCTTCGATACTGACCTTCCGGCAGGAATGCGGTAGATTATGACGTTGAGGAAACTTCCTATGATGAAGCCCAACAATGTGAAGAAAACGATAAAAAAGCCGTATAAAAACCCTGTCAAATCACTCATCCTCCTGTATCATAACAATTTAATATACCATATAATAATAATAATTTAAATCCAAAATAGTTTTCGACCGGATCCGGTCCCGGAGGGTTTGCGGCTGTCATTTGTCTATCATTTTTGTCACGATATTGTCAACCTCGAAAATTTATGCAAACTGCCAAAATACTTGATTTTTAGTCCGAATCGCTATATAGTTTTATAGAATATGCTCGCCAGGAGTGTGTCTTGCGTGCTCTTAATGTGCATATTTTCGTTTCAAATCATGACCTTATGGGGCCTTAAACGGAGGGTTTAATGAAGAGATTAGGAGATATTCTCGTCGAGAGCGGATTTTTAAACGCTACTGAGCTTGCAGAAGCACTTTCTCAACAAAAAGAAACAGGAAAGAGATTAGGAGAAGTTATCGTCGAGAGCGGTCTTCTTTCTGAGTTCGACATCTTAAGAGCCGTATCAAGTCAGTTCAATTACCCCATTATTGACCTTACAAGCCTTGAGATCGACCCTAAGGCCACAGCTCTTCTGGATGAGAAATTCTGTTCCGAACACGTTGTCCTTCCTATAGGCTTCGATGGTGACAATCTTGTTGTTGCTATTGATGACCCCATGGACTTCACTATAGAAGAAGAATTGCAGTTCCGTACCGGCTATCAGGTCATACTGATGCTGGCTACAAGATCCTCCATACTGGAAGCCGTTAAGGTCAATTACGGTAAGGAGATCGCACAGAAGGCTGCCGAGGAGTTAGGTGTTGAACTTGAAGCTGAAGTCTCTGCTGCTGATGCCGAGATGAACGAAGCCATCAACTCCGCTCCTGTTGTTAAGCTCGTTAACTCAATGATAGATTACGCTATCAGGGCAGGCTCTTCGGATATTCACGTTGAACCGTTGGAAGACAGGGTCAGAGTCCGTATCCGTATCGACGGTGTCATGCAGGAAGTCATGAGCAACCCGATCTCTGCCAAGGATGCCATCACCACGAGGATCAAGATCTTAGGCGGTATGAACATCGCAGAGAAGCGTATCCCTCAGGACGGCCGTATCAGAACGGAGATCAACGGCGAGCCGGTCGACATGCGTGTATCCGTACTTCCTTGTATTACAGGTGAGAAGACGGTTATCCGTATCCTTGCAAAGAATGACGGTAACCTTAACAGAAAGTATCTGGGTATCTCAGATCATAATAATGAACTGATCAATAAGATCATCAAGGTGCCTCAGGGCATCTGCCTTATCTCAGGACCTACAGGTTCAGGTAAGACGACCACACTTTATACACTCCTTTCGGAGAAGAACACACCGGAGACCAACATCATCACTGTAGAAGACCCTGTCGAGATCAGGATTCCCGGTATTAACCAGGTACAGGTAAATGCCAAAGCGGGAATGACATTCGCCAGCGGTCTTCGTTCTATCTTGCGTCAGGACCCTGATATCGTCCTCGTCGGTGAGATCCGTGACGGTGAGACAGCAGAGATCGCTATGCGTGCTGCCATCACGGGACACTTGGTTTTCAGTACTATCCATACAAACGATGCCGTATCTTCCATCAACAGACTTATCGATATGGGCTTGGAGCCTTACATGGTATGCTCCGCTCTTGTCGGAGTCGTATCCCAGCGTCTTGTCAGACGTATCTGCACCAATTGCCGTGAGGCTTATGATCCGGGTGAGGATGATATCGTTCTCCTGAGGCTCGAGCCAGGTCAGAAGATCTACCACGGTACAGGTTGTACAGAATGTAATGACTGTGGATATAAGGGAAGAATCGCTATCCATGAGATCGTTGTCATGACGAGAGCGATGAAGGTCCTTATTGAGAAGAGGGCAAGCGAAGAAGAGATGAGGAACCTGGCGGTCTCCGAAGGCACCCAGATGCTCCAGGATTCTGCAAGAGCCCTCGTTCTCGAAGGTATTACTACGGTCTCTGAGCTCAACAGAGTTGCGTACACAATAGACTAATACAACAGATTAAATATATGAGGAGGAGTTATTAAAGTGGAAGGATTTAGTTTATCAATGGAATCCGTTTTGTCCGAAGCGGTGAGAATGGGCGCATCCGATACCCATATCACGGTCGGTCTGCCGCCGATGATCCGTATCGACGGTACCCTGATGCCGTTGGGTAATCAGCCTTTGACTGCTGCAGATACCGAGTATCTCTGCAAGTCAATGATCAACAAGTCCAGACAGCAGTATTTGAACGAGAGAGGTGAGATCGACTTCTCTTATGTTGTTGAGGACTACAGCCGTTTCAGATGTAACATCTACAAGCAGCGCGGTACTTATGCGCTTGCTGCAAGATCCATCTCGAATTCCATCCCCACATGTGAACAGTTGGGTCTGCCTGACATCTTCAAGGACTTCGTTATGAAGCCTAGAGGACTTATCCTTGTCACAGGTCCTACGGGTTCCGGTAAGTCCACAACGCTGGCTGCCATGATCGGTCACGTTAACGGCAACAAGAAGTGCCACGTACTTACACTTGAGGAACCTATCGAGTATCTCCACGATCACGGTGAAGCCATGATCAACCAGAGAGAGATCCATGAGGATACACTGTCATTCGCTAACGCTTTGAGAGCTGCTCTTCGTGAAGACCCTGATATCATTCTCGTCGGAGAGATGCGTGACCTCGATACTATCAGTACCGCTATCACGGCAGCCGAGACAGGACACTTGGTTCTGTCCACCCTGCACACCTCTTCCGCAGCTGATACAGTTAACCGTATCATCGACGTTTTCCCTCCTCATCAGCAGGATCAGGTAAGAGTTCAGCTTTCAACGGTTCTTGTTGCCGTTATCTGTCAGACTCTCGTTCCGAGGATCGGCGGCGGACGTTGTGCGGCTTTCGAGATCATGATCGCTAACGACGCTGTTCGTAATAATATCCGTGAAGGTAAGACATATCAGATAGACAGCACCCTGGCTACATCCCTCCAGCAGGGAATGTGTCCTCTTGACTTCTATCTTGCAGAGCTTATTAAGAGAGGCATTATCTCGAGAGAGACAGGAATGCAGAGATGCCGTATTCCCGATGATCTTAAGAGATATATCAACAACGTCGGTGGTGCTACCACTTCTCCGTTGTTCAACGATCTTGATTTCGCCTGATGTTCGATAAACACAGAGTCTAATAAGGAGGAGATAAACATATGGCCAATTTTAAATATACGGTCATTGACAGTGCCGGTAAAACGTCTGAAGGCGTACTGGAAGCCGAGAATATCGGTGAAGCGTCGCGTAAATTAAAATCAGACGGCAAGTACATAGCTTCGCTTAAACTTGACCGAGGCACTTTTGGGAACATCCAGATCGGAAGTCCCAAGCTTAAGACCCAGGAACTCGTTGTTATCACGAGACAGCTGTCATCACTGCTGTCCGCCGGTATCACCGTAGTCCGTGCTCTCGATATGCTTTATCAGCAGCTGGAGACCCAGAAAGCCAAGAAGTGTATCGGTGAGATCTACGAATCTGTACAGGGCGGTAAGTCTCTGTCAGAAGCATTCTCGGATCAGAGGGGTGTTATTCCTAACATTATGGTCCAGATGATCTCTGCAGGTGAGGAATCCGGTCGTTTGGACGAAGTTATGTACAGACTTGCAGAACACTTCCAGAAGGAATCCAAGACGAAGAACAAGATCTCTTCGGCAATGGTTTATCCTAAGATGCTTGCCATCGTTACCGTTTTGGTATCCGTCGGTCTCTTGACCTTCCTGGTTCCCGGTATCGCTGAGACGATCGCTGACTTGGGTGGTGAACTTCCCGGTCTTACAAAGGCGATCATGGCAATCAGTAATTCACTGGTACATTATTGGTATATATATGTAGCAGTCGTCGCTGTATCAGTATATTCCTTCAAGCTGTGGCGCAACTCTGAGAAGGGCGCTTATCAGTGGGATACCCTGATGCTCAAATTACCTGTTATAGGTAAGATGACAAAGATGAATGCTTCTGCCAGATTTACCAGGACGGTATCTACGCTCTTGCGAAGCGGTATCTCCGTATTGTCTTCTGTTGAGATCACCGAGAAGTCACTTGACAACATCGTTCTCGAGAAGAAGCTCGCAGATGCCAGGATCGAGATCAGAAAAGGTACTGCTCTTTCAAAATCCATCAGAGGAATTACCGAATTCCCTCCCATGATCTATGCAATGGTCTCTATCGGTGAGGAATCCGGTACTTTGGACAGCATTCTTGATAAGGCTGCAGACTTCTTTGAAGACGAAGCTGATGCTGCAACCTCCAAGTTTGTTGCGACACTTGAGCCTATGATGATCGTCATCATGGCTATCATTGTAGGTCTTGTTGTCGGTGGTATCGCAATGCCTATATTCAACATGGCATCTTACATCTGATCAGAAGAAAGGAGATAATAAATGGATTTTTCATCATTTGGTAAGGGCGGCAACGAATTGGTTCTTGACTGTTCAAGTTCTGATTTAAAAGTCGCAGTGGGATCTTACAATCCCAAGACCGGAAAGATCGTTATAGATAAGTCCGGAATCGTACCCTTGGAGGCTGACTCGATCTCTGACGGTGCAATCTCAGATTCATTCGGTATCGTAATGGCTTTGAAGCATGCTTTCGCCAAGCTCGATATCAGATCTAAGAGTGTTATCCTTACAACAGAGGGTGCGTTCCTTCACTCAAGAGACCTGGAACTCCCTGTCGTTAAAGAAGATCAGCTCAAGGATATGGTTAAGTACGAGGTTATGGGTCAGGGATCCAACAGAGACCTCTCCATCGACTACATAGTTTATGGCACAACTCAGGACGAAGAGACCAATGCCGATAAGGTAAAGGTCAGAGCAACTGCTGTTCCTGTTGAAGTCATCAGCGATTTCAGGGAATTGCTTAAGCAGCTGGATCTTGCTCCTGATGCAATGGACGTTAACCCCAATGCAGTAAGAAAGCTCTTTAAGAATACTATTATCAATGGTAACCACAGCACAGCTCAGTCCACGCTCATGTTGCTCGAACTCTCTACAAGAACAACAACAGTTACTATTCTTGATAAGGGTTTCCCCGTACTCAGCAGAAGACTGCAGTTTGGTCACCAGAATATCCGTCAGGTTGCTGATTCCGTAAGGAAGCTCCAGGGCGGAGAACTCGGTCAGTCCTCTCTTGCAAGAAGACTTAACATCAATAAGTCTGACAGCGACACATCCGTACCGATCGAAGATATCGATGTATGGAACGAGACTGTTGCTGAGCAGCCTGCTCTCCAGAGCGCTGTTAATGCTTACTTTAAGAGCCTTGTGGATGCGGTATCCCGTACGGCTCAGTTCTCGATATCAAAGTTCCGTATCGATGCTATCAGCACCTGCTTCATCTATGGTTCCGGTGCATCCTATAAGAAGATCGATAAGGAACTTTCACGTCAGCTCGGTACTCAGGTTGAAGTTCTCAACACCCTGAGCAACGTTGAGGGCAGAAATTTTGAGCTTCCTCAGTTTGTTAACTGCTGTGGTGCTCTTATAAGAGAAGACTAAGGAGGGAGTACAAAAATGGCAATTAACAAAAGATTGTTAGCCAAGAGGGATATGAACTTCTTCGCGGAATTTACCGCAAATGCCGCGAAGATGAGAAGACTCTTCGGTTATGCTGTAGTTATCGGTGTAATCGTAGTAGGTGTCCTTCTTGCTATCGTAGGATATGATCTTATCCGTAACGCTCTCATCAAGGCAGAGATCACATCTTTGAAGATCGTTCTCGAATCTGATGAGTATGCACATCTTGAGGAAAGAGCTGAAGAGCTCGCAAGAGAATTGGAAGAGAAGCAGAATCACTACTATGCTCTTACACAGATGAGAAAGCAGGTTGATACGATCAACGCTGCACCTGAGGACCTTCCTGAGACATTGGCAAAGTGCATCCCGAGTGACACATATATCTCAAAGTATGATATCACTTCAAATGATGCGCTTATCGAAGGATACACCTTCTCATACTACAGTGCAGTAGATCTTGTTCATATGCTTCAGGAATCTGATGTTTATACAACAATTCCTCAGCTTGACATCACTATTGTTGATCCTTCTTCTCTTGGCGGTATCGAAAACTTCATTTGGGAAGCTAATGCTGCTAACACTCAGACCAACAATAATAACAACAACAATAACAATCAGCCTAAGTTGATGTGCAACCCTATCAATAACTACTACAAGTTTGAGATCAAGGGAGCACTTGTCGGCGAAGTATATATCTCTGTTGGCCGTTATGCTAATGGTGCATCTGTTACGAGCCTTGCCGGTATCGAGACGATCCCCGTTAAGGTCGGCAACCAGTATGTGATCCCTGATGTTGCAACATACACGACAGGTGGTGTTACATACAACCTCTCCAAGATCATGGTCAACAACCAGGCAGTTGATGCTAACAGCCTGAGCGGCGCTATTGCCAACAACCAGATCACGGGTCAGGCTTTGAACAACATGGAGATCGGTCTTTACTATGATAAGCCGGTTGAGCAGCCTGCAGAAGGAGGTGAAGGTAAATGAACAACTTAACTACTAGAGAGAAGGCAATGGCCTTCGGTATTCTCCTTATCCTTATCATCTTCCTCGTATACTTCTTTGGTATCCGTATCCTTAACGATAACTACGAGAAGTACACAGAAGAGTTGAAAGGATTGCAGGACCGCAAGAAGTTCCTTGACGAACTTAAGGAAGAAAACGCTAACACAGAAAAAGAGATCAAGCTCCTTAACGAGAACATCGAGAAGATCGAGCTGTCTTTCATCGACAAGCTTGAGACGGAAGTCATTGAACAGTATCTTTTGGCTGCTTTCGAGAAGAACGAATGTCCTTATCTTTCCAAGGTAGCAGTCTCTGACATATCCATGACTCCTATCACTATGGCTGACGGATCAACATCTCCCAACAGTGTTCTCTGCAGAAATGTTGCAATCTCCTATGCTACGACAGACGGTTTCCTTCCTACGCAGTATAATGCTACTCCCAGCAATACAGGTGAGGACGGAAGGATCGATAAGGATCGTAATGCTGATATGATGAAGCAGATCCAGGACGAGATAAATCTCAGGGTCAAGCTCTACAATGACAAGGCTACAGAAGAGGATCTCGCAAATGACGTATCCCCTGACTTCGAGGGTTATGACGGCTTTATCAAGACGATCAAGGAGATCGCCAAGGAGAATCCTGATTGCGTCAAGCTCGTAGGCATCAAGGCTGAGACCAAGAACGGTTTCATGACCCTTACGGCAACCGTTCAGTTCTTCGGCGCAGTTCTTGAGAACAGAGTATCTGTTGATAACAATAAGGGTGCTTACACATGGTGGAGCGGAGCTACCAGCTTTGATACCAAGGGCGGTTTGATCGGAAGACCTTATGTAGTCTGGAACAAAGACAGCGCATGGTATCTTACTGTTATCAATAAGGCTGAAGTAGATACATTTACTGACAGACCGTATGCTCCTTATTACATCAATGCTTACTTCACCAAGCTCATCTCTTGTGAGGGTGGTATGAGCATCGTTACCGGTGGAGGAATCCAGGCCCTTGACAGCAATAAGGCAGAACAGAAGGACGACAATTCTGACGATTATACTCAGGTGTCCAACTGATCAAAACACGGTATAAACACTGTATTTTCAGAATTGTGGCAGAAAATTGAAGAAATTTAAAAAAAAGTGTTGCAATTATGAAATAAGGTGATATACTTAAACTACAAACTCAATAAAACCTTAGGAGGAAAATTACCATGAAGAAGATTTCTAAGTCCAAGAAGGGTTTCACCCTCATCGAGATGGTTCTCGTCATCGCTATTATCGTTATCCTCGCAGCAGTTCTTGCTATGGGTATCGGTACATACCTGACAAAGGCTAAGGCAGCAGCTTCCTCTGTTTCCTTGCACAACGTTTCCATCTCTTCTGTAAACGCAGCAGTTGAAGCAGCTCTCTAATTAACTAACTAGAGACCAGAACAGGGGCGAGGCAACTCGCCCCTTTTCTTTTTCCGGACGAAAATGGATAGGGATCGATCTTTACAATGAAAAAACAAAAATTTTAACAAATTGTTAATTAGTTGTTGAAATATATTGAAAAGCAGGTATAATGAGTAAGTAATAGAAGAATTCTATTCTTTACAGTGTGTGGAGGTGCGTATGAGGAGAGTAACCAAGAACAAAAGAGGATTTACTCTTATCGAAATGTTATTAGTAATCGCCATAATCATGATACTTGCCGCAGTTGTTGGTATAGGTGTCAATGATATATATAAGAATGCACAGGATGCCAACAGTTCCATAGGCACGGGCGTTGATGATGTCAGGAACAATAATGACAGAGGTATCTCTGCCCGTGAATCCAAACTCGGTGCATTAGGTTTCTAAGGAGGTCAGACAT
>JAGAAI010000015.1 GCA_017615325.1 Clostridiales bacterium | reverse complement strand
TGGCATAACTAAGGAGGCTCTGGATCTTGCAAAACCCGATGCCTTCCTGATGCACCCCGGGCCTTGCAACCACGGCGTTGAGATACCTACGGAAGTATACGATTGCGAGAAGTCAGTCATCAATGAACAGGTTACCAACGGTGTAGCTGTCAGAATGGCTGTCCTCTACTTACTCACGGCAAGGAGGAACAGCTTATGAGATTGATTGTTAAGAACTGTAAAGTTTTCGGTAAGGATACAGATATCATATATGTTGAAGACGGCAAGTTCGCCGCAAAGTTTGATGAATCAGCGGCTGATAAGGTCTTTGATGCCAAGGGCGCTACGGTTCTTCCGGGTCTTATCGATATGCATGTTCATTTGAGAGAACCCGGATATGAATATAGAGAGACAATAGCAACAGGTACTGCAGCTGCTGCAAGAGGCGGATTTACATCAGTTTGCCCCATGCCTAACACAAATCCCGTCTGCGATAACCCTGCTGTTGTATCAGGCGTACTGAAGAAGGCAAGAGAAGCAGGCAAATGCCGTGTGTATCCCATCGGAGCTGCCAGCAAAGGTCTCGCCGGCAAGGAACTCGCTGAGATCGGCCTCATGAAGGAAGCAGGTATCGTAGCTGTCTCTGACGACGGCAAGCCGATCGCAACTTCAGGTCTCATGCGTAAAGTCTTAGAATACGCATCAGACTTTGATATCCCGGTACTTAATCACTGTGAAGATTATACGATCGACATGGAAGGCGCCATGAACGAAGGCACTGTATCCACTTCGATCGGTATCAAGGGAATCCCTACGGCATCAGAAGATGTCATGATCGCAAGAGACATCATAATCGCTGAATACTTAGGACTCCCGGTCCATGAGTGCCATGTGTCAACAAAGGGCGGCATGCGCATGATAAGGGAAGCCAAGGCCAGAGGCGTAAAGGTTACATGCGAGACATGCCCTCATTACTTCACCCTGACTGATAAAGAGTGTGAGTCATTCGACTCTAACTTCAAGATGCATCCGCCGCTCCGTACGGAAGAGCACAGGCAGGCTGTCATCGAGGCTATAGCTGACGGAACAGTTGACTGTATCGTTACTGACCACGCACCTCACCACCAGGATGAGAAGGTCCTGGAGTTCTCACTTGCGAATAACGGTATCGTAGGTCTCGAGAGTTCCTTCGCTTTAAGCTATACTTACCTTGTAAAGCCCGGCATCATCACTCTCGAAAGACTTGTTGACCTGATGTGCTATAACCCTTCCAGGCTCTTAGGATTGGGAAGGGGAGGAATGGAGATCGGCGACGATGCCGACTTTGCGGTCTTCGATCTTGAGAACGAGTTCGTTTTCGATAAGGAGAAGATGTTAACTAAGGGCCGTAACACACCTTTCGACGGGTGGAAACTCTACGGTGAGACTCAGTTAACGGTTATGGGAGGTAATATCACATATGAGAAACTTTGCTGACAGACTGGTCGAGGCGATCGCTGCCAAGAATAACCCTACTGTAATGGGCCTTGATCCCAAGCTTGAATATATTCCTGATTCCATCATCGAGAAAGCTAACGGCCTTTTTGACGATCCCGCAAGATCCACGGCTGAAGCGATCCTGATGTTCAACAAAGGACTGATCGATGCAGTCTGCGATATCGTACCTGCCGTTAAGCCCCAGAGCGCTTATTACGAACTCTATGGTATTGAGGGCTTGAGAGCCATGGATGCAACGATCGAATATGCCCAGTCCAAGGGCATGCTCGTTATCCTTGATGCAAAGCGTAACGATATTGGCCCCACGGCTCAGGCTTATGCTACAGGTATTCTGGGTAAGACTGTCATTTCTGACGGTTCTGAAGTTGCCATGACCGGTGCGGATGCTGTTACCGTAAATGGATATCTGGGTAAAGACGGTGTCGCACCATTCGTTGAAGTCAGCAAAGAAGAAGGCACCGGTATCTTCTGTCTTGTCAGGACTTCCAATCCTTCTGCGGGTGACCTTCAGGATCTTAAGCTTGAAGACGGCAGACAGGTCTACCAGGCAATGGCTGATCTTGTCAATGAATGGGGTGAAGATCTCATCGGTGAATCCGGTTTCTCTTCAGTAGGAGCCGTTGTCGGTGCAACATGGCCCGAGCAGGCTGTTGAAGCCCGTAAGAGAATGCCCCATGCTCTTATCCTTGTACCGGGTTACGGAGCTCAGGGAGCGGGTCCTGATGCAGCGGTTGCATCCTTTACTGCTGACGGCAAGGGTTCGATCGTAAATGCTTCCAGGAGCCTTATGTGCGCATGGAAGTCACGTGAAGGCAAGACCCGTGAGGACTTTGCAGAATGCACGAGAGAAGAAGCCATCGATATGAGAGACAAGCTTAATGCTGCCCTCGCCGACAGAAAGTACGTCTGATAAGGATATTGATATGGACAATAACGAATACAGAGCCAGGATTAAATCGAAAACTTATCTAAATACAGATACTATATTGTACGAACTTAGCTGCCCTGAGATAGCTTCTCTGGCAAAGCCCGGACAGTTCGTTAACGTATCCTGCGGTAAGTTCTTAAAGCGCCCTTTTGGTATAGCGGGTGCTGATAAAGATGATGGCATCATAAAGATCGGCGTTAAGATCGTAGGGCACGGAACAGAGAATCTGTCCCTTTTGAAAGAAGGAGAGATCGTTGACATCTTAGGACCTTTGGGTAACGGCTTTGATCTTGATTCATTTGATTCTTATATTCTTGCAGGCGGCGGTACGGGTGTTTTCCCTTTGAATTTTACCTATGATGTCCTTACCCAAACGGGTAAAGAAGTCTCCGTAGTCTTTGGCTTCCGCAATATGGATCAGATAGTAATGGCTCAGGAAGGTTTTGTTATAACGACGGACAGCGGTGATTACGGCATTCATGGCAACGTTATAACCGGCTTGGATTCCATAGAACTTAAGGGAAATCCCTGTGTTCTTTGTGTCGGTCCCACCCCCATGATGAAGGGCGTAGGAACATGGGCTCAAAGCAAGGGCTTGAAGTGCTATGTATCCACAGAGCAGCACATGGCTTGCGGAGTCGGTATCTGTCTTGTCTGCGTATGTAAGACAAAGAGCGACGTCCCGGGAGAAGACTTTAAGCATGTAAGATGCTGTAAAGACGGCCCTGTCTTCGATTATGAGGAGGTGATCTTATGAACCCCCTGGAAGTTAATGTAGGTAGCGTTACTTTAAAGAGTCCTGTGATCCTCGCATCGGGAACCTGCAACTTCGGCCGTGAACTGTCTGAATACTACGATCTGTCAGTCCTGGGAGGCTTGTCTTCAAAAGGACTTACAATAAAGCCCCGCCAGGGCAACGAAGGCTGCCGTGTTGCCGAATGTGCGTCAGGCATGCTGAATTCAGTAGGACTGCAGAACCCCGGCGTAGATTACTTCATTGAGCATGAACTTGACTATATGAGATCTCTTGATACGGGTGTCATCGTAAATGTCGCGGGACACTCTTTCGAAGACTATTGTGACATGGTAAGAAAGTTAGATCCTTACAGAGAGAAGATCGATGCGTTGGAGATAAATCTTTCCTGTCCTAATGTAAAGGAAGGCTGTATGTCGATAGGGTCTGAACCCTCTCAGGTCAAGAGGATCGTATCCGCATTAAGAGAACTTACAGATCTGCCGTTGTGGATCAAGTTAACACCCAATGTAACTGATATCACGGCTCCGGCTAAAGCTGCGCAGGAGGGAGGAGCAGATGCGATCGTGCTGATCAATACTCTTCTCGGCATGAGGATCAACATAAAGACGAGAAGACCTGTGGTACAGAATAATACAGGCGGATATTCAGGCCCTGCCGTTATGCCGGTCGCTATCCGTATGGTATCAGAGTGCAGCAGGGTGCTGGACATTCCGATCGTAGGCTGCGGCGGAATCATGACCGCAGAAGACGTTATAGAGTTCATGATCGCAGGTGCATCAGCCGTTGAAGTCGGGACAGCGAGCCTCATCCATCCTGAAGCAGGCCTTAAGATAACAAACGACCTGAAGCAGTATTGCGAAGATAACAATATAGAACTCAGAAGCCTGACAGGCACTTTAGAACTTTGGTAACAGGAGGAGATAAGATGAATAATTCCGAGACTATCAACAATATGCTTTTCAAAACAAATGCTGTCCGTGTGGCGCCGGCTGATAAGCCTTTCTGGTACACATCAGGTAAGCTCGGGCCCTTTTATATCAATACTCACTTCCTTTCCCGGGATGAAGAGACAGCAAACGGTATCCTGAAGCTAATTGAAGATAGTATTGCAGAAGATAAAACAACAGCTCCCGAGAACATCTTCGATGCTCTTGCTGATCTATATAATTCCTCCGAGACTTATAAGAAGACTATCGATATGCTTACGGATAAGGCTTCTGAATACGATTGTGACATCATATCGGGAGGAGAGAGGAGAGATTTCTTCTTCTCGATGCTGCCTGCTCACTTCCTTGATAAGGATCATCTGACGATCTATAAGGACCTTTCTACAGCTTATACAGACTGCAACATGCAGTCCAAAGACGCTCCCAAGTCAGGCAAAGTCCTGCATATAGCTGATCTTATCACTGAGGCATCAAGCTATGAGAGAGCCTGGATCCCGGTTATCCGCAATCTGGGTTATGAGATCACGGACACGATCGCAGTTGTTGACCGTAAGCAGAACGGCCGCAAGGTGCTTACTGACCTTGGTGTTAATATGGTAACTCTTACAGCTATCGATAAGGATCTTTTCGATCATGCTCTTGCAAACTCTTATATCGATGATGCCCAGCATGCACTTGTAATGAAGTTCTTATCTGACCCTGATATCTACATGAAGGACTTCCTTGCTGATAATCCGGACTTTATCGCTGAGCAGATAGCTCTTGGCGGCAAGGCTAAGGAGAGAGCAGAGCTTGCTATATCGAAAGGATTTGCTTCGTTATCCTGATATTTAGGGTCGTTAAGGCATAATAAAGTTCAATTATTTACACTAAATTGTTAAATTTCTAAATTATTTTGATTAACAAAGCATTTTTGTCTTGACCTTCAAATTACTATTGTTAGAATTAACCTATACTAAACTTTAGGAGCCTTTTATGAGAAAAGATATCTACGATACCGAGACCTATCTCGGCAAGCCCCTTTATAAAGTTACCAAGCCCAAGAACTTAAGAGATGTCATCAAGACAAGACTTAAGGAATTTCCAGATAATCCCGTATTTCTCGTAAAAGAAAAGAAGGGTGGAGAATATGTTCCCATAAGCACCGAAAAGTACGATCATGACATAGATTCGCTCGGAACGGCTCTCATGCACTATGTTCCCAAGGGATCGCGTGTTGCTATCCTCTCTGAGACGAGATATGAATGGTATACATCTTACCTTGCAACAACCAACGGTACCGGCTGCGTAGTTCCTCTTGATAAGGAACTCAAGGCAGAAGAGATAGAATCCATGCTCAACAGGGCAGAAGTTGATATCCTTATCTTCTCCAAGACAAAGAAGGATGTAGTTGAAGCTGTCTACGGCAAGATCCCTACAATGAAATATTGGATCTCCATGGACGATACCGATGACGAGAGGTTTGTATCATATTCCAAATTCATTAAGGAAGGTGAAGACCTGCTTGCATCCGGCGATAAGACCTTTACTGAGACAAGTATTGACCCCGAAGAGATGACAGTTCTTCTCTTCACATCTGGAACGACAGCAAAGTCCAAGGCTGTTATGCTCTGCCAGAGGAACATCTGCAAGAATCTGATCTCCATGTTTTCGATGCTCTATATCGATGTTGACGATGTATTCTTCAGCGTACTTCCTTTGCACCATACATATGAATGCACATGCGGATTCTTAGGTCAGGTATATAGAGGAACAACCATATCTGTATGTGAAGGCTTAAGATACATTGCTCAGAATCTCCAGGAAGCAAAGCCTACATGTGTTCTTATGGTTCCTGTTATGCTCGAAATGTTCTATAAGAAGATCATGAAAGGCATCAATGCAGATCCTAAGAAGGCTAAGAAGCTCAAGACCGGTATCAAGCTCTCCAAATTCCTTCTGAAGTTCGGTATCGATGTCAGAAAGAAGCTCTTCAAGCAGATCCATGATATCTTCGGCGGCAGAATGAGACTCATCATTTTGGGCGGTGCTCCTGTTAACCCCGAGATCCTTACATTCTTCCAGGATATGGGTTTCCTTTGCGTGCAGGGCTACGGTCTTACGGAATGTGCTCCTATCCTTGCATTAAACCGTGACATCGCATTCAAGAATCAGGCAGCAGGTCTCCCTTTGCCGGGCTGTGACGTTAAGATCTTAAATCCTGATGAGGACGGTATCGGCGAGTTCATCGCAAAAGGCGACAACGTATTCATGGGTTACTATAAAGATCCCGAGAATACTTCAGCTGCACTCGATGCCGACGGTTATTACCATACAGGCGACCTCGGCTATATCGATGAGGACCATTTCTGTATAATCACAGGACGCAAAAAGAATGTTATAATTGCCAAGAACGGCAAAAACGTCTTCCCGGAAGAGATAGAATATCTCTTATCGCTTTCTCCTTACGTTTGCGAGAGTGTTATTTCAGGTGTTGAAGATGAAGCCCGTGATGATATAATCATCAAGGCAACGATCTTCCCTGAAATGGAAGAGGTTACAGCCAAGCTCGGTGAGGATCCCACAGAGGATGCCATTACCGAACTTCTCAAAGAAGTCGTTTCTGAGACCAACGAGAAACTTCCTAACTATAAGAAGATCAAGAAGGTCGAACTCAGGATGACTGAATTTGAGAAGAATACATCGAAGAAGATCAAGAGATATTGATCGATAATCAGTGATCTACAACCTCTCTTTCTTGCTTTGATGTCAGAAAGAGAGGTTTTTTATGTTATCTGACAGGCTTATCTCAGACATAATAGATTGCGGCATGCAAAGCGGTGCCGACCTTGCTGAAGTTTTTATAGAAGATTTCAAATACCAGAATGTCGGTATGCTCAATGGCAGAGTTATGAAGGCTGATTCCGGTTTTGATACCGGATACGGCATCAGGCTCATGTCCGGAACGAACGTTGTATATGTTTATTCCAATGACAGTGACGAAGAAGTCCTCATGAACCTTACCCGGGAGGCTGCCAGTGCAATAAAGAAGGGCGACGGGGCAAAGATTAAAGAGATCGAAGATCTTTGCAGGACGACCCTTTCCGATATAAAGAAGCATCCTTTGGATCTTTCCAAGCAGGAATTCGTTGATTACTTAAAGCAGGCTTCATCGATCATGGAGAATTACGATCCTGCCATAACTCAGTCAACATGCAGCCTCAAGACTTCCACAAGGATTGCAAGAATAATCAATTCCAACGGCCTTAACAAGGAAGAGGAAAGCACCAGGATCAGATTAGCTATTGAAGCTATCGCTACCAAAGGCAATGAGAAGCAGTCTCAAAGACTTGCTCCCGGTACATTAAGAGGTTTTGAATTCCTTAATGAATATCCTCTCCTGGATAAGACCCGTGAATGTTGTGACAAGGCTATCCGTATGGTTAATGCCGGTTATGCTCCGTCTGGAAAGATGCCTGTTGTTATCAATAACGGCTTTGGCGGTGTTATATTCCATGAAGCCTGCGGACATGCTCTGGAGTCTACATCAGTAGGTATAAAGAATTCTTATCTAACTGATAAACTTGGCCAGCAGATCGCATCTCCTGTTGTATCAGCAAGAGACAATGCAAGGATCAAGGGTGAATGGGGTTCTTACGCTACAGATGATGAAGGCCATGAATCCTCCGACCTTCTCCTTATCGAAAACGGTATATTGAAGAATTATCTTATAGATGAACTCGGCGCCCGCAGGATGAACAGCAAGGCAACGGGCTGCTCAAGAAGAGAGAGCTTTGCTTATGCTCCCACATCCCGTATGAGCAATACCTATATCTGTGCAGGCAATGATACACATGATGATATCATCGCAGATACAGAGTACGGTCTTTATGCTGCAAGCATGGGCGGTGGTTCTGTCGATCCTGCAACAGGCGAATTCAACTTCGCTGTAGATGAAGGCTATATGATCAGGAACGGTAAGATCGCTGAGCCCGTCAGAGGCGCAACGCTTATCGGTAAGGGCGGGGAAGTCCTCATGAACATCGATAAGGTCGGTAATGACCTTGAACTCTCTGCCGGTATGTGCGGTTCTTTATCCGGCAACGTTCCTGTAACCGTCGGCCAGCCTACGATCAGGGTGTCTTCAATAATCGTCGGCGGACGAGATGCTGAGTAAGGGGGAATCGATATGGATCTTGAATATGTTGAATCATTCTTAAAGAAGATCGTTGATAAAGCTGTTGAATTCGGTTTTGAAGAAGCTCAGGCTGCATATTCTGCCGACAGTTCGATGGCTATAGAGATCTTGTTCGGTGAAGTATCTTCTTTTGAAAACTCGACCGGCAGAGGGATCAGCTTCAAAGCTAAGATGAACGGTCAGATGGGCCGCGCTCATACAACTGAATTTACAGATGAGGCAATCGACTTTCTCTTAAATTCAGCTTCTGACAACTGCAAAGTCTTAGATGACGAAGACCCCGACTTTATCTACTGTGATCCAGAACACAGTGAGCTTATCTATAAACCTGTAAACGAAGCATATGGTAAGAATACATATAAGCGCTTTGTCGATCTTGGATTAAGTCTTGAGAAGAACCTTCTTAAATCATCAGACAAGATTGCAGCCGTTGACTATCTCAGGATCTCCTGCAGCAAAGGTCCTGATATCCTGGTCAATTCCAAGGGCTTAAAGGTTCTTAAGGATTCGGATATCCTGACGGTCGTAGCAGGCTGCAGGGCATTATCAGGTGAAGTCGTAAAGAGCGGCGGAGATTTCTGGTATGGCAAGGATATAGATCTTTTCGATGAGAAGGCATTCATTGACAGGCTTACTTCCAAGCTCCTGCCTAAGCTCGAAGCTAAATCCATAAAGTCAGGTCCTTATGAGACTATCATCGAAAATGAAGCATTCATAAGTCTCTTTGGATCGTTTTTATCCAACTTCTATGCATATTCTATGCAGAAGGGCTTATCTCTTCTAAATGGCAGAGTGGGCGAAAAGATCGCATCTGACTGCTTTAACTTCTCTGAATATCCTATGTATGAGAAGGCATATAACAAGGTGCCTTTCGACGGAGAAGGCGTTCTTACGATGGATAAAGACATCATTAAGGACGGTGTCTTTACAACAGCGCTCTATAATCTCAAATCAGCTTATAAGGAAGGCTGTAAGTCAACCGGTAACGGATTTGGCGGCACTTCGGTTACCAATGTTGTGATCAAAGCAGGGAATAGGAGCGTCGATGAGATAGCCAAGGATATAGGTGAAGGCCTTTTTATTACTGATGTCTCTGGTCTTCATGCCGGCCTTAACCCGATCAGCGGTGATTTCTCGCTCCTTAGCGAAGGATACCTTATAAAAGACGGGAAAGTTGCTGATTCTGTTGAACAGATCACCATAGCAGGCAATTTTTATGATATTATGCTTAACGTTAAAGAGATCGCCAACGATACAAGATCCCTTCCGAACTCAAACGGGGAGTTCTTCAGCCCGTCCGTATATGTAGGGCAGATAAACGTATCAGGCGAGAATTGATAGGGTTCTATAATAAGGAGGAAAGATAAATGGACAAGAAAATCGATACTATTGCTCTTCACGGCGGCTATAAGCCCGGCAACGGCGAGCCCAGACAGGTTCCGATCTATCAGAGCACGACCTGGAAGTATGCTACATCAGAAGATATGGGAGATCTCTTCGATCTTAAGGCTTCAGGATACTTCTACACAAGGCTGCAGAATCCTACAAATGATTTCGTAGCTAATAAGCTCTGCGAGATGGAGGGAGGAGCTGCTGCAATGCTGACATCATCCGGTCAGGCTGCTAACTTCTTCGCTATCTTCAATATCTGTGAAGCAGGTGATCACTTCATCACATCGTCTTCCATCTATGGAGGAACATATAATCTTTTCGGCGTTACCATGAAGAAGATGGGTATCGATTGTACCTTCGTTGATCAGGACCTTCCTTTGGAAGAACTCCAGAAGTATGTTAAGCCCAATACTAAGTGCGTTTTCGGTGAGACTATCACCAATCCTACATGCTGTGTCCTCGATATCGAGAAGTTTGCTGCTCTTGCACACAACAACGGTATCCCGCTCATCATGGATAACACATTCGCAACTCCCGTTAACTGCAGACCTATCGAATTCGGCTGCGATATCGTAACTCATTCCACGACTAAGTACATTGACGGTCACGGTTCATCAGTTGGCGGTGCCATCATCGACAGCGGTAACTTCGACTGGATGGCAAGTGCCGAAAAGTTCCCCGGACTTACAACACCTGACGAATCTTACCATGGTCTTACTTATGCAACTGCATTCGGTAAGGGTGCTTATATCACCAAAGCAACTGCTCAGCTCATGCGCGACTTCGGTTGCATACAGTCTCCTCAGAACGCTTACTACATCCAGTTAGGTCTTGAGTCTCTTGCTGTACGTATGCCCCGTGTATGCCAGAATGCCCAGAAGATCGCTGAATTCCTTGAGTCTGATGACCGTATCGCATGGATCAAGTATCCCGGTCTTAAGGGTGACAAGTACTACGACCTTGGTCAGAAGTATTGCCCTAACGGAACTTGCGGTGTAATGTGCTTCGGTATCAAGGGAGGACGTGAACAGTCCATCAAGTTTATGGACAGCTTAGAGCTCGTTACAATTGCAACACATGTTGCAGACTGTAAGACAATGCTCCTGCATCCTGCAAGCCACACTCACAGACAGCTCTCCGATGAGCAGCTTAAGGAAGCAGGTATCCCTGCAGATCTTATCAGGTTCTCCGTAGGTCTTGAGGATCCTGATGACATCATCGAGGATATCAAGAAGGCGCTTGAGAAGATCTGATATACATAAATATATTTATTCGAGCGGTCCTGCATAGGTTTATCCTTTGCAGGATTGTTTTTGTATAAGTTGAATAATCGGGATATTTTCGAAAATATCCCGACTTGAATATTTTGCATATTTACAAACAGTTAACAGTTTAGTAATATCTTTTTCAAGGGATGGATGCAGCGAATGTGCTGTATGAAATGTGGGGGGATTTATTATGAATGACTGGCTTAGGGAATTATTAGATAATAATACCGGACGGAACTATTGGTATAATACAGAGATATATAATCCTTCCAGGGGAATATTATATCTTTATCCTATTCTTGGTTTTGGTTCAATCGCTTTGACTTTTTATTGTTTCATGCAATTCTCAAAATACCATGATGTTTTTGTGCCCTCTCTCCTTGGTATATTCTCGCTGGTATTAGGAGTAGCAGGGCTTATAATGTCATTCATGAATCTTCCTTATTCGATCAGATCTAAGAGCATTCACATGCTAGGCGGATGTATATTGGGAGTATTTGCTTCTTTGGGAGGCATATTGTTTACCATAATGCTTTACATACACATGTTTGTGCCTAATGAAGTTATATTGCAATTTATGGGAGTAGTCGGTTAATACTGCCAAAAGGCAGATTAATAATAAATCATTTGGAATTTAGGAGGGAAAAGAAAAATGTTTGACAACACAGCAAAGCAGGTGATTGCAATTCTATTGGGAGCAGCTTCGATCATAGTCCCGAGCATAGTATGTTCTGTAACTATTATGGGAAGTGATTATATGGGGATGATATTCGGCTACGGGATCGCTGCTGTAATCGGTATCGTTGGGATAGTAATTGCTGCTGTCAGTATTAAAGAAGCAAATAAGCTTGAAGACAGAAAGGCAAAAGGAGTTGTCGGTCTGATCCTGTCGATCTGTGGATTGATTGAATCATTGATCATGATGGCTTTGTTCGGATTTATTTTTGCATTTGCTTCAAATGTCTCTGCATATGGATCTTCGTTGATGCTATTATTCTAGAGAGCCTGTTGATCCAAGTGGGGGTGAGGGGTTTATATGGACATTATGAAGTTAATTAAAGTTATTGCGATCGTTCTGTCTGCATCACTGATCTTTGCTTCGTGTGACGCAGTTGATCTGGATTTTGTAATAGGCGAATTTTCGGGCAATACTGAAGCTTCTGAAAGGGAAAAGGCACCGGATTTTACTGTATATGATGCAGCCGGCAACAAGGTGCAATTTAGTGATTATAAGGGGAAGCCGGTAGTCATATATCTTTGGAGTGATTATTGTTATTCTGATGCAAGAACTGATCTGACTGATCTGGATAACGCAAACAGAAAATATGGCGATGACATAGTCTTCATGCCCGTTCACTTAAGCAAGATTCCAATGGCATCCCGCGACGCTGCTATTGCCTTGATGCAGGGGCTCTTTATAACAGCTTACTATGATCTTGATAACAGTGCTGTTGATGCATATTCTGTTACAGCCTATCCGAGAATGATCTTTGTAGATTCTGATGGCTATAGCTATCTTGATCAAACAGGCGGTCCCATAAAAGGAGAACTGGATTTTCAACTGCCGAGATTTATAAGCAATGAACCTCACATCACACCTACGCCGCCATCTTGCAGCTGCAAATAAAAGCCTGACTATAACAACAAAGGCTGTCTCAAGATAAAGAGACAGCCTTTATTGATTTTCCAGTCTCATTTTTTATGTTATATTTTATCTATCAAAAAGGAGGGGCCCTATGAAAAACTTGTCAATTAAAGTATTTGCTTTATTCCTTACTGTTACTATGGGCATGGGCGTTGTTGCAGCTCCTGTATCAGCATCTGTTACGGATAAAGATATTGGGGAAGATGGATCCTGCGGCGAATGTAAGATATCAAGCTTTGCCGGACCTGACGAAAGCTTTGAATTGTCTACCTCTTTTGTTCCTGAATCTGTTATAGGCAAGGACGACAGAAAGATCATTTCCGATACAACTAAATATCCTTATTCTGCCATTGCACATATGAGGACTTCATTCCCCTGTGGTCATTCTGAATTCGGTTCCGGTTTTCTTATATCAGACAATACGATGCTGACCGCAGGGCATTGCGTAATATGTCCTTTGTGCGGATATAAGCTCAGTTCGATACAATGTTATTTTGGCTATAACAGTAAAGATGGTTCCAGTTTTGCCTATACTAACGGCTGCAAGAATGTCTTCTACGATGATAATTATATGGCCAATGTTGAAAAAGGGATCAGCGATCCTGAAAACGACTATGCTATCGTTGAATTTGAAAAACCTGTCGGCAAGGTTCTCGGTCATTTTGGCGTAAAAGCATTCTCAAATTCTGATCTGACAAAGCAGGAGTTCAAAGTCTGCGGCTATACAACAGACGGACAGCCATTAAAAGAATCTAAGAGCAAGTTGACTTTAGGCGTTTATTATAAGGTTGGAAGAAAGAAGAAGACGATAGGGAAGGACAAGCTTTTCAGTTTTACTGCAGACGCTGTCCAAGGCAACAGCGGCGGGCCGGTCTTTAATAAGGACAATTATATATCAGGCATAATTGTCGCCGAGAGCACAATTTATTCCTATAATGTCGGCAGAAGGATCACTAAGGCTCTGATGAAGTTCATGGCTGATAAGAAACTTATCGATAATTCAAGTTCATCTAAACCCGGACAAAGGATCAAAAACAAGATTGTCGAAAAAGGCAAGGATTATACCATAAAACTCGAAAACAAGAGCGAATTGTTGCTGCTTGAAAAAAGCGGAGCTATCAGCAATGTTAGCTGGGAATCCACTGATCCTTCAATTGTTTCAGTTGATTACGGCATTATCACTGCCAAAAAGATAGGAACAGCTTATGTTCATGGAAAAGGGGCAGAGGAGATCATCGTCAAAGTCAATGTAGTATATAAAGATGTAAAGGATGCATCAAAGTTCTGGTACAAGCCGACTTATGACATGACAGAGAAAAATGTTGTCAAAGGTTATAACGGTCAGACTCAGTTTAAGCCTGCTAACGACTGTACAAGAGCACAGATGGTGACATTCCTCTGGAGACTTGCAGGATCACCAAAGCCTAAGACTTCAAAATGCGTTTTCTCGGACGTTAAGAAAACAGATTATTTCTATAAAGCAGTACTCTGGGGCAATGAGAACGGTATCGTTGAAGGCTATAAGGACGGAACGTTCGGCCCTCAGAAGATCTGCAAGAGAAAACATGCCGTAACATTCCTTTGGAGGCTTGCAGGTGCTCCTGAGCCTGCCTCAGGCAAGAACAAGTTCTCTGATATAAAGAAGAGTGATTATTTCTATAATGCTGTTCTATGGGCTTCTTCCAAGAAGATCGTTGCAGGTTATGAAGACGGGACATTTCAGCCTGACGGCAATTGCCTGAGACGTCAGATGGTTACCTTCATCTATAAGTTTGACAGTTCCGTTGACAATTACACCGGCAAAAAGAAGACTCCTGCTGATACGATCAATGAGAAAGAGCCGAATAATTCCTATCTTTCGGCAACAGAGATCAAAGTCGGCAAAAAAATAAAGGGCGAGTGCGGGTCCTATGAGAAAAACGTAATAGGCAATACCTATGATGAAGACTGGTTTGTTTTAAATGTAAGCAAAGGTAAGAAATACAAGTTTGAGATGCCTGTATATTTTGAAAGGTTTGCCGAGCCGTATATGACCATCACCATGTTTTATTCTGACAACATGAGTTCAAGCGCGGCTGTCGTGAGTGACAAATTCAACAGGTGGGAAAAGACAGCTGTTTATGAATTTGAAGCAGAAAAGACAGGGAAACTCTATTTCAAACTGTTTTATCTCGCACATAACCCGGGCCAGAATACCAATTACATCTTTACTGTTAAGACCGTATAAAGAATTAATCTGACGCGAGTCTGTGAAAAAAAAGTCTGTAAAAACGGATAATAACTATGAATTATTAAGGTCTTCTAAGGTAAAAAACAAATACTTTAAGGAGGCCTTTATTATGGCAAGAGAAAAGAAAAACGTACACAAGGTTTCAGATGACAGATGGAAAGCGTCAAATCATCCAGCAACTTCTTCAGGAGTATGACATCGAAACTGCTGAGGATATATAGGATGCATCTGTCCGATTGAATACGGCGGTCTGACAGAGCCAGTTGCGTCGTTGTGAATTGCGCCACCGAAATCGCTAAGGTTGAGCCACCGAAATCGGGAAATGTTGAGCCAAAAGGAGTGTGCAGTTATTATATCTGCCGGAAGATGACTCTTTGTATTGGTTAAGTTGGAATCAATCGCAACCCCGCATTATTTATTTAACAGATCAGTCTTCACAGTAAAGCCTGCCTTCGGCACATCCTTCGGATGCTTCGGGCTTGACTGCTCAGCCTTGATCTGTAAGGAGTGCTTAAGCGGGGTTGCTCCCTCGCTGATTATTTCCAGAAGCGGCTCTATTTAGACCGGAATGGTGGCTCTCGATTACCGGACAAATTGCTCTGATGGACCGGAACCGGTAAGTGGCTCAATGCTTCCGACGCAAGTGACGCAACAATTACCGATTTGGGCGGCGCAATAATTAGCGATTCGCTGGCGCTATAACACCGCCGTATTCAGTCCGATTTTCAAGTTTTCCTCAGAAGTTAGAACCGTCATCTATACCACTAATGCCATTGAAAGTCTCAATGCCACTTATCGTAAGCTAAATCGTCAAAGAAGCGTTTTTCCAAGTGATCAGGCTCTGCTTAATGCACTGTATCTGTCTCTTTTGAAGCAACTAAAAAATGGACTATGCCACTCAGAAACTGGGGAAGGGTCTATGGTGAGCTCCAGATTATGTATGAGGGCCGTCTGCCAGATTAACTTAAAAAACAACCGCAGTCCCTATCCTTAAGGAAAGGGGCTACGGTTTATACACTTGTATTCATCATTTTTTGTTCTATAAGGGTGGTTAAACTATCAAAGTATTTTCCGCCTTTACTTTTGACATAATCGTATATTTCCTTATAGTATCCCAAGTCATAAAGAAGCTTACACGTAGAATAATGCATTACTATATCGCCTGTATGTTTTTGAGCTTCTCCGTTTAGCAATGATTTAACAAATTCTTCTTTAGTGTTAACAAGTTTAAAATACTCTGTTGCATCTTTTAGGGCTATAATTATTTCTTTCTTGAATGATTGGATATCTGTTTCTCTGTTAAGAGTATATACTCCATTAAGATGTGTGGTTCGATTTCTAAACTGGCAATCATACTCATGGAACAATTTATTCTCTAAGGCATCATTTGGCTCAATATAGATTCCGTAATTTATATAAAATGTAACTTCATCCTGCGTGTTCCATTTTGATTTTTGGAAATTTATTATCTTACACAGACCATCAGTGCTTATATATCTGAAATTTTGCCCTTGCTTTTTCCACTTAAATGGCTTGAAATATTCATTAAATATCTCGGTTATTATGCTTTTGAATATATCTTGCATTATATGTCCTCGCACATTTATTGATTACTTTATTTGTAATAGAATTTTATCATAGTTCTTGACTAATGAATTTGAAGCTGAGAAGACCGGGAAGATATATTTCAAAATATCCCATCTGTCACATAATGCTGACCAGAATACAAATTATACTTTTACAGTTAAGGCTGCTTAAGGTATTAATCTGATCACTTGACCTCTTGAGGATTTCTTACGCTCATGGATTTACATAACGCATCCATGAGTTTTATTCCGGTCTGTTTCTTGCTAAGATCTACCACGGTGATTATCATGCCGTGTTTTCCTTGGGCATAAACACCCATATGAACACCGCTTCCTTCAGGAAGACCGCTCTTTTTGGCATATTCATCATCCATTACATAGCGGATAAGATAACTGTCTGTACCTTCATCATTAAAGGAACCATAGCTGAACTTAAAAAGATCATTGGACTTGAACTGGTCAGGTAATTTGTTTTCAAAATTCGATGAGGAATCCTTAAACCAGGCATCAATCAAACTTTCATCTTCAGCTTCGAAAGTGAGAACGATAAAAGTATAGGATCCTGTCTCTATATCACCGGTCATATAGATTCCCATCTCGGTAAGCTTTGCCATAAAATCATCATCCTGGATAGACTGATTGCCAATAACACTGATCTTATCGATATCGGAACCTGTTGCTTTGATAGCACAACCATTTTTATACTTTTTAACGGCTTTCTTGTTGCCTTTTTTTAGCGCGTTGAAATTATCAACGAACTTATCGGCATCCTTATAAACCGTGGCTCCGGATTTCTTAGCGATCTTAACAAGGTTATCAGCTGTAAATAAACACTCTTTTAAGTCATTAGTATCTGATGAGGATGATTCATCAGTTTGCTCTGAAATTACTGTTGTCTCAGAAGATTCAGTTGTTGTTTCTGATGTTTCAGTCGTAGTTGTAGTGCTTTCAGAACTTTCTGTTGTAGTAACAGTTGTAGTTTCCGTTGCTGTTGTAGTAGTTGTAGTTGTAGTCTCAGATTCTGTTGAGGTAGTTTCCCGTGAAGGAAGCAGGGAACACGAAGAACTGGCCAAAATAGCTGATGAAATTGCAATAAAAGTAGCAATATATATAGATCGTTTCATTCTATAACCTCACCCGAATGATTATTTACATTAAATAATACCATATCAAGCATAAGAGTATTATTTTTACATTCAGCTCTCCCCTAACACAATTGGTCTATTGCTGTAGACCAATAAGAGAGCAGGGCATAGGAGGATCTAATAGGAGGGACGTGTCATAAAAATATGAAGAAATAGAATCAATAGATTCCAAGATGGAATGACCTGGTTAAAGACAGATGTTCAGAATAAAAGATCAGTTGTTGTGAATAACTAAAAGAAAAACAATTCGAAACATGATTACAAAAATTAATTATAAAATCAGAAATACAAAATAGATTCATAAAAACATTTTTTAAAAACCTTTGATACGAATATTATGATCATCCGGATAACATGAACGATCAGGATCAGTAAAGATCCCGGAAAGCCTGAAAACATAGGCATTATCAGAAAAAGGCCTTTGATAATAGATTCTCAGACGACCATTCCTATATTATTAGTATTTATACCTCTTCCCGATTCACCAAAATTGTAATTATACCGAATTGGATATATATAAAAATAGGAAAGACGGACGATCAATTGTACCTCACCTCTTTACGTCCTTTCACGGAAAGATAGATCGAGAATACCAATCTTATGATGGCAAGCACAAGTAAGATCCCTAATGCATCTTTTACGACATCACCTATCGTACCTGTTCTTCCTGTTACAAATAACTGATGATATTCATCAGCCAATGCGTTGATCAACGCAAACCATAATGTAAAGATTATGTTCATCTCGTTATCAGACTTAATGATCTTCAAAGGACTTTCAGCGTAAGATCCTTTCTTTGAGATCCTGTTCGTAAAGTCTATTGCAAAAAACGACAGCAAAGTTAATACACCGAATTCACAAACATGCCCCAATGTTCTGATCGAAGTATTTGAAAAGACATCAAATTTTATGATGTTGGTCGTATAACTCTGGACTAATGCAGATGTGTTGTTGGATGCAGTTCCGTCTTCAGACGATAATATGAAAATGAGTAATATCCAGGTTACCGTTAAGAGCCAAAAGAACACGGAAAGCACGAGAAAACGGACTGAAATGTCCTTTTTAGCCCCGGATTTATTGACTTCTTTACTGTTTTTACCCATGTTTTTATCAGTAATCGTACTTTCTGCTTGCCTTTACGGCAGCTTTTGCGTCCTTATCAGCCTGTTTCCTGGCTTCAACGTCTCTCTTATCGTAATTCTTCTTACCTCTGGCAAGTCCAATTTCTATTTTAACACGACCATCCTTAAAATAGCACTTTGTAGGCACTAAAGTCAGGCCGTCGAGCTTGATCTTTGAGAAGAGCTTAACTATCTCGGACTTATGCAAAAGGAGTTTGCGGGACCGCATAGGGTCAAGATTATAGCGGTTTCCCTGCTCGTAAGGGCTTATATTAACGCCTATAAGCCACATCTCTCCTTCTTTTACCGTGCAATAGGAGTCGCGAAGATTGATCTTGCCCAGACGGATGCTCTTGACTTCCGTGCCGGACAGGACGATACCGCATTCAAACCTGTCCTCGATAAAGTAATCGTGATAGGCCTTGCGGTTTTCTGCTATTAACTTGATACCCTTTTGCTGTGGCATTATATATCCTTTCGTATCACTCGAAAACAAGTGACGGAGCTGCATTTAAGTCAAGATCCGCTCTTGCTCCATTAATATACTCATAATAGCCGCAAGATGCAATCATGGCGGCATTATCAGTACATAGTCCGAGTTTTGGATAACGCAACACGATGTCGTTTTTATCTGCGGCAGATTCAAACTGAGCCCTTAAGAAGGAATTGGCAGCAACGCCTCCTGCAAGACACAAGGTCTTGATCCCTGTCATGTTAACAGCTTTCATTGTGTTATCGCAAAGGATAGATGCTATATGGTGCTGATAGGAAGCCGTGAAATCCTTAATGTCTATATCCTGTCCCTTCATCTTGCATTCATTAATCAGATTCAGGGCTGATGTCTTGATGCCGGAGAACGAGAAATCCAGACTATCCTTCATATGTGTCTTAGAGAAGCTGTATCTTGTCACATCTCCTCCCTGTCCTGCTTTATCCATCTTTGGTCCGCCCGGGTATCCCAGGCCAATAACACGTGCGATCTTGTCTATCGCTTCTCCTGCAGCATCATCTAATGTGCGTCCCAGGACTTTCATATCACAATAGTCCCTGACTTCAACTATCATAGTGTTTCCGCCTGATACCATAAGGCATAAGAAAGGCGGTTCAAGTTCAGGGAAACAGAGATAATTGGCTGCTATATGGCCCTTAAGATGATTGACTCCTATAAGGGGCTTGCCTGATACGAAGCTTAGGCCCTTTGCTGCCTGAACGCCGACAAGTAAGGCTCCTACGAGCCCCGGTCCATAAGTAACCGCTATAGCATCTATATCATCTATAGTAAGGTTACAATCGGACAGAGCCTTACGGATCGTAGGATATATAGCTTCCACATGCATTCTGGAAGCAAGTTCAGGAACAACTCCACCATACTGTTCATGGAAATCAGCCTGTGAAGCTATGACATTGGACAGGATCTTCCGCCCGTTGGCTACTACGGATGCTGCGGTCTCGTCACAGGATGACTCTATCCCTAAGATCAGGGTATCTTTCATTATTTGCTTCTCCCCTGCTGCAGATTCTCGTTGATCATAAAGTAATTATTCAGGAAGTCCATAACAGAATCGATATAAGTCTGTCTGTCCAATCCATAAGCTTCAAGGTATCCTGCACCTGATATCATCTTTGATTTGGTAAGATTGGAATTGATCCTCTCACGTTCGTTTATGATCTGGGTTATCTTATCGGCGCCTATATAAGTATCGTGGCCGCCGTAGACTATCAGGATCGGGATGGGAAGTCTTGCAATAGCTGTTGCAAGGTTTATGTTCTTGGCACCCGAAGACACCTTGATGGCATAAGGGACAAAGTTCTGGGTTATAAATCCCAGAGGCTCATTCTGACGAACGATAGGCTTGATATAATCGTCTGAGCTCTTAGCCGGTGAATCGAATATCATGCCCGAGATATATGATTTATCGAAGCCTAATGCAGCGATCTTCTTATCGTATGATTTGAGTTCGATCTCGCTTATACCTGAATCCGGAAGAGCGTCATAAGCAAGGACACAGGCTGTACAGCCGGTTCCTATGCCATAGAGGACAACATCCGTCGTAACAGAGATCTGCTTGACGATGGCAACGGCGCCTAACACATCCTGCCACTCAAGGTATCCGTAAGATGAGATATCACCGTCAGAATTTCCCGAATGCCTCAGATCGAAAAGGAATACATTATATTTATTATCAAGCCATGTCTCGACCATATCGATCATGTCAACGCCGAACTGAAGTCTGTTCTTGCCGGTGTCGTGAACAACGATAACGGTCGAAATGGGATTCTTGGTCTTAAAGAACCAGCCCTGCAGAGTAGTCTGATCGTCAGCAGAAGAGAAACTTGCAACTGAATAGTTAGGAAGGATGTTGGAAGGAACGGATGATACGTCCGTCTTCCCTATCCTCATCAGATTATTAGCTGATGATACGGTAAGGAATATGACAGTAATAAGCATCGCAGCGATGATGCTCAATATAAGCGCAGTTCTTAAGATGAAAGAATGCTTCTTTTTGACGCCTTTTGTCTCGCCTATAAAGCCTTTGCCCATGATGATCCCTTTATAAGAACTTCTTCTTCCTTAAGAATATGAAACTGATGATAACTGAAGCAAGACACCCGATAAGCAAAGCAATGAATGGTACCGGGTTATCAACAAAAGTCTCATCCCAGGGCATCGGACAGTTCTGGCCGAAGAAGGATCCGATAAGATCAGGCAATGTAAGACAGATCGTGGCAGCCGCCAGGATCTTCATGATGTCGTTAACATTATTGTTGATGATGGAACCGTAGATATCCATCGTGTGGTTAACGATCGTTGTATAGATCTCAGCCATCTCATGAGCCTGCTTATACTCGATGACTACATCTTCAAGGAGATCTTCGTCTTCATCGTAGATCTTCAGGACACGACCTCTCAAGAGCTTCTCGAGCACTGCCTCGTTGGATCTTAAGGATGATGTGAAGTAAACGAGGGATTTATCGAGTTCAAGCATCTTATAGAGATATGTGTTGCTGATCTCCTTTTTCAATGCTATCTCAACATTCTCCAAAGTCTGGTCGATGAAGCGCAAGAGTCTCAAGTAGTCCTTGGCAACAGCATAAAGGATCTGAATGGTGAATCTGGTCCTGAAAGCGACATTAAGGTCCTTGATCCTGTTGTCAATAAAGTTATCAAGAACTGCCATCTGCTTAAGGGATACCGTTACTATGTGCTTATCGCAGATTATGATACCAAGAGGCGTCGTCTCGTACTTGATGATACCCTCTTCCCTTCTGGAATAAGGAATGTCAACGATGACGAGAACGTTGCCTGTATCGTCATCAAAGTCGATACGAGGTCTCTCTTCTTCGTCCAAAGGATATCTTATGAATTCCTGAGGAATATTCAGTTCGTTGACAACGGTATTGATCTCCTGTTCAGTAGGCGAATAAAGATTGATCCAGCAATTCTCCTGGATCTTCTCTATCTGCTGAACCTTGTGGATTGAGCGGGTACCGGTAAGCCCGTTATCTTTGGATGCATAATATTCGAGCAAAACCTGTTACCTCCCGCATTTGATTGCCATAAAGGCTATATGATTTTACCACTTAGAGAGGCTTTTTGCCACCCCAGAGGACTAATAAATCAGCCTGTTACGCCCGTAGATCCGAATCCTCCGCCCCTGTCTTCGCCGATATCGGCAACAGATTCGACTAGCTCCGGTTCGAGATACTCGACTTTGGCAATGACCATCTGTGCGATCCTGTCGCCTTTCCTTATCATATATGTGCCGTGACGGACACCCTTTGTATCAGGCGTGAAGTAAGTCTCATCTGATGTTTCCTGCCTGATGGAAGCGTTGTGAACGATAACGTTTACCTCATCTCTGTAACCCGAATCAATAGTTCCGGGAGCATTGGGGATACGGAGCATAGTCTTAAGCGAGATACCGGATCTGGGTCTTATCTGGACCTCGTACCCAACTGGAATTGCCATCTTAAGACCTGTCGGAACGAGCTTTGTGCAGCCGGGCTCTATGATGACGTCTTCAGCAGCATATATATCCATTCCGGCATCACCGGGATTTGCATACTTAGGGATAACTGCATCTTCCCTGCATTTTGAGATGTAAAGCTTGTCGTTCATAATAAATATCCTCCCCGAAAATGATATCAGATAAATGTGTGATTAATTATTACGTCAGCATATGAATTAAGCTGTGATATATCGTTGTCAGTCCAAAGATTCTTGGCAGGACCAAAGATCCTTGAAGAACACTGCGTAGGATCTGTTACAACGTATCTCACTTCGTTATTGCTCTGAACAAGTTCAAATATCCTCTTGTTCTTACAGATATTGCAGCCTGATGCATTGCGTCCCACAGGACAGAAGTCTGACTGCATCCAGATAACGGGGCCCTCCTTCTGGACTATCACGGCAGAAGGATCTTCCGTCGATGATACGATGTTTATAACATCTATGGGACTAAGTTCCAAAGACAGGGATATTGCTTCGAAATCATCCTTAATGCTCTTATAGGAAATAGAATTATAGACATTCCCTTCAGGCGACAGTATCTTCTTAGCATTGAACTTTGCAGAAGATAATTTCTCAGATGTAGAAACGGCATAACACTTATCTTTAAGCGAAGTTATTACACGGTCATATCGCACTTTCTGCTCGTCATGTATAAGCCCCGGCAACTGTACGATAAGCTTGCCTCCGCATTTATCTACAGCCTCAAGAACTTCTCTCCTTATCTGATCGGAGATGATCTCCGTTACAGGGATCTGATAGTAATCAGCTCCGGGCCTGATTATTGAAGCAGAGCCCTTGAGATAAGTGTATGTATACATCGTATAAAGCTTATGTGCAGATCTTGCGGCATGACTCATATCATCTGTCATATCAATATCAGCTATATCTCTTCTGAAAGAAGTTTTGATCTTATCTTCAAGAGAATCACAAAGATCGCGCCTCATTGAATTGATGAGACTTACAGGACACCTGATATCACCGGATATCACAATATCACCAGCAGAAAACGGTGTGGAACCCAATTTGGCAAGCTGAGTCTTTATCCTGTCTTCTGGCAGTGAATTATCGTATCCCATATCAAGATCAGAAGTTAGAGAAGATTGAACTGTCTTATCAAGCACGTTAACAGAACCGGACAAGGTCATCTTCCCTTCGCCGGCGCAAAGCTTCATATCAAGGACTGATCTTCGAACCGATGAACCTTCGAACTTATGGCTCATGAGGAATACATCCATGCCGGGCTTAACCTTCTTGATCGTATCGGGATGCAAGCCCTTGATATCAAGGTTCCTGCCATTATCATTGATCTTACCCAGAGGGAATGAGCAGACTTCTATATCAGCCGATCTTATTGACAGTACATCGCCTGCCTTAGGCATAACGATATTCTCAAGGCACTTAACGGAGATTATGCCTTCAAAAGAAGACGTATCCATTATCCTCCCGATCTTAAGACCGTATTTGCCGGGAAATTCGCCTGACAAGATATCCGGATCCTTTGTGCCTGACATGTTCTGCGAAGTAAAGCTTCCGCCACGGTTAAAGTTGATCAGCAAGCCGTTATAAGCATCAGCAGCTGTTTTATCCGTGTTATAACCTTCGTAACATGCATCGATTAGAGATCTATAGAGGCTGACCGTATTGCCGACGTAATCAGCATCACGCATCCTGCCCTCTATCTTTACGGAAGCAACTCCGGCATCTATCAGATCCTTTATGTATCCGGAGATATCACGGTCTTTGGGAGATAAGAGATGACCTTTACGGATAAGTTCATCATTGTATTTAAGTTTGTATTCTTCCCTGCAGGGCTGGGCGCATAATCCTCTGTTCCCTGATCTCGTACCTGAACGGTTCATTGCACTGTAAAGACAGAGTCCTGACTGACAGATGCAAACAGCACCATGGCAAAAGACTTCTGTCTCGAGGCCATAAGATTCAGCGATCCTGGCGCGTTCAGCTATCTCAGACATCGTAAGTTCTCTGGGAAGAACTATCCTTCTGATACCGTATTCCTTAAGAGCACCATATTCAGAAGTTCCAAACACATTCATCTGAGTGCTGGCATTAACGGGAATACCGATATAGTCGTTTACCAGACGGAGAAGTCCTAAATCCTGGATAATGAATGCATCAATGCCGATCTGCCCGCATTCAGCCAATACTGGAAGATACGAATCAATCTCACTGTCTGAGAGCAATGTATTGCATGTCAGATATACTTTGGAATTCTTAAGATGTGCGTAATCAATGCCATCTTCCAATTCGCTTATGGTGAAGTTAATTGCATTGCCTCTGGCGTTATATTCGCCTGAAAGGCCGCAGTAAACAGCATCCGCGCCGCAGTCGACTGCTTTTTTGAGTATATCAAGACTGCCGGCAGGTGCTAATAATTCTAATCTTGCCATAAAGGATTACTTGTTGCCGAGTCTGTCGGAAAGCTCTTCCATCGGAGTGGGCTTTAATTTCTCGGAATCTTTCTTATCGGCAAGCTGTGCCTTCTGCTTATAGTACATCACTTCAGTCTTCAAAGACTGGTTCTCTGCATTAACGCGAAGGAGCCTGTCACAGGCTTCAAAGAGCGATAAAACAGCCAGTTTATGTGTAGTCGTATACTGATTGTTATCCTTGGTCTCAAGATAGATCTCATCAGCCAGGGATGCGACCTTCCTGATATGTTCTTCCGTTACATCATCGGGAGTTGATACAAGATATGTAGTGCCGCCGATATCGACTTCCACCTGTGTCACTTCGATAACATTGGCAGGAGTCTGTCTCTTGGCGATCTTCTCTTCTAATGTCTGGCGGCTTGTATCCGTGACTTTCTTTGTAAGTGCGGGGCCTTTGTAAAGCTGCTCGTATTTAACGATGGCAGGCTCGGAATCGGATTTCTTTTTCTTGAGCTGTCCCTCGGAATATTTACCCAAAATGCTCGAACTCTTCTTCATTCAAATAACCTCACTTATTGGAAATCATACTGATTATATCACGATATAGTCTCGAAAACTCTATAGACTCCATATCTTCTGCCCTTATGTCCTTATTCCCTATGACTCTGTCCAGAACATCCTGGGGATAATAAGGTTTTAGGTTGTTCATGAGCTTCTTTCTCCTCATTGCAAAGCACTTCTCTACAAAGGAGATAAAGTCAGGTGTAATGGATGAAGCCTCTTCTCCCCTCTCCAAGCTGATAACGCAGGATAAAGTCCTCGGTACAGGATAAAAACAATTACCGGGAACATTAAACTCCTTGCTGCACACTCCGAAAAGGGACACCAATACAGCCAAAGGCCCGTAATCCTTTGTGTTTTTTGTTGCAACGATACGCGGATATGCTTCGTCTTCTGTCATAAGGACCATCTTCCGGGCATTATTGCAGTCAGAGAAGATCTTCTTCATGACAGGGGTCATGCAATAGTATGGAAGGTTGCTTACGACATAAGATACATCAGAAGCATTATATGAATCTACTTTAACCTTAAGATAGTCGCTGTTAATTATCTTTGCAGTAACCGATGGTTCATTATCGAGGTAAGTTGCAAGATCTTTGTCAATCTCTACGGCAGTAATATTGCCGTAGAAGGCGCACATTGGCTTTGTAAGAGCTCCCAGGCCCGGACCTATCTCCAATATCAGATCTTCCTGTTCGGCCCCTATAAGACCAATTATCCTGCCTATAACATCGTCATCGACAAGAAAATTCTGCCCAAACCGGGATCTGGGCAGAATCTTCTCTTCGTCTAATATTCTTTTGACTTCTTCCCTGCTCATCGTATCAGAGGAAGTACTCTACGCCTGCTTCAAAGATAGGCTGATGCTTATTGCCGGGGATGTTCTTTGTAAGATCAGGCTCATAACGCTCTGAGTGACCCATCTTACCGAAGATCCTTCCGTCAGGTGAGAGGATTCCTTCGATGCCGCATACGGAACCGTTGGGGTTGAATCCTGTAACAGCTGAAGGATTGCCGCTCTCATCTACATAGCAGGTTGCAACCTGACCGTTAGCGATAAGCTTCTTTACAAGATCATCGGATGCAACGAATCTTCCCTCACCATGTGAGATCGGAATGTTGTATATGTCACCTACTTTGACCTTTGAAAGCCAAGGGCTGTTATCTGTCATGATCTTAGTTGTTACATAGGAATTCTGGTGACGGCCGACGTTATTGAATGTCAGAGTAGGACATGTGTCATCGAGTTCCTTGATATCACCGAAAGGCAGGAGTCCGAGCTTGATAAGGCTCTGGAAACCGTTACAGATACCGAGCATCAAGCCGTCTCTGTTAAAGAGCAGGTCTCTTACAGCATCAGTGATAACTGCGCTCCTGAATGCTGCAGCGAAGAACTTACCTGAACCTTCAGGCTCGTCACCTGCTGAGAATCCGCCCGGAAGCATGATGATGTTGCTTCCGCAGATCTTTGCAGCGAGTGTATTGAGTGAATCGGTGATCTCTTCCTGAGTCTTATTGCGGATGACGAATACGTCAGCTTCAGCGCCTGCTCTCTCGAATGCTCTTGCAGTATCGAGTTCGCAGTTGGTACCGGGCATTACAGGAATGATAACCTTAGGCTTAACTCCCTTGGAGATGTTGGCACACTTGAATGTCTTTCCGGACTCGAAAGGTGTAACTTCACAAGGCATTTCAGCATCAGTAGCCTTTGTTGCGAAAACAGGCTCGAGCTTGCCTTCGTACTTAGCCAATGCATCAGCAACAGACAGAGACTGTCCGTTATATGTGAAGGCACCGGAAGCGTTAGTCTTACCTATGAACTTACCGCCGGCCATCTCCACCTTGTCGATAGCGTTGGAATCCTTGGGGATTGCAACGATGATAGCGCCCATCGTCTTGGAGAAAAGATCAGCTTCCGTAAGCTTACCATCGAACTCAAAGCCGAGTCCGTTACCGAAGCACATGGATGCAACTCTTGCTGCAACACCTGCGCTTCTTACAACAGCCGCATTCTTGACCTGACCTCTTGCTTCAAGTTCCTTAACAGCCTTGAATACCCGGAGAACGTGATCCTTCTTATAGAAGCCCTTGCCGTTCCTTGCGCACTTCAGGAGATAGAGGTCTTCTCCCTCACCTGTAAGGGTTGCGGTAATGAGCTTATCTGTTGTTGTCATGCCGACAGCAAAGGATACGAGCGTTGGAGGTACATGGATATCGTTGAATGTACCGGACATGGAATCCTTACCGCCTATCGAAGGAACTTCAAAGTCGAGCTGTGCCCTGTATGCACCAAGCAGAGCAGTAAGAGGCTTGCCCCAGGCTGTCTTGGAACTCATTCTCTCGAAATATTCCTGGAATGTAAGTCTTGCTGTTGCAGGATCAACGCCCATGGCAAGGAGCTTCAAAAGGCTCTCTACTACAGCATGGTAGGAACCGGCATAAGGGTTCCACTCCGTAAAGTAAGGATCAAATCCGTAAGTCATTACGGATACAGCATCCGTATAGCCCTTATCCATAGGGATCTTGCAGGCCATGCCTTCCTCGGGAGAATCCTGATAGCGGCCGCCGTAAGGCATAAGAGCTGTAGCAGCGCCGATCGAAGAGTCGAATCTCTGGGTGAGGCCTTTACGCGAACAGCCCTCAAGTGAGTTAAGAGCACCAGCAAGGGATGCTGCAAAATCGCCTTCAACGAAAGATTCGACAGGCTTATCGATATAGATATTACTAAGGTCAGGTGCCGTAACTTCAACATCCGCATACTGCTTAGCACCGTTGGTGTCAATGAAGCTTCTCGGGAGATCAACGATGGTAACTCCGTTCCAGACCATCTTCATGACGGGCTCTTCTGTAACCTCTGCAACAACTGTAGCTTCAAGGTTCTCTTCATCAGCTGCATCCATGAACTTGTCCAAGTCTTCCTTATGGACTACAACAGCCATTCTCTCCTGAGATTCGGAAATAGCGATCTCAGTACCGTCAAGACCTTCGTACTTCTTGGGAACTGCATCGAGATTGATCTTAAGACCTGCGGCAAGTTCGCCTATTGCAACGGATACACCGCCTGCACCGAAGTCATTACATCTGATAATGAGCTTGGTTACTTCAGGGTTACGGAAAAGTCTCTGGAGCTTACGCTCTGTCGGAGGGTTACCCTTCTGGACTTCGGATCCGCATGTAAGAACTGACTTTGTATCGTGTGCCTTGGATGATCCTGTTGCACCGCCGATACCATCACGGCCTGTTCTTCCGCCAAGGAGTACAACGATGTCGCCTGCAGAAGGTCTTTCTCTAACGATATTCTCAGCAGGCGCAGCGCCTACAACGGCGCCGATCTCCATTCTCTTGGCAACGTAGCCGGGATGATAGATCTCATCTACCTGGCCTGTTGCAAGACCGATCTGGTTGCCGTAAGAAGAATATCCGGCCTGGGCAGTCCTTACGAGCTTCTTCTGTGAGAGCTTACCCTTGAGAGTAAGTGATACGGGCAATGTTGGATCGCCGGCACCGGTTACACGCATTGCCTGATATACATAAGAACGACCGGACAGAGGATCTCTGATAGCACCGCCCAAACATGTTGCGGCACCACCGAAAGGCTCGATCTCGGTAGGATGGTTATGTGTCTCATTCTTGAACATGAAGATGTAATCACGATCTTCACCGTCAACCTTGATGCGGATCTTGATCGAGCACGCATTGATCTCTTCAGACTCATCGAGGTCAGCAAGCTTGCCGTCTTTCTTGAGCTTCTTTGCAGCCAATGTAGCCATATCCATAAGACAGATATGCTTCTCCTTGACTCTCTCCCCGTAGATCTCGTCACGGTTTGCAAGGTAATCAGCATATGTTTCCTTGATCTCTTCTGTCAGTTCATCGTCACCGTCGAAAACGATATCTTCGAGCTCAGTAAGGAATGTAGTATGTCTGCAGTGATCAGACCAGTATGTATCAAGAACCCTGATCTCTGTAATCGTAGGGTTTCTTCCCTGTCCCTTGAAGAATTCCTGAGTAAAGAGGATATCGGCATCGCTCATTGCAAGACCTAAGGATGCGCGCAATGCTTTGATATCGTCCTCAGACATATCGATAAAACCATCAACTGTAGCTACAGTCGTAGGAATATCGTACTTATCTTCGAGTGTTTCGGGCTTTTCAGCGGAAGCCTCACGGCTCTCAACGGGGTTAATAAGGTAATCTGCTATCTTCTTCTTCTCTTCTTCTGTAAGAGCACCGTAAAAAGCAACGACCTTGGCTGTCTTAACGAGAGGTCTTTCTTTACGGGTAAGGAACTGAACACACTGTGCAGCTGAGTCAGCTCTCTGATCGTACTGACCGGGCAAAGCCTCTATGATCAGAACATAAGAACTGCCGCTAAGATCAACAGTCTCATCGTAGCAGTCATCTACCGGAGGCTCGGAGAAAACGACTTTCTTGGCTTCCTCGTACTCTTCATCAGTGATACCGGAGATATCGTAACGGTTGATAACTCGAACATTCTCCAAAGTGGAAATATCAAGGTCAGCCTTGATATCATGCAGCAATCCTTTAGCTTCAACGGCAAAAGGGGTCTTCTTCTCAGATAGGATTCTTCTTACGGTCATAATGGGACGCTCCCTCTTAAAATATTACAAAAATATTATACACTAACTTGTAACTTTCAAAGGGAGAGATTTCACTACATTTTCCAAGCCGCAAGATTACGATTTGGCCTTTTTGACAAAGTGCAGATCAATACAGATCGTTCACATTCTTGTCTTTGAAGTGCCAGAGATTGGATGTGTCATATTTATCAGGCAATTTCTCCCACTTACTGTCGGAAGTCTCTATATACCAAATGCCTTCATCGTCATCATATTCCATCCAGCCGTAATCACCGTAATCGGACGAGATGCCCTCATACCAGTATTGCCACTGACCGGGAACTACTTCCGTGTTGTACCAGAACCAGCAATCTGTATCCTCATCGTAGTAATCCTCACCGTCAAGATAGCAGTTCCTCCCTATCTCTTCAACAAAGACAGATGAGGGTTGCTTCTGTGTCTCTACTATCGATGTTTTAGTAGTAGGATTAGTTGTTTGTTTCCTTAGAATATCAGCATTTGTTAAGAACATTGCAGGTGCTAATAACGTCACATATGTTAACGGCAAGCCGACCGATATTGCTAAGTAGACAATGGCCATGATCAATAAAGGTTTACGGCTTGAAGAACTCCCGCTGCTTTTAGCTACTGCCGCATCGATCTTATCTATCTTGATCTGAGCGCCGCATGAAGAACATGCGGGAATAGTCCCTTCTTTCCATTCCCAGAGAGACTTTGTGCCGCAGAACTCACATGTAAGCATCGTCTGGGTATTTGCCGCACAGATATTTGTGTAATGAACACCGTTCTCATCGTAGTAACCTTCTTTAAAGACATTACCGTTCTCATCCGTCCATGAATGAGGATAGTAAATGTAATCGTGATCACGGAAATCGTATCTTATGTAATTGCCGTGAGTTGCAGCATTCCAGCCTGTCGGCTGATTTGTTCTCGCTCTGACAGGACGCGAATAGCCTGATCCGCCACCTGAACTCGAAGAGTGAGACGAGTGAGATGAGTGCGAATGGGACGAATGCGATGAATGCGACGAGTGAGATGAATGTGATGAATGCGAGTGATGGCTCGGAGGCATGGCTCTATCCCCTTTCTTATCAAATCTTATTCCATGTGTTCAATTTCAAACGTTTATATTATATATGATTTTCGGCATATATGAAAAAAGTCTGCCCTGAAACAGGACAGACCTTTCTTTGGTTTTTATTTGAGAATCAGCCCTTCCCGTTAATGAACTTGTCATACTTATAGAGGAAAGTTACCATCTGACGTCTCAGGCAGTCGCCGTTAGGCTTGAATGTGCCATCGGAATATCCTGCAACGATCTTCTTCTCGGATGCCCAGAGGACTGCCTTGTAGAAGTAGTCGCTCGTCTTTACATCCTTGAACTTGTTTGTTGCTGACTTGGGATCAGGCTTCTTGGCCAGTCTCCAGAGGAAGGTAACCGCATGCTTTCTGGCACAGACGATCTGAGGACCGAATGTTCCGTCCTTGTATCCTTCAACGATGTGGTTCTCATTACCCCAGATACATGCCTTGTAGAAGTAATCCTTCTCCTTGACATCCTTGAACTTACAGGTCTTTGTCTTAGGATCCGGCTGTCCCTGCAGTCTCCAGATGAAGGTTACCATCTGAGCTCTGGTACAAACATTGGCAGGTTTGAACAAGGTCTGGTTGTCGTAGCCTTTGACAACACCAGCTGCCGTCAGATAGTTGGTGGGAGCATACCAGAAATCGCTAGCCTTGGTTACATCCTTATAAAGGACCGTAACTGTACATGAAGCGGTCTTCCCTGCAGCTGATGCCGTGATGCTGACGGTTCCTGCCATCTTAGCGGTGATATTGCCGTTCGTATCAACTGAAGCAACCTTGGGATCTGAAGATGTCCAGGTTATGGCAGCCTTGGATCCTGTCAGAGTTGCTTTCAAAGAGAACTTGCCGCTGCAAACGACAGTTGCGGTTTTCTTGCTGAGCGTTAGAGCTACATTGGAAACAGCTGTAGGTGTAGCTGTAGCAGTAGGTTTGGAAGTCGGTGCCTTTGTAGGATTAGCTTTTTCAGTAGGCTTTGCCGTGGGTTTCGATGTCACAGACGGCACAGCTGTAGGCATTGAAGTGGGTTTTACCGAAAGATCAAATGTCTGGCTTACGATCACATTATATGAATCTATCCATTCAACAGTAGCTTCTTTGTTGTTAACTTTTGCCTTGAGATTTTTAAGAACATCAAAACAATAATTCTCAGAAGCGGTTAATGTAATGTCAACTCTATACTTATGACCTTTTGAAAATTTCGCATTTGAGGGATTCATTGCCTGATCAGTTCCGTCGGTTGTATCAAACCAGGTCATATTATAGTTTTTGCACGAATACGCGGCTCCTTCAGGATATTTCGGAACATAATCAGCTGATGAACCGTTTATTGGCTCAGATAAAGATACGTCAATATCGTTAATCTTTTGATAGAAATCTTCAGGTGGGATTACATTATATTTCGGAGTAAGTATGTCCAAAAGTTTACCCTCATTATATACATTAACATCACTATTATCCGTGATCTGAACATTATTTATTGAGCAAACCGTATCTTCAGTAAACACATATCCGTCTTTTGCATATATCTTGATTTGGGCATAATACTGTCCGTCTCTTACGGCTTTATGTGTTTCCCAGTTAACAGACTCACCACTATAATTATATAATTTATACCATGTCATCCAGTTTAATGTCTTTGGTGAATGAAGATCTTTTAATTCCTGATAATAGGGTTCTTCTTCTGGAATCTCCAAAACGTAATCGAGCAGACAATCAGCAACCGGTAGATCAAGACCTATATTTGCAGTATCAATTTTCTTTTGAGGAGTAAAAACATACTCACAATAATAATCAACACCATATAACTTCTGATAAGCAGCAGACAAATTATTGTTTTTCGCGTATTTCCAATTAACATTTGGATATGGATTTCCGGTTACGCCATCCCTCAAACTAAAATATATAATTATCTTATATTCATGACCGACTGTTATCTTATCGTGATCAACCTCCATAAGATACCAATCATCACCATCTGATTCATACCATTCAACTCCGTTCTTCATGGTATGTCTTACATGTCCTCCAGTTATGGAATAATCTGATATCCTTGCGCTGTTTGAGTTTTTTTCGACAACATCATAGCTGGGACACTCGCCAACAGCCGGAATATCAACAAAAAAGTATATCTGGACTTCATCGCTTGCTTTTACTCTGTTCGAAAAAACAGCTCCAAGAACAATAACAGAAACTATTAAAGAAACAATTGTAACTGCAAAATAAAATTTTTTACTCATGCTTTTCTCCACTAAAGACATTAAATATTCAGAAACCCTCATATTCGTCTTTATCCTTCCATCTCATTTATTAATTCTGAATTAACCCTCAGGAACCTCTCCAAGCCTTCGCTGTCAAGGGATCCGTGAGCAAGGCGCGCCTGGTCATAGACGTGCTGGGCAAGCTTAGCAGCCTTTTCTTCGTTTCCGCCCATTGATTCCAGAGCAGCTATCTTGACGATGACGGGGCTGTCCGTGTTGATAACGAGCTCAGAAGAATCCGGGAACATGTCTTCCATATCCTCTGCTTCCTTGCCCTGGGCCTTCATTATTCTTCTGTACTGCTCCTGCATCTCCTTCATCCTTCTGGAATCCTCGGATTCACGGATCAGGGCAGGCATTGCATCTGCACCCATGTTCATCGCAGATACATTGAGTTTGTCGTTGCTCAAGACTTTGCGGAACAAGGTCTTATATTTCTCTTTGTCTTCAGCATCAGAATCTGTTCCCGAAAGTGTTGCATCAACTCTTGAGAATCTGATGTCACGGTTCTTCATCTCGAAGAAGGACATGTAGTTGTTGTCGATCTCTTCATCCATAACTATTACATCGAAGCCTTCGTTGCGGCTCATGGCAACATAAGCTGCCTGAGCTGTAGGATCTGTTGTGTAGCGGATAGTCTTCTTATCGCCTTCTAAGAGCTCGGAGACAGTCATGAACTTGCCGTCTGATGTCTTGAAGAGCGTGATGTCCTTGACCTTCTCATAGAACTTCTCATCACGCATCTGACCGTATTTAACGAAGATGGAGATGTCGGACCAGTATTTCTCGAAGTCCTCACGGCTGTTCTTGAAGAGCTCATTGAGCTTATCGGATACTTTCTTGACTATATGGCCTGAAAGCTTCTTAACATAAGAATCCTGCTGGAGAGCTGATCTGGATACGTTAAGAGGCAGATCAGAGCAGTCAAGGCAGCCCTGCAGCAGGAAGAGGAAATCAGGGATTATCTCTTCGATGTTATCTGCTACGAAGATCTGATGGTTATATATCTTGATCCTTCCCTCGAGGGACTGGTAAACATTGTCTGTCTTAGGGAAATAAAGGATCCCCTGGAGTGTAAACGGATAGTCCATGTTAAGGTGGATCCAGAACAAGGGATCGTCACTGTCGTTAAATACACTGTGGTAGAAGGTCTTGTACTCGTCGTCCGTGCAGTCAGCGGGCTTCTTGAGCCAAAGAGGCGACTTGTTGTTTACGGGAACGTACTTGACGGGATCTTCTGTGTATTCCTCACCCTTCTCCTCTGCTTCTGCCTTGCGCTTGGCTTCTGCTTCCTCGTGGAGCCTGTCGGACTTAACATCGATGAAATAAAGGTCAGCGGGAGCAAAATAGCAGTATTTGCGGATGGTCATGCGGAGGGTTGCAGTATCGAACTGTTCGATCGCATCTTCCGAGAACTTGATCGTAACTCTGGTTCCGACCGTGTCCTTGTCACCTGCTGTTATCTCATAGTCCATGCCTTCTTCTGAGCGCCACCTAACGGGCTCTGCGCCTTCATTGCAGCTTAATGTATCGATCGTAACTTCATCTGCAACCATGAAAGATGAGTAGAATCCTAAGCCGAAGTGGCCGATTATGCCGCTCTTATCTGTTGATTCCTCGTTATATTTGGTAACGAAATCGACTGCTCCTGAGAATGCAATGCTGTTGATGTACTTCTCGACTTCCTCAGCGGTCATTCCGATGCCGTTGTCTTCGAATGCTATGGTCTTATTGTCGTCATCGTAGATTACATTGATCTTATAGTCTTCTTCCGGTGCCCTGGTCTCGCCTAATTCAACCAGCCTCTTGCGCTTTGCGATCGCATCTGCGCAGTTGGAGATCAATTCTCTTACGAAGATGTCCTTATCTTCGTAGAGCCATTGCTTGATGACCGGGAAAATGTTTTCGGTCGTGACCGAGATCTTACCGCTCTTCTTTTCCATCTTTATGCCTCCATAAATTTATTATCGTTAACATATTTCATTTGGGCATCTTTATAAGCTTTCATGATGCTCTTTACGACTTCGTTATCGGCAGAATCAAACTCAATGCCGTCAACGGATCCTATGGGAAGGATGTCGAAAGGAGTACTGGATACAAACATGGCCGCTCCGTGTTCTTTCAATTCATTTAACGAGAACATGCCGGTCTGAAGTTCAAGATCCAGGGACGATAATGCTTCCATTACTCTTTTTCTGGTAATGCCGATCAGGATCTTATTATCCGGAGCAGAATATATAGCCCCGTCAACAACAGCGAAGAAGTTGGATTTGGACCCTTCGTAAAGATTCCCGTCGTTATCGGCCAGGATGACTTCGAAAGCCCCGGTATCTTCGAAGACTTTTGCCACGGCTGACTTGTAGTCACCCCGGAAAGCCTTGATATTGGGGTCTTCCCTCTCCCAGCAAAGAGATGCGGTCCTGATGCCTTTACTGAAGTCTTCTTCTGTCGGAAGAGTTATATCGACATAGTGGATCAGCCTTATCTTGTCTGCTACTACGATCCTTAAGGAGCTCTGAGTCTGATCCGGTACGGTTTTAAGGAATGTTCTTATATCATCAACAAGGCCTTCAAGGCTGATAGCTGCATCATTGTCTGAAGCAACAGAATGGTCCAGCCTTGCCATATGTTCTTCGATGAAAAGCGGAGTGTTATCGATCAGCCTTAATGTCTCATAGTAGGAGAGTTTTGCGTATGGTTCCTTGAGTGCTTCTGCCTCAGGCGAATCAACATCATAAAACTTGCCGTTAAGGAATATACGGTTTCCGCATATGTTTTCGATCAGAGGGTAGGCCATCTCTTGTGCTCCTTGTTTAATTTTCCCCCTAGCAATTATACTCATATATTGGAAAATGTTAAATTCTAAATAGCATCTTGTAATATAAGGTTTTCAAGCATAATATATGTAAAGTTTGTCAGTTTGACCAAGTATTATAATATTTTGGAGGTACATATAATGGCTAAAGAGAAATTCCTGCTCGCATATTCCGGCGGACTCGATACTTCGATCATAATCCCCTGGCTGCTCGAGCACTACGACTGTGAAGTCATCGCTATGGCCGGTGAAGTTGGTATCGGTATCGACGAGACATTCCTTAAGGAGAAGGCATTGAAGTGTGGTGCTACAAAGTGCTTCGTTGAAGATATCTCCGAAGAGTTCATCACAGACTACATCTACCCTACGCTTAAGGCTAACGCAGTTTACGAAGGTAAGTACCTTCTCGGCACATCCTTTGCACGTCCCGTTATCGCTAAGAGAATGGTTGAGATCGCAAAGCGCGAAGGCTGCACGACGATCGTTCACGGCTGTACAGGCAAGGGCAACGACCAGGTTAGATTCGAGCTTACGATCAAGGCTCTTGCTCCTGAGATGAAGATCCTGGCTCCCTGGAGGATCTGGGACATCAAGTCTCGTGATGAAGAGATCGACTATGCTGCAGCAAGAGGAATCCCGGTACCTGTTACAAAGGAGACCAACTATTCCAAGGATGAGAACCTCTGGCACCTTTCTCACGAAGGCATGGACCTTGAAGATCCTGCTAACGAGCCTGACCTCGACAAGATCTTAGAGCTCATGGTAAGCCCTGAGAAGGCTCCCGATAAGCCGACTTATGTTACATTCAAGTTCGAGAAGGGTATCCCTGTTGAAGTTGACGGCCAGAAGCTCTCCCCTGTTGACCTTCTCAAGTACTGCAACAAGGTTGCCGGTGAGAACGGTGTTGGTATCGCTGATATCGTTGAGAACCGTCTTGTAGGCATGAAGAGCCGTGGCGTTTATGAGACTCCCGGCGGAACACTCCTTTATGCTGCTCACAGAGAACTCGAGCTCCTTACGATCGAGCGTGACACTCTCCACTACAAGGATCTCGTAGCTCAGAGATTTGCTGAGCTCGTATACTACGGACAGTGGTTCCATCCCTTGCGTGAAGCTCTTTCTGCTTTCGTTGATGATACACAGAAGACAGTTACCGGTGAAGTTAAGATGAAGCTCTACAAGGGCAACTGCACACCTGCAGGAACAACATCTCCCTACTCTCTCCACGATGTTTCCATCGCAACATTTGATGAGGATGATGTTTATAATCAGGCTGATGCAGGCGGATTCATCAACTGCTTCGGTCTTCCCATCAAGGTCAACGCACAGATGAAGCAGAGAAACGGTTTGCTCTGATTATTTTAAT
>JAGAAI010000014.1 GCA_017615325.1 Clostridiales bacterium | reverse complement strand
TTGAACTCGTCTCTCCGCCGTGAAAGGGCGACGTCTTAGCCGATTGACCAACGGGCCGAAGTGGTAGCGGCAGTGGGATTTGAACCTACGACCTGCCGGGTATGAACCGGACGCTCTGGCCAACTGAGCTATGCCGCCACGCCATGCACTTACACGAAGTGCTTAAGAATTGTAGCAACTTTATATGTCAATGTCAATACTAAATCAGTTAGTAAACACAAGGGTCTGCCCCACAAAAACCGGGGTCCCATAAGGAACCCCGGTTAACTTTTAGATTAACGGTTTGCCGATCAATGAACCTTTTGCTGTTTGCCCCAGTTACCGTTGATATTGGCATCATACTTGGAAAGGAATGTTACCATCTGACGTCTCAGGCAGTCACCGTTAGGCTTGAAAGTTCCGTCCTTATATCCTGCGAGGATGTTTTTCTCGGAAGCCCAGAGAGTAGCTGTGTAGAAGTAATCGCTCTTCTTTACGTCTGAGAAAGTCTTCTTTGTAGTAACTTTCGTGGGCGATCCTGCCAGTCTCCAAAGGAAGGTAACTGCATGCTTTCTTGCACATACGATCTGAGGTCCGAATGTTCCGTTCTTGTAGCCCTCTACGATATGGTTCTCATTACCCCAGAGAACCGCTTTGTAGAAATAGTCACTCTTCTTTACATCAGAGAACTTGCAGATCTTGGCCTTAGGCTCGGGAGATCCCTGGAGTCTCCAGATAAATGTTACCATCTGAGCTCTTGTACATTCGTTTGCAGGCTTGAACTTGGTCTGATTGTCATAGCCTTTGACTACGCCCAGATTGGTAAGATAGTTTGTGGGCTTGTACCAGAAATCAGTAGTCTTGGTAACGTCCTTATACTGGACCTGAACTTCGCACCTTGCGATGCTTCCGTTTTCCAGAGTAGCAGTAATAAATGTCTTGCCTGCCATCTTTCCTGTTACTTTACCATTCTTGTCAACAGTTGCGACTTTGGTATTGGAAGACTTCCATGTGATCTTCTCTTTCTTACCCGTTATGGTTGCCTTCAGAGTAAAGCTCTTGCCACAGGGAACCTCGGCTACGTTCTTGTCGAAATCGATCTGGGATTTGATCTCGTTAACGGATAAGATGTAACCTGTATTATTGTTTAACTTTTTGTTGTCCTGGTCAAAGAAATTATGGAGTCTGAGGTAATATGTTCCACTGGTCTTAGCCTCAAAATCGTAATTGTCGACCTTCCTTTGTCTTATGTCATTTCTTACACTCACACCAAGGAAAGGATTGTCACTAACTTCTTTATCGGGGCTGATCAGATTTATCAGAAGTGTCGTCTCGGAAAATCTTTCCGTATACCCTGATACAGTGATCCTGTATGTCCTGCCCTCTGTGAGTTCAAACTTATACCAGTCATCATCTGATTTATATTTATTCTTTAGGTAGTTATCCATGGAGCCTATCTCAGCCTTATATTCTTTCCCTAAAGTAACCTGGGTAGCAGTATCAAATGTATTATTAGGCTCATAAGGATCGTCCGGTGGCGTAGCTGCCATGACCTGCCCCCAGAATGTACCTGCAACCGCAGCCGTTGCAATAAATGCTGTAATTACTTTCTTAAATGTCTTCATGTTTTCCTCCCCAAAAGTAATAGTAGACATATCTTACTTGTTAGATTAGATTAAATCAAGCAAGATACAAGTTTTTCGAGAAATTTAAGCGTCTATACTCCCGTTAAGACACCAGGGAAAATGAACCCCCGTAAAAAGCGGGGTTCCAAGAGGAACCCCGGTGTGATGAGTTTTTTAGCTTTTGGTTCAATGTTACTTATTCTGTTTGCCCCAGTTGTGGTTGATATTGGCATCATACTTATAAAGGAATGTAACCATCTGACGTCTCAGGCAATCACCATTGGGTCTAAAAGTTCCGTCATCGTATCCTGCCAGGATATAGTTCTCTGCTGCCCAGATAGTAGCCGTATAGTAATAATCACTCTTCTTTACATCCTTAAAGGTTTTCTTGGTGGAGTAGGGCTTCGGCTGTCCTGCCAGTCTCCAGAGGAATGTTACGGCATGCTTTCTTGCACATACGATCTGAGGTCCGAAGGTACCGTCCTTATAACCTTCAACGATCCCGTTCTCATTAGCCCAGATTACTGCCTTATAGAAATAATCGCTCTTCTTAACATCCTTAAACTTACAGGTCGTGCTCTTGGGAGCAGGTGAATTCTGAAGTCTCCAGATGAAAGTTACCATCTGTGCACGGGTACATTTATTCGTAGGTTTAAAATTCGTCTGCTTGTCGTAGCCCTTAACTACTCCGAGGTTGGTAAGATAATTTGTAGGCTTGAACCAGAAATCCGTATCCTTCGTTACATCCTTATAGAGAACCTGTACCTCACACCTTGCTATACTGCCGCTCGGAATAGATGCAGTTATCATCGCCTTACCGGCCATTTTACCTGTAACTTTACCCTTGCTGTCAACAGTTGCGATCTTGGTATTGGATGACTTCCATGTGATCTTCTCCTGCTTCCCCTTTATGGTAGCTTTAAGAGCAAGTGTCTTGCCACAGGCAACCTCAGCTGCATTCTGGTCAAGATCGATCTGTGATTTGATCTCATTGACAGAGAAGATATATCCCGTATCGTTATTCAGTATCATATTAGAATTATCAAAGAAATTCCATAACCTTACATAGTAGGTACCGGTCTTCTCAGCCTCAAACTCAAAGTTATCAACCTTTTTGTCCTTCATGGTATTTCTCATCGTTATATCACCGAAAGGCTTCTTATAAACGTCAGGTGCCTCTCCGGGGGTAAACATATCGATCAGAAGCGTAGTATCATAATATCTGGATGTATATCCCGCCACCGTAATCTTGTATGACTTCCCTTTTGTGAGTTCGAATTTATACCAGTCTTCATCAAGATGCATATTTTTCTTCTCATAGTTTTCCATGGATCCTATCTCGGCTTTGTATTCCTTACCAAGAGTCACTGCAGTTGCTTCCTGATAGGTGTCGTTGGGCTCATAGGGATCAGCCGGAGGCTCAGCAGCCATAACCTGCCCCCAGAATGCACCTGTAACCGCTGTTGTAGCAATAAATGCTGTAAATACTTTCTTTAATGTCTTCATAATTACCTCCCCTGGTAAATGATAAATTTATAATACTTGTTACTTTTGACAATATCAAGCAGAATGCAACGAGCTATTGATTATTGCATCGTGCCTGTTTGGAATCTCCCCGGGGCTTCCCACCCCGGGGGCTCTATCCCTATCCTCTTCCATTGATGTACTTATCGTATTTGTAGAGGAACGTTACCATCTGGCGTCTAGCGCACTTGCCTGTGGGCTTAAATGTTCCGTCGCTGTAGCCTGCTACGATCTTCTTGCCTGATGCCCAGATGACTGCATCGTAGAAGTAATCGCCCTGCTTTACATCCTTGAACTTGTTCTTGGCATTGCCTACGGAAGGCTTGCCTGCCATCCTCCAGAGGAAGGTAACCGTCTGTGCTCTCGTGCATACACCTGAAGGACCGAACTTGGTCTTGGATGTACCTGTCGTGATACCCTGCTCAACTGCCCAGAGGACTGCGTTGTAGTAGTAATCGCTCTTCTTGATGTCCGTAAACGCAGTCGTTGTTGACTTGGGCTTAGGACTATTGTTAAGCCTCCAAAGGAACGTTACCATCTGAGCTCTTGTACAGTCGTTATCAGGCTTGAACTTCGTTCCTTTGTCGTATCCTTTTACGACACCTAATGCAGAAAGATAGTAGGTCGGTTCATACCAGAAGTCAGAGATCTTCTTTACATCCTTGTACATTCCGTCGATGGAGATCGTATACGACGTTGTTTCGATCGGAGTCTTCGTAGGATCGTTGATGCAGTTGCAGATCTCTATATAGTATGTTCCCGTCTCCTTGGCGGTGATGTCAAAGTAATCGATCTTGTTGTCCCTCATGACATATTCGATCCTGTCGCCGCGCCATGAAGCTCCATCTTCCGCATCCTTCTTGTTATGGTATCCGGTGATCAGGATAGTGGTCATGTCCTGGTCCTTGTTTTTGGTAGACTTTGCCCTGAACCTTCCTGCGATACCCGTTACACAAAGTCTGTAGGTCTTGCCCTTGACTGTGCTGAACTTAAACCAGTCAACATCGCTGGCGGGTGCCTTCTTGTAGAGATCGTAATCTCCGATCTCGCCGAGTACTATTTCCCCCGGCTTAAGAGTTGTTGCCTTGCTGACAATGTCATTCGGCTCGTTAGGATCTTTGACCGATGCGAAAACGTTCGCCACCGAAAGTCCTCCGACCAGCATGACCGCTGCCATCAAGCCCGTAAAAGCTTTTGTGAATCTTTTCATGATAATTCCCTCCCTAAATAATGTATTCCATGCATATCTTTCTATGCGCCTTTAGTCTACTAAAGAAAACCAGTACTGACAATTGACACGGAAAACAAGAAAAAATGCCCCTCAAATATTTCCCATTATTTACTTTGCACAAACTGAAATACATGTCCTTATATACATATATATATGGGATCTCCGGCACAAAAAAGGGGGACTTTTCATTCAGAGGCAGCCTTATTCTTCCGGAAAATCAAAACCAACGGCTTCCCCATGAGAAAGTGGCCACTGTAATCGCTTCTTTTGGCCACTGTACAGTGGCCATTCAGGACTTCTGCACTGGCCATAGCAAGATGATCCGGTTGGCAGATCTCCCAACTTTTCGGGATGTTGCCAACAAATACTTTCCGCATCTTTCTTGGCGAAAAGCAGATCATCAAAAGAACAGGGCTGTCCCAAGCTTATTTTGAGACAGCCCCTGATCACTTGATCTAAATGATTTTATCAGCCTTTTCCGTTGATGTACTTGTCGTACTTATAAAGGAATGTAACCATTTGGCGGCGTGCACACTTGCCTGAGGGCTTGAATGTTCCGTCGCTGTAACCAGCTACGATCTTCATGCTGGAAGCCCAGATAACTGCATCGTAGAAGTAATCACCCTGCTTTACATCCTTGAACTTGTTCTTGGCATTGCCTACAGAAGGCTTGCCTGCCATTCTCCAGAGGAATGTAACCGTCTGTGCTCTTGTACAGACACCCTTGGGACCAAACTTGGTCTTGGATGTACCCGTCGTAATACCCTTCTCAACTGCCCAGAGGACTGCGTTGTAATAGTAGTCACTCTTCTTGATGTCAGTGAAAGATGTCTTTGTTGAACCAGGCTTGGGCTGACCTGCAAGTCTCCAAAGGAATGTTACCATCTGAGCTCTTGTGCAGTCGTTGTCGGGCTTAAACTTCGTTCCCTTGTCGTAACCCTTGACTACGCCCTGAGCGGAAAGATAGTAGGTAGGATCGTACCAGAAATCCTTACTGTTCTTAACGTCCTTATATGCTCCGTTGAGGGAGATAGTATAGAATGTAGTGTCCAACTTCTTGGATAAATCAGTAGCATTTTGTATCTTTATATAGTATGTACCTGTATAGTTAGCTTTGATATCATAATAATCAGCTTTATTATCCACCATATCAGAACTGATATAGTCCTGATCAATAGGGTCTTCTTTTGCATCTTTCAAAGAATAATAACCATTGATCAGAATAAGAGTATGCTTATGAAGTCTTTGCGTAAAACCCGTAACATACAATCTGTAAGTCTTACCCTTCTCGACCTTAAACTTAAACCAATCCTCATCTTCCGTACGATCGTTTTTCACCCAGAGAGCATTGTCTCCGATCTCTCCGAGATAGATCTCCCCCACTTTCAGTTCGGTAGCTTTCTCAACCGTGTTGTTTGGCTCATTGGGATCTTTTACTACAGCAAGCAGATTCCCAACTGAAAAACAGCCGACCATCATAGCCATGGTGACGATAGACGTTAATACCTTCTTAAAGCTTTTCATACAATACCTCCCAATTATTCAATACATGGTATCCCATGCATATTGATTATACATTTACTGCGATCTGATATTCAACAGATAAGACCTGCTTAAATGCAAAATGGCTGCCCGAAGACAGCCATTTTTGTTTTGTGCGATTAAGTATGGATTACTTGATCTCGACTTCAGCGCCGGACTCTTCGATCTTCTTAGCGAGAGACTCAGCCTCGTCCTTAGCAACGTTCTCCTTGAGGTTAACAGGAGCCTTCTCAACGAGCTCCTTAGCTTCCTTAAGGCCAAGACCCATAACGTCCTTAACAGCCTTGATAACCTGCATCTTGGACTCACCGAAGCTCTTAAGAACAACTGTGAACTCTGTCTGCTCAGCTGCTGCTGCGCCTGCACCGCCTGCTGCGGGACCTGCTACTGCAACTGCTGCTGCTGTAACGCCGAATTCTTCCTCGATAGCCTGCTCGAGCTCATAAAGCTCTGTAACGGACAATGTCTTGATCTCATCAAGTATACCTGTAATCTTTTCACTAGCCATTTTGATATCCTCCTATGTTAATTAATTGTTGGCTTAAGATTCTGCGGGGGCCTCTGCAGGCTCTTCCGCGGGTGCCTCTTCAGCAGCTGCCTCTTCAGCAGGTGCTTCGGTAGCGGGTGCTTCCTCTGCTGCAGGTGCTTCCTCTGCGGGAGCCTCCTCTGCTGCGGGAGCTTCTTCGGCTACTGCTTCTGCAGGAGCCTCTTCTTTTGCTGCGGGTGCCTCGCCGCCTTCTTCCTTCTTCTCAGCTACTGCCTTAACGAGCATTGCGAGCTTTGTAAGAGGGAAAAGCAAGCCATAGACAACCTGGCTGTAAAGAACTTCTGTAGAGGGGATCTTGGAAAGTGCAACGATCTCGTCGATTGATGCAACCTTGCCGCTGATAACGCCACCCTTGATCTGAAGTACTTCAATGTCTTCTGCATATTTGCAAAGGATCTTGGGAGCTGTTGTTACTTCGTCACAGAAAGCAACTGCAGTCGGACCTTCGAAGATATCGTCAAGACCTTCAACTTCGAGCTTCTCGAAAACGCGCTTCAGAGTTGTGTTCTTGATGACCTTGTAGGTTACGCCTGCCTCACGAAGCTCTTTTCTCATAGCAGTATCCTGAGCAACTGTAAGTCCACGAGCAGCAACGAAGACAAATGACTTGTCACCGGACATAGACTCAGCAAGCTCTGCAATATGCTCTTGCTTCTTGGCAAGAATTTTCTCACTGGCCATATTCGTTTATTCCTCCTTGTTAAATTTTCTTATAAAAACCCCGTTCTGATGAAGACAAAACGGGGTGATAACGAGCTTATAGCTTTCTATCTTCCTCGGCTGGCTGTTAATCTCTTAACATTTGAAGGGGTTACCCCTGCCTGCGGTCTTCGGCAGATTAAGGATATTTAATTATTTAGGTTCGAAGTTATCAGTTGATGAACTTCTGGGCGTTCACCTTGATGCCCGGGCCCATCGTGGATGAGAGCGAGCAGCTCTTGATGTACTGTCCCTTTGCAGCGGACGGCTTAGCCTTGATGATGGCGGTCATGACAGCCTTCAGGTTCTCTTCGAGCTTCTCCTGACCGAAAGATACCTTACCGATAGGGCAGTGGATGATGTTGGACTTGTCGAGTCTGTACTCGATCTTACCTGCCTTAACATCGTTTACAGCCTTGGTAACTTCCATCGTAACGGTACCTGCCTTAGGGTTAGGCATCAAGCCCTTAGGACCTAAGACTTTACCCAAACGACCGAGCTTACCCATCATGTCGGGTGTTGCGATGATAACATCGAAGTCGAACCAGTTCTCTTTCTGGATCTTCTCGATGAGATCGTCGTCGCCTACGTAATCTGCACCGGCTTCCTTAGCTTCATCAGCCTTGGGGCCCTTAGCGAGAACGAGAACTCTCTTTGTACGGCCTGTACCGTGAGGGAGGACTACAGCGCCTCTGACCTGCTGGTCAGCATGACGGGAGTCAACACCCAGGCGGACGTGGAGCTCAACAGTCTCGTCAAACTTCGCTTTACCTGTTTCCTGAACAAGCTTTACTGCATCGGAAGGATCATAGAGTACTGATCTGTCAACGAGCTGCTTGATCTCGGAATATCTTTTTCCTAATTTCATACTCTTTACTCCTTTCCGTTAGTCGTACTTTACAACGATACCCATGCTGCGTGCAGTACCTGCGACCATTCTTGCGCATGCATCGATATCTGCAGCGTTAACGTCGGGCATCTTGATCTTAGCGATCTCCCTGCAATCGTCGAAAGTAACCGTTGCGACCTTCTGTGTGTTAGGTCTGCCGGAAGCCTTCTCGATCTTTGCCGTCTTCTTGAGCAATACCGGTACCGGAGGAGTCTTTGTGATGAATGAGAAGGAGTGATCAGCATAAACTGTGATAACAACAGGAATGATCATTCCTGCATCCTTCTGTGTTCTCTCGTTAAACTCTTTCGTGAACTGCTGGATGTTGATTCCGTGCTGTCCGAGAGCTGGTCCTACCGGCGGCGCTGGTGTTGCTTTACCTGCAGGTATCTGTAACTTTACATAACCTGTGATCTTCTTAGCCATAAAGCGTGCCTCCCATTTAATTAATCTTTTATCTTAACGGATATTATCCGGTTAAGTCTTATACTTTTCTTACGTTGACAAAGTCAAGTGTAAGAGGTGTTTCTCTTCCGAAGAGATTGACAATAACAGTAACCTGCTGCTTGTCCTTGTTGATCTCCTTGACAACAGCCTTGTTGTCGCGGAAGGGTCCGTCTGTAACTCTTACGAGATCTCCTACATCGTAATCGACCTCGACCTTCTCAGGTTCTACAAGACCCATAGCGATAAGATCGCTGTCGGTCATAGGCAGGGGCTTGTTGGGGTTGGTCCCGACAAATCCCGTTACACCCTGGGTATTTCTGATGAGATACCAGAGCTTCTTGTCGCCCTCATCGTCATATCCGTATACGAGCTTGAGGAATACGTACCCGGGGTACCTCTTGTGCTCAGCTTCGTATCTCTTGCCGTCACGTGTCTCGACTGTCTTGTCGACAGGAACCGACACCTCCTGGATAACAGACTGGAGGTTCTGACCCGTGACTATATTCTCCAAAGAGCGCTTTACTTTGTCTTCATATCCCGAATAAGTATGAATGACATACCAACGGGCTTCTCTTTCTTCAGACATTTATCATATCTCCCATTCTGTCAAAGGAACGGATCGTTCCTTTCCGTGCGTCAAGCTGCAGGCTCTGTAGTTGTTGCAGTATCTTCTGTTGTAGAATCAGAAGACTCCGCAGAAGCGGAAGTATCATCGGAGTTAACTGTCGCAGAAGGATCGAATGTCTCTTCTGATTCTTCCGATGTTTCTGTTGTCTCAACTGCGTCGTAGAAGCCGACCTTGTCAAGGATCCACCTTCCGCCGTCACCGATCAGTGTCAGATATACAGCGAAGAAGAGGATAACGAGCAATACAACAGCAGAAGTATTCTTGAGCTTGGTCTTGTCGGGCCATGTAACCCTCTTGAGCTCTGCGATTACATCCTTAAATGTCTGACCTATACGGCCAAAGATGTTCTTCTTCTTTTTATCAGCCATCTTAATAACCCTCTGTTAAGATTACTTTGTTTCCTTGTGAATAGTATGCTTACGGCAGAAAGGGCAGTACTTCTTGAGTTCCAGTCTGTCCGTATCATTCTTCTTGTTCTTATATGTCTGATAGTTCCTCTGCTTGCATTCGGAACATGCGAGTGTCAGCTTATCGCGAGCGCTTGCCTTTGCCATGTCAGAATACCTCCGTTTATTGCCTGCCAGATGCCTTTATTCATTGCATTCTCTCTCAAAAAAGCGCGCAATAAAAAAGACCGTGAGCGGTTTTTAGCGCGATTAGTCTATCACGCGCCATATTAAAAGTCAAATAGAAGTTTGAAAATATTGACTATTATCCTCTTCTGGAACGGAGTTCCTTCTCAAGATCGGTCAGAGTGATGTCCCTGTCTGCCATGAGAACGAGAAGATGGTACTGGAGATCTGCGATCTCGCCTATGATCTCGCTCCTGTCACCCTTGGCTGCGGCGATCGCAACTTCAACAGCCTCTTCTCCTACTTTCTTGGCGATCTTTTCCGTTCCCTTTTCGAGAAGATAGTTGGTATAAGAACCCTCTACAGGGTGCTCTTTCCTGTCGATTACTACTCTGTAGAGTTCATCCATGATCTGCATATATCATTCCTCCTGATCGTCGCCCGAATAATCCCATTCGTCGAGCTTGGTATAAAAACATGATCTGTTGCCTGTGTGGCAGGCTGCACCCGTCTGCTCTATCTCGTAGAGTAGGGTATCCCTGTCACAGTCTATCCTGCAGGACACGACCTTCTGGATGTGACCTGAAGTCTCGCCCTTCTTCCAGAGCGTGTTGCGGGATCTTGAATAGTAGTGCATATATCCCGTTTTGCATGTAAGTTCGAAAGATTCGAAATTCATGTAAGCCATCATGAGGACTTCTCCGTTTGCGGCATCCACCGCGATGGCGGGAACCATGCCGTCGGAATTCTTCTTCATGTGAGCCCACATGTCAAGTTCAGGGGAGATCGTCCTTACCGGGATCCCGCGGGAGATAAGATATTCCTTAAGGTCTTTTATCCTGATCTCACCAAAGTGGAAGAGGGATGCAGCCAGGACAGCGTCTGCCTTGCCTTCGACTATTCCGTCGTAGAAATCCTCCATCGAGCCTGCTCCGCCGGATGCAATGACGGGTACTGCAACATTATCTGCTATGAGAGATGTTATACCGTTATCGAATCCGCTCTTGGTACCGTCCTTGTCCATCGAAGTAAGAAGGATCTCACCTGCTCCCAATGATACGGCTTTCTTTGCCCACTCAAGAGCATCGAGCCCCACAGGCTTGGTACCGCCTGCCACGACTACTTCGTATCCGGAGGGGAACTTATCTTCCTGGCCTTCGCGTCTCTTGACATCTATAGCGACCACTATGCACTGGGAACCGAACTTATCGGCTGCCTCCCTTATAAAATCGGGATTCTTTACGGCTGCCGAGTTAAGAGAGACCTTGTCAGCTCCCGCATTGAGGATAGCTCTTATATCTTCTACTGTCCTTATGCCGCCGCCTACAGTGAAGGGGATGAAGACTTCGTCTGCCACGCGCCCGACCATGTCGATAACGGTGTCCCTTGCTTCGAGTGTTGCGGTTATATCAAGGAATACGAGTTCGTCAGCGCCGGAGAGGTTATACTGCTTTGCGCACTCGACCGGATCTCCGGCATCCCTTAAGGATACGAAGTTAACGCCCTTTACGACTCGTCCGTCCTTAACGTCAAGACAGGGTATTATCCTTTTGCCCAGCATTTAAGCCCCCTCCTTTGCGAAGTTTATAGCACAAGCCAGATCCAGAGTTCCGCTGTAGATGCTCTTGCCGCAGATGGCTCCGTAAAGACCCATCTCCTTGCAGGCAACGATGTCATCCATCGTCTTGACTCCGCCGCTGGCTACGATATATGCCTTATCCTTCAGGGCATCAGCGAGATCAGATAACTGCTCGACATTGACACCCGTAAGGGTTCCGTCTCTTGATATATCGGTAAAGATAAAATACTTAACTCCGATCGCATTCATCTTCAATGCAAGATCTATATAGTTGACGTCCGATGCTTCGAGCCAGCCCTCTGTTGCGACCATGCGGTCCATCGAGTCGATGCCGACAACTATTTTCTCGGGCCCGAAAACCCCTATGGATTCCTCGACGAGCTTGGGATCCTTTAAAGCAGCGGAACCCAGGATAACACGGGATATGCCCATATCAAGGTATTCCCTGATCGTCTCCATGTTGCGGATACCGCCGCCTACCTCGACCTTAAGGCCCGTATTCTGACAGACGTCCTCATAGATCTTCGTGTTGACGGGTCTCCCTGCCTTGGCGCCGTCCAGGTCCACCATGTGGATCCACTCCGCGCCCTTAGCTTCGAAAGACCTTGCCGTCTCCATATAGTCCTCGGCAACCTTGCTGGCCGTGCCGAAGTCGCCCTTTACGAGCCTTACGCAGTTGCCGTCTTTAATATCTATAGCCGGGAATATGATCATGTCAGACCTCCCAGAGCAAACCTTATCAGCATCTGAAGCCCCGCTTCGCCGCTCTTCTCCGGGTGGAACTGGGTTGCGAAGATATTGTCCTTCTCGAGGGCAACGGTGTACTTTATGCCGTATGTCGTCTTGGCGCAGCTGGCCTTCTCATCGTCAGGAACACAGTAGTAGGAATGTACGAAGTAGACATAATCGCCTTCGCGCATCAGCTTGCCCGTTACATCCTCAAGTTTGTTCCAGCCCATCTGGGGCACCTTGAGACCTGCATCGACCGTCTTATCCTGCGGGAACTTAACGACCTTGCCCGGGATAAGATCCAGACCTTCAATAAGACCTGATGTCGAGCCTTCTTCAGACCCTGACAGAAAGAGCTGCATACCGAGACATATGCCAAGAACGGGCTTTCCCGTTTTCGCAAAACCCTTGATCGCTTCATCAAGGCCCTTGGACTTCAGCGCGTCCATAGCAGGACCGAAAGCACCGACGCCCGGTACGATGAGCCCTGACGACAGGGCGATTGTCTCAGGATCAGATGTTATCGCGGCATCCTGACCTATGTACTTCAGTGCCTTATAGACTGAAGCGAGGTTTCCCATGCCATAATCTACGATAGATATCACTTATCAGATTTCCTTTCCCGTCAGGCGAGAATAGCACTCACGGTATTTCTCGGCAGTCTTGTTGATGATCTCCTCCGGGAGAGTGGGAGCGGGATATGTCTTATCCCAATCCAATGTCTCGAGCCACTCTCTTAAGTACTGCTTATCGAAGCTCTTCTGAGCTCTTCCGGGCTGGTAATCAGCAAGATCCCAGAATCTGGAAGAGTCAGGCGTGAACATCTCGTCAGCTACTACGAGCTTGCCGTCGATCTTACCAAACTCGAACTTTGTGTCAGCAAGGATAAGACCCTTGGTGAGTGCGAATTCGGAAACTTTCTTATAGAGTGCGAGTGATGCCTCACGGAGAGCCGTAGCATCTTCCTCACCGATGAGGTCAACGAGCTGCTCGAAAGTGATGTTGATGTCGTGGCCGCTCTCTTCCTTTGTTGAAGGAGTGAACAGGGGCTCGGGGAGCTTGTCGCCCTGGACCATGCCCTCAGGCATCTTGATGCCGCCGACTGTACCGGACTTCTTATATTCCTTCAATGCGGAACCTTCGAGGTAGCCTCTTACGATACACTCTGCCGGGAGCATGTCGACTTTCTTAACGAGCATGGACCTGCCGGAAAGTTCTTCCTCATACTTATCAAGACCCATGGGATACTGGGAAACGTCCGTCGTGATGACATGGTTGCCGATGACATCCTTGGTGAAATCGAACCAGAAAGCCGAGATCGAGGATAAGACCTTACCCTTGTCGGGGATCAGTTCATCGAAAACGACATCGAAAGCCGAGATCCTGTCGGTAACGATCATGAGGAGGGAGTCTCCAAGATCGTAAACATTTCTTACCTTACCCTTGCAGAAAACGGGAAGATCGATAAAATCTGTGTCTTTAATAAGCATATTTATATCTCCTATAAAAGTATTTACTTAATATATCAGAGGACACCCTTTGTCGAAGCGACCTGGTCAGAGAATCTGGGGTCGATCGATGTAGCCTGTCTCAAAGCTCGTGCACATGACTTGAACATAGCCTCAGCCTTGTGGTGGTCGTTGACACCGTATTCGCACTTTACGTGGAGCGTGATGCCTGCGTTGGAAGCGAATGCCCTGAAGAATTCCTCTACGAGCTGGGAATCAAGTTCGCCGATCTTATCTTGGGCGAATGAACAGTCATATACAAGATATGCTCTTCCCGAGATATCTACCACCGCCGAAGCCAGTGCTTCGTCCAGAGGGCAGGATGCAAAACCGAACCTTACGATGCCGACCTTGTCTCCAAGAGCCTCTGCGAAAGCCTTGCCGAGCGCTATGCCGACATCTTCAACCGAGTGATGTCCGTCAACATAGAGGTCACCCTTGCAGCTTACGGCAATGTCCATTCCGGAATGCTTGGTGAGGGCTGTCAGCATGTGATCGAAGAATCCGATACCCGTATCGATAGAGGCCTTGCCCTCGCCATCGATATTAAGGGATACCGTGATGTCCGTCTCGCCCGTCTTTCTCTTGATATTAGCTTCCCTTTGCATCGCAGATCTCCTTTCTTACCTCGCTTATAAACTCATCCGTCTCACTTTCGGTACCTACGGATATCCTCAGGTAGTCGCGGATCACGGGTTTATCAAAGTACCTTACAAGTATACCTTTCGCTTTAAGATTTTTGTAGAGCGTTTCCGCAGTCAGAGGAGCGGGAGGCTTTGCGAACACAAAATTCGAACCTGACTCAGGCATAGTAAATCCTAATTCCTTAAGTTCAGCAGCCATACGTTCACGCGTTGCGATAACGGCCATTCTCCGGTCTTCAAAGTAATCCCTGTCCAACAGGGCGGCTGATGCAATGACCTGGGCCAGGCAGTCAACGGGATATGAGTTAAAGGAATCCCTTGCTCTCGTAAGACCCTCGATAAGGGTCCTGTCACCGATGGCATAACCTACCCGGAGACCTGCAAGACTGTACGCCTTTGACAAAGTCTTCACGACGAGAAGATTCTTATACTTGCCAATAAGGCTTACTGCAGACTCGTAGCCTTCAGCGAAAGCCGCATATGCCTCGTCGATCATGACAACGGAGTCAGGGTTTGCCATAACGATCTTTTCGATGTCGGATAAGGGCATCGTGATCGAAGTCGGAGCATTGGGGTTTGCTATGGCAATACCGCAGTTATCCTTGCCGATATAATCCCCGGGGTCTATCTCAAAGTTGTCCTTTAAGGGGACTCTTCTGCACCTTACCGAATAGAAGTCAGAATAAACGGGGTAGAAACTGTAACTGATATCAGGGATAAGGACTGCCTTGTCCTGATCGTATTCCTTCTCCCAGAAGGTCTGCCATACCAGAGCCAGTACCTCATCGCTCCCGTTGCCCACGAAGATGTTTTCCGGGGCGACACCTTCTGCTATAGCAGCCGCTTCCTTGATCATCACGGCATCCGTATTCGGGTAGAGCCTCAGGGTATCAAGGGAGAATTCCTCCATGGCTTTCCGGCACATGGGCGAAGGCGGATAAGGGTTCTCGTTGGTGTTAAGCTTTATTACCCTCTCACCCGCCCTGGGCTGCTCGCCTGCGACATAGGGCTCGATGCTGTTTATCTTATTGTTCCAATACTTATTCAATCTTCAAACCTCACTCTTATGGATGCCGCGTGACAGGCGAGGCCCTCGCTGTCCGCAAATGCGGCTACATCCTTATATACTTCTCTTAAAGACTCTTCATTGTAGTTGATGACGCTCATCTTCTTGTAGAAATCCCCGGTGTTAAGGGGTGAGAAGAATCTTGCGGTTCCTGATGTGGGAAGTGTGTGGTTGGGACCTGCGAAGTAATCTCCCAAAGGCTCGGGTGACCAGCTTCCCATGAACACCGCACCGGCATTCTTTATCCTGCCCAATACTTCCTCAGGGTTCTCGAGGAGGAGCTCCAGATGTTCGGGAGCGATCTCTTCGGAAAAATCTATTGCCGTATCAAGATCGTCACATACGATTATCGAACAGTAATTAGGAAGTGATTCCTCGAGGATCTCCTTACGCGAAGCCTGCTCGGATCTTCTGTCGACTGCCTCCAGGACCTTGCCCGCATATTCCTCTGACGTTGTAACGAGGATAGCGGATGCGATCTTGTCGTGTTCTGCCTGGGAGAGCATATCGGCTGCAGCGAACTCGGGATCAGCCGTACCGTCTGCAATTATCAGGATCTCGGAAGGGCCTGCGAACATATCTATATCCACCTGACCGAAAACAAGTCTCTTGGCGGTATTAACATAGATGTTGCCCGGGCCGCAGATCTTGTCGACTCTGGGGATCGTCTCGGTTCCGTATGCCATGGCGGCAACAGCCTGGGATCCTCCGACCTTATAGATCTCTGTGGCTCCTGCAATGGTCGCAGCTGCAAGGATGACCGGAGCTATGCTTCCGTCAGCCCTTGGCGGAGTACAGAAAACTATCCTGGGAACCCCTGCAACAGATGCCGGGATAACGTCCATAAGGACTGTTGACGGCAGGGGTGCCGTACCGCCGGGAACATATATGCCTGCAACAGAGATAGGTCTTACGACTGCACCGACAAAAGCGCCTTTGCCGACTTCGGTCATGAAGCCCTCCTCTTTCTGGTTCTCGTGGAAGGATCTTATGTTGGCTGCGGCTTTCTTCAATATCTCTAGGAGCTCAGGGTCGACTTCAGTAAGAGCCGCATCGATCTCAGCCTGACTTACCTTCATGGTCTCAGGGGTAAGATCAGCCTTGTCGAACTTCTTTGTGTATTTAAGGACAGCGCTGTCGCCGTTCTTCTTAATGTCGTCGATGATGACTTCGACTTTCTCTATGATGGGACCTAAGTCCATCTTGCCGCGTGAACCTAAGAGAGCACACTGCTCCTTGAGGTTCTCCTTGCTTCCCTTTACCAGTTTGCATTTCATACGCTTGTTCTCCTTATCCTTCCTTGTTCATGATCTCTACCTGCTCCTTGAGCTTGGCGATCATGGGCTTGATCTCGTCCGCTTTCATCGTCATGGATACGCGGTTCACGACGACTCTTGCAGAGATATCCGCAACGGTCTCCAATACATCGAGACCATTCTCGTAGAGAGTCCTTCCGGACTCGACTATATCTACAATTACTTCAGACAGGCCGATGAGGGGAGCTAATTCGACGGAACCGTTGAGCTTTATTATCTCAACGCTCTCCTTCTTTACTCCCTCAAAATAAGCTCTGGTGATGTTGGGGTATTTGGTTCCGACTCTCTTATTGGGGATCGTGTCGAGCTTGCCTTTAAGTTCAGCAGGACCTGCTACGCACATGCGGCACTTGCCGAAGCCCAGGTCTATTACCTCGTAAAGCTGTCTTCCCTCTTCCAACAGGGTGTCCTTGCCGACGACTCCCAGGTCAGCTGCTCCGTATTCTACGTAAGTAGGTACGTCAGCGGGCTTTGCCAGGATGAACCTTAAGCCCGTATTGGGGTCTTCCAGTATGAGCTTACGGGATTTTTCCCGCCCTGCCGATACGTCGTATCCTGCCTTCTCAAGAAGGTCTAGTGCCTGTTCTGCAAGTCTTCCTTTGGATAATGCTATCGTGATCATGCCTTCTGCCCTCCTTCGTTAACAAAGAAGACGGCATCTATGCCTTCCCTGTCAGCATATGCTTCCAGTTCTTCTTCGCCCATTGCGGTCGAATCGAATACGACCTTGGTGCCGTCCGCCCTCAGGGTCTGGGCGAGCGCTATTGCGGAAGCCCTTGCTCCTTCTATATTGCGGTCGTAGCCTACGACTGCATCGGGCGCGGGATCCGGCATCTCGGCATCCTGTCTCATGAGAGCCGTAACAGCCAATGTTATGGACAGGGAGAATCCTACGGCCGTAGCTTCCCTTCCGAACCTTGCGACTACATTGTCGTATCTTCCGCCGGATACTATCGGGAATCCTACCTCGTAGGTATAGCCCTTAAATATGATGCCTGTATAGTAATCGATGCTTCCGATCAAGCCCGGATCGACAGTTATGTACTTCAGCACTCCGTACTCATCCAGACAATCCAGTACTTCCTTAAGATACTGCAGTACTTCCTTAGCCGTATCGTCTGTCACTCTTTCCATGAAGGAATCTATTACATCGTACTGACCCTGGCACTCGGGGAGCATAAGGAGAGTCTTGCGGTCTTCGTCTGCCAGCCCCAATCTGTCGGCGGTCTTATCGATCGTGACGGAATCCTTGGCTTCTACAGCATCTCTAATAATGGCAAGGTCCTCCTTGCCGATATTCATCTGCTTGGCAAGGCACTCAATGAACTTGACCTGTCCTATGGAGATCTGGAGATCTTCTATGCCCATCTCCCTTACGGAAGATATCGCAAGAGCTATTACCTCCGCATCGGCAGCAGGGCCCTTGGCACCGAGGAGCTCGACTCCTGCCTGGGTAAATCCGCTCTGCTTGCCGCCGCCCATCTGGTTGAAGCGGTACATGTTTTCGATATAAGAAAGTCTTACGGGCAGTTCGTAATCCTTATAAGAAGTTGCTGCAAAACGTGCTGCAGGAACAGTTCCGTCGTATCTTATCGCAAGGAGCCTTCCCTTCTGGTCCGTCAATTTATAGAGTTCTTCCTCGGCAACAAAACCCGTCGATGTATAGATATCGCAATACTCGATCCCGGGCGTCATTATCTCTTTATATCCGTTGAGCGCGAAAAGCTCACGGAGCTTGCCTTCACAATCCTTCTGGAAGGTGCATACAGACGGAAGCATATCGCAAAAGCCGTCCGGTGTATAAAACTTTTCTCCCATATCAATTCCCTCTTTTTGTAATTTTCTTTAGTTGACTAAAGAATTTCTTGACATGGTGATTATATCATCAAACCGGGATTTGTCAAATGCGAAGTTTCATTGTTGGCGCTGAAGTGAAAAGTTAAATTCCATTTCAAGATAGCGCGAGTGGCAATAAGTCTTACGGGATCTTCCACTGTAACTAATGTACCATATATATATTACAAATCATATGAAGTATAACCAAAGAACCAAGAACTATCAAATGAACAATCCATAATAGCATTATTGTTTGTTTTTTCTCGACCAGAGACATAATAAAAAGTGCAAAACAAATCCACAGAGTACTAGCTACAACACTAGTTACTACTCCTAGTATCATAAAATGCCGCTGATCCTCTTTTTTCCTGTTCTCTGCTGCTGATCTTAATCCTAATAATGCATCTTGTTCCTTAATATCGTTCCAGGATACCTTGATCATTTCTTGTGAGTCGTAATCAAAATAGACGTAACTGTTATTTATATGCCTTGGAATGATCTTAGTATTTTGAGGAATCATCAGAGTGGTTCCATTCTTTGAAATCTTTATTTCATAATCCGTTGTTAGTTGTAAGTCTGCTGGAATAACTATAACTGCGCCACAGGCTTCTGATTTCCTGTATGCAGAGCTAATACATAATGAAAAAATCAGTAGTACTTCCACTATCGAGAATATAACAAATATCGTTTTTTTCACTCATCCAAACCTGTTATTTATGGTACTTCTCGCCCCTTGCGATCTTGAAGCCGCGGTAAAGCTGTTCCATCAGTACGAGCCTTGTCATCTGGTGGGTCAAGGTTATCTTGCCGAAAGCGATTTTCCTTGATGCCCTCTTCCTTACATCCTCGTAAATACCGCAGGATCCTCCTATGACTATGGTGATCTTTGCCCCGCCTTTTTCCATGTCTTCTATGAGATAAGCGGACAGTTCTTCACTTGTTACTTCTTTGCCGTGAAGGTCCATTACCCAGACCAGGTCCTTATCGGAGATCTTTGAGAGTATCGCTTCCCCTTCCCTTCTGATGCCTTCCGCTTCCGGGATCGAATCGGGGGAGTCGGGGACTTCTATGATCTCGACGTCAGCGTAGCCTGACAGGCGCTTCGCGTATTCTGCGATCCCGTCTTTCAGCCACTTTTCTTTTATCTTGCCCGGGGCAATGATCCTGATCTTCATACTTCGTACCCTTCGGTCGGCTTCAGTTTATCTGCGGTCCTTAATTCATAGTCCCTGCCCTTTACGAGGCCGAACTTTGACATATATCCTTCGGTTGTTTCCAGAGCCTTCTCATCAGTGTTGTTGTTGGGACTTAAGTGTCCTAAGATAAATTTTCTCGTGCCTGAATCGTAGAGTCTCTTTACCTGCCTGGCACACATTTCGTTGCTAATGTGCCCCTTGCCTCCGCTTATCCTTCTCTGAAGCGGGTAAGGGTAAGGTCCGTTCCTTAGCATAACGGGATCGTAGTTTGATTCTATGAGGATGGCATCGACACCCTTGGAGAAGCCTTCCATGGCGGACGTGAATTCCCCGAGGTCGGTCATGACCGCAACAGTCTTTCCTGTTATGAGATTCTTTACCTTGTAGACGACGGATCCTAATATATCGTGAGGTGTCGGCAGGGCCATTACCTCAGCGGCGCAGTCCAATGTCACTACCTCGTTCTCTTCTATGGTTATGTACTGTGAAGCGTTGTGCTCCTTAGTCGCGATATCCTTCATCTTCCTGTGGGATACTGATGTTGCGAATACCGCAGCATGGTGCTTTCTGACAAACACATCAATGCCGTTTATGTGATCAGCGTGACCGTGAGTTACGAATATGCATTCTATGTCGTCGGGTAAGACTCCTACTGACATAAGTGCTGCTTCAGTCTGCTTGCAGTTCTTGCCGCAGTCGATGAGAAAACAGGATCCGTTGCATTTGATCAGAGTTGAATTGCCGCCGGATGAGGAATAGAGAGGTATGAGTTCCAACCCGTCCCTCATGCTTCGGTATCCTCGGAAGTGTAGTCTACGTTGATCCTTTCGATCGTGGCACCTACGGCTGTGAGCTTGCTTACGATGTGCTCGTAGCCGCGGTCGATCCTCTGGGCATCGTTGATATAGGAAGTTCCTTCGGCTGCAAGAGCCGCACAAACAAGGGCGGCACCTGCCCTTAAGTCCGTTGCTTCGACCGTAGCACTCTTAAAGTCCGTGACACCGTTAACGAGAGCCATCCTGTCGTAAACGGTGATGTTGGCACCCATCTTGGCAAGTTCCGGAACATACTGGAACCTGCTCTGCCATACGTTTTCGTGCATACGGCTCATGCCGGTGGCCTTACAGAGAAGGACTACGGTCTGAGGCTGAAGGTCCGTAGGGAACCCGGGGTGCGGGCTTGTCTTGACGTTTATCGCGAAGAGCTCATCGTCAGGATAGGGATTATAGACTCTGATGGTATCGTCGCCCTCTTCGATCGTATATCCCATCTCGCGCATCTTGGCGGAAAGAGGATCCATATGAGGGGGGATAAGGTTATGTATCGTAATGTCGCCGCCTGTTACGGCTGCCGCGATCATGTAGGTTCCTGCCTCGATCTGGTCAGGAATTATAGAATATGTAAAGTTGCCGGGTAAGACGGGAACACCGTCGATCTTGATCGTGTCGGTACCTGCACCCTTGATCTTGGCGCCCATGGCGTTAAGGAAGTTAGCAACGTCAACTATGTGAGGCTCCCTTGCTGCGTTGTTGATAACGGTCTTGCCCTGCGCCTTGCAGGCTGCGAGCATGGCATTGATCGTGGCGCCGACGCTGACGATATCAAAGAAGATCGTGGCGCCGTGCAGAGGATCTGCCTTGAGATTGACTATACCGTTGTCGATATCCGTGGGCCTTGAACCTCTCGCACCCATGAGCCTGAAAGCCTTAAGGTGCAAGTCGATGGGCCTCTGGCCGAAATTGCATCCGCCGGGAAGTCTTATCGAAGCCTGGCCCGAACGGGACAGGAGCGCACCCATTAAATAGTAGGATGCCCTGATCTTGGAAACAAGAGCTCCGGATGCCTTATATGTATTGATAGTCCTGGGGTCTATTACCAGCGTGTGAATGTCAGGTGCATCGATCGTAGCGCCTAAGGATCTGCAGAGGTCCACCATTACGTGAACGTCCGAGATATCGGGAACATTCTCCAAAGTACAGGGACCGTCGACCATCATGGCCGCCGCGATGATGCCCAGCGCAGCATTCTTGCTTCCGCTGATCTCAATATCTCCCTTAAGGGGTGTTCCGCCGGTTATCTTGTAAGCATAAGGGCGGGACTTATCTAATGTATTATCTGTCACTTAAACTGCCTTCTTTATTGGTGTGGGGGATAGGGATCTTCTAATCAGTTCTCTCCTATCGGTGCCGAATCGTCTAAGAGCTTCTTGAGCTTTGATTCAGATTCGGGCTTCTTCCTCGATCTTCTCGGAGAAGATTCGGGGTGGATCGCTGCCTTTTCCTTCATTTTCTCTATCGCGGCCCTGCCTGATGTCGCAGAAGGTGCTGCGCTTAGTTGCGTTACCGGAGTCGTGAGTATCTTGCGGGCTTCTTCCTTAGCCTTGCGGATCTGCTCCGCCTCATCGTCTTCGGGACTATAGGATACATCATTAGCGGGCTGTTCTGTGATTACATTCTGAAGAATTTTTGCGTCCTCTTTGGGCTCAATCTGTACAGGCTGTTGACTGTTTTCGGGACTGATTTGAGCTTTCGAAGCCTGGATCAGACCTTCACTATTATCTTCTTCCATAGGGACAGCGCCTGCAGCAGATGCCTGTGCGACCCTGTCAAATAAGGCATCGGCCGTATCTTCGGGTTCTTTTGCGACAATGCCGGTCTCGGGATCGTATTCACCGTAATCGGACATGTCTTCATCCTCGGTATAGAGGAGTTCTTCGGTCAAAGACTTGAATCTGTTCTCGTCAAAAGCCCGAAGGAGTGCGGTCATGGCCTTGTGGCGGGTCTCAGCCGGGCTCTCTTCGTATTCCTTTACCTTATCGTACATATCCTCGTACTCGAAGGACTTGACCGTCTCAGATATCTGCATACAGAGGTACTGGGCAGCGGACTTATAGATCTGGATCTCGCTTATTACACCTGATGATGCGTCCTTATGGACTGTCTCAAAGACAGCATCCGCAGTAGGCATGGTGAAGTTAAAGACAGAACCTGATCCGACGCCCGATACGACGCTTATCGAACCGCCGTGCATCTCGGCTATCTCCTTGGCGATAGACAGGCCTATGCCTGAGCCGCCGACTTGCCTGTTGCCCGAATTATCCACCCTGTAGAACCTTTCGAAAAGGTGATTTAAGGACTCTTCCGGGATGCCTCTGCCGTTGTCTTCGATCTGAACGCTTATCTGGTCTCCAATCTCGGAGATCATGATCTTGATCTCGTTGGGAACAGTCTTGCCCTCATAATCAATGTACTTAACAGCGTTCGTTAAGAGATTGATTATGACCCTCATGACCAGGCTCGCATTACCGTAGAGCAGAGGATACTGCTTGTCTTCGGGCATTATGAAGTGAACGTTTTCGCGTCCCGGGTAATCGGTAATGTTGGAAAGAGCCTTGGAAACATCGTCTTTTATATCAAAGACCGTCATCCTGTTAACGTGGGAACATTCAGACAATACGAGGAAGTCCTGGACTATGTCCCTCATCCTGTCGGCATTGACCGAGATCCTCTCGCCCCACCTCTTGACGTCTTCATAGGAAGGCATGTTGTCGGGGGAGATATTCTCGAAGAAATACTCGCTCATCTTGATGACCGTAAGCGGGGTCTTGAGCTCGTGGGATACGTTGGCTGCAAGGTCCTTTTGGCGTCTCTCGTCATCCTTGATCTGGGTGATGTCATCAATTATTACGATCTTGAGATCGTGGTCGTGGAAGACCTTGTATTCCTCGTCTGCAAAGGCATTGCGGACGATCTTTATCTCGTAGATATGCTTGTCGCAGATATAGTTGGCCCTGATGATATTGATCCCGTTCTCGCAGCCCAGGATATAGGATGACTTGAGCCTGTTGTCGCCGTCGTCATAGGCATCAAGGAAAGTATCAAGTGTCTTGGGGATCCCTTTGCCCCGCCCGAAGCCCGGGAAATCAAAGATCTTCGCATTGGCATAGACCATGCCGGAGTTGTCGTAGACTATTACTCCTAAGCCCACTTCTTCAAGGACAGACTTCTTGACGAGGTCTCTGCCTGCTATCTTGCTGTATTCTTCGGTGACTTTTTTACGGAGGGAAGTATTGCCGACGATATAGCCCATGGCAACACCCGCCACCACAAGGATGAGGGCGATGACTATCGCAAGTGGCAGATTACCCCTTATAGCCTCCCAAAGACTGATAGAAAGAATCAGATCCATGTTTACTTAAGATCGTTAGGGAAGAAATATCCGAAGCCGCGTCTTGTCAGGATGTACTTAAAGTACTTCTGATCGGGCTCTATCTTCTGTCTTGTCCTCTTGATCGTAACGTCGACCGTTCTCTCGTCGCCTAAGAAATCATACTTCCATACCTGCTTTAAGAGTTCGCCTCTGGAGCAGACACGGCCTGCATTCTCCTCAAGATACTGAAGGAGCTGGAATTCGCGGTTTGTAAGATCGCAGGATTCCTCGTATTTAAATGCCTGCATTGCATCATTATCGATGATGAGCTCACCGTCACAATATACTCTTCTGTTGGCTGATTCCTTGCCCCTCTTGTCGTTATACTCAAGTCTTCTCTTCAGAGCCTTGATCTGGGAAAGGAGGGCGCTTGCATTATAGGGCTTGGCAATATAGACATCTGCACCGCCATCCAATGCGATAGACTCATATGTAGCCTCATCACCCTTACCTGTGAGCATGATAACGGGGGTCTGGAAACCTTCTTCCCTGTACTTCTCAAGGAACTGCATTCCGCTCATCTCGGGCATCATCCAGTCAAGTAAGATGATGTCAGGAGACTGGCTTACAGCTATCTCATAACCGCCCTTGGCGGAAGTTGCCGACAGGACCTCATATCCTGCGCTGTCCAATATCTCAGAAGTACCTGTGACGATCTGATTATCGTCATCAATTATCAAAATCTTAGTCATAAAACACCTCATATAAGAGCCAATTCACGGTATTACTTTTTAATTTTACCAATAAATGTAATCTACGCAAATGTAATTATTACATTTTTAGTAATATTTTTATGAGGCAAAAAAAGGGACTTTAGCGTTTAGCGCTAAAGTCCCCATATAATCCGGCAGCAACCTATCTTCCCAGACCGTCGCCAGCCAAGTATTGTCAGCACGAACGAGCTTAACTTCTGTGTTCGGGATGGGAACAGGTGTGGCCTCGTCGTAATCACCACCGGAATGGTTGAGAGTCTTATACCCTCAAAACTACACCGAAAACTAAACACAGGATAAAGATCAGTTGAGTAGGATCTAATTGTGTTTTGTATTTAAAGACATTGAACATAACTTGTGGTCAAGTCTTCGGGCGTTAGTACCGGTTAGCTGAACATATTTCTATGCTTACACGCCCGGCCTATCAACTGGTAGTCTTCC
>JAGAAI010000013.1 GCA_017615325.1 Clostridiales bacterium | reverse complement strand
TCAAGAGACTCGAAGTACGTACAAACGCTGATACACCTAACGATGCTAAGAAGGCTCGTGAGCTCGGTGCTGAAGGTATCGGTCTCTGCCGTACAGAGCACATGTTCTTCGGTGAAGGCAGAATCGAAGCTTTCCGTGAGATGATCTGCTCTGACACTGTTGAGGAGCGTGAGGCTGCTCTCGAGGTTATCCTCCCTATGCAGCAGTCCGACTTCGAAGCTCTCTATGAGGCTCTCGAGGGCTATCCGGTAACCATCAGATTCCTGGATCCCCCGCTTCACGAATTCGTTCCTACAGAAGAAGCTGACATCAAGAAGCTTGCTGATACAAAGGGCAAGACAGTAGAAGAGATCAAGGTCATGATCGATTCCCTCCACGAGTTCAACCCCATGATGGGTCACCGTGGATGCCGTCTCGCAGTTACATATCCTGAGATCGCAAAGATGCAGACAAAGGCTGTTATCCGTGCTGCTCTCAACGTTAAGAATGCTCATCCCGACTGGAACATCGAGCCTGAGATCATGATCCCTCTTATCGGCGACGTTAAGGAGCTCAAGGTTGTTAAGGCAGTTGTTGTTGAGACAGCAGACGCTGAGATCCAAGCTGCAGGTTCTGACCTCAAGTATGAGGTAGGCACCATGATCGAGATCCCGAGAGCTGCTCTTACAGCTGACGAGATCGGTAAGGAAGCTGCATTCTTCTGCTTCGGTACAAACGACCTTACACAGATGACATTCGGTTTCTCACGTGACGATGCCGGTAAGTTCCTCGATGCATACTACGATTCCAAGATCTTCGAGTCTGATCCTTTCGCAAGACTCGATCAGAATGGTGTCGGCAAGCTCATGAAGATGGCTATCGACTTAGGTAAGGGTGTTAACCCCAACCTCCACATCGGTATCTGCGGCGAGCACGGCGGCGATCCCACGTCCGTTGAGTTCTGCGACGAGATCGGTCTGGATTATGTATCCTGCTCACCTTTCCGTGTACCGATCGCAAGACTTGCTGCAGCACAGGCTGCGATCAACAAGAAGGGTTGATAAGCAAGTCTCATTCGAAAGAATAACTAAGACAGCCGGAGCCAGGTGCTCCGGCTGTTTTCTTTAGGTTGTTATCTAAGTAATCACAAATAAATGTTTGACACTCGAAGTTCGATGTGTTAGATTACAACATGTAATTCCCATGGGGGAGTAGCAAGCGCTTTGGCGTAGCAAGTCAACATCCTGGCCGTGTAGGTCTGGCTTGTTTTAAATTGCGAGACTCATGTATAGCTTAACTATACGTGTGTTATGATCGCAAAACATATTTTGATTAATAGCCCAAGTATAGTTCCGCTGTACTTGGGTCTTTTGTGTTTAAAGGCTTTAGGGAATTGAAAAATCTATAAAGTCAGGAGAACAAAAGTATGGAAGAGAATTTCTTGGAGATCAGAGATCTTAAGAAAAGTTTTGGCACAGGTGAAGCGAAGCAGGATGTATTGAGGGGAATGAACTTCACGGTTAAGAAGGGCGAGTTCTGTGTTTTGCTGGGACCTTCAGGTTCGGGCAAATCAACACTTCTTAACATCATCGGAGGAATAGACACACCGGATTCGGGCTTTGTTAGCATCAATGGCGACAAGCTCGAAGACATGGATGAGAAACAGCTTACGATATACAGAAGAAAACATTTGGGTTATGTTTTCCAGATGTATAACTTAATTCCCAACCTTAACGTAAAAGAGAATATAGAAGTCGGTGCTTATCTTTCGGATGATCCGCTGGACGTTGAGGAAGTTATCACTACATTGGGTCTTCAGGATCATAAATATAAATATCCGAACCAGCTCTCAGGAGGACAGCAGCAGAGAGTATCGATCGGCCGTGCGGTAGTAAAGAATCCTGACATCCTGATGTGTGACGAGCCTACGGGAGCGCTCGACTACAAGACGAGTAAAGAGATCCTTTCCCTCATTGAAGACTGCAACAGCAAATACGGCAGCACGATAATTATGGTTACCCATAATGAAGCCATCAAGTATATGGCAGACCACGTCATCAAGTTAAGAGACGGTGTCGTTCGTCATAACGACATTAACGACAAGAAGATCCCGGCTTCCGAGCTCGAGTGGTAAGGAGGCGGCCCTATGAGAAATCCTTTGATCAGGCGAATTCCCAAAGAACTCGCTTCTGAATGGCATAAATATCTTGTGATCGTTCTCTTTATGGTTGGCATGATCGGTGTTATCTCCGGTATGTATGTTGGCCGCGAGAGCATGGTCTCATCAATTGAAGCCGGTAAGACGGAACTTAATCTTGAAGACGGATGTTTTGAACTTTCACACCGTGCTTCGCCTGAACTTCTTGAAAAGATCAGTTCCGGCGAGAAGGCTGATCTAAAGCAATATTTCATCGACAAAGGCATGGAAGAAGCTGATAAGGAAGTTTCCGGTGCTATCGAAAAAGAACTTAACGCGAAGGTCACTAAAACCATTGAAGACGGCGTCCGTGCACAGTGTGAGGCAATGGGCGTAACTGATGAAGAAATGATCCAAAGCTATATCGATTCAGCCCTGGATGAGAACTTCGACAGCGCCCTTGAAGAAGTGCGAAAATCAAATGAGTTTAAGGAAGCAGCAGATAAAGCATATGAAGAAGCTCACGATGCGGTTGTTGAGGCAGTAGACGAGGACTGGGATGACATTGCGGAAGAATACGGTCTTAATGATGATTTCTATCCCGTAACTGTTACGGTCTATGAGCATTTTTACCGCAATGAATCAGAAGACAACAATAATGATGGTGTTGAAGATGCTACCGTAAGGATCTTCAAAAGCGATTCAGCGATCGACCTCGCATCATTTGTCGAAGGCCGTGCTCCTGATAACAGGAATGAGATCGCGATAGACGGGAACCACGCTAAAACAGTCGGTGTAAAGTTAGGAGATAAGATAAACGTAAGCGGGAAAGAATATGAGGTTGTAGGGCTCCTGTCATACGTAAACTATCTTACGATGCATGAATCGAACACAGACCTTATGTTCGACGCATTCGGGTTCAATGTTGCGATGCTAACCCCTGAAGCTTTCAATGAACTGTCTTCAAGACTTCACTACAACTATTCGTTCCTGTATAACGTTAAGCCTGACGGCAAAGCAGCACAGGCAGATTATTCCGGGAACTTTCTCAAAGCTCTTATTACTCAGTCTCTTGCAGGCGATAACGAGATCAAGGATTATCTTCCGATCCACTTGAATCAGGCAAGAAACTTTGCTCCTTCGGATATCAAAGGCGACTCTGCCGGAACGTCGATCTTCTGCTACATCCTTATCGCCGTAATCGCGTTTATCTTCGCGATCACGATCAGCAATACGATAGATAAAGAAGCATCCGTAATCGGTACTCTGCGTGCATCAGGATACAGTAAGGGAGAACTTATCGTTCATTATATGTCAATGCCCGTCATCGTGACTCTGGCAGGAGCTGTTATAGGTAATGCGCTGGGATATACGGTTTTCCGCGAGGCGGCTGTTAAGATCTACTTTAACACATACAGCCTTCCGCTTCCGAAAGTTGTTTGGAGTCCTTCGGCACTTGTTAAGACGACCATTATCCCGCTCATTTTGATGTTCTTCATAAATCTATTCGTAATCGTGAAAAAACTTCAGTTGAGTCCTCTGAAATTCTTAAGACACGACCTAAAAAGATCAAAGCGTTCTAAGGCAAGAAGGATTCCTGCATGGTCATTTCTCGGCCGCTTCAGATTAAGGGTATTGTTCCAGAATATGCCGAATTATGCGGTTCTGATCTTCGGTGTTATTCTTTCTGAAGTTATGCTTTGTTTCGGATTTGGTATAGTTGACTCTCTGAATAATTATGGAGACAGGGCACCTGACATGGTGCTTGCCAAATACCAGTACATGCTCATGGGATATAAGGATGAAGACGGAAACATTATCGTTACTGATGAGGAAAGTGCAGAGAGGTTCAACTGCATAAATCTTATGTATCCCAAGGAGACGCTTTCCCTGCGTGAAGGTATGGGCAGCGGCGGTGATGAGGGTATAACCGTATATGGTATTTCAGACGGAAGTTCATATGTTGATCTTGCTTCTGATATTCCGGAAGGGCATGTTTATATCTCAAGTGCTTTCAGAGATAAATTCTATATCGGATCCGGTGACGTGATCACGCTTCATGAGGAATTCGGGAACAAGTCATATGATTTTACGGTAGAAGGATTCGTTGATTACGAAGGCGGTCTTGCAGTCTTCATGAACAATGAAAGATTCATCAAGACATTCGAAAAGAAGGACGGCGAATTTTCCGGATACTTCTCGAGAAATGAGATCACTGATATCGACGAACAGAACATCGCAACAGTCATTACTGCTGAAGATATCTCAAAGGTAACGACGCAGCTGATGCATTCGATCGGAGAATTCATGAACATCTTCAAGTACGCAATGATCGTACTTGCCGCTGCACTGATCTATCTGCTCGCAAGGATCATAATCGAACGCAACGAGCATTCGATATCAATGGTCAAGATCTTAGGTTTCAAGAATGGCGAGATCGCTTCACTTTACATTATTCCGACGGCTATCGTGGTAATCTTGTGTACTGTCTTAAGTCTTGGCATAGGTTATTTCCTGATGATCTGGATCTTCCATGCATTCCTTATGCAGATGGACGGATATTTCGCGTTCTACATGAGTCCTTTATCGATGGTGTTGTCAGTTCTATATCTGCTGTTGGGATATGCATTCGTATCTGTGATCGACTTTATAAGGATCAAAAAGATCCCCATGGATGTCGCTCTCAAAAATGTGGATTAGAGTAGTTCTAATGTTGAACTTGAGCTGTTCTCAATACTGCGTTGCTTGTTTTCGGAAATGCCAGACTTTATCATTAAGTTACGGTACCGGTCTTTTGCCGATAACTATTGTCCCGATGGTCTCAGGATCATCGGGATTTTTTAACTTCTGATCCAAAATCTGCTGTCCTCAAAGATAGTTTATAAATCGTTAATCATTCGGTCCGAATATGTTAAGACAGATAGAGTATCATAGATATATTAAGGACAAAAATCAGACTACGGTAATTTGAAAAAGATGATTAAGAAGAAAACTCTCGACTATTTGAGCAATACGATCTCCCATTACGGTCAACCTCGATAAATGCAGTTTATCGTCTATGCACGATAAAACAACGAAATTTTGTCGTGTATACACGATAAAATAATTACATACCCGTCGAATTCGACGGGCTTAGATAAGAACGGATGATTCCAGAAGCATCATATATTCCAGCTTGAACCCGATCTCGATACATGTTATCATTACTTCGTATAATACGAAATAATGAACGAGGTGTAACATGATCCTTTTGAACATAGAACTGGATAATATATATGGGTTCAACGGCTTTAAGATGAATCTGTCCTATCCCAAGAAGATTGTCAATTCTATCATTGACTCTGAGCATCTGGCCGGAAGAGAACGATTCAGATATAAGAAGGCGGTTATCCTTATGGGAGCTAATGCCACAGGCAAAACGAGCCTGGGGAAAGCTTTGCGCAATATCTTGATGTTCATTGAATTCGATTCAAAAACAGAAATGCTCGGCATGGTTACTAACAGAAAAAAGGGAACTTTCAGTATCGATCTTGTCAACGAGGGCTTTTTCCTCCACAGGTTTGAAGGGGAGATAATACCGGATCGGAATTTAGTCAACTGCCGTCATTATATCGCAGAGATTGGCAAGACTGATTCTTACGAGTCCTGTGTAGGGAAACTGCAGCTGACTGATATTTTCACCGAAAAGATCAACTCCAGATTTGCTTATCCGGACATATCGCCTTTGCTGCAGATTGAAGGCATAGATGAGAAGGTAATGCTTAAGACTCTGAAGGCTGTAATAGGTACGCTGGATCCTACGCTTAAGAATGTTGTAAGAGCAAAAGATCTCTACGATTCATACATCATAAAAAGGGATTCCCAAGAGATAATCATTCAAAACGGAAAACTGCTGAACAGGGAAGTGTTATCAAGCGGAACGGCAGAAGGTGTAGATGTTGCAATTATCCTTGCATCGATCATCGACGGGAGAGATACCTTCTATTACTGTGATGAACATTTCTCATATATTCAAAGTGATATTGAGAAGCGGATATTTGGTCTGATGCTTGATAATCTTGGCGACAACGAACAATTGATATTCACAACGCATAATTCAGATATGCTCGATCTTAATCTTCCCAAACACAGCTTCTGTTTTCTTAAGAAAGAGAAGAAGGGAAATAAGTTCGAAGTATCAGTGAAATACGCTTCTGAATATCTTAAGAGAAATACTGATTCGGTCAGGTGTGCAGTCGAGAATGATCTGTTTGGTTCTGTCCCTGACGATTCATTGTTGGATTCTTTGGAGAAGTCTTTATGATTAATAGCATTTACTTTGTCGAGGGTGAATGTGAGAGAAAGTTGCTGTCTGCATTAAAAGAGCAGCCTTCTCTGGTGTTGCCCGGAAAGGTAAAAGTAAGAAATGTTATATCCGAGATTATTCCTAAATCAGAACTTCTGTCGATAAAACCGAAAACGAATGTAATATTTGTTTTTGACACAGATGTTCAGCAAACTGATATACTCAAAACGAATCTTTCGAACGTTAAGAAATACAGTGGAATCGTCAGGATCCTGACTGTCGCTCAGGTTCCGAATTTTGAGGCAGAGATAGTGAGGAGCACGGATGTTAAGCAAGCTAAGGATCTGACACAGAGTAAGAGCAGTACTGATTTCAAACGTGATTTCAGCAGACTCACGGACTGCAGGAGTACATTAAAAAAACACAGATTTGATCATAATAAATTGTGGACACAAAAACCTTCTGGAATCTTTGGCTTTATAGAACAAAATGGCAATTTGATAAAAGAGTGATGATCAGAACATGAAGGATATTTGGCAAGAAATAGTTGATATATCACACCGATCAAAGTGGCTGTATGATTTTCTAATTGAGAATGAAGACAAAATAGTTTCCAGAGGATTGATCACATGATGAAAGACAATACTTTCTACCGAATAGTAGCTGTTTTGCTCATAATTGCTATGGGGTATTCTTTTGCAGGATGTAATAAACAGAATCAAGTTCCGGCCAAGGAAGAAATTTTCGCAATTTGTCAAGCGGACAGCGATCCGCATGGAATTAAGAATTATAACTTCACCAGACAAGACCTGTTGGATTCTTGGGGAACTCCCATTGCCGGAGATTCTTTAAGCTACCGACTTGTCTGGTCTTATAACGACAAATTTCTTGTTGCAGAGTTCAGCTCTGACGATGCTGAGAAGATCGAGTGTCTTTACGTTTCATTTTCTCAAGAATTAGTTTATCTATTTTCAAATGCTACTGTCATATATGTAAGTCGCAGGGACGGTGGTGTTACAGATTATGACAGTTGTCTGATGCTCCCGGAACAATGGTTTTCTCAGGAGATGGTTAGCAATCTGAAGCCCGGGTCTGTTATTCAGATCGAATTTGACGGAAATTTTATGGAAACCTTTCCTGAGCAAATAAACGAGCCGTTTTCGTTCAAAGTATCCGGCAAAGTTTTGGATTCTGAGATGGAGGCACTGGAAAAACAAGCACGATATATTAGAGATAATTACACAGGCGAACAATAATTTTATTGGGAGCAAAGATATTTCAAATCGGGGTGTTATAATTTAATCGTGTTGTGACAAAGGGTGTTTTTCGGAGGGGAATATGAAGAACATTCGAAAGTTTATTGCTTTGTTTGTAATTTGTGCCATGTCGCTTTCTCTATATGGCTGTTCATTTTTCGCGAATAAGACAGAATCTGCAGGCGAGAAGATCAACGCTGATAAACCCTGGTACGATTGTGAAATTTTAGAATGTTCCGCAAAGATCGATGAAAATGCTTTTGTCGAAAACGATACCTATCAGTGTCCGGTCGGGAAGATCTCAGATGGTTATATCTTTGCGGTTAAGGGATACGACCTTTCAGTGCTGAATCTCTATCTATATTCCGAGAAGGGCGGTCTTCTTGCCCAAATGGATCTTCGCTCAAAGATCAGGGAATCATATCCCAATATTAATATGTCATCTTTTTCTATCGCGGATGATCTATATGTCGTTGACGGATTCCTCAAGATGAAAGCAAATAATTACAGTGACAAAACGGTAATGGTATTCGACATCGATATAAAGTCAGATTCCGTTGTCTTGTTGGATTCGTATGAGTTTTCCCGCGGCCTGGCTTCCGTCTATGAAGGTGATCAGGTCAGATGGACCAGGTGTGGTGAGTACGATCTTTATACCAGTCTGTATGAGGATTTCAGCATTCTTACTGTCGGCCCTGACGGCAGTGATTTCTGTTTTGCTCCCGGGAGTGAATTTGCTAACGACCTGTCTGGATTTGTATCTGATCTTATACCCGTAAGCAGCACACAGGTGCTCTTCTATGATTATCAGAAATATAACTATTTTATATACGATGCTGCCCAAAGGAAACTTTCAAAAAACACATCGGACTACGATTGGATCAAACCCTATTTCACATGGTATAGAGAAGACATCTCCCATAATATAGGCATGGACGGTCAGTTATACTTTGTCACTCCGGATGGTTTTTCAACTCCGGATTTCGTTAACAAGCGTATGAATGATATCGTCATGCTCGAAAACGTTGATATAAACCGTACTCTTGTAAATACAATGAATGCAACTATCTGCAAAGTAATGAATGCCAATGAGGAAACGGTTGATTTTGCGGTTTGCGACAGCTGCCTGAAGGATTGCAACACTGTAATTGACATCTGTAAAGCAACAAGAGCAAAAACGAATCCCAATGCCGGAAAGATCCTTATAACGACTGACGGGTATCCCGAAAATGCGATCTATGATGCCATCTATTCTTTCAATAAGACTGATAAGGATTATTTCATCAAGATAGTTCCGAACATCTACTCGGACAAGGAACACAGCTCATACGGATCGGATCTTCCTGAGATCTATACCAAAGGAGAAGTCTCGAGCCGAATGATGGTGGATCTTAAATCCGGAAACAGCCCAGATATCGTCTTCTATGTTTCTAAATACGGGCAACTGAATAACGGAAAATGCATGATGGATCTAAAGCCTTATTATGAGTCGAGCAAATTGAAGGATGAAGTCTTTGACAATGTGATCAAGTCCTGCGAAAACAATGGAGCTTTGTACGCGGTTCCATTATCTTTTGTACTGGATGGCATTATCGTGGACAGATCCAAGTATGATGTCGAAGGCTCTGGAATGACGTTTGAGCAGTTCAAAGAGTTTACGGATTCATACAGCAACGGAATAAATGTCATCGCAAGATCGAAAACCGATTTCATCAGTGAATGTCTCAAATGCGAATACGATCTTTTGGAGCATGACGGGGCCTTCGATTTTGACTGTCCCGCATTTAGGGATGTTGTTGAATACAGTTTGGAAAATATAGATGATCTCGAATTGGATGATTATCTCAACAGCCTTAAGAAGGACTATGCACCATCCCTCGGTGTAGAGGGTTATCTGGGGTGGTTCAACAGTGTTTATGATGTTTCCGTTAATCTCCAAAATGCAGATCTTGTCGGATTCCCGTCTGGTGACGGACGCGGACCTGCAGCCGAGATAAGAAGGTTCGTATCGGTATCGCAGGGTTCTAAATGCCCACAAGGGGCTTGGAGATTTATAGAAAAGCTCTTAAGTCAGGATGTCCAAACCGATCTTTGCAGACCGGAAGAAGATCTTGCCACCCAGAATTCTTTCCCGGTCAATCGCAAGGCCTTTGATGCGGTTGGTGAAGTTTGCCTTGAACGATATAACCGTCAAATGAAAAACAGGACCAGCTTCATGGTCTGGGACACAGACTCAACAGATGAAATAGGAGCGGATTCCTTGGACACTATAAGGACTGTAACCGAATCGGTTAACCATATAGTAAGATCAGACAGCGATATTGACATCATCATCTACGAGGATATCCAGCCATTCCTTGCGCGGGACAAGTCACTTGATGATACAATTAAGATAATGAACAATCGTGCCGGGACAGTAATAAAAGAGAGACAATAATTTCTACCGATACAAGGCATGGGAGAACCGGTGGACTGGATACCTGTTAAGATACACCGATTATAATGAGGGCCGTTAAAAGATTGTCAAATTTGGAGAAGTAGTTTGAAAAGGGGATGCCATGGATTCAGACTTGTTTGAACTGAACTTATTGGAAAGTGCAAAGATATATGACTATCTTCTGAATGAGTTCAGGAGCAGGTTTGATTGGCTGCGTTTAAACGATGAAGAAATTGATGACGATATAAAAGGTTTGTCAACAGTTTTGATGGATGATGTGATCAATCATCAGTTCATTGAGAAGTACAACAAAGAACCAGATCTGCATAATGAGTGGAAACGCTTCTTCGATTTTATCGAGGAGTTACAGTTGTCAGGTAATAGTATGCTGATTGAAGATATTGATACCACGCTCCTTGAAGTATTGGCTTCGGAAACATATGTTGACTTGGAATCGATCCTTCCATATTGCGGTGTCAACACAAGAAGAGCTATCTATAAATCTATAAGTGATTTCTATGGGAGACCGGAGAGAGCCGAAGAATTAAAATCCCGGTTTGGATAAAAAGAAAGAATAGAGGTAACAATAAATGATCATTAAAAACGTAAAGGAAACTAATGATAGGATCGGGGAATTTCTCGATCAGGCTTTCGCGGACTATGCATTAAGTAACAACGTGGAACTCAATTTTGATGAGTTTTGTTTTGTGGCTGAAGAGGAAGGGGAGATACTGGGTGTTGTAACCGGCCGCGCATACTATAACAATGTCCATATCGTTGACCTGATCGTTGATAAGAAGAGCAGAGGGCAGGATATCGGCACGAAGCTCGTGAAGGCTGTTGAAGAAGAATATAGCGGCAAAGGATATAAGAAGATCACGCTGACGACTTTCGGATTCCAGGCTCCGGAGTTTTACAAAAAGCTCGGATATGGATTGGAGTTTGTCCGTGAGGATGATGATCCCAGACTGAGCAAGTATTTTTATATCAAGAGAATTTAAATAAGATCAGAAGGGAAGATGTCTGATTGAGACTGTCCCGTCTCCTTGAAGTTATATATTTGTGTTATTATATCTGAATGGAACTGTCACGAGAAAACATACATAAGACCGTTGAGGAATTAGGAGAATTCCTGGATCAGAGCAGTATCGATTCAAAGCGCTGCCTGCATTTGAAGTTGCTCATCGAAGCGATAATCCTGGATCATCTTGCCTCGGAGAAAGCAGTTTCCTTTGCGGTGGATTCCATAAGGAAAAAGAAGAAGGTCTGTATCGATCTTAAGATCGACGGCGATCCATTTAACGATCTCGAAAAGCCGAGAAGCGTGATAGTCAAAAATCTCCTGGAGAATACGGATATTGCTCCTAAGTGGCACTTACGGGGCGATCAGAATATCTATCATTTCGAAGAGGATGCCATTGTCCCTGAGAAGAACAGTCTCATTTACATACTCAGGTATATGGCGAAGAAGAAAAAGGCCTTTGTCTTTGCGTCTGTCCTAAGACTCGTTAACATGGTGCTCACCACGATCGAGCCTATCCTGTCGGCATATATAATCACGGCATATGCAGCATCGGATATAACTAAGATCTTCATGCTCGCAGCCCTGATCCTGGGTCAGGCCATAGCAAGCGGGCTGATCACTTACTTTTCGAGCAGGCTATTGAGGGAATCGTACAGTTCCATGGCAAAGGATATGAGAAGATCCATCGTCTCTAATGTCCTTATGATCAAGACGGAATGCATGGACCGCAACAGCAGCGGTGTATTTACCCAGAGACTCCTTTCGGAAGTCGATAACATGACTGACGATCTTGACGAACTGCTTACAGACCTTACTGAGGTCTTCCGCTTTGTAAGCCTCATGATAGCCTTTGCCATCGTGTCATGGCAGATGATGCTTTTTGAGATCGCTCTGTTTGCCATTTACGCACTTATCCAGAGAGCACAGACGAGGAGTATCGCGAGAGATGACCGTAAGGTCAGATCCGTGAATGAGAAAATGGCAGGTTTTACCAGCGAGATGGTGCGTGCGCACCGTGACATCAAACTGCTTCATGCCGAAGATTCTTTTATGTCCAAGATGAAGGGCGGCATAGACGAGAGCGTGGGACTCGTAAACCATATGCGCATAAGGTCTATGAAATATATCCTTTTGAGAAGCGAATACGTCGGTTTTACGGATTTTATCTATATGAGTATTCTTGCTCTCCAGCTCTCCTTTGGCATCATCACTCCGGCTACGGCCCTTGTTCTTTATAACTACAACGGCAGGGCATATGTGTCGGCCAGATCGATCACAGGGATCATGGATACTTACTATGGCCTTCTGCTGTCATCCGAACGTGTTTATCAGCTCTTGGAAAGCCCGGATTTTGCAAAGGAATCCTTCGGGAAAGAGAAGATCCATGATGCCCGGGGTGAGATCTCTTTAAAGAATGTTTATTTCTCCTATCTTCATGAAAACGGCAGGAGTGTGGAAGTCCTTAAGGGAGTCGACCTGACGGTAAATGCCGGTGAAAAAGTTGCTTTCGTCGGGAGGAGCGGATGCGGAAAGAGTACGCTCCTGTCCCTCATAACTCGCCTTTATGATCCTGACAGTGGCAGTGTGATGCTGGATGGCGTTGACCTTAGGAGACTCGATAAAGATACGGTCCGCGGCAATATCGCAATGGTTGGGCAGTCACCTTATATATTTAACATGAGCATTCGTGACAACATGAATATCGTTAAGGAAGATCTTACGGATGAGGATCTGAACAGGGTTTTCAGGATGGCCTGCATATACGACGATTTCCAAACATATCCTCAGGGCTATGACACTGTTATAGGTGAGAGCGGCATTACCCTGTCAGGCGGCCAGCGCCAGCGTTTGGCACTGGCAAGGGTCCTTCTTAAGGATTATCCCGTTATCATCCTGGATGAGGCTACATCAGCCTTAGATAACCTGACCCAGTCTTCTATAATGGATACCATTGGCAATATCTCAGGTGACAGGACCATCATCATGGTAGCTCACCGTCTGTCAACGGTTAAGGACTGTGACAGGATATTCTTTATGGATAAGGGAAAGATACTGGCATCAGGCACGCATTCCGAGCTTATGGAAAAATGCAAGGAATATAGGGAGCTTTACTGTGAGGAGACACAGGACCATCCTGCTCAGAAATAACTGTAGATCTTTCCCGGAACCAGCCCCCCGTAAGATGAGGCAAGTTCTTCCACGGTAACTAACTCGAATCCCATTTCCTTTAATTTGCGGATCAGTATGTCAGCTGCTTCGGCAGTTTCCTTGTAAATATCGTGTAAAAGCACAATATCGCCGTCATATATATTTTCCAAAACCGACTTTGTTATCTTCAGAGGATCCCTTAACCGCCAATCGCCCGGATCGATGCTCCAGCCTATCGTCGCAAGTCCCAGATTCGCTGCCACTTTTTGTGTGCTTTCTGAGGTAAGTCCGTAGGAAGGCCTCATCATTGAGACAGTTGCCCCGCAGGCATCGGCGACGGCATCAGCCGTTCGCTTCAGGTTTTCACGGCATTCATCTTCGTTCATGTAACAGATGCTCTCATGATCCCATGTGTGGATGCCTATACCAAAGCCTGACTCCCGCATGAGCTTTAACTGGCCGCTGTGTTCAATGATGTTTTCACCGATCACAAAAAAAGTAGCTTTTGCAGAATGCCTCGTCAGGCACTCCATTACCCTTAAGGTAGTCTCTCCCGAAGGTCCGTCATCAAAGGTCAGTGCAACTCTTTTGAGAGCTTTATCGGAAAGAGGATGACGGTCTTTATCGCTGCGTGCTGTTCCGACCTGTACCGGCCTTTTGATCTCCCCCGTGTATGGTCTGAAAGGGCGTATCTCCAGGACGCGCTCATAATCGCTTAAGAGCCTCATGCCGGATTTGGGATCAAATACAGATGCGTCTCCGGGAAGAAGATGATCCAATGCTATGAAGTGGTGGATCCCTTTCTGCCCCGGGACCGTGAGAAGGCAGAGATCGCCATTATCTACACACTCTTTGAGTCTCTCTTCCGAATAAATTACGGGACCCTGATACAGGAGTGGATAGAGCCTGCTGATCGCGAAAAGATCAAGATCTGCGGCAGGCGTGAAGGCACCGCACTCAATAAGACGCCCGTTTAATATCCATGGATCAAAAGATCTTATGTCATACTCTTTCTCGATCCCGTTTGCTGATAGCATGTATGCAAGAGCACAGACCAGGCAGCCCGTATCCCGGATATAATGATAATTCGCATCGGGGAATCTTTCTTCAGGCCATGCTTTTTCTCTGTTATAGCGGGGATCGTCCATAAGAAAATCCCTGAAGTCAACGGTATTCTTACCGTCATCTAGGAAACAGTTCTCATACCAGATTATGAATATGTAAACGGCATATATCCGCCAGAGGTCCCGGATATCGGAGAGTGACTTTTCCCGGAATTCATGCAGGAGTTTTTGGTTGAAGAGATTAGATGATGTCTTGCCGAACAGAACTTTATCAATGTCTTCCATGCGGCATTCATTGGTAAGCCATTCCTTGATCGGGACAGCAAAACCTACCTTCTTCCTGAACGCAGTCTCATACGGGATATAGTCAGAAGCCGTCTTGCGGAATATGTATTTATTTGTGTCACCCTTCCTCTTAAGGTTTGAGGGGATCTGACAGGCAAGCTTTGCCATACGTTGATCTGAATAGGGAAGGAGGAGTTTTATGCCTGCAGCCTTTGATGAGCTGCTTACGCCAGGCAGGATATCGCCTTCGAACCAGAGCGCAAGGTCGACAGACAACATACGCGACAGGCCGTCGCAGTCCTCTAAGTCTTCATAAAGATCCTTTACGAGTTCTTCGCATGAAACGGCTTTCTCCTGACAAGTGAGCTGCCTTGCAGTATCCGGGCTCATAAGACCCGAGCAGCCGAGATAAGTTCCGGCTTTGGGTTTTCCTAATTCTTCGGAGCGGCTGTATACATGATATCCTGCAAAGAGTTCATCGATCCCTTCTCCTGACAGGTATATGCCCCCGTCAGCATGTCTTTTCCGGCATCCAATGTAGAAGGCGATGGTCGAAGCATCCGCTGTGGGAAGACCTATGTCCCTGACTGCATCGGGGATCGATGCGAAGAATTCATCTGCGTTTATGATCGTCTGATCGAGTCTGGCTCCGAGTGCCTCTGCCGTCTCCGAAGCATATCCGGTCTCTGACAGGGGGCTGTTTTCATATCCGATGGAACAGGCGTTCTTAGCGCCTGATGCATAAAGAAGGAAACTCGAATCAACGCCTCCCGACAGGAAGGACGTGCAACTATCAAAGTCCGGATCATCCCTGTCTTCATCCAGGATCTCCTGAAGAGTATTGCTGATCTTATCCTTCCATTCGTCTTCCGTGACTCTGTTATCCGGGCGGAAATCTATCTTGCTGTATTTTGTGATGCTGACCTTCCCTTCTTTATAGATCAGAAAGCTGCCCGGCATGAGCTTTCTTATGCCTTCATAAAGGGTCCTGTCACCTGCAACGTAACCGAAGATCATGTAAAGCTGGAAAGCAAAGGGATCAAGCTTCTTTTCGAATTCGGGATCGGATGTGATCTCCTGTATATCTGATCCTGTCAGAAGGCGGCCTGAAGGGGTTAGATGATAGTAAAGCTGCTCTATACCGAGTTGGTCTCTCGTGCAGAAGATTTCTTCTTTCTCCTCGTCCGATATCGTTATCGCAAAAGACCCGTAGAGGTGATCACCGATGAAGTGACCCCATTTCTTATAAGCCTTTAAGATGATCTTACGCTCTGTTCTTTCTTCTGAAAGTCCCCCGCAGATATCAAGTTCCTGCAAGAGTTTCTTCCGGTTACGGATATATCCTTCGAAATGTAATAATCTCATGGCCTTGTTACCTTATTATCGTCAGGGAAGGGACCGAAGCGGTCATTGTTGAGGGGGATCTCCCTGGAGTAATTGTCCGTAAAAGCATCGGCCCTGCGAAGCGACGGATCAAGATCATCCAAGCCGTGGGAGCGGATGTCATTGGCATCTTCTTCGGAGATGGTGCCTCTTTTCAATAGCAGATCGAGCCTCTTGTTGCGGATCCTAAAAAAAACGTCGGGAAAGCTTAAAGGATTGCCCATCGTCGGCGCGAAAGGAATGCAGGCCAGGATGAACATCTGGTTTATGGTAAGTTCGGACGGATCCTTCATGAAATAAAAGTCTGCCGCATCCTTTATCCCGTAGATCCCGAATCCCCAATAGATGGTATTAAGATAGAGTTCCAATATCTTCTGCTTGCTGAAAGTTCGTTCCATCCTGCAGGTGATGATAAGTTCACATGCTTTCCTCAAGAGATTATGATGGAATCTGAAATAGAGGTTTTTGACCAGCTGCTGGCTGATAGTGCTGCCACCCGTCACGATCTTCCGGTTCTTTATGTTGAGCATGATCGCATCCCTTATCCCCAGCCAAACCAGTCCCTTATGCTCGAAAAACCCGTCATCTTCGACCTGGAGAATAAAGTGTATAAAAGCCGGAGGGATATCATCTAAAGGACAAAAATCCTCCTGGCCGGCCCTGTTGTCATAAAGTATTGTCAGCGGGCGCTTTGCCATTAGGATATGAGCATAGATGACTATCGCCAGAATGAATAATGCGACAGCAACAAAAAGAGATAAGATTATGATAAGAAAAGTATCTATCTGAAAGACCTCATTTCTATATGATCTTTCAGTATTTTATCAGAAAACCTGTCCCGCTATGTGATAAACTTATGGGGAAGTGTTTTTCGGAGGGGGATAGTTGTGAATAAGTTAAAGATCTTTTTGGGTGTTCTGTTGGTTGTTTTTATCCTGGCGGGCATTCAGTTCTTTATGCCGTCAAAGGTTTCTGCGGGTAACAGGATAGCGTTTCCGAATCTACAGCATTCGGATGACGATGTTATCACTTGGGATAGGATCTCAAATAATGTTAACGGATACATCTATACTTCGATCCGTGATTGTGATACCGGTGAACCGGCAGGAGGTACAAGCGGGTATAGCAGTCTGCTTACCAAAGTCAATATCCAAGACGAATTTAAATCAAATACCATGCTTGCACCCGGTACCTACAAATTTATTCTATATGCCACGGCTCTTAACGGTGATGAATACTATTACGAATGTACATATGTATATGATTACCACAAATTAAATACAGTTGAGAATCTCTCCTTTGATGGGGAAAAAGTTACATGGGAATTTAATGACCCGGAAGTTGATCCTGAAGCCGTTATAAACTATAACGTTTCAGTAAGTGTTTATGACGAGAATAACAATGAGGTTTTACCGTTAGAATTTACAAATCTGACTTCAACGGAGCTTCCGGCTGAATCATTCCTGTCAAATGGGACATTCGATTATTGGATTTCTGTGCATGCAAGATCAAGTGACCCGAGATATCAAATAAGTGGATTCACTTCTATAAGTCTTGACAAATATACAGCATCCGAGATCAAAGGTGTCAGCGGACTGACTGAGAAAGACGGCCTTATCAGTTGGGATGCTTTTCCCGGTGCTACAAGTTACTCTGTCAGTTTTAAGTATAAAATGAGGTCAAACAGCAGTCGCTCTGAATCACTGGACACCCGGAACACGGATTACTTTATGCCCTGGCATTTAAGAAACATAAATATCGAACAGGATATTAGAGTGTTTGTTACCGCATATGATGAAAATGATCATCAGCTATGCTTGTATAACAGTATTGTCTATCATTATCCCGGTAATGACGAGATCAAATATCCGCTCTATATAGCAGGTCACCAGCTCAGTTCACATGATAACCTGGCCGATCTGTTCGATTGGTATGCAGACGGGAGATTAAAATTCATATCGTCTGAGAATAAGCTGGTCTTTGTGGATTTCGATAATACGAAAAATGGTTATTATTCATCGCTTACAGAGCCGCTCTTCTATTCTCCTTCTGCCATTCAAGCAGAGGGTACTGCGAATCTGACTGCTAATACAGAACTGTTTAAGTCAGACAGTTACGTCGTCTTCTCCGACGGATGTAATATTTCGGGAAGATCTGATAGGTCTGCCGTTGTTGCAGCAAATATTGTTATCCAAGGCGGTCAGGTCGATTTTACAAGTGACGACGGAGATACGATGTCAGCATCCAACGGGATCACTGTTGCTAACAAGACGGCATCGGTATCCTTGGAGACATCAGGGGATTCATCCGTTGCAATGAAGACAGATATTCTGAGATTGGGATACAACAAGATCATAGAGCCCGTTAACGGTAAGTTTGATGACGGCAAGAAGACCATTTGTGATGCAGACGGTACTCCTGCCCGAAAAGTTAAGCTTATCCACTTTGAGCCGACACCGACGGCGACAGCTACACCTACTGCTACTGCAACTCCGACTGCGAAGCCTGCTGTTACACAAAAGCCCTCCAATGATCCGGCATCCAATCCTACCGCGAAACCTTCGACAGTGTCCTTGACTCTCGATAAGAAGACGGCATCTGTTATCTGTGGAAAGGATTTAGCACTGGAAGCAACACTTAAGGGCTCTTCTTCCAAGATCGCTTGGGAGTCATCTGATAGAAAGATCGCAACAGTAGATGCTAATGGTAAGGTTACGGCCAAGATGGCAGGAACAGTAACCATCACTGCAACTGCAGCAGGGAAGTCTGCTAAGTGCGTTGTAACAGTACTTTATAAGGATGTAACTAATACCAAGGACTTCTGGTATGCTCCGACCAATTACCTGACCGCAAAGGGCGTTGTCAAAGGCTACGATAAACAGACTAAGTTCAAGCCTGCAAACAAGTGTACCCGTGCACAGATGGTAACATTTATCTGGAGACTTCAGGGTGAGCCCAAGCCTAAGACATCAAAGTGCAAATTCAAAGATGTTAAGAAGACCGATTACTTCTACAAAGCTTGCATTTGGGGTAACGAGAACCACATAGTGGAAGGCTATAAGGACGGCACATTCGGTCCACAGATCGTATGCGCAAGAAAGCATGCAGTAACATTCCTTTGGAGACTGGCCGGAAAGCCTAAGCCCACATCCACGAGGAACAAGTTCAAGGACGTAAAGAAGTCTGATTACTTCTATACTGCAACTATCTGGGCATCAGAGAAGAAGATCCTGGCTGGATACAGCGATGGCACATTCAGACCCAATGGTGACTGCCTCAGACGCCAGATGGTAACGTTCCTTTATAAATACGATAAGTCTATTAACACCAAAAAATAGTCGATGAAAAACATTACTTTGCCAGTTCCTTAGGGAACCTGATCTTTAAAGTAAACTCAGGCGGGGACAGTCCCGCTTGAGTTTTTTGAATCGAAATATTGTTCTAAATATGGCACTAAACTGAACAAATTTGAAATAAATATTGCGCCGGTATGAACGTTATGATATATTCAACACATCGTGAAGTATTAGTCGCGTTATCGAGGGGGTCATCACGAAGTAATAAAATCAGGGATTAAAGGCTTATTACAGTCTATAGTCTTTCGTGGTGATATAAAGTGAGCGGCTGATACCTGAAAATGGGGGTGTTGAATATGTTAAAAAGGATAGCGGTGATCGCGCTTGCCGTTTTGATGGCGTCGATCCTTATTGCGGCTGTGGTCCTTAAAGGTCCCGGGGAATATGAAGGTCCTGCGATCCAGTTAGGAGATGTATCAGATCCCGGGGGTCAGCAGGAGGATCCATCAGGCGAATTATCTTTGAAGCTCAATAAGTCCAAAGCAAATATCGTCTGCGGCAAAACCCTTACACTGAAGGCAACTCTTACAGGTTCAAATGAAGCTGTTAGCTGGAAATCTTCAGATACTAAGAAAGCTGCTGTAGATAAGAACGGTAAAGTCACTGCAAAGATGGCAGGCTCCGTTACGATAACGGCTACCGCAGCGGGCAAGAGCGCCAAGTGCAAAGTCACCCTGCTCTATAAGGACGTTACGAACAGCGAAGACTTCTGGTATACACCTACAAACTATCTGACAGATAAGGGAGTAGTCAAGGGCTACGACAACCAGACAAAGTTTAAGCCCGCCAATAAGTGTACAAGAGCTCAGATGGTAACGTTCATCTGGAGACTAATGGGCGAGCCCAAGCCAAAGACGAAGACCTGTAAGTTCAGCGATGTCAAGAAAAACGATTATTTCTACAAGGCCTGCATCTGGGGCAACGAGAACCATATCGTGGAAGGATATAAGGACGGAACGTTCGGGCCGCAGATCGTATGTGCCCGCAGGCATGCCGTTACATTCCTCTGGAGACTGGCCGGCAAACCTTCTCCGAAGACAACCAAGAATAAGTTCAGTGATGTCAAGAAGAGCGATTATTTCTATAAGGCAACTCTCTGGGCATCCGAGAAGAAGATCCTCGCAGGATACGACGACGGTACATTCCGTCCTAACGGTGACTGTCTGAGACGCCAAATGGTAACGTTCCTGTATAAGTATGATAAAAACATCAACAAGAAATGATCTGTAGATAATGATCCTAACGGAGCCGCTTCGCATGGAGCGGCTCTGTTTATCATCTCCATATTAAATTCAAAAAACTACTCTATAATGAAATCATGAAAAAGATCCTTGTGGTAGAAGATGAGGCTGATATCAGGGAACTCCTTGCAGGTTACCTCCATAGCGAAGGCTACGGGGTGGTTCAGGCTGAGGATGGTGTTTCTGCGATCGAACTTTTCGGGAAAGAGAAGTTCGATCTTGTGATCCTTGATATCATGATCCCCAAGATCTCAGGATACGGCGTGTGTGAAGTCATCAAGAAGAATTCGGATGTGCCGCTGCTCCTGCTGACAGCAAGGGCAATCCTCTGGTCTATGCCGGCATAGCTGTCCTGATCGCAGCTGCTGCCGGTATAGACATAGTTCTTGTTGCGAAGAATAAGAAGAAGGCATAAGAGCAGCTGTTAATTGCAGATTTTTTGCTCACCAACTTTGCTCAAATAATCCCGAAAGTTGAGCAAACATGGTGAGCAAATGCCCCCGAAGCTTGAGTGATATAATTATCCATAGAAATAAGATAGGAGCTATCCTAAACATGGAACTTATATCAGACTACATGACGGATGACAGATGCCGGGAGATGCTAAATGAGCTGACCCGCAAGACATTCGGTTTTGATTTTGACGGCTGGGTCAAGGGCGGTTATTTCGAAGGCGATTATATCCCTTATTCCCTGGCTGAAGACGGCAGGATATTATCTAACGTGTCGGCTAACCGTATGCAGTTTTTGCAGAACGGCATCGAAAAGAATTACATCCAGATCGGCACTGTCATGACGGACGAATCTTACCGCAAAAAAGGACTCGCAAGAAAGCTCATGGAGCACGTCATAGCCGAGTACGAATCTGACTGTGACGGGATATATCTTTTCGGTGATCTCAGCGCTTATGACTTCTACGCCAAGATGGGGTTTCGCATCGTGAACCAGTACAGATATTTTGTAAAAGAAGAATACTGCAAAGAAAAGTCCGGAGACAGATTCAAAAACATTTCAGATATGGGCGATGACATGAAGAAGAGATATCTTGAGCGGGTGCGCAAGAGTTTTTATATGTCATCTTTCGAGCAGATCAATAAGTATGGTCTGCAACTCTTCTATACGGCCGGGCTCGAAAATGTTTTTTATGCGGAAGACATAGATTGTTTTGCTGTTTTGGATGAGGAAGACTGCATCGTTCTGCAGTCGGTTTTGCCGGGCGCGAAGTTAGATCTGATCGAAGTTATCAGGCGCATAGACCACGAGGGTGATAAGATAAGATTAGGCTTTACTCCGCTTGAAAAAGACAGATATATTACTTCGTCTGAACTCTACGACGGGGCGGAGGATTACAGGCTCTTTTACAGGGGAGAAGAGCTTGAATCGATAGAGAAGGATAAGTTATATTTTCCTGATCTGTCACACGCCTGATTATTCGTGCGATACATATTGCGTCGGATGCGATATAATCTAATGTAAGATAACTATGAGGGTAGTTAAAGGATGAAGGAACGATTTTTACTGGTGCGCCCATATTATGGCGTAAATATACATACTGACGCGCAAGGCGAATTCGGGACTGTGCTCCACAGCAGGGATGTCTTTCCGGATCTGCCTCTTATAAATGCAGCAACGATCCTCAATGATTCTGACGACTATTCTGCAGTTCTTTTGGATGCTTATGTTGAGGGCAAGATCCTGCCTGACGATCTCCTGCAAAAGATCTCTTCCGTTAAGTTCGACAAGCTGATCATAAAGACGGCTGCAGCGACCATCAAGAGCGACCTGGAACTTGCAAGGATGATCAAGGACAGTATCCCCGGATCTTACGTCATGCTGGCAGGTCAGGCGGTAAGGACCCTGAAGTCCTGGATCTGCAAAAACACACGGGTAGATGAAGTTATCGATGAACCTTTGGACAAGTACATATATAGATACGTCAACGGCCGCGAAGGCACGATCAACGATATGCCGGTACCGGATTACAGCCTGGTCGATTACAAGTCCTATAGGGACGACAACGACAAGATAAGGCTCACGGTCCTTGCGAGCCGCAGCTGCCCCTTGAACTGCGCATACTGTCCTTATATCCAGTACTATAATGCTTACGAATCAAGAGATGTCGATAAGGTCATGGAAGACATAAGATCTCTTGTAGCGCTGGGCGTTGACATCATCCAGTTCAGGGATCAGTTCTTTACCTGTGACAAGGAACGGATAATGGATCTTTGCAGGAGGATCATATCCGAAGGCATCAAGATCTCCTGGATCTGCGAGACGGAACTTTCAAGTCTTGATGAAGAGCTCATAGATCTTATGAAGGAAGCAGGACTCTTCCTCGTATGCTTTGATATCAAGTCAGGCAACAAAGAGATACTCGGCAAATACAAGAGCAACATAGTCGACAAGGCAGGTCAGAAAAAGACTGTCGACATGATCCGCTCCAAGGGCGTCAAGACGATGGCCTTCTATACTATAGGCTTCCCTGAGGATACCTGGATAACACTATATGAGACCTTTAAACTGGCTGAATACATGGACAGCGATATCGTGGCCTTTAACGAGTTTACCGACTTCCATCTTGACGGGATGGAAGATATGACACCCGATGTTTTCTGCTCTTTCCAGAATGCCGGCAATTCCTGCATGAAGATGAACCTTACGCACGATGAGATAAGATATGCTATAGAACTTTTCAGCATGAAGTACACGGAAAGTCACGACAGCGTCGAGAAGGCTTTCGCTTACAACTACACGATAACGATGGACAATAAGAACGTAATCTCCAAGATCGCCGAGTGCGAATGCGACCTTATGGAACTTTCCAACAGGGTAAGAAGGATCAGAGGTCTGGAGTAAGATAGATCATAATAATATAAGACGATCATGGCCGGCTTCTTCCGGCCTTTTTTTATCTTTCATAAAAGATTTTCCGTGACATACTCACGACACATCTATAATGTAAGATATAGCCATGGAGGAAGAAGACATGTCCTATAGATTGCTGATCGTTGAAGATTCACCCGACCTGCTCGAAGCTACGAGCGACTTCTATCGCGAGGAAGGCGCCGGACTTTGGGAGGTCGTGACCGCATCCGACGGTAAGGATGCATTGGCCAAGGTCTTAAATGAAGATTTCGATCTCATGATATTGGACATAATGCTTCCCGGGGCTTCTGGCTTTGAGATATGTACGGCGGCAAGAACTAAGAACGACTGCCCGATCATATTCGTAACAGCCTTAGGGTCCGAAAACAATATCTTGAAAGGCTATGAGACCGGCTGCGATGACTATGTCGTTAAGCCCTTCTCACTGCGGCAGCTTTACGCCAAGAGTCTGGCTCTTCTTAAGCGCGCAAAGAAGAGCGGAGAGAGTGAAGAATTTTGCTGCGGAGCCATAACACTTAATAAAAGGACCATGCTTGTCAAAGTCAGCGGGCGCGAGATCGCCATCAATTCGAGAGAGTATTTCTTATTGCTCTATCTCATCGAAAACAAGGGATCCGTATTGTCTCGCCAGGCTATCCTCGATCATGTGTGGGGGGATGATCTTGATGTTAATGACAGGGTCGTTGACAACACCATAAGAAGGCTCCGCGAGAGTCTGGGCATAGCATCAGGTCAGGTCAAGACCATGATAGGCAGGGGCTATCGTTTAACGGAGGAATAAAAATGAAAGTGCGCAAAGATATCATCAGGAAACCTAATTACCTGATAGATTATTTCGTAAGTCTGATCATCGTTCTGGCTGTCCTTATGGCTTTGGCGATGGGAGTTTGCCTTGTTCGATACGTGAGCTATTATTATGAAACAGAAGATGAAAAGGATTTCTACGATGTCACCGGAGAAATTGATGAGGTCATTTTCGAAAACGATTTTCAAAAAGAAGAACTCGTATCATCAGATATCTCTAAGATCAAGGCTGCTCTCGTCAACCATTATTCAGAAACAGGACAAAAGGTCAGATATGATTTCAGAGGTATCGGTGAGGTCGATTCATCCAGGACTGCGATACTGTACTATTCTTATTACGATGGTGATCTGAAAACAGAAGAGATCAAGTCGTATATCATGAGCAAGTCGTATATCCTGAGACTGGCTGACGATAAATACATGGAGTATTTCAATACTCAGGAAGTCAAAGATATGCAAGGTATTACAGATGTCGGTTCTGAGTGTTTAGAGCAAAGCCCTGAGAATTTCTTTAGTTGCAGCAAGTTTTATGCAAATCTTGATGAGGGTTTGTTCATTCCGGTTGAGTTTGAGATCTGCACCATATCAAATGGTGGAAATATAGTACCAACAGGTAAGGTCATAACGATCGAACCTGACAATACTGAAGGTTTTACTTTGGTCAATGCTCTCGAAGGAGTTACCTTGAACCATGGTATAGTTGCCGGATTTGAAGGTGCTGATAACGATGAAGATTATGTTCATGGCGACTATATTGAGAGTGAAGGACTTGTTAGAAAGAGCGAATGGTCAGAGTATAAGGTAATCCCTTTTACGACTAAATTTAAGAGCCAGATTACGATCGGGCTGGTCGTCGTCATATGGGTCTCATTCGGTTTAGCTTTCATCCCTGCAACGATCGTTTACAACGTCAGGATGAGAAGATACCAGGTCTATGAGATGAGATCACGCATGATCGATGCGATGGCCCACGACCTGAAGACTCCCATGGCTGCAATATCGGCTTATGCTGAGAATCTTTCAAACCACATAGGCGGTGATAAGCAGGAATACTATGCGGGCAAGATTGAAGAGAAAGTTTCTCAGATGAATAAGATGGTCAATGACATCCTGGAGTTCTCCAAATCCGAGAAGACGCAGACTGCTGTCAACAAAGAAGAAGTTGATATAAGTGCCGTTATTTCTCAGATCATATCCGATAACGAGCAGATGATCGAAGATAAGTCTTTGAAAGTAAAATACGGCAAGAAGGATATAAAGATCATTACTGACCGTGAGATCTTCCGGCAGGCTATTTCAAATCTTATCGGCAATGCCGTTCTTTACAGTAAGGAAGGGTCAGATATCAATATCAGCCTTGATGAGAAGAGACTCCTGATAATCAATGTCACCGCTGAGAAGATTGAGAGCGTAGAGGGCTTGAAGGATCCTTTCGCCAAAGGCAGTTCTACACGTGGCAACAGGGGTACGGGCCTGGGACTTGCAATAGCTGATAACAACCTTGCGATGCTTGGTATGAAGCTTGATATAAGATCCGAAGAAGACAAGTTTATAGCTGAAGTTAAGATCTGATCTTTGAATATTGATATGCAGTTTAACAGGGGGGATCGTTAACTGCAGTGAACCCCCGAAGTCTATCCGGCTTCGGGTGTTCTTATCATATCGAAAATGCCCTTTTTTATTGTTTGTCTGACAGACAAGTTTTTCGTGCGCATTAAAAATTTCTTAATAATTATAATATCGCGTTCCCAAATGTGGCAGAAATTTGAAAAAATGCGAAAACAATATTGCACCAATGTGAAGAATGTGGTATATTTTGCTCATTATGAGGAAATAGTCATGTTTTCGTGGGGGAAACAGTAACTGTTTAGGAGGGGTTATCATGAATTATTTTTCCGCTTTGCGCCGCAAAGCAACTGTTTGTTTGCTGGCTATTGTTATGGTCGCAGGCATCTTCCAGGGAACTTTAGTTAATGCAGCTGCACCGGAAACGCTTGATGCAGCCATTAGATTTTCCTACGATTTCCAGGAAGACTTTGATATGATCTTTAGCTGCAAGATCTATTCATCCGGGAATTTCTCCAATGTCCGCCTGAATGTTGATTTCGGAGGCAAGACCACCGAGATCAAGCAGGCGGACTTTTCTGATCCTGCTACGGGAGTGTACAGATTCACTTTCCGCGGCGTCTCTGCTGCCGAGATGACGACAGTTGCCAAGGCAACTCTTCTCGCAACAAGCGGCAGCACGACATATCAGAGTTCTGCTGTGGAGACTTCGGTCAAGTCGTATGCAATGGGTCTTCTTGATTACTACAGCAATTTGACCGGCGACAAGACAAAAACCTACCGCACAGCTCTCTGCAAAGCAATCGTAGATATGCTTAACTACGGAGCTGCGGCTCAGGTCTATTTCGGCAAGAACACAAATGATCTTGCTAATAAGAGTCTGACATCCGCGCAGAAGCAGTTGGGATCATCACTTGCGATCACTCCTGCCACATGTTATGCAAAGAAGGATCTTGCACAGGCATCGGCATCGATCGAGAAGATCGCCCTGTCTTTCGAAAATCCAGTGGATTTCATCCTCTATGCGAAGTTCGCAAATAAGCCTTCCGATAGTGTTAAGGCCGAGATCAGTTACAAAGAGGACAGCGGATCCACAAAGACTTTAAGCGTAGCATCGTCTGCTTTTGAATTACAGGAAGCTGAAGGCCTCTACCGCATAGAGTTCAAGGATATCCCGTCAAGATACCTTAAGTCAGCTCTTTCCATAGTTTTAAAGGACGGCAATACTGCCATCAGTTCGACTGTCACATACAGCTGTGAGAGCTATGTTAAGGCGATCCTTGACGGAAACTTCGACAACAACGTCAAAGACCTCGTAAAGAAGATGCTGGTATATGGCGATTCAGCAAAAGCATATGCAGCGACGCTTCATACGGGCTGCGTTACATACCGCCAGTTCGGCGCGATGGGCAACGGCAAGGCTGATGATTACTATGCGATCGTAATGACGCATGATTATGCTAATGCAAAGAATCTTCCGGTTAAGGCTGATATCGGTGCGCATTACTACGTTAAGTATATGGATCCCAGATCCTATAAGGGTGCGCAGATCAAGACCGATACCGAATGGGGCAACGATACTTGGGGTGATGCAAAGTTTACCATCGATGATGAGAAACTGGGGAACACATCTATTTCCAAGCCCAAAGACAATATGCAGTTAAACACTACAACGACCATCACGGAGGGTCATTGTTTCCTTTTCACGGTGGAACCCAGCAAGCCTTCCGAGTATAAATACAGCAATTCCGCCAGGAAGATCTATCTTGGTGTAGATGCGAATCTTTCAAATTACCCTAACTATGATAGCCAGGATGATGCCATGGCAAGAACCTTTAAGAATAAGACCTTCTCAAAGAATACAACGAAGTTTGAGGGTAATTTTACCGAGGATGCTCTTTACTATATCAGGACGGATTCCGTAAAGCGTTTTGGAAGAAATCATATGGGCGGAACCAACGGAAAGGATCAGCAGGAGGTCATTATCGTTAACAAAACGAAGTCGGGATCAAACTACGGAATGTTGGACAGTTCCACTCCTCTCTGCTGGGACTGGGAAAAGATGTACATAATCGTTAAGTATCCCATGGATAAGGAAACCATCCAAGTCAAGGGCGGTGATTTCACGACTATTGTAAACACTGACAGACAGGAGAGCTATATTCACAGGGGTATATCAGTCTGCCGTTCCAATGTTGTACTGAAGGATATTAAACACGACCTTGCAGGCGAAGAGAAACAGTTTGTTGATGGATTAAGTTGGGATGAAAAGAAAAATGTCTATAAAGCACATACCGGAGCACCTTATCACGGATTTATAAGGGTTGATCATTGTGCCCATGTAACTATTGACGGATGTACGTTTACTGATCATCTGCGTAATTATCAACTCATAAACGATGATCAATCTCACTCGACTGCTCCCTATGATTTCTATGCCGAGTATGCAGTGGATGTCACGCTCAAAAACTGCAAATGCAACCCTACAAAAGTTGCAAAATATAATCTTTCAGATCCTACCGGTATCATGGATGAGACCACCAGATGGGGAACCATGGGAACCAATTACATGAAGGATTTCAAAGTTATCGGCTGCAAATTATCCCGTGTTGATGCACACCAGGGTGTATATAATCTGACAGTTAAGGATTCAGAACTCGGTATCCATGGTATCGCTACTGTCGGCTTCGGAAAACTACATGTCGAAAATACTCTGAACCATGCAACGTATTTCATCTCGTTAAGAAGAGATTTCGGGTCCGCCTGGTTCGGTGATGTCGAGGTCGTAGACTGTACTTGGGATATCAGAGATCAAACTTCCAGAGGTTTTTTCGAGGTTTATTATGATCCGACTTTCCAGTATTGTTATGAACCGTTCGAATATAACGGAAGAACATATTATTCTTCACTGCCCAAAACTGTTACGATCAATGGACTTACCATAGATGGTACCGGGCTATACAACGATAACGGATATGGCTTCCATAACCGTGGATTCAATGTCTTTGATCAGGTAATATACGGTGTTGGTACAGTAGATGAGGATTATCTCAGCAGAAAGAACGCACCTTCGTATGAGGTGTATACGAGTACGCAAAACGCTGTGGAACTCTATAAGCGTCCGTATTATTTCCCTCTCAAGGCTCCTGATAAAGTTACAGTATCAGGCATTAAAGTAATCAATCCGGATGTTCCCAAGGTCAGAAACAGCAAGCTTGCAGGTGTATTCGTGAGAAGACCCGGTTATGCGCAGATACATGACTCTTATTTCTTCACGAAAGATTACGACGCGACAACCTTGGTTTGGGATCAAAAAGTGGAATATGAAGTTAGGCCGTCAAGAGTCGAATGATCAGCTAACGTGAGGAAATTAATATGAAGATATTGAATAGATTTGGTTACAGAGTGATCTGTACAATGCTTGCTGCGGTCATGTTTATCTCGGTCTTTACGGGGATCACTGTATCTGCAGCTCCCACACAGGAAGTTGTGGTATCAAGCAACATCACTTGTGAATTTGACAGCAATTTCTCGCTGGTCTATTACATAAAGATAGAATCCACGGGGAATTTCACAAATCCATATCTGAAGGTTGCCTTCCACAAGTATAGCGGAGAGGGTGGAAGCTATACCAGGGAAACCACGACGATAAAAGATTACACCTACGACGAATCCACCAAACAGTACAGGTTCGTATTCAGCGGGATATCCGCTGCTGAGATGGGTAATACCGCTTATGCCACTTTCTGTGCTTCAATAGGCAGTCAGGCTTATGCTTCTTCTGTCATAGAGTACAGCGTTAAGAAATACGCAGAAGATGTCCTGTCTTACAAGATGTCTTCTAACACTGATGCAGATAAGAAGCTCTGCACTCTGATGGTGGATCTTCTTAACTACGGCGCAGCGGCTCAAACATACTTCGGCAGGCATACCAATGTGCTTGCTAATAAGGACTTAACTTCTGCCCAGAAAGCAGTTGCTTCCGCCCTGCCTTCTTCGGCATCAACATGCCTTAAGAAGGGAAGTTTCACGAATCCCAAGGCAACTCTTCAGAAGATCGCGCTCTCATTCGATAACTCTGTAGATCCCGTGGTCTATGCTTCTTTTACATCGGCGCCCTCGTCGAATGTCTATGCTGAATTAAGCTATAAGGATATCGAAGGAGCTCAGAAGAAGATCAGGGTCAACTCTTCCGACTTTGGGCATGATACAGAGACCGGTCTTTACCGTATGGAGTTCGAGGGTATATCGCCTTTGTATTTCAAGACACCTTTCACGGTCGTTTTCAAGGAAGGCAATAATGCGATAAGCGCGACAACGACATACAGCGTTGAAAGCTATGCTCATGATATCCTTGCAGGAAATTACAACTCCCAGGTCAAGGATCTCGTAAAGAAGCTCTTGGCTTACGGCGGAGCTGCCAGGGCTTTCTACGATGCATACGGCTCTCCGGAGCAGCCTGTGATCGATGACAGTATCTCCACATACAAGAACAGTAAGTATACGAAAGACATGCCTAAGGCTGTCATCGTAATACCTTCTTCTGCATCAAAAGAAGAACAGTATGCTGCGAATATGATCCAGCGATACATGTCAAGAAAAGAGAATTATACGCCCAAGATCGTAAAGGATTCTGTTGCAAAAGGATCCCAGGGATTTGAGATCTCTGTCGGCAACACCAACCGTCCTCACGGCAGTGCCAAATATTCGTCAGACGGATCTTATAAGATCTACTATTACAGCGACGGTGCGGGCGGTATCTCGATCAAGGGTGTCGGAAAGAGAGGGACCATTAACGGCGCAGGCAAATTCCTGTCTCTTTGCGGCGGATACTTCTGGCTTTCAATGGAAGACGGATACAAGTCAAATCAGACGAATTTCAAGTATGAGACCAATATCAACTACGACTATCAGCGCCCTTTCACATTCACTGATATCGATGCCGCATACGGTGTCATGAGCAGGGATGAATATGGTATGTTCGATGTCGCTAACGGACTGAACGGCTATTATGCCAATATCGGTGCGGGGGATGAAAGCTGGTATCTCTATTCGGATAAGAATACTGCCACATACTCGAAAGGACAGGTTCATACACTGCTTACCGAGTATTTCCATGAATCAGATCTTTCGTCCAATCCCGGCTGGTTTACGACTGCTAAATTCTCGACTGCACAGGTATGCCTTTCCAATAAGCAGGTACGTGCCAGGATCCTATCTCATGTTAAGGAGATACTGAACAGCAGCAAGTATAATCCTAATGCGCCGATGCAGATCATCTCCTTATCTCAGGCTGATAATTCCAACTACTGTACATGTCAGGCATGTAAGGATTTCGTTAACAGCCATAAGTCGGATCAGGTAAATGCCTCTTTCCCGAAAGTCCACGATTACTCGCCTCTCTATATCGATCTTTGCAATGAGATATCCGAGGCGATCCATCAGAACGGAGCATATAAGAATGTCTATATAGATACGCTTGCATACGACCATACGATCAAGCCGCCGAAGGGCCTTAAGATCAACAAGTATGTTATAGTACGTTATGCAGCACTTATGCGTTGCTATGCACACAATTGTGACGATACGACATGTATGAGGAATCTTGAGGACAGTACTTATCTCAAGACCTGGGCAAACCTTTGCAATCAAAGTGGAGCTCAGCTTTGGATCTGGGACTATAACGCGAACTGGTATTCGACGATCATGCCTTATGCCAATATCAGATCCGCGATCCATGATATCAGGTACTATAAGTCACTGGGAGTTAAGGGCATATATCTTCAGAGTAATGACATACACCTTGACTGCAATTCCGAATTCGGTGATCTGAGACTCTATATCGAAGGGGTCCTTCTCGAAAATCCTGACGCGGATGTGGACAAGGAGATCGAGTTCTTCCTGAATGAATTCTACGGAGCAGGTGCTCCCTACATAAAAGAGTACCTGGATCTCATGGTCAAGCAGGCAAAGAATCACCAGTGCGGCAGCAACTGTTCCGCTCCCTATCAGTGGAGACTGTTCTGTCTGAGATATGATTCAAAGCCGGGTCAGATCTTCAATAATGAAATGATCGATTACGACGGAACGAACTACACAACAAGTCTGGACGCACATAACAGGATGCCGGATTCTGATATCAACAGATGTGAAGAGATCTACAACGCAGCTATGAAAGCTGTAGAAAATGATTCCGAACGACATCGTTTTACAACAGGCAGGACCCTTGTCAGTTGGAAACTCGTCAAATCTGTCTTAAAGGTAAAAGAGTTTGCGAATGCATCAACTTACAAGTCGCAGAACGCGAAACTTTATAAGGAACTTGTCGAAACATATAAGGTAACCGTGTTCAGTCTCATATGGAGAACAAGGACTGATACGAAACTTGACAAGAACCCCGGCGAATGGGTCGTCAAATGATGTCATAAGAGAATTAATCGGAGGTATAAAAAATGTTTAAGAAAATCGCTTTGTTGAGCTTTACTGCTATATTGGTCTTGATGCTTATTCCCGCTGCCGTATTGAAGGCTGCAGGAGAATATGAGGGACCCGCTATCCAGATCGGTGATACGGTTCCTTCTCCTACCGGAATTCCCGATGAGGGTAAGATCTTTATGCCTGACTTATCAGGTTTGAACTATAAGGATGCTGAGAATTTATTGAATGAATTCATTAACGCTAATGGTCTTAACGCAACGGTAGCCATCGGCTGGGCACATAATTCCGATCCTGCAAAGAACCTTCAGGTAATTGAGACAACGCCTCTTGCGGGTGAAGAAGTTGATCCTTCGATCGACCACTTTATTATTATGGTATACGAGGGATACAATCCTCCCGCACCTACGGGAGCGAACCCTACGGTTGCAGCTAATCCCACAGTAGCAGCAAATCCTACAACTGCAGCTAAGCCTACAGATGCGGCCGAGCCTACCACGGCAACTAAGCCGGATGATGGCAAGACAGCAAAAGTTCCTCAGGTTTCCCTGATGCTCGATAAGAATTCCGCTACTGTTGTTTGCGGTAAGAATACTTCTGTCAAGGCAACACTCAAAGAATCTACTGCTAAGATCACATGGAAATCATCCAACAGCAAGATCGCAACCGTTGATTCCAAGGGTAAGATCACTGCCAAGATGGCTGGACAGGCAACGATCACCGCAACTGCAGCCGGCAAGAGCGCAGACTGTGTAGTTACAGTTCTCTATAAGGACGTAACGAACAGCCGTGATTTCTGGTATAAGCCTACCAACTATCTGACCGCTGAAGGCGTAGTAAAGGGCTACGACAAGCAGACAATGTTTAAGCCTGCTAACCAGTGCACACGTGCCCAGATGGTAACCTTCATCTGGAGACTCGCAGGCGAGCCTAAGCCTGATACGGATAATTGTAAGTTCTCTGACGTCAAGAAGACAGATTACTTCTACAAGGCTTGTATCTGGGGTAATGAGAAGCACATCGTTGAAGGATATAAGGACGGCACGTTCGGACCTCAGATCGTCTGTGCAAGACGTCATGCCGTAACCTTCCTCTGGAGACTTGCAGGCAAGCCGAATCCTACATCCAAGACAAACAAGTTTACCGATGTTAAGAAGGACGATTACTTCTATACTGCAACTCTCTGGGCTTCCGAGAAGGGTATCCTCGCCGGATACGACGACAATACCTTCCGTCCCGACGGTGACTGCCTGAGACGCCAGATGGTAACCTTTCTTTATAAATACGATAAGTTCGTAAACGGGAAGGGTTAATGATAGATCCGATATAAAGATGTGACAGGTAAGATACCTTCACTTCTTGTTTAGCCGAAAGGTCGGGGGGGGACTCCGGCCTTTTTGGTGTTAAGAAAAGGAATCTGGTGTATAATCTTCTCTGGATAAGGGCAACAGGAATGATCTCCTGCTGCAGTAACTATTTGTATGAATATATTTTGGAGGGTGTTATGGGAAGAAAGTTGCGCTATATTATTGCTCTTGCTCTGATGTTGACTACCGTTTTCGGGATGCAGGGGATATTAAACAGGGAAGTCAAGGCGGATGACCCTGAGATTAATTTCGGTGACACGATGTCATGCGATTTTACTGATGCTGCAGGTTATTGGTTTCAGTACAATCCGACGAAGGATTCCTATCTATATATTCAGGTGACAGGAAGCGACATGTGTGACGTTTTTGTGTACCGTGATGCGCATTATGAAAACGAAATCGCTTCTTCAATAGAAATTACCCGATATGCTCTTTATCCGTTTTGTGAATCCGGGAAGACATATTACATACGGGTTAGCCGCTGTTCTGAAGTAAATGTCGGTGATACAAAGATCACATTTAATAAGCACCCTGAGATCAAATTGGGGGAAACCGTCTCCTGCGACTATAACAAACAAAAGTACTATTGGTTCCAATATACTCCGACAAAAAATATCAATGTTGCTCTGCAGGTAACAGGTTCTGATGGTTCAACTGTTGAGGCACATAAAATAGGCCATAATTATAGTCTGGTTGGTACGCGTGAGACGGGTAATAATGCAAGTGCCAAAGTGACTTGCTATTATGGGGAAACTTATTATTTTTGCATTAGCTCTTATGGTAATACAACCATTGCAGGGGATGTTAAAGCCAAACTTGTTGAAGCCCCCAAGACAAAGATCGTGGATATCAATAAGGATTCCTTCCCGGATGATGTCTTCAGAAATTATGTTTTGGAAAAAATCGACATTGATGATAATAATGTCTTAACTTCTGATGAGGTCCAGGCTACGACTATGATCAGTTTGTATAAGAAGGATATATCCAGTCTTAAAGGTATAGAATATTTCACGGAACTTGATTTCCTTCAGTGCAATTCTTCTATTCTCAAATCATTGGACCTTTCTAAAAACACCAAGATGAGAACCCTGTATATTGGTGATAATCCGAATCTTACTTCACTGAATATTTCTAAATGTAAGGACCTTGCTACACTTGATTGCCCGAACTGCGGCCTGACAGAAATGGAACTTTCCAACAATTTAAATCTTCAGAATCTTGACTGCGGAGGGAATAAGATAAAAACATTGCATCTGGATCTTCCCCGGCTAAGGGAAGTGTCGGTTAATGGTAATGGATTAGAATCCCTCACCTTTTCAGAACGTACGAATAGCGTTAATAATCTTGAGTGTCAGGATAATAAACTTACTTCTTTATCCTTAGGAGAATGGGAACTTAACAGTTTGGATTGCAGTAACAATCAGCTTAGTTCTTTGGATGTCAGCAGTTATCCGAATCTCTGCAAACTCTCATACAAAGGTAATAAATTTACTAAACTTGATATCAGTTCCAATATGAGCCTCTTAATGGTTCATGATGAGGCTTACTGGCATGAAGATACCGGATATTGGGAAGGTGACCTCCCGAAAAATAAGTCCGGCAAACTTCAATACGATCCCAATGTAACTCTTATTACAGGAGAAATTGATCCCTACGAGAAGGTTGTGCAGTTAAACATTATTAATTTCCCGGATGGCGAGTTCCTTGATTATATGAGATACCATGACGAAAACAAAGACGGATGGTTGGACAGATATGAGATATCCATTAGAAGCTATTTGTATGCTAACAACTGGAAAACTATAACGGATCTTACGGGTATTGAATACTTAACCAATCTTGAGAAGTTCGGATGCTCGAATAATAAACTTACAAAAGCAGATATGTCATGGGATGCCAAGCTCAAAGAATTCAGGTGCTCAATTAATCAGATCACATCTCTTGACCTCAGTAAGAATACGAAGCTCAAGCTCCTCGAATGTTACGATAATCAGATAACTTCTCTCGATCTGAGCAAGAACCCGCTGCTTCAGCACCTTGTATGCTACAAGAATAAGATCACTAAGCTTGACATAAGGAATTGTCCCAAGCTTGTAAAACTTGTCAAGGAAGGAACAAGGACTGAACATGACGGGATCATCGAATATAAGGATAATGACGGCAACACCCTGGCTTTTGATAAGACAGTAAAGCTTATCACGGGACTTCCTACACCTACGCCTACGGCAACACCTTCACCTACTGCTAAGCCTGCTGTTAAACCGACAGGTACTCCGGCACCCACCAAGGCAGGGACCGTATCGCTCGCTCTTAACAAGAAGACGGCAAACATAATCTGTGGTAAGACATTGACTTTGAAGGCAACTTTAAAGGGTTCATCTTCCAAGATTACTTGGAAGTCCTCTGATACGAAGATCGCAACTGTTGATGCATCAGGTAAGATCAAGGCCAAGATGGCAGGTGAAGTTACCATCACTGCAACAGCAGCCGGGAAGTCTGCTAAGTGCGTTGTAACAGTCCTTTATAAGGACGTTACTAACAGCAAAGATTTCTGGTATGCGCCTACCAATTACCTGACTGCAAAGGGTGTTGTTAAGGGCTACGATAATCAGACGAAGTTCAAGCCTGCAAACAAGTGTACCCGTGCCCAGATGGTAACATTCATATGGAGACTCCAGGGCGAGCCCAAGCCTAAGACATCCAAGTGCAAGTTCAAAGATGTTAAGAAGACTGATTATTTCTACAAGGCTTGCATTTGGGGTAACGAGAACCACATAGTTGAAGGCTATAAGGACGGCACATTCGGTCCACAGATCGTATGCGCAAGAAAGCATGCTGTTACGTTCCTGTGGAGACTTGCAAATAAGCCTAAGCCTTCTTCAACAAAGAACAAGTTCAAGGATGTAAAGAAGAGCGATTACTTCTATACTGCAACTCTTTGGGCATCTGAGAAAAAGATCCTCGCAGGATATAGCGACGGAACATTCAGACCAAATGGCGATTGCCTGAGGCGTCAGATGGTAACGTTCCTTTATAAGTACGATAGATATATAAACAAAACCTGCTAACAAAAATCAAGAGTTGATTAGCAGAATTACAGAACTTAGATTTAAGCATGGCAAACAGACCGGAATCACCCGGTCTGTTTTGTTTCTGTGCTTTAGTGTTCTACTGATATATAGCCATTACTCTCGCATAGTAGATGTGCAAGAATTTGTTCAGACCAGCTATCTTTGCCTGTTTTTTGCTTTTTCCCTCGTTTTCTTTCTTAACTATATATTCGTAAACTGCACTATCTTTGGGGGCTTTGTGGGATTTAAGCGCTCTCATAACTTCATATCCTACTTTTCTTAGCGTAGAAGAGCCCTTCTTAGTAATCTGGCGTTTAGTCCCCACAAACTGCCCCGATTCATGCGGTGGCGGATCTATCCCTGCAAATGCTACTAGTGCCTTTGCACTGTGCATTCTCCTGACATCACCAATCTCTGCTATTAACTTTGGAGCAAGTGTATCTCCTACACCACCCATAGCTCTTACCGTTGAATATTCAGGCAGACTCTTCGCAAGTTCCTTCATTCGCGATAATATAGTATACAGAGAACTATCTATGGTTCTTAATGTTTTTATCGCTTCCAGTACAAGCATTTTGGTCGATGGGAGACTGGACGGTAATGTCGGAATACCATTAGATGCTAATTCGTAGACTTGCGCTGCCTTGGATTCGCTCTGATGGTATTTCTTTTGTCTTGCCCATTCGTTATATGCTTCAATAAACTCTTCACAGCTCATAGAAATTATTAGATCGTAATGCCAAAACCGTTCTACGAAATCGCTCAACTTGTCTCTGTTATTAGATTCAGTCCAACTGTTGAACAATCCCTTAATACCAGGCATAACGTAATCCAATATGTGTGTAAGCTCCTGCAATGCCTGGATGTGCATCTCCATATAGTGACGATATCGTCTGCCCAATAACTTCAATTCCGTATATGTGGATTCTGAAGCCTCATACCGCTTAAGTTTGAACCACTTCTCTAATCCATAGTTTGCAATGGTAATAGAATCCAACTTGTCTGTTTTTACGTTTCTAAAGTTGTTGTTCCTGGCATACTTCTTCATTACACAAGGGTTTATAACGGAAACGAAATAACCTTTCTCATCGAGAAAAGTCAGCACCGGAAGGTTATAAATACCTGTTGCTTCCATTACGATCTTTACTTCGCCGTCCAATCTCTGTAAAAGACCGTCTAACGATTCCAGTGATTTCTTGTTGTGCTGTAGCTCAAACGGCTTGCAAACAACCTCTCCGTAGGGCTTAAGAATACAAACCATACTCTTTTCTTTGGACACATCAATTCCTACGCTGATCATGTGATACCTCCTAAATCTGAAATTAGTAATTGTTCCAAGCCGCACTTATTACCATTCAGTTTAGTTGGTTACGCGGGAGCTGATCCCTACCTGCTTAAGCGAATGCTTATAATAAGGAGATTGGCTGACAGTTTTGTTTACGGATGCATGATCCAAAGGGCTGCTCGTCAGGCCAATTACTCCCCGTATTATAAGAAAAAGTGCAACTGTCTGAGTTAATTACTCTCTAACAATTACACTTTCTATGGTACTAAAGGGCTGACATAAGTATAATTCAATGAGTGGCACCCGGACCTGACATCAGGGCCGGGTGTTTGTTTTAAGGTGCCTTATAGTGTATAATCAACAAAGTTTGTGTTTTCGATCACAAAGGAATAGGGGGAGAATAGTATGAGAACAAGAATCTTTAAGGCCGCATGGTGTCTTCTGGCGGCCGTTTTCGCATTTGGAATGGTGTTGATACCGGGGAATCGTGTCAAGGCAGACGATGAGGATCCGATGCTTATCTTAGGTCAGGAGACTGCCATAGACTTTCAGTCGGGTCGCTACTGGTGGTTTAAGTTTGAGACTAATGCAACAAAACTCGTTGAGATCACATCTTCGGGCAAGACTGATGACAAAGTTGAACTTTATGAGGGCAACAAAGAGATGTCTTCCCGCAAAAAAACCAATGATAACGGTATGGGCGACGGGAAAAATTTCAAGATGAACTGGGTAGCCAAGGCAGGTGTTACATACTACATCTATGTTATGACCTATAGCGGCAGTTCTTATATAAGTACTGACAACGATACCAAGATCCTGTTATCAGACCTTACCAATTCCGAGCTTATCGTTAATATAGATGAAGAGCATTTCCCGGATCCTGTTTTCAGGAATTATGTCAAGACCTTTGACTTTACGGAAGACGATAAACTAACCCGTGACGAGATGGAACTCGTAACCAAGATCGATACGCACTACTTGTCCGGTGTTACATCCCTTAAGGGTGTTGAATATTTTGAGAAGGTTACGGATCTTGATTGCTCCAATAATGATCTCGTGACGCTGGACGTTTCCGCCCTTAAGCTGTTGCGCACCTTGAACGTTTACAACAATAAGTCCCTGACGTCACTTAAGATCAAAGGCTGTACGAATCTTCGGGAACTCACCTGTTCGGACTGTGTGAACCTGCCATCTTCCGATATCACGAGCAACAATATGCTGAAGAAACTGACTTGTTCCAATATGAATTTAAAGTCGCTTGATCTTTCCCAGATGAGGTATCTGGAATACTTATATTGCAAGGGTAACGAGGACCTTAAAACCCTTGATGTCAGCAATTGCCGTAATCTTGGCATAATGGACTGTTCAAATAATGCGCTCAAGTCTTTGGATGTAAGTAACTGCAGCAGCCTTACCTACCTCTATCTTCAGGATAATCAGATATTGGAAGAGCTTAAGCTTAACAATACGATCCATTCTGTAGAAATCACGAATAATAAGATCTCAAATCTTGATCTTTCCGGATGTAACAGTCTCGCGGTACTAATGTGCTCAGAGACCGGTATCATGGCTCTCGACCTGACAGACTGCCCATATCTTGCTGTTACATACGATCCATCCCACTGGGAACCGGATTATGGATATTACTATTACCGTTTCGGCGCCAATGATACTATATGCACACTTCAGATCAACGACGGGACGGTCGTTACCATAAATGCAGGCGACTTCGACCGTTATATTGAGATCAACGAGACGAATTTCCCGGATCCTGTCTTCAGGAATTCTGTCAGCAGATATGACAATGATAAAGACGGGTGGCTGTCGAAAAACGAGATCGATATGATCACTGATCTCTATTATACGATCGTAAATAATCCTTACGCTGAAAAAATATCAAGCCTCAAAGGCATAGAATATTTTAAAAATCTCAGGACATTGTATTGTGGAGGCAATGACCTGACAGAATTGGATATCAGCGGCAATCCCAAGTTGACTAAGCTCTACTGTAACAACAATAAACTGACCAAGCTGGATCTTGCTAATAACAAGGAGTTAAATTATATCCTGTGCACCGATAACATGATCGAAAAGCTTGATGTGTCAAACTTACAAAAGCTTACGGATCTTATCTGTTACAGCAATGATCTCAAAACTCTTACTTTAGGCAAAAATTCAATGATCGAGAATCTGGTCAGCGGCTCTAATAAACTGACATCTCTTGATATCAGCGGCTGCCCCAAGATCATCAGGGCTTATAAAGAAGGCGAGAATAAGGTTGGAGAGACAACCTATGATTATGTTTTAAGGTTCGAACAAAACTATATCTACCAGCTCCATGTGGACAAGACCGTTGAGGTCAAAACGGGTGATCCTGAGATATCGGCAACGCCCACGCCGTCTGCCGATCCTACGGCCAAGCCTACAACGAATCCTGCGGTGACGGCAAAACCCACATCTAAGCCGACAGGAACTCCTGCTGAACCTACCAAGGCAGCAGCAGTTTCACTTGCTCTTAACAAGAAGACAGCCAATGTCATCTGCGGCAAGACATTTACATTGAAGGCAACTTTAAAGGGGTCATCTTCCAAGATAACCTGGAAGTCTTCTGATACGAAGATCGCAACAGTTGATGCTAACGGTAAGATCAAGGCCAAGATGGCAGGTGAAGTTACCATCACTGCAACTGCAGCCGGGAAGTCTGCTAAGTGCGTTGTAACAGTGCTTTATAAGGATGTAACCAATACCAAGGACTTCTGGTATGCTCCTACTAATTATCTTACTGCTAAGGGAGTAGTTAAAGGCTACGATAAGCAGACGAAGTTTAAGCCGGCCAACAAGTGTACCCGTGCTCAGATGGTAACCTTCATCTGGAGACTGCAGGGTGAACCCAAGCCTAAGGCATCCAAGTGCAAGTTTAAAGATGTTAAGAAGACAGATTACTTCTACAAAGCTTGCATCTGGGGTAATGAGAATCACATAGTAGAAGGTTATAAGGATGGCACATTCGGTCCTCAGATCGTATGCGCAAGAAAGCATGCTGTTACCTTCCTCTGGAGACTTGCAAATAAGCCTAAGCCCACATCTACCAAGAACAAGTTCAAGGATGTTAAGAAGAGCGATTACTTCTATACTGCAACTCTCTGGGCATCTGAGAAGAAGATCCTGGCAGGATATTCTGACGGCACATTCCGCCCGAATGGTGACTGCCTGAGACGCCAGATGGTAACGTTCCTGTATAAGTATGATAAATACGTTAGTGGCAAGGGCTGATCAATAAAAAGGGGGTCTGGTTATGAATAATAAGTCAGGAAAGATACTGATCAAATTACTGTTATCCGCAGTTTCAGTAGTATTTGCATTGGGGCTGGTGATCATTCCGTCCAAGAAAGTCAACGCTGATGTGGATGATCCTATCCAACCCGGAGAAACTATTAAGATCGATTATTCTGAAGATACAGTCCACTATCTCACATTTACACTCGAAGAAGACTCTTATGTAAATATTATCGGGGAGGGAATACTATCACCAACGTTTCGCTTGTATTCGGTCGATGACCCGGATTTTTATGAATCTTATGGTTCATTCTTTGTCGATTTCCTGAAAAAGGGATCATACAGGTTAAAGGCATCTATCAATTACACACGTGACGAAGATTATTATGCGACTTTAAATGCATATCCGGCTGATACTGAGAAGGTCGCTGATGTTGATGAGAACAATTTTCCTGATCCTGTTTTAAGAAAAAAGATCCAAAGTAATGCAGATCTTAACGATGACAATATACTTACGGTAAATGAATTGAAAGTTGTATATTTCTTTTTCGGAAATTATACTGATCTTTCAGATGAAGACTACATTACCAATTTTAAGGGAATCGAGTATCTGACTTCAGTAAAACGCTTGTCAATAGATAACCAAAGGGCTACTTCTATCGATCTGAGCAATCTGTCTGAATTGGTTACATTCACTTGCAAAGACAGTTATTTGACTTCTCTGGATCTCAGTAATAACCCGAAGATAGAGCGTATTTATGTTGACCGGTCTCCTCTGTCTGAACTGAATGTTGACGGTTGTAATGAATTGGTTCAAATAGATATTCAAATGACAAATATGGAGATATTGGATTTTAATCTCCCAAATTTGAGGAGTATAACTTGCGGGAGTTACGGTTCGACCGATCATAATCTGAAAATACTTGATTTGAGCAGATGCCCCAAACTTGGCGGTATCAGATGTACGAATTGTCCTAATCTTGAAAAAATGTACCTTCCTAAACCCTTGTCTGAATATAAGCCTTCAAGCAGTTATGTTGGTCCCAACCCGTTTGGGGGAAACAATGCAGAAGGTGTTGTTCTCACAGAAGATGATTGGAAATATGAAGGAGTTACATGGACAGGTTCAGAAGATTCGGGTTACAGCAAAGCTGTTGCAAACTATAAGTGTACTCATCCTGATGCTTTAGATTACGAAAAGCATATCGAGTGTGATCTTACATCTAAGCGGACATCAGATGCAACATGTGAGAAGGCCGGAACAGTAGAATACAAAGCTGTCTTGGCTGCCGGTAAAGCACGTGACGGGAAAGCTGTTAATGAAATTAATACGGTAAATATCCCGGCAGCTAAGGGCCATAAGTGGGGAGACTGGAGCATAATTGCTCCGGCATCTGTAGATAAACCCGGTACAAAGACAAGAACCTGTTCGGTATGCGGAAAGAAAGAGACAGTTGATGTCGCTAAACTTACTCCGACACCTACAACTAAACCCGCAAATCCGACAACAGATCCTTCTGTCTCGTTGACCCTCAACAAGACAAAGGCAGAAGTCGTATGCGGCAAGAACCTGACACTCAAAGCAACTCTTAAGGGTTCATCTGCAAAGATAACCTGGAAGTCTTCTGACACAAAGGTTGCAACTGTTGATGCTAATGGCAAGATAACAGCTAAGATGGCAGGTGAAGTAACCATCACTGCAACAGCAGCCGGGAAGAGCGCTAAGTGTGTCGTTACAGTCCTTTATAAGGACGTTACTAACAGCAAAGATTTCTGGTATGCGCCTACCAATTACCTGACTGCAAAGGGTGTAGTTAAGGGCTACGACAAGCAGACGAAGTTTAAGCCGGCCAACAAGTGTACAAGAGCCCAGATGGTAACCTTCATATGGAGACTCCAGGGCGAGCCCAAGCCTAAGGCATCCAAGTGCAAATTCAAAGATGTCAAGAAGACTGATTACTTCTACAAAGCTTGCATCTGGGGTAACGAGAACCATATTGTTGAAGGTTATAAGGATGGCACGTTCGGCCCACAGATCGTATGTGCAAGAAAGCATGCAGTTACGTTCCTGTGGAGACTTGCCAATAAGCCGAAGCCTTCTTCAACGAAGAACAAGTTCAAGGATGTTAAGAAGAACGATTACTTCTATTCTGCAACTCTCTGGGCATCCGAGAAGAAGATCCTCGCTGGATATTCTGACGGCACATTCCGCCCGAATGGTGACTGCCTGAGACGCCAGATGGTAACGTTCCTCTATAAGTACGATAAGTTTGTAAACGGAAAAGGATAACCCGAACGAATAACTTTCTCGATTGCGACTTCCGCACAAACGCAGTGCGGAGGACTAAGCAATCGAGAAGTTATGAGTGAATACCAAGAGCAATGTGTTCTTGCGAACTATAAGATAAATAAATACCGGGAATAATAGTGTATAATCCTAGTTGCATAAGAGGGGCTAATGCCAAGCCGTAATTTCACGACTTGGATGCTTAAGCGTAGTTACCGGGGGTCGTTATGAAGAAGATATCGTTATTATCTGTTGTTTCAATGCTGGTATTGGCAGCTTCTGTAGCATTGGGGATAACAGTTTTGCCTGTCAATACAGTTAAAGCGGACGGTGATATACAGATTGATGAGACGAACTTTCCAGATGAGAATTTCAGGAACTGGTTAAAGTCGCAAACATATGGAACAGATGGCATCCTGACAGTGGATGAGATCGCTTCTGTTACGGAAATCAGAGTAGAAGAACAAAACATCACCGATCTAACAGGTATCGAGAATTTTACGGCTCTAAATACCTTGTACTGTTACAGTAACCAGCTGACCAGTCTGGATGTCAGTAAAAACACCAAACTTAAAACGCTTGGTTGCAGCAAAAACCAACTGACCAGTCTGAATGTGAGCACTAATACCGGACTGAAATGGTTAAATTGCGGCCTCAACCAACTGACCCAACTTGATGTGAGCAATTGCACCGCACTTGAAACTATAATCTGCTACTCCAACCAACTGACCAGTTTGGATGTAAGCAAGCATACTTCGCTTGCTGTTCTTAGATGCTACGATAATAAACTTACAAGTTTGGACGTGCGCAACAGCACTTCTCTCATAGAGTTACGATGCTCCGAAAATCAACTGACGAGTCTGGATGTGACTAAGAATACTTTGCTTGAAGTGTTATATTGCTACAGCAACAATCTGACTAGTCTCGATTTGGGAAACAAGCCCAAACTTACTAATCTGGGTTGCAGTTCAAACAAACTGACCAGTCTGAATATAAATTCTGCTCCTAAGCTGAGATGGTTAAATTGCGACTTCAACAAACTGACAAGTCTTGATGTGAGCGGGAGTACTGCTCTTGAAACTTTGTATTGTAGCTCCAACAAGCTGACCAGCCTGATTATCGGAAATAATACTTCGCTGAAAGTATTGCATTGCGAACTCAACCAACTTGCAGACATTGATGTTAGCAGTTGCACTGCGCTCGTTGAATTGGATTGTAGTAAAAACCGACTGATTGGTTTGGAAGTAAAAAACAACACAAAACTCACGACACTAAATTGTAGCGAAAATCCATTGGGCAGTCTTGATGTGAGTAATAATTCCGATCTTATTGAATTGTCGTGCTACCAGAACAAACTGACTGACCTTGATGTGAAAAATAATACAGCGCTCGAAAAATTAATTTGCTACTCCAACCTGTTGACCGGCCTGGATGTGGACAATAATACTGTGCTTAATACATTGAGATGCCACAACAACAACCTTACAAGTCTTGACGTTGGCAAAAACATTGCTCTTAAACATTTGGATTGTGGCACTAATGAATTGACCAGTCTTGATGTGAGTAATAATTCCGCTCTTATTGAATTGTGGTGCTACCAGAACAAACTGACTGACCTTGATGTGACAAAAAATATCGCGCTCCGAAAATTGTCTTTTTACTCCAACCAACTGACCGGTCTTGATGTGAGCAAGAATACTGCTTTAGTTTTTTTGTCGTGCTATTCCAACCCAATGACTGGTCTTGATGTTAGCCAAAATCCCGAGCTTACTGATTTGTATTGTAACTACAACAAACTTACCGGTCTTGATGTGAGCATGAATACAAAACTTTCATACCTGAATTGTATAGATAACTCTTTTATTAAGGTATATCTTCCGAAAGAGTCGGAAAAATATAATTCTTCAAACGGAGTCAAGAGAGTAGTACTAACTCCGGCTGACTGGAAATTCAGTGGGGTTGAATGGATAATCGATAATGATGATCCCTCAAAGACGAAAGCATTTGCCAAGTTTGATTGTATCAAAGAGGGAGAGGAAGACTATAAAGTAAAATCAGAAATGGATGTTAAGAACCTGTCATTTGTTGCAGCCGGGTGTGAGAACGCAGGTAATGCGGAGTATACTGCCAGCCTTTCTCCTGATTTCAGCAGGACCGGAGAAGCGATTACAGAACCCAAGACTGTCGAAGTCACCGCCAAAGGACATAAATGGGGCGAATGGACAGTCACTACCCCGGCTACTGTGGGGAAAACTGGTGTGAAGATACATACATGTTCAGTATGTGGTAAGTCCGAGACAGCAACCGTAGCAAAACTTACACCTACTCCTACGGCTACACCTTCGCCTACAGCTAAGCCTGCTGTTAAACCGACAGGTACTCCGGCACCCACCAAGGCAGCGACTGTATCGCTCGCTCTTAACAAGAAGACGGCAAACATAATCTGTGGTAAGACATTGACTTTGAAGGCAACTTTAAAGGGTTCTTCTTCCAAGATTACTTGGAAGTCCTCTGATACGAAGATCGCAACTGTTGATGCATCAGGTAAGATCAAGGCCAAGATGGCAGGTGAAGTTACCATCACTGCAACTGCAGCCGGGAAGAGTGCAAAGTGTACTGTAACTGTGCTCTACAAGGACGTAACCAATACCAAGGACTTCTGGTATGCTCCTACAAACTATTTGACTGCCAAGGGTGTAGTAAAAGGCTACGACAAGCAGACCAAGTTCAAACCTGCAAACAAGTGTACAAGAGCACAGATGGTAACATTCATCTGGAGACTCCAGGGAGAGCCTAAGCCTAAGACATCCAAGTGCAAGTTCTCAGATGTGAAGAAGACTGATTATTTCTACAAGGCCTGCATCTGGGGTAATGAGAATCACATCGTTGAAGGATATAAAGACGGCACATTCGGTCCTCAGATCGTATGCGCAAGAAAGCATGCAGTAACCTTCCTCTGGAGACTTGCAAATAAGCCTAAGCCCACATCTACCAAGAATAAGTTCAAGGATGTAAAGAAGTCTGATTACTTCTATCAGGCAACACTATGGGCATCCGAGAAGAAGATCCTCGCAGGATATAGCGACGGAACATTCAGACCAAATGGCGATTGCCTGAGGCGTCAGATGGTAACGTTCCTCTATAAGTACGATAAGTTTGTAAACAACAAATAACCTTTAAAGAAAGAACACATTGCTCTGCAAGTTCCGCAGGAGCGTATGCTCCGAGGACTTGTTCGAAGCCAAGAGCAATGTGTTCTTGCGAACTATAAGTACGATAAGTTTATAAACGGCAAGGGATAAGATGATCTATAGACAATTAGTTACCGATAAGGAAGAGCAGACAAAGGTTAATACAATAACCTTCCTTTCTCTGATGGCAGCACTGGTATGGATGATCGTAACTGATCATGTTTCCTTTGTTCCGCCGTGGACTACCATAGATGTTTCTTTCCTGAATGCTCTTAAGTGGATGATCTTTATAAAGTATCTTCTCGGGATATTCTTTGTTCTCATGATCTTTATCCCGACGATCGTCACAGGCTATAAAAAAGAGAGCAAACGCAACAGAAAGATCATCCTGGCGATAATCGCCGGGACCATCCTGATATTGGGCGGACTTGTTGCTTTACAGGGCGACAATGTGAGGCGGGGATTTTTCGAGACTCCGGTGGTCGCTGAACACGTTGTCAAAGAGAAGAACTATTCCAGGAGAGGGAAAACCCACACTCTCTATTTTGAAGATGGGTCGTTTGCTCATGTCTCAAGTAACCAGCATAAGAAGATCGCCCCGGACGATCAGGTATATGTGGTCTATGTTGCGGATGTGGCGGTAGCTGCGTTCAGGGCTGAAGAATATTCTCTTGCGCTTTGACGGGATATAACCATAGTATCTGATCTGTGGTATAATCTGCAGGAAGGAACGGACGGTTCCTGTTTTTATTTTCTTTTTAGAGGTGAACATTATGAAGAAGCTTATCAGTCTGGCTCTTACGGCAGTTATGGCCGTAACTCTCCTGGCAGGTTGCGCAGGAGCTAACAAGGAGAAGACATTTACAGTAGGATTTGATGCTGAATTCCCTCCTATGGGATTCGTTAACGGTGACGGCGAATATGTCGGCTTCGACCTTGATCTTGCCAAGGAGACTGCAAACCGTTTAGGGTTGAAGTTCGTAGCTCAGCCCATCAACTGGGATGCCAAGGATAACGAGCTCAATTCAGGCAATATCGACTGTATCTGGAACGGCTTTACGATCAGCGGTCGTGAAGATAAGTACACATGGACTGATGCATATATGAACAACAATCAGGTCGTAGTCGTTAACAGCGATTCCGGTATTGCAGCTTTGTCTGATCTTGCAGGCAAGACGGTTGCAGTCCAGAAGGATTCTTCCGGTCTTCAGGCCTTGAAGGATAATGAGGCTCTTTCTTCAACTTTCGGCAAGCTCCTCGAAGAAGACAGCTATCTTAATGCCATGATGGAACTCGAGTCCGGTGCGGTAGATGCTATCGTCATGGACGAGATCGTCGCAAGATATGAGATCAAGACATCCGGCAAGAACTTCACTGTCCTCGATGAGGCTGTTGCAAGCGAAGCATACGGTGTCGGATTCAAACTCGGCAACGATGCCCTGAGGAACGATGTCCAGAAGACATTGGAAGATATGGCTAAGGACGGAACACTGGCTAAGATCTCGAATCAGTGGTTCGGATCCGATGTTACTACCATCGGCAAGTAATACGAAAAATTAAGGCATGGAACTATTTAAGACCATAATGATCCAGCTGTCGCAAGGGTTTCTTCTGACCCTTGCGCTTTTCGCGCTAACCATTCTCTTCTCGATCCCTCTGGGACTCCTTGTCGCCAAGGGGAGGATGAGTAAGAACATCGTCGTAAGTTCGCTCGTGAGATTCTATATCTCCGTGATGCGCGGAACGCCGCTGATGCTGCAGCTCCTGCTCGTCTATTTCGTACCTTACTATCTGTTCGGCATAAGGCTCAATGAGCTCAAGATAGGACCTGTAGATTACAGGTACACTGCCGCGGTGATAGCCTTCTCGATCAATTACGCAGCCTACTTCGGCGAGATATTCAGGAGCGGCATCCAGTCTATCCCCAAGGGTCAGTATGAGGCGGCGCAGGTCTTAGGCTTCTCCAAGAGCCAGACCTATTTCAGGATCATATTGCCGCAGGTCTTTAAGCGTGTTCTTCCTGCCGTTACGAACGAAGTCATAACCTTAGTCAAGGATACATCCCTTGCCCAGGTAATAACAGTTTTGGAGATGTTCTCTGCCGCCAAGCAGATCGCCGCAGCAGAGACATCGGTTATCCCTCTGGTCGCTGCGGGTGTTTTCTACTATGTCTTCAACGGCATAGTCGAGATCGTCATGAACCGCATCGAAAAGAGCATGGGCTATTACCAGTGACAGGAGGCATGAATGAGCGTACTTGAGATGAAAGATATCCATAAATCCTTCGGCTCCCTTGATGTCCTGAAAGGCATCAACTTAAGTGTTGCCAAGGGTGAGGTGGTTGCCATCATCGGTCCTTCGGGCGGCGGCAAGTCCACTCTCCTCAGGTGCGCAACGACTCTGGAGACGATCGATAAGGGTGAGATCATCATTGGCGGCGATACTCTGGTAAAGACGGTCGACGGCAAGGCCCAGTATTGCGATAAGAAGATGTTAGTCGAAGTAAGGAGCAAGTTCGGTCTTGTATTCCAGGACTTTAATCTCTTCCCTCATTTTTCTGTCAGAAGAAATATTACGGAAGCCCTCATACACGTGCACAAGAAGAGCCGTGAGGAAGCTGACTCTATCTGCGATAGTCTTCTTAAGAAGACAGGCCTCTACGAGAAAGCGGATGAATATCCCTGCAACCTGTCAGGCGGCCAGAAGCAGCGTGTCAGCATCGCAAGGGCGCTGGCTACGAACCCTGACATCATATTTTTCGATGAGCCCACATCGGCACTTGATCCGGAGCTCACGCAGGGCATCCTGAAGATAATAAGAGAACTTGCGGAAGAAGATATGACGATGGTTATAGTTACGCACGAGATGGCTTTTGCCAGGGACGTAGCCGACCGCATCATATTCATGGACGGCGGCGTGATCGTTGAAGAAGGTACGGCCGAGCAGCTGATCGGCGCACCTCAGAATGAGAGGACGAAAGAATTCCTCGCGGGGTACTGATATGAACGATATCCTGATCGGAACCTGGGCCTGGGGAACGGGCTCGAACGGATCGAAGATGGTCTTCGGCAATAAGCAGGACGAGGCCGTATTAAGACAGTCTTTCGAAGAAGCGGTTAATGCCGGATTCCTTAACTGGGACACGGCAGCCGTATACGGAATGGGAACCTGCGAGACCTTGCTGGGATCCTTGATCAAGGGCAGGGACGACATATTCCTGTCGACCAAGTTCATGCCGGGCAAGAAGTATAAGGAAGGCGCATTAACGAAGTCTTTCGAAGACAGTATGGCGCGCCTGGGAAGAGAGTCGGTAGAACTCTTCTGGATCCATGTTCCCCATGATCTTATAAAGAATCTCGCTGAAGCTGTCCCGCTCATTAAATCCGGAAAGATCAAGTCGATCGGTATCTCCAATGTATCTTTGGACCATATAAAGTCTGCTGAGGAATTCCTCGCAAAAGAAGGATTGAAGCTGGGCGCGGTCCAGAACCATTTCAGTCTCTTAAGGAACGACCAGCAGCCCATAATCGATTACTGCAACAGCCGCGGGATCCGTTACTACGCTTACATGGTATTAGAGCAGGGTGCCCTGTCCGGAAGATATAGCGCGAAAGATCATTTTCCTACATTCTCCATGAGGGGCCTGGCTTTCCCCAAGTCGAAGTTTAAGAAGATCGAAGGGCTTTTGGGGAAGATGAAAGAGATTGCAGCAAACTACAATGTCGATCCGTCGCAGATCCCGATCCTCTGGGTAATCGGCAAGGGCGCAGTGCCTATCGTCGGTATCACAAAACCTTCTCATGCTGCCAAGCTTGCAGCCGCTGCCAATGTTGATCTGACCGCTGAAGAGATAGCGGTGCTCGAGAAAGAAGCAGGCGCAACCGGCATAAGGCAGCAGGGCATCTGGGAACCGCAGTGATCTTATTGCCGAATTATTGCCGATATTATCTGCTCTTTCTATAGGTATAATGTGTTGACATTTTAAGAGAGTGAGATCATCCATGAGAAGAGCGATATCCTTATTGTTGGCATTTGTATTTATGGTCTCGGCCTGCAGTGTGGCAGAGCCCGGGGAGACCACCACAGTCAGTTCTAGCCAAACGACTGAAACAACGGCCGAAGCTACCACAACAACGACCACCGCTGAACCTACGCCCGAGCCGACCAAGGCTCCCGAACCCATCAAGTTCAACCCGCACATCCGTTCGGAGATCTTATCGAAAGAATACGCCAAGGACGAATACTGGGAAGCATTCTACAATTGTGTAGATGCGATCCGCGAGGGCAGGGACACTTTCGAGTGCAAGAACAAGAAAGCCTATGAATTTGCAACGGACGAGATCATCTTCGGCGCACTCTACCCGGCGGCTTGTGCCATGGTCGTGGGAAACGGATTTAAGGACGGCGTAGGCAAGCTCAAGTACAAGATGGATAAGGATAAGTTCCTTGAAAGGGAGAAGAATTTCGAGAAAGAGATCGAAAGGATGCTGAACGAATCCGTCCGCTCTGACTATACGGACTTCGAGAAGATCATGGGCATCTTCGAATTTGTCGAAAACAACTTTGAATACGATTACAGCGATATCGACGGTAACACCATAGAAGAGTTCGGCACTTATGCCTGCCTTATGACTAAGAAGGGGATCTGTACTGAGTTTGCGGCATCCTATGCGTATCTCCTGCTCCAGGTCGGTGTCGATGCCCTGGAGGTAAGTGAGTTCAGTAAGCTCTATCATGCCTGGACCTATGTCGTATGTGAGGGCAAAGGATATTATGTCGATTCGACATGGGGTACCACTGACTTCGGCGATAGAAATCTTCTTCTGACATACTTTATGCAGAACGATGAGGAACGCATAAATGACGGGTGTGACGTGGAAGAGTCTTATCTGGCTCTTGTGAACTGGTTTAAACCTGATTATGACAGGACCCGATACAGGGTCAAAGATGACAGGTTCAAACCTCTCCACGAATATGCTATATATAAGGGCATGGATACCGAAAAGAAGATATTAAAGTACCAGCCGTATGATGATGTGCTGGAGTTATACTACGGGGGCTGATCTGATGGAAGTGATGAGAGCGACGGAAGAATGGCAGCGCGCCGGAGCATATTCCGTAAGGATCGAGGGCATGAACCGCCAGCATCATATCTCCTTAAGAGATGAGTTCGACGACAAGGACTGCGACGGTACGAATTACATCGTCCTGCTCGACGACGGCTACCCCATAGGCACCTGCCGCTTCTACGAAAATGATTCCGGATCCGTGATCCTTGGAAGAGTAGTTATCCTTCCTGAATACCGCGGCCATGGTCTCGGCCGTAAGGTCGTCACGGAAGCTGAGAAATGGATCGCAGAATCAGGCTATAAGACAGTCCTCATCGACAGCCGTCTTGAGGTGACGGACTTTTATGCCAAGCTCGGATATGTGTTGGACAATGGGCCCATCGAGCATTGCGGCAGCTTCGACTGCGTGAGGATGCATAAGGATCTGTGACTATTCATCTATAAGCCCTGAGCTTATAAGTTTTCTTCTGATAATGAAGTCTCTAACCTTTTGGGATTCGGCAAAGGTTTCGATCCCATGTGGCTTTAAGTATTCTTCGTTTTCTATAAATACTTTATAGTCTTTGTTATCGATAAGGTATTCGAATGCAGCTTTGTCTGCTTTCTTTTCCGTTCTGTCTGATGATATTCCGCAATCGATATATTCGCGTTTTGTGTCTTCGTTGATGATATGTGCTATCTCCCTGAAAAGAGAAAACCAAAACAGATCCGTATATTCATCTTTTACGGGAATACAGAGGATGATGCTGCCGCTGCCTGTCTTCTTGATAAAGCCTCTGACAGGTGCACCGTTCAGGGTAGGTACGGTCCTGAATGCTATACCGCATTCCTTGAATATGGCACACAGTTTGTCCGGGATCTTATCAGGATCAAGGAACATCGTCTTTTTGATATTTGCGATCTTACTGCGAAGCTTTTCTGTATCGACCTCTTTTGAGGAGGTGATGTCGCGTGTAAGGATCTCACACATTCTTTGCCATGCGAGAAGGACATAAGGGTCAGCCTTGGAGTTTTCGATCAGGACCCGTTGTGCAGCTGAGGAGAAGATCTTCGGGGTGTCTAGGAGATTGCTGATACCCAGCATAAGACGGTAATCCAAAACGTAACTATTAGGGTCTTTTGACTTTTGGATCCAACCCCATGAAGTCCATAAAGATGTTACTTCCTTGAGATTGTCCAAAACAGCTAATTCCTCATCGGAGATACTGTTGATCTCTTCTGACAAAAGCAGTTCACGGTCATAGTTCGCCTGCAGGTCCATCCAGAATGAAGCCTTGATCCCGAGTGCGTATTCCAAACGTCTTGCAAAGACTGGCGAGATGTTTTTGTATCCGCTTATAACCGTGCTTATATGCTTCTCTGTAACCCCTGTCCTTATGGCGAGTTCTCTTTGAGACATTTCTCTGTCTTCCAGAAGCTCAGCCAGTGTTTCCCCCGGGTGTATTATCAGGTCACGGGATAATCCAATTGTGTTTGTTGTTCTTGCCATGGTAATCTGTAACTCCCTTAACTATTACTGTGTCACATTCCTTGAGTTTTTCTATGCTCAGATCATCTGTTATAGGTCTTACTATCAGTCTGTAATTCGCTGATACTCTAAGTGAGTAATATCCTTTCAGATTTCCTTCCATTGCTTCCGGTTTGCCTAACCCGGAATTTAATAACTCTTCAAAATTGGAGAATGCAACGATCTGGTTGTATCTCTTCTTGACTGCCTTAGTGATCTCCGCTCCCGCTTTTTTCCGCATCAGATTCCCGGAATAACGTATATCATTTAGGTCATCAAACAGTTCTTTAACTTTCAGGTCTTCATATTCTACAAACAGATCTTTTCCCCTAATGCAGAAATACTTACCTAACAGGTAAGTAAATCATACTGCATTTGCAGAGAAAGTCAATATCTGTTTTGGAAAAAGAAACCTATAAACAATTGAGAACATTTTCCGCATCCTTTATAATTAGAATGTTTTCGTGGTATGAAAGCAATCAATCTGATTAAGAAAGGATATCAAGATTATGAAGATCGGATGCGTAAAAGAGATCAAGAACAATGAGTTCCGTGTAGGACTTACCCCTGACAACGTTAAGGCTTACATCGCAGCAGGCCACCATGTTTATATGGAGAAGGGCGCCGGTGTAGGTTCCGGATTTACCGACAGCGAATATGTTGAGGCGGGAGCTTCCCTCATCGACAATGCTGCAGACATCTGGGCCCTGGTTGACATGATGGTCAAGGTCAAAGAGCCCCTTCCGGAAGAGTACCCCCTCTTCAGAGAAGGTCTTATCCTTTATACATATCTCCACCTTGCAGCAGATAAGGAGCAGACAGATGCGCTTCTTAACGGCAAGGTCAAGGCAGTAGCATATGAGACGATCCAGGAAGTTGACGGATCGCTTCCCTGCCTCGCCCCCATGTCCCAGATCGCAGGACGTCTTTCTATCCAGGAAGGCGCTAAGTATCTGGAGAAGAAGTTCGGCGGCGAAGGAATCCTCCTCGCAGGTGTTCCCGGTACTCCCAAGGCTAACGTCGTTATCTTAGGCGGCGGTACGGTCGGCATGAACGCATGTAAGATCGCTGTAGGTATGGGCGCTAACGTTACCATCCTCGACGTTAACCTCAAGAGACTCGAAGAACTCGACAACAGGTTCGGAGCCCACATCCAGACTCTGGTCTCAAACGATACCAACGTCGAGAATGCAGTTAAGACAGCTGACCTCGTAATTGGTTCTGTCCTTATCCCCGGCGGCTCCACACCTAAACTCTTCAAGCGCAAGTATCTCCCTGAGATGAAGAACGGCGCAGTCTTTGTTGACGTTGCCATCGACCAGGGCGGCTGTGGTGAGTCTTCCCACGTTACGACCCACGACGATCCTATCTATGTCGAAGACGGTGTTGTCCACTACTGCGTAGGCAATATGCCCGGTGCAGTTCCGAGAACAAGTACCATCGCTCTTACCAATGCAACACTGCGTTACGGCTTAAGGATCGCTGAGGCAGGTCTTGAAGAAGCATGCAGGAAGAGCGGCGTTGTCGCAACAGGCGTCAACTGCTACGAAGGCAAGATCACCAACAAAAATGTTGCCGATGCTCTTGGCTACGAATACGTAGGACTGGGCGAGCTCTTAGACTGATAATCGAAAATGAATCTTTTTTGCACTCTTCCGGAGAATTTTCCGGGAGAGTGCTTTTTCGTGAATTTTTTTGCAAGGATTTTGACGGGTTGATAAATGAAACAACAATGACATAAAAAAACAGACTTAAAAATGTAGAATAAAAATATCAGCTTGTAAGGTGGGTGATCGATTATGGGCGAGAAAGCGATCGAAGCAAAGATGGAGAAGGACCAGAACACGGTCAAGAAACCAAGACAGGTAATACTGTCAGCTGAAGAACTCTCCGAACTGGAGAAGCTGGATTTCCTCACAATGATGGCGGAAAGAGAATATATGTAATGAATATTGGCAGGGGCTTAAAGCCCCTGTTTTTTTGTGACTAATCTCCCTTAGTGGCTTAGGGCGTCCGCGTGGTATAATCTTAACGGACAAAGGCCCGAGGAACTATTGAAGGGGGTTAGTTATGGAAAACGTCAATACTGCCGCTACGGTTATCAATCCCAATTCAGAGAGCGCGGACAACAGGAAGTGCCCTTCCTGCGGTGCGACATTGAAGTTTGACCCTGCAACAGGGGGCCTCTCATGCGAGTTCTGCGGCAGGAGCGTTGACATCCATCAGCAGATCCAGCCCCCGGGAGTCGGTTATTCCTTAGAAGATCTTAATACACATGCCGGCGCTCATTATCTGCAGCAAGCCAAGATCGTATGCTGTGCTACCTGCGGAGGCAAGTTCATCCTGACTGCCCAATCGATTGCGGCCAACTGTCCTTACTGCGGATCTAACTCCCTTAATGAGACAGATGACGTGACAGGAATGCTGGAACCTACCGGTGTCCTGCCCTTCAAGATCAGCAAGGATGAGGCTACGAAGATCTTCGAGAACTGGATTGCAAAGCAGCGTTTCTCTCCGGCGGATCTTCTGACCAAGGCGAGGGCTGCGGGTTTTGTCGGAGTCTATGTTCCTTACTGGGTCTTCGATGCGAATACCTATTCAGCTTATTCCGGCAAGTTCGGTTACACATACGGGAGCGGTGACGACGAATATACCAAGTGGGAGACGAGGTCCGGCGTGTTTAAGCTCGATGTTAAGGGTGAGACGATAATTGCATCCCAGCGCCTTGCGGGTGACAGCATGTGGAACAGCGTATCCGAATTCAACATGAACCTTATGCGAAAATACGATCCTGACCTTTTGGCAGGCTTTGTTGCCGAGCGTTATTCTATCGACGGTCCTGCAGCCTGGCTTACCGCCAAGGACAGGATCCGCGGCAAGATCAAGATCGGCATCATAAACAGAGAATCAGCAGACAGGGTGGGCGAGATCAAGTTCGAGCCTGAGTACAGCAACGTACGCGCAAAGTATTGCCTGGCTCCTGTCTGGGTAACATCCTTCAAATATAACGATCAGGTCTACCAGGTCCTGGTCAACGGCCAGTCCGGTGAGGTCCGTGGCAGATCGCCCAAGTCTATGAGATTCCTCCTGAGGATCCTCATGATCATAGGCATTGTTATGGGCGGATTGCTTACGATGAGAATGATAATGTACTTCATTGCATGGATCATGCAAATGAGATGACCGTATGAATAAGACCAAAGTTTTAGCATCAGCCCTGATCTTATCCCTTTGGAATTCATATGATAAATCTTGATCTTACGGGGTGTAATCATGAATGACGTTAATCAGAAGATCATCCGGGCTGTGATCGACAAGGCAAATAAGATTTGTCCTGATTCTCTGGCGCTGATCGGAATATACGGGTCGGCCGGCACTTGTGATGAGTATTTAAGATCCGATCTGGATCTGCTCATATTGATCGAGGATGATGAAGGCATGAAGCTCGGAACGGGCTTTATCCTGGATGACATGAATATAGGCTACGACATATATTGCACGCCCTTAAGCGGACTGAGATATGATGCGGAGTGTCACCATGCGCGCCTGTCTAAGCTGATGGATTCGAGGATCGTGTATGTTAAGAAGCAGGATAAATATGATGAGTTGATGGAATTAAGAGCTGAGGTCAATAAACTCTTGAGTTCGGAGGAGCGCTTTAAAAGAGTCTGCGAATTGGTCGGTAAGGCTAAAATGGCTTACGCAAATGCCTGCCTCTATGAGACCTTGGGACAGGTGCGCGTGGAAGCATGCGGAGTGATAACTTTTGTTAATGATGCCATGATGCTTTATCACGGGCGGTATTTTAAGCGCGGTGTCAAAAGGACATTAGAAGAATTGGCGCTTCTCCCGGTCGATGATGTCTTTATCGATACGATCCGGGGAATTGTTGTATCTAAGGATATCAGTCAGCTGCGCGATCTTTTAAAGGACCTGATCATCTATACGGAAGATCATTTCCGGCAGGAGATCGTTAAAGCCAACCCTTCAGGAGAATTATCCGGAACATATGAAGAGATCTATTCGAATTGGCGGAATAAAGTTTTAGAAGCAGCTGATAATGATGACCATTACGCTTCATTTATGAATATGTGCAGTCTTCAGTTAATGCTGTCAGAGATAGGCGGGAGAGTTGAGATCGGCCCCGTTTCCGTAATGGAAGAATATAACCCGGATTCTCTTTATGACAACGTAAAGATATTTGATCACTGTCTTAATAGATACGAACAGGTATATCAGGAGGCAGGATTAAACGTCAGACGCTATTCTGACGTTGATGAATTTGTCAAAGACTATTTGAGTGAATAACAGACCGCCTCTTCATACGGATCCCGGGCTGTTTTGAAGTTTTTCTAAAAGCCTGTTGACAGATCTGGTTTATCGCGATAAACTCAAACTGCATTCGAGGTTTATCCGAATAAACCAACGTCGACGGAATGCTGATGCATAAGACGGCCCGGCACGGCCGTACCCGGGAATAAGGGAAGCGTGAGCGCCCCTTTAAAGGATAGTTTTTCGATATCAGGATTGGAGGAAAAAATGAGAAAGATCGATAAGTTATTGGCTTTGCTGCTCTCATCGGTTCTCATCCTGCCGCAGGCAGGATGCGGGGCCGGAAATATCAGTGATGACGGGGGATCTTTTGAGACCCCGGTAAGCAGCGTTTCCGCCCCGACAGAAGACAGCGGGACAGAAAAAGCGGCAGTTCCATCTGAAGACAGCACTCCCTGGGAGGAGGAAGAGGTTAACCCCAAGTGCGGGGATTACGAGTATGTAAAGAATGAAGACGGGAATCTTACCATCGTAAGATATACGGGCAGCGACAGCGAGATCCGGATCCCTTCCGAGCTGGACGGGATGAAGGTTACAACGATCGGCAGCGAGGCATTCTCCTACTGCAACAGCTTAAGAAAACTGTCGGTTCCCGAAGGGATAAGGGAGATCGGGGATCAGGCTTTCTTAGGCTGCTCTTTTCTCGAGAGCGTGGAGCTTCCGGGAACGCTTGCAGATCTGGGAGCCAATCCTTTCATCAGGTGTTTCAAGATCAGTGAATTCGTTTTCCCGTCTGGAAGTGACTATCTGGAAGCTGACGGAGATGTCCTTATAGCGAAAAAGGACAGGCGTCTCATCACATTTCCCGGAAAGCCTTCGGTAACGGAATACAGTGTCCCGGAAGGCACAAAGATAATAGGTAAGGGAGCTTTCACCGACTGTACGGACCTTACCGGGATCACGCTGCCCGAAGGCCTCGAAAAGATAGAAGACAGTGCTTTTGAGAGGTGTATGGGGCTTATCCGGATCGGGCTGCCTTCAAGCCTTAAGAGCATAGGTGAATACACGTTTTCCTACTGCAATTCGCTGGCGCTGGTTGAACTCCCGGAAGGGCTTGAATCTATAGGAAGTCATGCCTTCCATAACTGCCCGTCACTGCTTGTCGTAAACATACCTGCAACTGTCAGCAGGATCGGTGATAACCCTTTTACTTTTTGGGATGACTGCCGCAGCAAGAATATCAGCGTAGCGGCTGATAACCCGTATTTTGAGATGTCAGACGGGGCTCTTTACGGCAAGGAGGACAGGCGTCTGATCTATTGCCCGCCCCAAAAGGCCGCCGACGGTTTTGCCGTGAAGGAAGGTACGGAGATATTGGGAGGTTACGCTTTTGACAATTGCTCTGTAATGACTTCTGTCAGTATCCCGGGCAGTGTCAGGGTCATCGGTAAGGGGGCCTTTTGCGACTGCAGTTCCCTCGAAGACATAGTGCTGCCTGAGACGGTCACAGAGATAGGGGAATTTGCTTTTGCAGGATGCGCTTCCATAAAGGAGATCAAGATCCCGGAAGGCATCACTGAGATAGGTGATCAGACATTTGCACAGTGCGCATCACTCGTCAGCATTACTGTTCCGGACAGCGTGACCTTGATCAGCACGGAGGCATTTCTTTCATGTTCGTCGCTTACTGAACTGACCATACCGGACAGTGTCATATCGATCGGTGACAGGGCTTTCGGTTTCTGTGATTCCCTTAGGACGGTCGTGATAGGGCCGGCTGTCAGCAGGATGGGTGCCAATCCGTTTGCTGCTTGCCGGGCTCTTAATGACATCAGGATATCACCATCGAACGGAGCGTTTGAGATCAGGGACGGTGCTCTGATAGATAAAGCCGGTCAGATCTTCATCTTCTCTGCCGCCGCTTATGATACGGCTGAATATAAGATACCGGACGGAGTCAGGATGATAGGACCTTATGCTATTTGCGAAAGCGAAAAGCTGAAGACTGTTGTCATCCCATCAAGCGTTAGCAGGATCGGTGAAGCCGCTTTCTACCTATGCACATCTCTTACAGAACTTTATATACCTGAGAGCGTGACCAGGATCGATGCGGGTGCCTTCAGCGAATGCAGTGCCTTAGGCAAGGCAGTGGTCCCTGACAGTGTGGCATATATAGGAGAAGGTGCCTTCGCATGGTGCGGAGATGATCTTACCCTCAGTGTCGCGCCCGGCTCATACGCGGAAGGATACTGTAAGGATCATCAGATCAAATACGAAAAATAAGTTAAAAATACCTCTTGACAATCTTGGTTTATCGCGATAAACTCAAAGAGCATCAGGGTTTATCCGGATAAACCTAAGTCGACAGGATGCAGCTGTACAGCAAAGAGCGGGAGAACGGTGACGACCGCGGATCCCGCAAAGAACCGGCCGGAAGCCTAAGCCCCGGAGAATGGAATAAGGGAAAAGGCGCAGGGCAAAGGAAAGGAGTAAAAAAGATGATCGATTTTGAACTCGGAGCGATACAGGAAAGGTTCGCGGATATCGTATGGGCCAATGAGCCCGTCGGATCGGGAGATCTCGTCAGGATATGCGAAAAGGAGTTCGGCTGGAAGAAGCCCACGACCTACACGGTCCTCCGCAAGCTCTGTGAGAAGGGACTTCTCGTAAACGACAACGGTACCGTAACGAGTCTCGTATCCAAGGAAGAGTTCTATTCTTCAAGGAGCAGGCAGATCGTTGATGAATCCTTCGCAGGATCACTTCCCGCTTTCGTTGCGGCATTCGTTTCCAAGAAGAAGCTTACCGCAAAGGAAGTTGACGAGATCCAGAAGATGATCGACGAGTTCCGCGAAAACGGAGAGAAATAAGTATGAACGATGTTTTCTTAAAGCTCTTTAACATGAGCATGACGGCAGTCCTGATCATACTGGCGGTCATACTCTTGAGGCTGCTCTTCAAAAAGGCGCCCAAGTGGATATCCTGCCTTCTCTGGGCTCTCGTCGCCGTAAGGCTCTTATGTCCGGTAACATTCGAGACCGAGTGGAGCCTGGTACCGAGTGCCGAGCCGGTCAAGATCAACGCATCCCCCTACGTTGATTCCGGAGTGGAACTGATCGATTCGGTTGCAAACGAATTGATAGGAAGCCCCAAGGGCGCAAGAACGGCAGCGACACCGACCCCCGCGATCGCGCAGGCCAGAACGCAGATGATGATCACCATAGTTACTGCAGTGTGGCTCACAGGCGTTGCGGCATTCGCAATCTACGGGACCGTAAGCTACATAAGGCTCAAGAAGAAGTTAGCCGCATCCGTTGAGACATCTGACGGGATCAGGATATCTGATGATATCGATTGTCCCTTCATCATGGGGATCATAAGACCCGTGATATACCTGCCGTCAGGTCTTGACGAAAAAACAATGGAATATGTATTGAAACATGAGAAGGCTCATCTTGCTAGGCGCGATCACTGGTGGAAGCCCCTTGGCTTCACACTGCTTGCCCTGCACTGGTTCAATCCTTTCTGCTGGGCAGCCTATATCCTCTTTAGCAGGGACATAGAGCTCGCCTGTGACGAGAGAGCCGTAAGACAGATGGGCAAGGCGGATAAGATCGGTTATTCGAAGTCCCTTTTGGAACTATCATACCCCGGCAATCTTGTCAGTGCCTGTCCCGTCGCATTTGCTGAGATAGGAGTGAAAGAAAGAGTGAAAAGTGTATTGAATTATAAAAAGCCCGCATTCTGGCTCATAGCCACGGGACTTGTATGTTGTGCTGTATTGTCAGTCCTTTTGCTGACAAACCCGAGACAGGCCAAGGCTGTCGTTGACAGCAGTGATGTAAAGATAAAAGCAGCAGTGACAGATCCTGCAGATAATAAGGATCCCGAAGAAACAAAGGCAACGGATGAGGCAAAGACTACCGCTGTTACCGAAGGAGAACAGCAGCCTTATAAAGATCCCCCTAAGACAGATGCAGCTGCATCGGCAAACGATGTTGTCTCTATGGATGTTGTTTTCGAGGGAGATATCGACAAGGACGGCAGCAAAGACAGGATCGAAGTAAACAGATATACCGATGAAGGTGCCGGTGAATGGTATCTGATTCTGAACGATGACCAGATCTACAGCGGAAAGCTCGCTCTTGTGACAGATTTCGATATTTGGTATACGGACCTTGATAAGGATGACGCAGAAGAGATAATCGTTGTAAAGTATCCCCATGTCAACTCCATGCCTCTTACTGAATACGTTGTCCTGAAAAAGTCGTCCGGCAGCTGGGTCGAGCTTGAGAATTCAGACGATTTCGGCATGACCGATGAGAACGGTGATCCCTGTAATTCCTTCCCGATCCGTGTATCTGTCGGAAATGACCGCGATGAGGGAATCGTAAGCATCGACAACACAGATATTAAGATCACTTTCGATCTTAAGGATCATTATAAGCAGCTTGAAGAAAATGAAAATGGAAACGATCTTGATAAGATCGCTAAAGGATATCTTAAAGGAGTTAAGTTCTCTTCAGGCGATAAGATCGGCGGTCCCTGTGACTGGGGTGTCTGGGATGTCAAGGCTGCCAAGGCAGACGGTCAGAAATGCCTGATCGCAAGGCAGGGCCTCTGCGGAACAGAAGGCGGCAAGTTCGACTACTTCGGAACGATCGATATCTACTTTAACTACACCGAAGACGGAAAGATCAATATCATTAAGACTGATTTTACGACAAACTGGGAATAAAGATCAGATGATCCACGCGGAGGGCTGTCAAATGGCAGCCCTCTTTTATTTTTGGCGGGGACTCCTCGAGTCACCTGATTTAGTCACTGGAATGCAGATTTGGTGAAGCGTTTGGGTGACTCACAAAGATTGTTCACGACTTTGGGCCTCCAGATCAGTTTCTAATATGATCCACGAATAATAATGTATAATTAACAATGTTACAAAGCCAGGGAGGAATTGAGTTTTGACGATCATCCTGATGATGTATGTCACATTGGTACCCGTGATACTTGCGGGCATCCTTAACATGATATGGGTCAAACTTCCCATATTAAAGTTCGCATCCAAGCCCGTCGATTTTGGAAGGAACTTCGTCGACGGCAGGAGGATCTTCGGAGACAACAAGACCTGGAAGGGGATAATAGGCTATCTTCTCTTCAACACGGTATTCACGGTCATCTGGGGCTTTGTCTGCGCAGGCTGCGGGATAGAGCACTTGGATTTCTTTTATATCAACCACGCAAATACAGTTCCATTTAATCTGCTGATAGGTGTGCTGCTGGGCCTGGGCTATTCACTGGCCGAGCTCCCGAACAGTTTTCTCAAGAGGAGATTTGACATCAAGCCCGGCAAGACCGTCTCGGGATTTACTAAAGTCTTCTTCATATTCCTGGATCAGGCGGATTCGATCTTCGGCGTGGCGCTGGTCGTATGGTGCTTTTACGATCTTGGTGTATTATTGTATCTGGGGTATGTCCTTGTCGGAGCGGCAACCCACCTGATCTTAAACATGATGCTCTACTTCATGAAGCTCCGCAAAAATATGTTTTAACAATAGGAACTGGAAGATGATATCGATTTTAGGAGACAAAGACTTTTCGGAAAAAGCAGGTAATAAGGGCAGATATTTAAGTGATATGAAGGCTTCCGGCTTCAATGTTCCGGAAGGTTTTGCATTAGATTCTGATGAGTACGATAAGACGGTTCAAAGATCAGGGATAGAAGATCAGATCAGGGAAGCCGCAGGCGGTCTTAACAGAAGCAATATAGATGAAATATCGAAAAAGGTGACCGCGCTTTTCGATGACGTAAAGCCGACAGCAGATCTCGGAACTTTCCTTAAGGAAGACAGGCTCTATGCAGTAAGGAGCAGCGGTACCAAAGAGGACCTGGAAGGTTTTTCTTTCGCAGGCCAGTATGAGACCTTTCTCTTTACCAAGCCGGAGGATGTTCCCGCGAGGATAATCGACTGCTACAAGTCGATGTTTAGTCCGACTGTATTAAGCTATCTTGCTGACCACGACATTGATGCATCAGATCTTAAGATGTCTGTCGTTGTTCAGGAGATGGTCGACGCTGACTTAAGCGGCATCTGTTTTACGGCAGACCCTGTCACGGGCGACGACAAGACCATGCTGATCGAGGTCGCGGAAGGCATCGGTGAAGACATCGTATCAGGCAGGAATAAACCGGAGGATTACTACTATGACTGGTACGAGAGCAAGCAGGTCAGAACAGATGAGAAGAACAAGCTCCTGAGCAATGAAATGCTCGATAAGACTGCCAAAGTCTTTCTGGAAGTTGCTACTCATTTCGGCTTCCCCTGCGACATAGAATTCGCGATCAAGGATGGTGTTATTTTCGTTCTGCAGTCGCGCGCAATAACCAAGTTCAACTACACCGGGATAGAGGATGTCTGGACCACCGCGGACTTTAAGGACGGCGGTGTCTCGGCAACCGTCTGCACACCCTACATGTGGAGTTTATACGAATACATCTGGGAATATTCCCTTCGTAAATTCATTGTTGATTCCAGGATCCTCCGCGACGATGAACTGCCCCGTAAATTAGGCAACATGTACTACGGCAGATGCTACTGGAATCTGTCCGCTGTCAAGAAGACAATGAGCCGCATCATCGGTTACCGCGAGAGGGAGTTTGACAGCGAGTACGGCATCGTAGGCGACTATGAAGGCGAAGGTCAGGTAACCGGTGTAAATCCCGTGACTCTTGCCCGTATGGCCGTGATCGCAAAGAAGCAGTCAGACCTTCTTAAGGACAGGCGTGAAAACGCAGAAAAATATAAGCAGGAACTGCTGGATCTTTACTACGGATATAAGAAGGGCTACGACGATAAGACGGCTGATATCAAGAAGGATTTTTACCGCCTGACCCACGAGACTTATCTTAGGAGTGAGACCACTTATTTCTGGCAGATCTTCATCAACACGATCCACCAGTCGATGTATAAGGACAGTCTCTTAAAGTATGTATCCGAGAGTGAATATTTAACGCTCCTTGCAAACATAGACAACATCTCACATCTCCTGCCTTTCTACGATATGTGGGATATAACAAGGCAGATAAGAACTGAAGATAAGACAAGATCTTTCTGGAATGACAAGAGCATCGAAGAGATATTGGACTCAATGGATTCTGATGAATATCTCATGCCCAAGGTAAGAAAACTCTTAGACGACTACGGTTACCATTCCGATAAGGAACTCGACGTATCCTATCCCTGTTATTCTGAAGATCCGCAGACGGTCATAGGAATGATAAAGGATATGGTATTGCTCGACGATTCCTATTCGCCGCAAGAGGATAAGGAGAGGGGCAAAAAGGAATTCGATGCCATAATGGCAAAACTCAAGCCCCAAGTATCCGCAGGCGCTTACAAGAAGATCAATTCCAAGGTCACCAAGATGAGGAGCATGCTCTGGTGGCGTGAGGAATTCAGGGATGTATCAACGAGATTCTATTACATGATAAGAGTCTATACGGTTGAACTTTCCAAGCTCCTGGCTGCAGAAAAAGTCATAGATAAAGAGGACGATATCTGGTTCATAAAAGTCGGCGAGATCTGGGATTATCTTGACGGCAAAAAGACCGCATCTGACCTTAAGGAGATAGTCCATAAGAACAGGATCTATTACAATGCTTACAGGAACTATATAAGCGAGAATGAGATCGGCCATAACTTCACAGCCGTCGTAACTTCTCCCGAAGACAAGAACACATTAAAAGGCCTTGGCGCAAACAACGGCAAGATCAAAGGCACGGCAAGAGTAATAGAAGATTTCAGTCAGATCGACAGGCTCTGCGAAGGCGACATCCTGGTAACGAGATTCACCGATACCGGCTGGACACCCAAGTTTGCGATCCTGTCAGGCATCGTAACAGAATACGGAGGAATCCTCTGTCACGCCGCGATAGTTTCAAGAGAGTATGGTATCCCTGCGATCGTATGCTGCAAGGATGCCATGGCTAAGATAAAGGACGGACAGACCATCGAGATCGACGGCGCCACAGGGCACGTCAGAATGCTGTAAGTGAGGATCGACATGATAGGCAAATGGAACGGATCGGTAGTACTGACATATCTGGGGCTGGCGTGTGCCGTAACCGGCATCTTTCTGGCTGTTACGGGAGGCAAGGTAACATACGCTTTTGTCTGCCTTATGCTGGCAGGTATATTTGATCTTTTCGACGGGCCCGTCGCTAGAAAGTTCAAGAGGAACGAAGAAGAGAAGAAGTTCGGCATCGAGATAGATTCAGTCGTCGATGCGGTAAGTTTTATCGCACTTCCGATCGCAATCTTTACCGCTATGGGAATGAACTTCTGGCCCTTTGTTATCCTTTATATCCTCTATGCCGTAGCAGGTGCCGCAAGGCTTGCATATTTTAATGCGGTGACGGCTGACTCTGAAGGCCCCGTCAAATACTATACGGGATTGCCCGTTACGTTCGCGGCTTTGATATTCCCTCTCTTCTATCTTCTGTCATTGCCTCTCGAAAATCTTATATTCACGATCATCTATGCTTTTGTGATCCTTGCGGTCACTGTATTGTATGTTCTTAAGGTAAAAGTTCCCAAGCCACACGGCATTGCGTATGCAGTCCTGGGCGTTATCGCGATAGTTCTATTGGCAGTATTCTTATTCGTCATCTGAGGATCTTATGAAAGTATATGTGCGTAAGACAGGGGAATATAAGGAGGTCGTCCAGTACGGATCCGACACGCTTAAATTTCTCTACGGCAACGCATTTGGCAGGATCCTCTTAAGACTTGCTATATCCAAGTTACCGTCAAAGATCTACGGCAGGAAGAAAGCATCCAAAAGATCTGCTAAAGAAGTGCCTTCTTTCATAAAGGATCACGGCATCGACATGACCCAGTTTGAAGAACGCGAATTTGAATCCTTCACCGACTTTTTCACCCGCAAGTTCAGGGAAGGCGTAAGGCCTATAGGTGACGGTCTCGTAAGTCCTGCCGATTCAAAATTACTTGTATATCCTGCGGACAAAGATACAAGGATAAACGTAAAGGGAAGAGAGTATTATCTATCTGAGATAACAGGCAGGAACATGGATGAATATAAGGGAGGCAAAGTTCTTGTTTTCAGGCTCTGCATCGACGACGGTCACAGATACTGTTTCCCTGCAAAAGGCACCGTTATAGAACAGTACGATATCAAGGGAAAACTTCATACAGTAAGCCCTTTGTCGCAGGCTTATAAGATCTACAAAGAGAACAGCCGCAAAGTATCTTTCTTAGATACGGAAGAATTCGGCAAGCTCTGCTATATAGAAGTCGGCGCGATACTTGTTGGCAAGATAGTAGACCACGGCAAAAAGGTTTTCGGGAAGGGCGAAGAAAAAGGATATTTTGAGCCCGGCGGATCGACGATAGTCGTTATCGTGCCCGAGGGCGTTGCCGTCGATAATGATATAATGGAAGAGTCTTCGAAGGGGATAGAGACTGAAGTTAAATACGGAGAAAGGATCGGACAGAAATGTTAAAGCGTCTGCACGTTTATTTCAAGGAGAGATATCCAATCTTACCGAGGCTCCTTCTGGGAGTGATCGTTTTCCTGGAGATCCACTTCATAATCCTTTTGAACCTTGGCGTAACTGAATTTCATATCGGTGTTCAGGAATTCGTCGGTGCCTGGACAGTATTCGCATTCCTTCTCTGGCTCCGTATCGCAGATGACCTGAAAGACTTTGAGACCGATAAGGAATTGTTCCCGGACAGGCCCCTGCCGTCGGGACGCGTCAAGAAGAAAGACGTCATGGTCGCATGCGTTGTCGTTCAGGTGATAACTGTTGCCTTGAACATAATCTTCATGCGCGAGAACATTATCTTCTTCATAATCCTTTATATCTATGGTTACCTCATGAGCAAGTGGTTCTTCCAGAGAGCCAAGATCCAGCCTTCGCTCCCGCTGGCGCTCATAACCCATAATCCGGTCCAGGCTTTCGTTAACCTTTACATCATCGCATTTACTCTTATTAAGTACGATCTGCCCTGGGTGACTTTAACCAACATCATGGCCTTGTGGACCCTTTATTTCCCGGCCCTTATCTGGGAAGTATCACGTAAGATAAAAGCGCCCAAGGATGAGAACGACTACACAACTTATTCCAAGCTTTTCGGATATAAGAAGGCTACAAGATTTGTCATGATCTTAACGATCGTTGACATCATCACGAATTTCATCCTTGTCTGGAACCTGAATAAGATCTCCGTTGCGGTACTCTTCCTCCTGGCATCCTGGATGACCTGGCAGTTCATCCGCTTCATGAAGGATCCCAACAAGTTTACGATCGTCTCCAGGGTTGAGATCTACACATATCTTCAGGAGTCGACGATGCTCCTTACCATCGTATGTTTCCTCGTCTTCGGCAGGATCAGCTGGTAAAAGATGTACGGCAAGAAGATCGACAATCTGAAAAAACTTTCTGATGCGGGATTTAATGTCCCGCCCTTTACAATTCTCGGCAGTATAACAGATGAGATAAAACTTCCTTCTGACGCAAAGTTATTCAGCGTCAGGAGTGCATGCAATATAGAAGACAGTGCGGATACGAGTTTTGCCGGGCAGTTCGAGACATATCTTAATGTCCCTTCCGCAGAAGTTCCCGACAGGGTAAAAGATGTCTTCGATTCGGCAGGTTCGGAGAGTATCCTTGCCTATGTTGCGAAAATGAATATCCCCAAGGAAGATATCAGCATGAACGTCATCATCCAGGAGATGGTCGATGCGGACATATCAGGTGTTATCTTCACGGCCAATCCTCAGGGCATACTAAACGAGACTGTTATTGTCGCAGGGCAGGGTGCTGGCCAGGGCGTCGTATCGACGGATTCCGATACTGTGACTTACTACTGGAACCAGACTGACAAGGTCTTTTGCTATGAAGGCAAAGAAGATATCCTGCATGAAGAACTTGCATTGGAACTGGCTGAACTTTCCGAGAAGATAAAGGCTGTCTTAGGCAATCTTATCGATATAGAATTCGCAGTTAAAAACGGTAAGATATTTATCCTTCAGGCGCGGGATATCACGACTCTTAATGCTGACAATCCGACGATATTGGATAACAGCAACATAGTAGAAAGCTATCCTAACCTCTCGCTGCCTCTGACGATCTCTTTTGTTGACATGGTCTATTCGGGAGTATTCCGCGGTCTGTCCTACAGAGTCCTTAAGAACAGGAAAGAACTTGCCAAGAGGGAAGACATCATATCCAACATGACGGGCCACGCCAACGGCAGGGTCTACTACAAGATATCCAACTGGTACACGGTTATAAAATTCCTTCCATTCTCGAAGAAGATAATCCCCATCTGGCAGGAGATGATGGGCGTCAAGACGAAGTCTTATAACGACGACGGATTAAAACTGAATCCTTTTGTCAGAATGGGTACTTATATCAATTCTTTTGCTGAACTCTTATCGGCTCCCCGCAATATGCGAAAGCTCGAAAAAAGGTTCACGGAAGTCAACGACGAGTTCTATAAGAGTTACCGTGAAGACCTGACGCCTGATGAGCTCATCGCTATGTTTGACGACGTTAAGGTCAAGCTCCTGGCCTGCTGGGATGTAACCCTTCTTAACGATATGTATGCTTTCATTTATACGGGTCTATTAAAGTCGCGTCTTAAGAAGAAATACGGGCTCGATGACGGCAGGATCAATTCGCTGATAAGCGGGATCTCAGATATCGAGAGCATGAAGCCCGTGAAGGCTCTTATAAAGCTTGCGGCTGAAGACGATTCAGCTGAGAAAAAGCAGGAATACATAAAGGTGTTCGGTGACAGGAATCTCGAGGAATTAAAGCTCGAGAGCCGTACATTCAGGAGCAACCCCGAACTTCTTGATATGAGGATAGAAGAACTTAAGAAAGATCCTGCCAGACTTAAAGCCACGGAAGAGAGATTTGCCAAAGTCCATAAGGACGACATGCCTCATGATCTTATTACCAACCGTTATCTTAAGCGCTGCTGTAAAGGTATCTCCAACCGTGAGATCTCGCGCCTTAACAGGAGCAGGATCTACGGAATCGTAAGACTCATGATCGATACGATGGCAAAGCACTATAAGCAAGCCGGATACATAGCATCAGAAGAAGACATCTACATGCTGACTCTTGATGAAGTCTTTGCACTTGCAAAAGAAGGCAGGGACATGACGGATCTCGTTGATGACAGGAAAGCCCAGTATGAAGTCTTCGCCAAGCTCCCCGCATATTCAAGGCTCATTTTCGCAGGGCAGGAATTCGATAAGACAGGTGTATTGGTCGAAGGTTATGACAGGGGAGGATCTTTCAACGGATTATCAGGTGTTCCGTGCTCAGCGGGACAGGCTGAAGGCGAAGCTCTGGTAATAAAGGATGTCAAAGATGCAAAGGATGTCAAAGGCAAGATCCTTATCGCCAGGATGACCGACCCCGGCTGGGTATTCCTCCTAGCGTCGGCCGCAGGAATAATATCAGAGAAGGGTTCTTTGCTCTCGCACACTGCGATAATATCAAGAGAATTAGGGATACCGGCAGTAGTCGGAGTAACTGATGCGACAGATATAATAAAGACCGGAGATACCGTTAAGATCGACGGGACTTCGGGTAAGATAGAGATAGTAAGGAGGCATGATAAAAAGTTAAACAGGGAGATGTGAAAGCTTCATCACTGTTGTAAACTTCAAGCAACAGTGAGACAGAGTAGATACTAACTCGTCATTTTTACTGTTCCAAGAGAACGTTAAGGAGAATGGGAAGTTG
>JAGAAI010000012.1 GCA_017615325.1 Clostridiales bacterium | reverse complement strand
CTGCACCAGAGCTCAGACAGTTACCTTCCTCTGGAGGATGGCAGATAAGCCGCAACCGAAGACGACAGAGAATAAGTTCAAGGATGTAAAGGCAAAGGATTACTTCTATCAGGCAGTCCTCTGGGCATCCGAAAAGAAGATCGTAGCAGGTTACAATGACAACACATTCAGACCTCAGGGCAAGTGCTTGAGACGTCAGATGGTCACATTCTTATATAAATACGATAAGTTTATAAATGGGAAGGGATGACTTGATCCTTCTCGTTGACCAAACAGTTGGCTGATGATAGAATAACTATAAGAAAGCACAGTCTGCAAAGACGGTCGTCTTTCTGAGTACGTAAGATTTACCCACCCATTGGACGCCAATCCTTTAATGGGTGGGTCTTTTTATTTGCGTTTGTACCTGGAGTCCAGGTAAGCAAATAGCTTCAACAACAGCGTTATTGAAGCTATAACCAAAGTGATCAGTGCGATTACAATAGTAATAATTTCATAAGCTGTCATATCCACATTCCTCCTTCACAAGTTACTATCCCGAGGGACGTGCAAAATGTACTCAGAGGACGACCGCCCATCAGCAGGCTGTGCCAAATTCATTTTGCCAACAAAAGAACAAATGTTCAATTGTGCTTTTTTGTTCTAGTAAAATATGGTATTTGAGGCTATAATTGCAGGGCCGGGAGGGCAGGAAACGCCCGTTCGGGATATTTTTTGAAAAAATCTCAAAAAAGGTATTGAAATATTGAGGTTGGGGGAGTAGAATACACCCTGCACGGCGTTTTTCGACGTGTAAAAGCTTTGATGGCGGAGATTGCCGCAAGTGGTGCGCGAGCTGCGCGCCGGCCACGGCGGGTAACTTCACCGGAGCAAAGTCCGAGCAAGATCTCGGGCGAAGATCGGGATAACCCAGGCAGCGAGCAGACCTTAAGGTCGCTTGCCCGGATGCCGAAGTGCCGTTCGTGAACGGTAACCGGAGTTCCGGGATTTTAAATGGAGTGACGAAGGAACGCCCGACCGGGTCGTAGCGATCAAAAACAAAATTCAGCATGGAGGACCAGCAAAATGGCCAAAGACGTAAACAAGGTAAGGATTAAGCTTAAGGCTTATGAGCACGAGATTCTCGATTCATCCGCTCAGACGATCGTTGAAGCGCTGGAGAGAGAAGGGGCATCATTCTCGGGACCTATCCCGCTCCCCACAAAGAAGGAGATCGTTACAATTCTCCGTTCGCCTCACAAGTATAAGGATTCACGTGAGCAGTTCGAGCAGAGAACACACAGAAGGATCATCGATCTGTATACTCCTTCCGCGAAGATGATGGAACAACTTTCGATGACAATGCCGGCAGGCGTATCCATTGAGGTTGAGGTAATCAACTGATAAGGATCACAAGAGCCGGCACGAGACCGGGCAGGAAATGCCAAACCCCGCCCGCCGGTCATGTTCACCACGAGGTGAACCAATAACCTATATAGGAGGAAAAAAGCAAATGTCTAAATTCATCATTGGCAAAAAGAGCGGCATGACGCAGATGTTCGACGAGAACGGCAACGTTATTCCCGCTACCGTCATTGAGTGCGAGCCTATGTATGTGCTCCAGAACAAGACGGTCGAGACCGATGGCTATGTAGCCTGCAAGGTCGCATCAGGCACAGTTCGCGAGAAGCTCGTGAACAAGCCGGATAAGGGTCAGTTCAAGAAGGCTGACGTAGAACCCAAGAGATACATCCGTGAGTTCACACCGGATGAGGAGTTCTCTTTGGGTCAGGAGATCAAAGTATCTGATATGTTCTCGGTGGGTGACCACGTTGACGTATCCGGTGTTTCCAAGGGTAAGGGATATGCCGGTAACACAAAGCGTCACGGACAGAAGGGCGGACCTTCAGGTCACGGTTCCATGTACCACAGAAGAGTCGGTTCCATGGGTGCAACATCTACACCCGGCCGTGTTCTTCCCGGCAAGAAGATGCCTGGTCACATGGGTGCTGTTAACTGCACCGTGCAGAACTTAAGCGTAGTAATGGTAGACGGTGATCGCGGAATCCTCGTTCTGAGAGGTGCGGTACCCGGCCCCAAGGGCGGCGTTGTAACGGTTGAGACATCCGTTAAAGCGCCCAAGAACTAATCGGGAGGATACACGATAATGGCTACAATTGATGTTTATAACTTAACAGGTGCCGTTACGGGTTCCATCGAACTCAGTGATGCTATCTTTGGTATCGAGCCCAACGAGAGCGCTATGTCTTCCGTTGTTAGAAATCAGCTCGCTAACCGCAGACAGGGTACACAGAGCACCAAGACAAGAAGCGAAGTATCAGGCGGCGGTAAGCGCCCCTACAGACAGAAGGGTACAGGTCGTGCTCGTCACGGTTCAAGAAGATCCGCACAGTATGTTGGCGGCGGCATCATCTTTGGACCCAAGCCCAGATCTTACTCTTATACAATGCCTAAGAAGATCAAGAGACTCGCTATGAAGTCCGCATTGTCCACAAAGCTTGCAGAAGGCAAGATCATCGTTGTTGAGGATATGAACCTTGATGCGATCAAGACTTCCGTTGTTGCAAAGGCGTTAAAGGACCTTAAGACCGGCGATTCCTCTCTCATCGTCCTCGAAGGCAAGAATGAGAATGCAACTCTTTCCGCAAGGAATATCCCGACGGTCAAGACAGCTTATGTCAATACGATCAATGTCTTTGACATCCTGAAGTATGACAGCTTCGTCGTTACAAAGGCCGCCGTCGAGAAGATCGAGGAGGTATATGTATGAAGACAGCTTATGATGTAATTCTTACACCGGTTATCACTGAGAAGTCCATGGACGTTACAGAGGCCGGAAAATACACCTTCAAGGTTGCAACAGATGCAAACAAGACCGAGATCAAGGATGCCGTTGAGGAGATCTTTGGCGTAAAGGTTAAGTCAGTTAACATTGCAAACTATGACGGTAAGGTAAAGAGACAGCGTTATAAGACAGGCAGAACACCTGCTTTCAAGAAGGCTGTTGTTACTATTGACACCGAAGGCAAGGAGATCTCTTTCCTCGCTAAGGGCGGTAAGGTTGAGAAGTCTAAGAAGAAGATCAAGACTTCCATCGAAGAATTCGGCTTCGGTCAGTAATTGCGAAAGGAGTGAATCAGAATGGCAGTTAAAACATTTAAACCCACTTCTCCTGCAGTAAGACAGATGGCAGTTGCCGATTACTCGGTTCTTACAAAGAAGGCTCCGGAGAAGGCTCTCCTTAAGATCAACAAGAAGAGCGGCGGACGTAACTCTTACGGACGCATCACAGTTCGTCATATCGGTGGCGGTAACCGCCGTAAGATCCGTATGATCGACTGGAAGAGAACAAAGGATTCCGTACCTGCAGTAGTCAAGGCTATCGAGTACGATCCTAACAGAACAGCATATCTTGCTCTCCTGCAGTATGCTGACGGTGTAAAGACATATATCCTTGCACCTAAGGATATCAAGGTCGGTCACAAGATCGTTTCCGGTCCTGATGCTGATATCCTTCCCGGTAACGTATTACCTATATCTTCTATCCCCGTTGGTACGGTCATCTGCTGCATCGAGCTGACACCCGGCAAGGGCGCTCAGATGGTTAGAACAGCAGGCGCTTCTGCCCAGCTCATGGCTAAGGAAGGCAAGTATGCGCAGGTCCGTCTCCCTTCCGGTGAGGTTCGTATGGTTTCCGTAAACTGCAGAGCAATGATCGGTGAGATCGGCAACGCAGAGCATGAGAACGTTAAGCTCGGTAAGGCAGGTAAGACACGTCATAAGGGCGTAAGACCTACCGTAAGAGGTGTTGTCATGAACCCTAACGATCACCCTCACGGCGGTGGTGAAGGTAAGTCACCTATCGGTCTTCCCGGCCCTGTTACACCTTGGGGTGTACCTACTCTGGGTAAGAAGACAAGGAACAAGAAGAAGCAGTCTGGCAAGTACATTGTCAAGAGCAGAAAGGGTTAAGGAGGCACACTAATGAGTAGATCAACTAAAAAGGGATTTTTTGTACAGGATGCCCTGATGAAAAAGATCACAGCCATGAACGATGCTAACGAGAAGAAGATCGTTCAGACTTGGTCAAGAGCTTCCACCATCTACCCTGAGTTCGTAGGACACACCATCGCTGTATACGACGGCCGTAAGCATGTTCCCGTATATGTTACGGAGGATATGGTTGGACATAAGCTTGGAGAGTTTGCTCCCACGCGTAAGTTCGGCGGTCACACAGGCGAGAAGAACGCCAATGCGCGCTAACTTCAAGGAGGATAAGACGTGGAAAAGATAATTTTAAGCAGTGAGAACATTGAGAAGAATCGTGAGGCTATCCTTGCGGCTTATCAGGCTCCTCAGAAAAGATCAAACAGACTTCCCGTTCCTACCAAGAAGCAGAAGAGACTTCTCGGTATCGGCGGTGACAGAGGAATTTGCACAGCTAAGTACATCGGCATCTCTCCTTCCAAGGCTAGGATCGTTGTTGACCTCATCAAGGGTCAGTCCTTAGATGATGCTTATGCAATCCTCAACTATACTCCCAAGGCCGCTGCACCTGTAATCAAGAAGGTGCTCAAGGCTGCGGAAGCATCTGCGGTTAATGACAAGGGTCTTAATCGTGACAACCTCTATGTAGCGGATGCATATTCCAATCCGGGTCCCATCCTCAGAAGATGGATGCCCAGGGCAAGAGGTTCGGCCAGCGGTTTAAACAAGAGAACATGCCATATCACGGTTGTTCTCAAGGAAAGAGTATAAGGAGGAATTGACATGGGTCAGAAAGTTAACCCTCATGGTTTGAGAGTCGGCGTGATCAAGGATCGTGATATCAATGACTGGAATGCTCATTGGTATGCCGAGAAAGACAAGTTTTCCGACTATCTTATCGAGGACAAGAAGATTCGTGAGTTCATAATGAACGTTGCTGATGATATTGCAAGAGGCAACAGCAAGAACAAGAAGAAGGACGGAGAAGACTTCAAGAAGAAGGATGACGGACGTAAGAATCTTGCCGGTATCAGCTCCATCACGATCGACAGAACAGATGCACAGACAATCAACGTATCAGTTCGTTCTGCTCGTTCTTCCCTCCTTATCGGAGACAAGGGTAAGTCCAAAGAGGAACTCCGTACTCTTCTCGAAAAGGAATTCAACAAGAACGTAAAGAGCGCAAATAAGAAGACATTCAGAGTATCGATCATCAGGATCGACAAGGCTGATTCCGATGCAGTCATCGTTGCACAGAATATAGCAGCCCAGCTCGAGAACCGTGGCAGCTTCAGAAGAGCCATGAAGAGAGCTATGTCTTCTGCTATGAAGGATTCTGCAGTTTACGGTATCAAGGTAAAGTGCTCCGGTCGTTTGGGCGGTGCCGAGATTGCCCGTTCCGAGACTTATCACGAGGGTACTATCCCCCTGCAGACACTCAGAGCTAACATCGACTACGGTTTTGCTGAAGCAAACACAACATACGGCCGTATCGGCGTAAAGGTCTGGATCTACAAGGGTGAGGTCTTCCCCGAGAAGAAGTCCGACAATAAAGAAGAAGGAGGGCTTGCTTAATGTTACTTCCTAAGAGAACAAAATACAGAAAGCAGCAGAGAGGCCGCATGAAGGGTAAGGCATCCCGCGGTAACTACGTTGCTTACGGTGAATACGGACTTATGGCATGCGAACCCTGCTGGATAAAGTCCAATCAGATCGAGGCTGCCCGTATCGCCATCAACAGATATGTAAAGCGTGGCGGTAAGGTTTGGATCAAGATCTTCCCCGACAAGCCTGTATCCAAGAAGCCGGCTCAGGTCCGAATGGGTTCAGGTAAGGCTGCCAACGAGTACTGGTGTGCAGTTGTTAAGCCCGGTCGTGTAATGTTCGAGATCGCAGGCGTTACCGAAGAGCAGGCAAGAGAGGCAATGAGACTTGCAGGACATAAGCTTCCCTGTAAGACAAAGTTCGTAGTAAGAGAGAAGGAGGAAGTTACAAATGAAGGCTGATGAGATCCGTAAAATGTCAACGGAAGAGCTGAATAAAGAATTGGCTTCCTTGAAAGAAGAACTTTTCAAGCTTCGCTTCCGCAATGCTACAAACCAGCTCGAGAATACTTCTCAGATCAACACGGTCAAGAAGGATATCGCAAGAGTTAAGACAGTAATCCGCGAGCAAGAGCTCAAGGCTGCTAAGTAATGGGAGGAGAACGTACAATGGCTGAAAGAAACTTGAGAAAAACAAGAGTCGGCATCGTAACGTCCGACAAGATGGATAAGACCATCACAGTTTCTGTTGTAGAGCACGTTAAGCACCCTCTCTACGGAAAGATCATGAAGAGAACTTACAAGCTTAAGGCACACGACGAGAACAACGAGTGTGGCGTAGGCGACAGAGTTCAGGTTATGGAAACAAGACCTCTCTCCAAGGACAAGAGATGGAGACTGGTTGAGATCATCGAGAAAGCTAAGTAAAGCAGGCAAGGAGGATATATCAGATGATTCAGGTTGAATCCAGATTAAGAGCTGCCGATAACACAGGCGCAAAAGAGCTTGCCTGCATTAAGGTACTCGGCGGTTCATGGCGTAAGTACGCCAATATCGGCGACGTTATCGTCTGCTCGGTAAAGACAGCTTCTCCGGGCGGCATGGTCAAGAAGGGCGATGTCGTACGTGCTGTAGTTGTCAGAAGCAAGACAGGCGTAAGACGTGCAGACGGATCTTACATCAAGTTCGATGAGAACGCTGCCGTCATCATCAAGGAAGATAAGAACCCGCGTGGGACCCGTATCTTTGGACCCATAGCAAGAGAGCTTCGTGACAAGGATTACATGAAGATCCTGTCCCTCGCTCCGGAAGTTCTTTAAAGGAGGTTTTACGATGGCTAAAAAGATTCACGTAAAGAAGGGCGATGAAGTAATCGTCATCTCCGGTAAGGACAAGGGTCACAAGGGCAAGGTTATTGCTATCGATACCGAGAAGGGCAGAGTATTTGTTGAGGGTGCAAACATCATCAAGAAGCACCAGAAGGCAAGATCTCAGACAGCTCCTTCCGGCATCATCGAGCGTGAAGGATCCATTGATGCTTCCAACGTTATGCTCGTAGATCCTAAGTCAGGCAAGCCCACAAGAGTAGGTTTCAAGGTAAACGAGGACGGTTCCAAGGACAGGATCGCAAAGAAGTCCGGTGCCGTTATCGACACAGTCAAGAAAGCTAAGGGGGAGTAATTAGATGTCCAGATTAAAAGAAAAATACACATCTGAAGTCGCACCGGCTTTATCCGAAAAGTTCAAGTACAGTTCTTCAATGCAGATCCCCAAGATCGAGAAGATCGTTCTCAACATGGGTGTCGGTGAGACAAAGGATAATCCTAAGGCTCTCGAGAGCGCTATGCGTGACATGGGTATCATCGCAGGTCAGAAGCCTATCGCAACAGTAGCATCCAAGTCAGTTGCTGCATTCAAGTTGAGAGAAGGCATGAAGATCGGATGTAAGGTTACTTTGAGAGGAGAGAGAATGTACTACTTCCTCGATAAGCTCATCAGCATCGCTCTTCCCCGTGTTCGCGACTTCCGCGGCATTAATCCCAACTCCTTTGACGGCCACGGCAACTATGCCATGGGTATCAAGGAGCAGCTGATGTTCCCCGAGATCGACTACGATAAGATCGACAAGATCCGTGGTATGGACATCATCATCGTAACAACGGCACAGACTGACGAAGAAGCATTCGAGCTCTTGAGCTTGCTCGGAATGCCGTTCCGTAAATGATTGGGAGGAAATATAAATGGCAAAGAAGTCAATGATTCTCAAGGCACAGAAGACTCCGAAGTTTTCCACTCGCACACATAACCGTTGCAAGGTTTGCGGAAGACCTCATGCGTACATCCGCAAGTACGGTATCTGCCGTCTTTGCTTCAGGGATATGGCTTACAAGGGAGAGATCCCCGGCGTAAGAAAAGCAAGCTGGTAATCAGGACAAGAAGGAGGAAAATACAATGCAGATCACAGATGCAATTGCAGATATGCTTACGAGAATCCGTAATGCCGGTAATGCTGGTCACGAGACAGTAGATATTCCTGCATCCAACCTTAAGAAGGCTATCGCACAGATCCTTCTTGACGAAGGTTACATCGCAAACTTCGAGACAACTGAAGACAACAAGCAGGGTAACATCAAGATCTATCTCAAGTATTCCGGAAAGAAGCATGTTATCTCAGGCATAAAGAGAATTTCCAGACCGGGTCTTCGTACATATGCGGATAAGGATAATCTTCCTAACGTATTGAACGGTTTGGGTATCGCTATCGTCTCTACATCAAAGGGCGTTATGACCGATAAGAAGGCCAGAAAGCTCGGCGTTGGCGGCGAAGTATTAGCTTACGTGTGGTAATGATCACTTTCCCGGGGGGAATCTCCGGAAGGTGCTAAATACAACTCTGAAAAGCACTCTGACCGCGGCAGACATACCGGAGGTCAGGGGAGCACAATCTTAAGAGCAGGAGGAATGAAATATGTCAAGAATTGGTAGAAAACCGATTACCGTTCCTGCAGGCGTTGATGTAAAGATCGACGGTCAGCATATTACCGTTAAGGGTGGCAAGGACACTCTTGAGATGGATATCCATCCCGACATCACGGTAAAGATGGACGGCAACATCATCACAGTGGAGCGTCCCTCTGATGACAAGGATCACAGAGCTCTCCACGGCTTAACAAGAGCACTTGTTAACAACATGGTAGTAGGTGTTTCCGAAGGATTTACCAAGGAGCTCCAGATCAACGGTGTTGGTTATAAGGCTCAGAAGCAGGGCAAGACGGTAACCTTTAACCTGGGTTATTCACATCCTATCGAGATGGAAGAACCCGAAGGTATCACGATCGAAGTTCCCTCTCAGAACCAGATCATCGTAAAGGGTGCCGATAAGCAGTTGGTCGGTGAGACCGCAGCAAAGATCCGTTCGTTCAGAGTTCCTGACGTTTATAAGGGCAAGGGTATCAAGTATATCGATGAGCACCTTATCGTTAAGGAAGGTAAGACCGGAGCTAAGAAGTAAGGTTAAAGGAGGTTAGAAAGCTACATGATTACTAAAGCAGATAAGAATAAGATTCGTAAGAGAAAGCATGTGCGTGTTCGCAAGAAGATCTCCGGTACCGCCAGTTGCCCCCGTCTTTGTGTATTCAGATCGAATGCTCACATCTATGCTCAGATCATCGATGACGTTGCAGGAACAACACTTGTTGCAGCATCCACACTTGACAAGGACGTTAAGTCTTCTGTCAGCAACGGAAGCAACATTGAGGCTGCAAGCCAGGTAGGCAAGCTCGTAGCAGAGCGCGCACAGGCTAAAGGCATCACCGAGGTCGTATTTGACCGTGGCGGATACCTTTATCACGGAAGAGTTGCGGCTCTTGCACAGGCGGCACGTGAAGCCGGTCTGTCATTCTAATCGGGAGGAGTTAATACATGGCTTACGACAGAAATAACAATACAAGAGAAAGAGACAGCGAGTTCGAAGAGCGCGTTATCCATATCGCACGTGTTTCCAAGACCGTTAAGGGCGGTAAGAACATGCGTTTCGCAGCACTCGTAGTTGTCGGCGACAAGAATGGTCGTGTCGGAATGGGTATCGGTAAGTCTGCCGAGGTTCCTGAGGCTATCCGCAAGGGTGTCGAGGAAGCTAAGAAGAATATCGTTTCCATCAACAGAAAGTCCGGTACGATCCCTCATGCTACATTGGGTGAGTTCGGTGCAGCAAAGATCGTTATGAAGCCTGCTGCAGGCGGTACCGGTATCATCGCAGGCGGTCCTGTCCGTTCGGTCTGCGAGCTTGCAGGTATCACCGATATCCGTACAAAGTCCATCGGTTCTAACAACCCCATCAACATGGTTAACGCTACCTTGGCAGGTCTTACGGGACTTAAGTCCATCGAAGAGATCGCTGAGCTCCGCGGCAAGACCGTTGATGAGATCAAGTAAGGAGGTGCCCTGTAATGGCTAATTTGAAGATTACCCTGGTGAAGAGCACCAACAAAGCCCGTGCTAAGGAAAAGGCAACCGTAAGGGCTTTGGGTCTGAAGAAGATCGGTCAGAGCGTTGAGAAGGCCGATAACGAAGCAATGCGTGGTATGGCTACAACAGTCCGCAACTACGTAACAGTTGAAGAAGTATAACGGAGGTATCGATAAATGAAGCTCAATGAAATGACTTCGAGCGGCAATGCGATCGCTTACCGTAAGGGCCGCGGCGCGGGTTCCGGTAACGGTAAGACAGCTGGCCGCGGACACAAAGGTCAGAATGCAAGATCCGGCGGCGGCGTACGTCCCGGTTTTGAAGGCGGTCAGATGCCTCTTTACAGACGTTTGCCTAAGAGGGGATTCAACAACAAGAGATTTGCTCCTGCATATATCGAGGTAAACATTGAAGATCTCGAGAGATTTGAAGGAACAGAGGTTACTGCAGCTTCTCTTGCAGAGGCAGGCATCATCTCTCTCCCTAAGGTAAACGACGGTATCAAGATCTTGGGTAACGGCGAACTTACAAAGGCACTGAATGTTCAGGCTAAGAAGTTCTCCGCATCCGCTAAAGAGAAGATCGAGAAGGCCGGAGGAACGGCAACGGAGGTATAAGAAGGCATGAGTAGTATGTTTGACACGGCTGTAAACGCTTTCCGCGTAGAATCACTGCGCAAACGACTGCTGTATACCTTCATGATTCTGGGGATTTTTATGTTGGGCGGATTGGTTCCCGTTCCCGGTATTGACGGAAAGACATTTACAAGTCTTGTCCAGCAGTGGGGACAGTTGGGTTCCATCATGGATATGGTATCAGGCGGTGGTTTCTACCGTGCTACCATTTTCGCAATGGGTGTATCGCCTTACATCAATGCATCGATCATCATCCAGCTTCTGCAGGTTGTTATCCCGCCTTTGGAAGAACTTTCCAAAGAGGGTGAGACAGGCAGAAAGAAGATCTCAAAGATCACAAGATATTCTGCTATCGGTCTTGCTTTCGTACAGGCATCCTTGTTCTGCTACTCAACAAGATCGGCCATGAATTCGAGTCTTCCTACCTGGCTCAATGCAGCACTGGTAGTACTCTCATTCACGGCAGGCGCAGCAATGGTCGTATTCCTGGGTGAGAAGATCAACGATAAGGGTATCGGAAATGGTGTATCTCTCATAATCTTTGCAGGTATCGTAACGAGACTGCCCAAGATGGCATTGACTCTTTACCAGAAGGCATTAGACATCAGCGGCACTCTTAATCCTGCAGTAGTAGGTGTTATCGTCGGTATCATCGTATTTGTCGGTGTTGCCTGCATCGCACTTGCGATCATCATCTTCGTTCTCTACGTACAGAATGCAGAGAGAAGGATCCCTGTTCAGTATTCCAAGAAGGTTATCGGAAGACAGTCCAGAGGCGGTAACAGAGATTATCTGCCTATCAAGGTCAACCAGTCGGGCGTTATGCCTGTAATCTTCGCAATGTCCATCCTGGCATTGCCTTCGATCATCACAACATTGTTCTTTGCTAACAGCACGAACCCCGTTGTGACATGGTTCAAGAACTTCTCCGGAAGTGTATGGTACTACGTCGTATACTTCGTTCTGATCTTCGCGTTCACGTTCTTCTATACGATGATCCAGTTCAAACCTATAGAGATCGCGAACAACATCAACAAGAACGGCGGTTCTATCTCCGGTATCAGACAGGGTAAGCCTACAAGCGATTTCATTGCCCTTACTGCATGGAGACTTAACTGGATCGAAGCTTGCTTCCTCGTACTTGTCTGTATCGTTCCTACAGTTATAGGAATCCTTACAGGTTTCGAGAACGTCTGGTTCGCAGGTACTTCAGTACTGATCCTTACGAGCGTTGCCAACGACCTGATCGTTCAGATCGAGGGTGAGCTTGAAGTCAGGAGCCCGAGAGGATTCCTCGACGACATGGTTACCATAAGGACCGGTAAGAAATAAAAATTTTTGAGACAACCAATGGGGGCTGCCGGGGCAAAAGATCCGGGCAGCCCTCGTCTTTATGAAAGACTACAAATTAAGATAATTTGCGATATAATACAAGGGCTTTTTATTTTAATAAATGGAGGAACATAGATGGATAACGTAAGTGCAACATTCAAGATCAAAGAGCTTAAGGATAAGCTTTTATATTCCTTGCTGGTCATCTCATCTATCTGTCTGGTGACTCTTGTTCCGGTCCCCGCTGTAAATAACCCTCAGTTAAGAGACCTTTTGGCTTCATGGGGTGATCTCGGGATCCTGATGAACGTTACATCCGTTGGAGGCTTTGCCAGCGGTTCCGTTATCCTCCTCGGGATCTATCCTTTCCTCGCTGCATCCATCCTGATGCAGATCCTTACTCTCGTAGTACCCAAGCTCCGTAACCTTGCACAGTTAGGAGATGCAGGGACCAAGGTCATAGCAAAGATCACCCGCATTGCGACGATCGTGATGTGCGTTATCATGGGCGGGCTTTGTGCATATGGTATCAGGGATGCTTTTATTCCCACCCTTAATTTCTGGGTGGCTATCGTGATAGCAGGTCTTGCGATCTCCGCAGGTGCAGCTGCAATAGCATGGGGCTGTGAGATCCTCAACACCAAGGGCTTAGGCAACGGTATATCTCTCATCCTTTTTGCAGGCTGCGCAAGATATATTCCCGGAGTCCTTGTCAAAGTCTTCACAAAGAGCGCCGAGAAGTTCGGACTTCCTTTGGGTATCGTTTTCACTGTTCTTGGCGTAATCCTTTCGATCGCACTGATCACATTCATGGTCTTCGTCACAATGGGTGAGAGGAAGGTCAAGATCTTATTCCGTAAGATGACATCCGGAATGAAGCAGTTCGGTGTTCCGAACCAGGTCATTCCCATTCATATCACACAGGCAGGTGTCATGCCTGTTGTATATTCACTTACCATCGTAAGTTTCCCGGCTGTAATAACGGCCATGTTAAATCCCGGATCGACTGATCCCATGATCCTTTCCGTAACGGATGTTACCCACAATGTACTCTACTTCATACTTTTCCTGATGTTCATGGTATTGTTCGTATACATCTTCTCGATCATGCAGTTCAACCCTGTTGATGTTGCCAACGAGATAAGGAATTACGGCGGATATATCCAGGGTGTCAAAGCAGGAAAGCTTACAAGTGAATATCTTTTCAAGCTTTACATGAACATGATAATAATCGGAGCAGTTTATCTTACTCTGCTCTGTGCTGTTCCGATGGGCTTATCGCTCATTCCGGGTCTGGGCAAGATCTGGTTTGCAGGTCTTTCGTTCGTTATCCTGGCAGGCTGCATCACAGAAGTACTGATGATCTTAGCCAACGGGATCAAGACCCACGAAGAGGGCGAGAAGCAGAAGAACAAGAGATATAAATCGGCAGGAAGAAACTTCAGATAATAGGAGGTTTTGCTTATGAGACTTATTATCTTAGGAGCTCCCGGATCGGGAAAAGGAACAGCCTGTGCCGTATTGAAGGACACATACGGTCTGGCACACATCTCAACAGGAGATATCTTTCGCGAAAACATAAAGAACGGCACTCCTTTAGGACAGGAAGCCAAGACTTATATCGATGCCGGAGCGCTGGTCCCGGATTCGGTCACGATCAGGATGGTGGAGGACCGCTTAACAAAGGACGACTGCTCCAAGGGCTTTATCCTTGACGGTTTCCCCCGTACTATCGCCCAGGCAGAAGCACTCGATGAGATCCTCTCCAAGAAGGACGAGGCTATCGATGCAGTCATCTCTGTAGTTACCGATGACGAGCTCATCATGGACCGTGTTACCACGAGAAGAGTATGTCCTTCCTGCGGCGCAAGCTACAACGTAAAATACATGCCTCCCAAGGTTGAGGGCAAGTGCGATGCATGCGGAGCTGATATCATCCAGAGATCTGATGACACGGCCGAGACTGTTCAGAAGAGACTCGATACTTACTATGAGAATACGAAGCCTCTTATCGATTTCTATGCAGGCAGAGGTCTTATCGTTGAAGGCAACAACAATGTTGACCCTGATCAGTGCATCAGCGAGATCAAGTCGGGACTTGAGGCTAGGGGCCTCAACTGATCCTCTTAAGGTGTAAACATGGTAGAGATCTTAAATGATTCCGAACTTGATAAGATGAGGGCGGCAGGACGCCTTGTTGCCAAGATCCTCATGGCTCTTGAGAAGGCTGCAGCTCCCGGTGTCACTACCCAGGAATTAGACGATATCGCTCAGGACATAATCAGACAGGCAGGGGGATCTGCTCCCTGTGTAGGTTACGGCAGACCGCCTTTCCCGGCAGCTATCTGCACATCCATCAATGAGGTAGTCGTACACGGGATCCCCTCTTCAAGGAAACTCGAGGAAGGTGACATCGTAACTTGTGATGTCGTTGCAGAACTCGACGGTTTCATGGGTGATGCCGCAAGGACTTTCCTTATAGGTCAGGTGAGTGAAGAGAAAAGGCTTCTGGTTGAACGTACGAGAGAAGCATTCTTCAAGGGACTCGAGCAGGCAAAGCCGGGCAACCGCATAGGCGATATCAGCCATGCTGTCCAGACCTGCGCCGAATCCTATGGATACGGTGTTGTAAGGGAACTTGAAGGTCACGGCATAGGCCGCCAGATGCACCAGGATCCGGATGTTCCGAACTTCGGCAAGCCCGGAAGAGGACACAGGATCTATAAGGGTATGGCATTCTGTATCGAACCCATGATCACGATGGGAAGAAGAGAGGTATATCTTGAGCAGGACGGATGGACGGTCCCCACATGTGACGGTTCCCCTTCGGCTCATTATGAGAATACGGTAATAATAACGGACAACGGTCCCGAGATGACAACTTACTATGAGGAGGTAAATTGATGTCTAAAGAAGATGTAATCGAGGTAGTTGGAACAGTAGACGAGGCGCTTCCCAACGCTATGTTCAAGGTCAAGCTGGACAGCGGACATATCGTGTTGGCACACCTTTCAGGCAAGCTCCGCCAGAACTACATAAAGATCCTGCCCGGTGACAAGGTAACAATGGAACTGTCACCTTACGATCTTGCAAGAGGAAGGATCACCTGGAGAGGCGAGAAGAAGTAATATCTTTGTCCCTCTGATATTATTGACTAATCACGATTCATCCTATATAATTAGCCACGTTGCCCTATCTTTTGGGGCAGCCTTAAAAACCTTACAAGAGAGGGGGTGTGAAGAAGATGTCTGAGATCAGAGTTAAGGATAACGAGAGCCTTGACAGTGCTCTGCGCAGATTCAAGCGCTCCTGTGCAAGGTCCGGCGTTCTCGCGGAAGTCCGCAAGAGAGAGCACTACGAGAAGCCTTCCGTCCGTCGCAAGAAGAAGTCTGAAGCGGCAAGGAAGCGCAAGCACTGATACAAGAGCTAACTTACAAAGGAGACTTTTCTTTTACGGAAGGGTCTCCTTTTTATATGTCTTGGGATATTTTATTTATCGGCATTCTCTGATAAAATAGTCCCAAAATAAGAATGCAGGATAAATAATATGTTACTGATGGGCAAAGGCCGGCATATTTTGTCGACCGCAATTGTTAACGATTCAGAAAAGCTACTGGACGTCCTTTTCGAGAACAGAGGCATCACGGACGATAAGGAGAGAGAGGCATTCTCTTCTGATGACGGCTCCTGGTATGACCCCTTTCTCTTTAACGATATGCGTAAGGCCGTCGATCTCATAGGCGAGGCTATTGACGGCCATAAGAAGATCCTTATCTACGGTGATTATGACTGCGACGGCGTTACCGCCACGGCGATACTCGTCAGATACTTTAAGAGCCTGGACTGCGATGTGTCTTATATCGTCCCCCAAAGGGAAGAGCACGGATACGGCCTTACTGAGAACATCATAGACAAGGTATTGGAAACTGACCCCAGGCTCTTAATAACCGTTGACTGCGGTATCACCAACTGCGAGACTGTAGCTCTTTTGAAGGAGCGGGGAATAACGGTCATAGTTACCGATCACCATAATGTTAAAGAAGAACTTCCCGAAGCGGATGCTATCATCTGCGCCAAGAGGGAAGACAACACATATCCCTACAGGGAACTCTGCGGCGCCGGAGTAGCTTTGAAGCTCGTTGAGGCTTTGGGGCGCGACGGCAGGCACAAGGTTAGCCCCGGTGTATGGAGACAGGCAATAGAGGCGGCAGGTATCGCTACGATCGCAGATCTCGTGTCACTTACGGATGAGAACAGGACTATCGTAAAGAAGGCCTTCAGGAGCCTTAAGAATCCCGTTAATCCCGGGATCCGTGTCATGCTCGAGATGCTCCTTACCGAAGGAAAGGAATTAGACGAGACATTCATATCCTTTAACTTCGTACCGAGGATAAATGCAGCCGGAAGATTATACGATTCCAGAGAGGCCCTGCGCCTCTTCCTTGAGGATGATCCGAAGGGAGCAAGAGAGGCTGCGGAAGAACTGACACGCCAGAACGATGAGAGAAAACAGATCGAATCTGTCGTATTCGAAGAAGCAGTCAGGCAGGTGGAGTCACCGTCAAGACCTGCAAAGTGGAACCTCATCAACATGAAGGGCCCCATCGTGGTATACGGCAAGGGCTGGCACCAGGGAGTATTGGGCATCGTTGCGGGGAAACTGTCCCAGTACTACAGAAGATCGGCAATAGTCTTTACGGACGATTCGATAGAGAAGGACTGCGTTAAGGGTTCGGGAAGAGCGTTCGGTGATTACGATCTCTTCGGGAGCCTTACAAAGATCGCAGATACCACGGTCAACTTCGGAGGCCATAAGAAGGCTGCCGGAGTCGTGGTGAAGAAGGATAAGATATCAGACTTCATGAATGCTCTGGAAGAGGTCTCATGTGAGGATCTTGCGGTTGACGAAGACATCACTGAGGTTGAATGCGAGCTTCCCGTATCGATGCTGAACCGCGATACGTATAAGACGATAGGCATCTTCAAGCCTTTCGGCATCGGCAACAGAAAGCCCCAGTTCCTGACGCGTGACCTTGTCATAGGCGGTATCTTCCCAATGTCAAACGGTGCCCATATGAGGCTTGACCTCATATCGCGCGAGACAGGCGAATCCGTATCCGCCGTAGGTTTTGGCATGGGAGAATACCTTAATCTCCTCCTTCCCGGCGATGTCGTTGATATTGTTTACAGCATCAACGAATACATCTTCCGGGGAGAAGTGACGTTGAGCCTGCATCTTGATGACATAGAACCCAAGGTTCCCGACGAATTCTTATGGAAAAAGTCTGATATTGCGGAGAACCTTTATCAGAGCGGAATGGGTATAGATCAGATAGCTAAGCTCGCAGGGGAAGGCGCCAGGGAGAGGATGATACCGAATGCGGATGTTCTTCGTGCGTGCTATACTGTTATGAAGGAAACTTCGGGCGGAGCGACTTCATCTTTTGACCTTAAGCTCTTTGCCAAGATGGTCAAGGTCAAGACGGATCTGGAAGTAACTCCCTTCCAGCTCATGAGGAGCATTGAGATCTTTGACGAAGCCGGGCTCATACAATACGGGGTCATCGGAAATTCGAAGATCAGTTATAGTCTTACTTCTCCTTCGGACGGAGCAAAACCTAAACTTACACAGACAAAAAGCTACATGAGGCTTGTTAATGGATAGAATGGATAAGAGCAATAAGATAGAGGATCTTGAGGTCGATTCTCTGGCCCTGCCGGAGAACGATCCTGATTTTAACGAGTACGATTATCTGTCGGATAAGAGTATCGTTCCCGAGATCCCCGAAGATATAATGAAGACCTTCACCAAACTCGTGGATAAGTATGTTGCATCCTACGACAAGGCGGGTCCCGTGAGCGGTCACAGTCCTGACGAAGTGAGGGCTTATCTTAACGACGTCTTTGTCTTTGCATACAAGGCCCACCGTCACCAGAAGAGGATGACAGGAGAACCTTATATCATCCACCCGATCGCCGTAGCGGATATTCTGGCGGAACTCGAGGTCGATCCTGATACCATAGCAGGCGCCCTCCTCCATGATACGATCGAGGATACCGTGGCTGACTGGGAACTTTTGTCCCAGATGTTCAGTCCCACGGTCGCAAACCTTGTTGACGGCGTTACCAAGATCAATACCAAACTCGAACTCGTTACCTACGATTCCAAGGAAGAGATACAGGCAACCAACGTAAGAAAGATGGTCCTTGCCATGACCGATGACGTCAGGATCATCTTCATCAAACTCGCTGACCGTCTCCATAACATGAGGACCTTAAAGTTCCAGACTCCCCAGAAGCAGGTGGAGAAGGCGAGAGAGACTCTGGATATCTATGTTCCTTTCGCAGGAAGGTTCGGTATCTATAAGGTTAAGTGGGAACTCGAGGACCTCTGTTTAAGGTTCTTAGATCCTGACGGATACAACGAGCTCGTAGGTCTTGTAAACAGCAAGAGATCTGAACGTGAGACCTTCATGGAGGATGTCGTAACCGAGATCTCCGCAAGGCTTTCGGAATACGGCTTCAAGCATTTCGATATCGAAGGACGTCCCAAGCACTTCTACAGCATCTATAAGAAGATGAAGATGAAGGGCAAGACGATAGATCAGATCTACGATCTTTATGCATGCCGCATCATCGTTGAAGAGCTTGCAGACTGCTATACGGTACTGGGCATAATCCATGAGATGTATCAGCATATCCCGGGCAGGTTCAAGGACTATATCGCCATGCCTAAGGAGAATAAGTACCAGTCGATCCATACGACGGTAATGAACAAGAACGGTACTCCTTTCGAAGTTCAGATCAGGACTTATTCCATGCACCAGATCGCCGAGTACGGTATCGCTGCCCACTGGCACTATAAGGAGAGCGGTAATTCCGCCGAGTTCAAGGCTGACAGATACGATGCCAAGATGAGCGAGATGAGGCAATTGATCGACTCGCAGGGCGAGTTCTCGGATACGTCCGTACTGGATGTTATCAAGGATATAAGCGGGGAAGAGATCTTCGTATATACACCTAAGGGAAAGGTCGTAAGGCTTCCCGCAGGTTCCTGCCCCATCGATTTTGCTTATGCCATTCACAGCGGCATCGGCAACCATATGCACGGCGCCAAGGTCAACGGCAGGATGGTCGCATTGAACTATGAGCTTAAGAGCGGTGAGATGGTCGAGATACTGGATTCTCCCAGGATCAAGGGTCCTTCCAAGGACTGGGTCAATATAGTAAGGACGTCCTCTGCCAGATCCAAGATCAATGCATGGTTCAAGAAGGAACAGAGAGCCGAGAATATCGTAAGCGGTAAGGACAAGCTCTACCATGAGATCGAGCGTAACGGTTTTGTGCCTGAGAAGCTCCTTACGCAGAAGTCGATCGACACGCTTCTTTCAAGGAACAGTTTCTCCACTTTAGATGACCTTTATGCCGCTGTAGGCTATGGGAGCATAAAGGTTACCAAGGTCTTCGGAAGGCTTCGTGACGATTACATAAGGAGCCTGCCTGAAGAAGAGAGGACTGCCTTAGGATACAGGATCACATCTGACGGTCATGTTGCCTATAGTCCCCCGGAGATCCCTCTGGAATTAGGAAAGTTCGATCAGACCCGCAAGGGCAAGAAGGGGAGCACGGATACGAGCGGATTTGTTCAGCTCGATAACGATGTCATCGAGGCGATCAATTCAGATCCGCATAAACTTGCGCCCCAGAAGGCAAAGTCTTCTTCCAAGGTCCGTGTTAACGATAAGGTGGAAGTTGAGGGCCTTGAGAACGTGGCGGTCCACCTTTCCAAGTGCTGCCATCCCGTCTACGGGGATGCCATCATCGGATATGTTACCCAGGGTGCCGGAGTCGGTGTCCATAAGGTTGCCTGCAACAATATAATCAACATACTTAACAGGCGTGATCAGACCGACAAGGACCGCGAGCGTTTTGCAAGGCTCGTAAAGGTCAAGTGGCTCGAGCATGCCAGGGATTCAGTATACAGCGTATGCCTTAAGATCCGTGCCACGGATAAGAAGAATATCTTTTTCGATATCGTTGATAACATCAAGGAAGAAAAAGCCGAGGTCGCTAAGATCGACAGATCTCCTGCAGACGAAGACTATACCCAGCGCTGGGCAGTTACCCTGACCATCTCGGGCAAGGATCAGCTCGACAGGATCATCGGCCGTATAAGAGGTATTCCTGATGTGTTGGAAGTCGAGAGGATGTAAGGATCACTGATCCCCGTAATAGGTCATATCATCCTGGGCATGGCTTACTGTGAATATCAGCATCGGACTCCTGCCCGTTCTGGAACTTATGAAGCTCTTGAGGTGTTCCCTGAAAGATCTCTTCTCGACGGTCGCGTCTATATAGGATGAATCTGCAAGAAGCCTTATGCATTTATCCGATATCGCATTGTTGAGCGCGATCTTATCCTCATCGTAATTGAAGCCTATCGAGTTGACGGCCGGAGGACAGAGAAGGTTGCCCGTATTGTCGTCGACCGTGAATGCCACGGCTACAACACCGTCCTGGGCAAGATGGATCCTGTCGGTCAGGATGCGGTCGTTGACATGCCCTGTCGCCATGCCGTCGATGAGAACGGCATCAGCAGGGACATTATCCGTGACCTTGCCGCCCTTGGATGACAGTGACAATACGTCACCGTTATTGAGGACGAAGATATTCTCCTGGGGGACGCCGAGGCTTTCGGCCAGTTCCTTATGGAGGTGGAGCATCCTGTATTCGCCGTGAATGGGGATGAAGAACTTGGGCTTGATCAGGGTATGAAGGAGCATCAGCTCGTTCCTGTAGGCGTGGCCTGATACGTGTACGTCGGCAAGAGATGCGTAGATGACATTGGCCCCCTTCTTGTAAAGTTCATTGATGACACGGTATATGGGTTTCTCGTTGCCCGGGATCGGGTCTGCGGAGATTATGACCGTATCACCTTTCGAAATGTCTATGGCCTTGTGGGAATCGAAAGCCATTCTGGACAGAGCACTCATGGGCTCCGCCTGAGATCCCGTGGTCATGATGACGAGCTCATTGTCCCTGTAATTGTCTATGCTTCCGATGTCGATCAGGGTGTTGGGGCGCATGTCGATATAGCCCATATCGTTGGCGATGTGGAATACCTGTTCCATGCTCCTTCCCGAAAGACATACTTTCCTGTTGTATTTCTCTGCGGCGGTAAAGATCTGCTGCATCCTGTGCACATGGCTCGAGAAAGTCGCGACGATTATCCTTCCGCTTGCTTCCCTGAAGAGATTCTCGAAGGATTTGCCGACGCTCTTCTCGGACTTGGAGAAACCTTCGATCTCGACGTTGGTGGATTCGCACATGAAGAGAAGAACACCGTTCTTGCCGAGTTCGCCGAATCTCTGGAGATCTATCGTCTTACCGTTTATGGGTGTAAAATCGATCTTGAAGTCGCCCGAATGTACGATCATGCCGACGGGGGTATCTATCGCTACCGCATAAGAATCCGCGATGCTGTGATTGACTCTTATGAATTCACAGGTAAAGGCGCCGAGCTTAACCTTGTCGCCGTTCTTTAAGACGGTCATCTTGATGCCGGCCTGCTTGACTCCCTTATCCTGAAGCTTATGCTTGATAAGTTCTATCGTGAGGTGCCCGCCATATACGGGACAGTTAAACTCAGACAGGAAGAAGGGGAGGGCACCTATATGGTCCTCATGTCCGTGGGTTATGAGGATACCGCGGAGCTTGGACAGGTTCTGCCTTACATAGGAATAGTCCTGGATGACGCAGTCGATGCCGGGCATGTTCTCCTCGGGGAAAGCCATGCCGCAGTCCACGATGATCATGTCATCCTTATACTCGAAAGCGGTCATGTTCTTGCCGATCTCACATAGACCGCCAAGAGGGATTATCTTAACGGTTTCCTTGCCGGAAGACTTTGAGCCTCCTTTGGAAGATTTTTTCTGACTGTTCTTTTGGGATTTGTTTTTGGAGGGATTACCCTTTTTCTTTTCCGAAATCTTTTTGAGCGCTTTTTCCTGCTTTACCTTCTGCGGGTTAGCGTCGTTTTTCTTTTTGCTCATTTAACTATATAAACCTCTACTGAAGTGGTGCCCCATTCTTCACCGTTATCAACATAGATGTCGATCATCCTGCCTCTGACGCCGCCGCCCTTGTCTTCGACTGTATAATATCCGTCTCCGCCAAGGGGATCGTTCTTAACATAGATAACAGTTCCGGCGGGAAGAACGGACCAGTCGGCTGCGATGGTCCTGCCCTGCGTGCACTTGGTTCCTGTTGCGGTGGTCGTGCTGTAGGAACCGTCCGGCAAAAGCTGAGGCCCGTAGAATGTGCACTTGAAAGTTCCTAAAGATACCATGTTCTTGCCGTCTATCTTGGTCTTGGAAGTTGAAACGGGTTCTGTGGTGCTCTTTGTGGTTGCTTTAGTAGTCGACTTGGTCGACTTAGTTGTCGTTGTGGTAGTTGTCGTAGCCTTAGTGGTCGTTGTCGTTGTAGCCGGCTTCTCGGTAGTAGTAAGAGATGCCAGGACGTAATTGCCGTTGATCGTCTTGTACCAGCCGTTCTCCGTCTTGGCTACGACATCGATAGCATCACCTTCGTTAAGCTGCTTTACCATGTCGTATTCCTTGCCGGGTCCCTTTCTTACATTCAGGACGGTCGTGGCATATACAACGTCGTAATACTCTTTGAGCGTGCTTTGGGAAGTTGTTGCTTTGGTGGTAGTTGTAGTAGTCGTTGCCTTGGCAGCCGTCGTAGTGGTGGTGGCATCGGTTGCCGTGGTAGTTGTTGCGGCAGAAGTCGTGGTCTCGACCGTGCCTTGTGCAAGATCGGATGTTGATTCACTGCCGGAAGAACTCGTGGTATCTGAACTGTCAGAGGAAGCAGTAGTTGTATCGGATGTGCTGCTGTCTGCAGTTGAAACCGTCAGGTTCTCTTTCTCAAGAAGATCAGATTCTGTTATGGATTCTGATTCAGATACGGAACCTGATGTCGTGGTCTCGTCAAGGATCTCCTCGACTCTCTCATCCTGCATAACGGTGTCCTTGCGGGCTTTGTAATTCATCATGGAAACAAGCCCTGCCGAAGACAGGACACACAAAAGGACGATGCCCGTAACTACTGCGGACGAGATCACCTTATCCCGGCTTATATTATTCTGGTCTGTTAGTCCTATAAATTTCATGATATTGACCTTATCCTCTTACATTATAATATGGCATTTTCATATTGTCTGTTAGGCTATATTGCCGATAAATAGCTCTCATATCGGATGTCCTTAATGCAATCGGTCCTGTCAGTTGATGGAACCCTTCACGGGATCTACCGTAACGGTCCTGCCGTCTTCTATCAGCGCAGAGGCCCCGCTGCAGGAAAGGATCGTGGGTATCTCCAGTGCCATGGCGACTGTGGCCGTGTGGCAGGAAGGGTCGTCATCTTCGGTGATGATAACCTTTGCCTGTCTCATAAGATCCATCATGGCATTGTTGGTATAAGGAGCTACCAGGATCATGTCTTCGGGGACACTGACCTGCCCGCTCTGATAAGTAGAAGGGTCTTTGATGTTGACTACGGTGCCGGTGATGAGACTTCCGCCGGCATTTGATAAGAGTCCCTTGCCCTGGGCAAGAGGAGTACCGATCGATTGCACTTTTATGGTGTTCGTTGTTCCGGAGATGCCTATGGGGGTGCCGCCCGTCATTACGACGAGGTCACCGTCCGACAGCAGCCCGGACTTGGCAGCACATGCGATCCCCGAATCGAACAGGTCGTCCGTATTGAGGGCTTCGGCTACCAGGAAGGGCATGACGCCCCAACTTAAGTTAAGCTGTCTTTGTACCCTGGGGGATACAGTCGTGGAGATGATGGGGCAGGCAGGCCTGAATCTCGAGAGGAGCCTTGCCGTCTTGCCGCCGTGAGACAAAGATACGATCGCCTTGGCCTTGATGTCCATGGCAGTGGTGCATGAAGCATGGCTTATGGCATTCCCGATGGTGGTTACCATGGGGATCTTTGTCTTCTCATATCTTCCCCAGTAATTGATGGATTCTTCTGTCTTGAGAGCTATGTCAGCCATCATGCTGAGGGCTTCGATAGGATACTTGCCTGCAGCGGTCTCGCCGGAGAGCATTACTGCCGATGTGCCGTCGTAGATGGCGTTTGCAACGTCGGAGACCTCGGCTCTCGTAGGTCTCGGGTTGCGGATCATGGAATCTAACATCTGGGTTGCCGTGATGGAGATCTTTCCCGACTGATGGCACTTCTGGATGGATTCCTTCTGGATGGCGGGGACTTCCGCTGCAGGGATCTCAACGCCCAGGTCGCCTCTTGCGACCATTAAGCCGTCGGATACCTTTAAGATCTCATCGAAGTTATCTATGCCTTCCTTGTTCTCGATCTTGGAGATGATGTTGATGCCGTGGTCACCTGCGTGATCCAATACCTGTCTTATCTCCTGAACGTCTCTTGCGCGGCGGACGAAAGATGCCGCTATGAAGTCGAATTCGTTCTCGACGACAAAGAGAAGGTCAGACTTGTCCTTGTCGGTAAGGGCGGGGAGACGGATCTTGGTGTTGGGCAGGTTGATGCTCTTGCGGTTGGAGATCTCACCGCCGTTTACGACAGTGCAGTAAACATCACCGTTACAGATGTTCTTTACGGTAAGTTCTATCAGACCGTCGTCTATGAGGATCTTGGAGCCGACGCCGATGTCTTCTGCCAACTGCTTATATGTGCATGAGAACTTAGCGGCAGTACCCTCAACGTCCTCCTTGCAGATAACGACGTCATCGCCTTCGTTAAGATACGTCTTGCCTTCCTTAAAAGTGCCGGTCCTGATCTCAGGTCCCTTGGTATCAAGGAGCAGGGCTACGGGGAGTCCCAATTCCTCGCGGATCCTCTTGACTCTCTCGATCCTTACCAGCTGTTCCTCGTGCGTCCCGTGGGACATATTTATTCTCGCGACATTCATGCCGTTTAACATGAGTTTTCTTATCATCTCATCGCTGTCAACGGCAGGTCCTAATGTGCAGATTATCTTCGTTTTTCGAAAAGTCATACAAATATACCTTCCTTATTTTGTACATTTTATTATATCACGGCCGTAATATTCGGTATTTCAGGTGATTTGTTAAATGATTGTCACACCTATGACAAGCAAGTCATATTGTCCGATACTATAATCTATCTACATTCTTTTGATTTTCCGATAACGTGGGATGAATAAATGCAAGAAGGGGGTAATGTGTAGATGTCACTCGGCAGTATCTTCGACCGCAAGCCTAAGAAGAAATACGGCATGTCAGACAAAGAGTACGAGAACAGACATACCGGACTTTACATCATATGCGCACTCATTATCCTCTTTTGCGGAGTCTTGGATGTCATCTTCCTCATTGGCATCCTCTCGTAATTGAAAAAAACACGGCTTTCCTTTATACTTTCTCTTATATTTGTTTAATAGAGAGGGAAAGCCAATGAGAGTTTCCGGTTTGTTTTTGTCTACACAGCGTGAGATCCCGGCAGATGCCGAGATACCTTCACATCAGTTGATGCTCCGTGCGGGCCTTATCCGTAAAGAGGCATCGGGTATCTATTCGTTCATGCCGCTGGGATTCCGTGTATACCGCAAGGTTGAGAATATCATCAGGGAAGAGATGGATAAGGCAGGAGCCCAGGAGCTCATCATGCCGGCACTTCTCCCTGCTGAGGCATACAAGGCATCCGGAAGATGGGACAGGTTTGGTCCCGAGATGTTCAGACTCCACGACAGGGGAGGAAGAGACTTCTGCTTGGGTCCTACTCATGAGGAATCCTTCACTGAGGCTGTAAGGGACAACATCCGTTCCTATAAGCAGCTTCCCGTTACCCTTTATCAGATCCAGCACAAGTACCGTGACGAGAAGAGACCGAGATTCGGCGTCATGAGATCACGTGAGTTCGTCATGAAGGACGCTTATTCCTTCGACTGTGACGAAGAAGGCCTCGATAAGTCCTACAACATCATGTACGACGCCTACAGGAAGATCTTCGACAGGATGGGTCTGGATTACACGATCGTTGATGCCGATTCCGGCGCCATGGGCGGTTCCGGATCCCAGGAATTCATGGTCAAGAGCGACGTCGGAGAAGACGGGATCTGCTACTGCGGCAAGTGCGGTTATGCTGCCAACGAGGAGAAGGCAGCAACATGCGCTCCCGCTCCTTCCGAAGAGGAGATGAAGGACATCGAGAAGATCTTAACGCCTGATGCCAAGACGATCGAAGAACTCGTATCTTTCCTTGGCACGACACCCGACAATTTCGTTAAGACGATCCTCTACAATGCAGACGGCAGGATCGTTGCAGTTATGGTAAGAGGTGACCGCGAGATCAACGAGACAAAGCTCGTAAACCTCCTTGGAGCAAACGAGCTCGAGCTCGCAGCCTTCGATGATGTTGAGCAGATCACGGGCGCTAAGGTCGGATTCGCAGGCCCCGTTGACCTCAAGAAGAAGATCGAAGTTATTGCCGACATAGAAGTTGCTTCCATGAGAAACTTCATCGTCGGTGCAAACGAGACAGACTATCACTTTAAGAACGTAAATATCGGACGTGACTTCACACCTGATACAGTAGCCGACATCAGGAGCGCCGTTGAAGGCGACCTTTGCCCCAAGTGTAAAGAGGGTACTCTTTCTTTGGCAAGAGGCATCGAGGTCGGACACATCTTCAAGCTCGGAACAAAGTATTCCAAGGCTTTGGGCTGTATCTATCTTGACAAGGAAGGCAAGGAAAACAACATGATCATGGGCTGCTACGGTATCGGCGTTTCCCGTACGATGGCAGCAGTCATCGAGCAGCATCACGATGACGACGGTATCATCTGGCCTGAGGGCATCGCTCCTTATCAGGTCATCATCATTCCCACAAAGACGAATGATGAGACGATCATGAACCTTGCTGAAGACCTCTATTCCAAGTTTACCGAAGCCGGTGCGGAAGTCCTGATCGATGACCGCAACGAGCGCCCCGGCGTTAAGTTCAAGGATGCTGACCTTATCGGTATCCCCATGAGGATAACGGTAGGAAGAGCCGCAGGTGAAGGCAAGGTCGAAGTTAAGTTCAGGAATTCTTCCGATGTAAGTGAAGTGGAAGCTTCCGAAGCCCTCAGGATGGCAGGATTCTAAGAAATGCTGGCTAAGATCGCGGCAGGGATGATAGCTCTCATATTATCTCTGGCACAAGTCTTCGGGACTGTGGCAGCAGCTGCCGCGGAAAGTCCGGAAGAAGGCCCCTTCTCATCCGTCAGCTACGAGGCAGCTGATTTTACCGAGATCGACTATACTACCTACGACGGAAGTCATATCAGGATGGGCGTAGACGGCAAGAAATTCTACGTCGATTCTGACAGTGTCTCATCCTTCACGCTCCAGCTCTTCAATCCCAAATACCAGACGATGAGTGTCCAGAAGACATATAGAGAGAAGTCCTTCTCTCATGATTTCACTTCTGACATGAAGAAGAATACCCTCTATGGCATCATGGTTACTTATGTTATGGAGGACATGATCTTCTCGCTCCACAGCAATTTCGTCTTCCGCGACAAGAAGGGTGATATCCATTTCTATAAGACTCCCAGTTACGAGTTCAGCAAGGAGAGGGTAACGGAACTCAGGGACGATCCCGGATCCCTGGCTGAATACCTTAAGCCCCAGAACGACGTCGAATCAGATAACCCCTGCATGATCTCCTACTCGGAACAGTTATGCAACGGCCTTTCGACCGACAGGGAGAAGGTATTTGCGATCTATTCCTATGTAACCAATAAGATGGCTTACGACAGCGTCCAGATAAATGACGATTATGTTTATCAGGACGATGCGCTTCTCGTCATGAGAAGAGGCATTGCCGTGTGTGAAGGTTTTGCCAATGCTTTCACGGCTCTCTGCAGGGCCCAGGGGATCCCGGCCACGGTCCAGTACGGACTAGGGATGTCAACTTACGAACAGATGGTAAGCCGTGACATAGAAGACGATGAGGTCCCGGACCACGCCTGGGCTGCAGTATATCTTGACGGCAGGTGGGAATTTTTAGATCCCACATATGACATAGTCCACTACTACGAAGGTTACGGCATACATACCACAGAATATAAGGATTCTCTCTACTATTCCTACTTCCTGATGCCCCTGGAGGCATTCTGCTTCGAGCACAAGATCTGTGATGCCGATACGGTCCACGGATACGAGAGATCCGGGTCCTGCGGCACTAATGCCACATACGTCGTATCAAGGGACGGCACCTGCACGATCAAGGGTTCCGGAGAGATTAAGCTCCCCTATGGAGTTAACGATTTCTCGAAAGTCGTTTTCGATCCGGATTCCAATATCACGGCCATTGGCAAGGAATGCTTCATGGACTGCGACCTTCTGACCCAGGTCATATTGCCTGATACGGTCACCCGTATCGAGGGAGGAGCCTTCACCACATGTGAGGATCTGGAATATGTCTATATCCCGGAAGGCGTGACTTATATAGGCAAGAGTGCTTTCTATACCTGTGACGAACTTTCATACATAAGGGTTCCCGATTCCTGTGAGGATCTGGGGAAAGGGGCTTTCGAGCGCTGCCCGAGACTTATCCTGAGTGTGCCTTCGCGTCTTAAGAGAGCCGTAAAAGGATACCAGGTATCTCCGTACTATATAGAAGTAAGGTGAGGAAATGTCAGATTCAGTATACGAGATCAACGCATATGCAAAGATAAACCTTTTCCTGAAGATCTGCGGGAGACTTCCCAACGGCTACCATAAACTATATACGATCATGCAGGAAGTGGACCTTTACGATGAGATAACCGTCGCCATAGATGAGGGAAGAGATGAGATCATCACGGTAAAAGACCCGGAAGGGAACATTTTGTCCGCAAACAATCTCTGCTATATTGCAGCAGATAAGTTCTACGGATACATGGGAAAGAAACTTAAAAAGACCAATTTCCCTGCCGTAACCATAACTCTTAAGAAAAATATCCCTGCCCAGTCCGGCATGGGCGGCGGATCGTCTGATGCAGCTGCCGTACTGCTCGTTATGCAGCAGCATTTTGACAGTCCATTCAGCGACAGGGAGATGGAAGAACTTGCCGTAAGCATAGGTGCGGATGTTCCTTTCTTCCTTTACGGGGGAACATGTCTTTGCGAGATGGTAGGAGAAGATATAACCGTCTTAAGGTCTCTTGCAGGAGAAGATCTGGTCCTCGTAAAACCGCCGGAGGGAGTCTCAACGGCCGAATGCTTTAAGGCTTGCGACAGCGAACCGACGGATGATGCGACCATAAGAGAATACAGGGAATTTACTGCAAGGCTTGAAGAGGGCAATGAGGATCAGGCAGATATGAAAGACCTGATAAGATTTGTCCTGGACAGGGAAGACTGTTCCAACGATCTCCAGAAACCTGCGGAGAAGATGGTTCCCGTAATATACGACCTGATGGAAGAACTTAATGCTAATGGTGCATCCCTTGCCCGAATGACAGGGTCAGGAAGCGCGGTGTTTGGTCTTTTTGAAGATGCCGCCTCTGCCGATAGAGCATACGGATCCCTGAAGAAAACACATGAGACGGACGGGGCTCAAGTCTTCCGGCTTAAGACTATTTGACAAAAGCAATTAATAAAATTATATTTAGGGTCTGAAATGGAATCCTATGGAGGGAATAAGATGAGCGAGAATATTTGGACATGTGAATGCGGACAGGCCGGCAATTCCGGTAAGTTCTGCATCAATTGCGGTAAGAAGAAACCGGAGGATGTGATCCCCGTTAAAGAGGAAGAGGTTGTTGAAACAGCTCCCGTAGTTACGGCAGCTCCTGTTGCAGCAGCTGCAGCTGTAGCAGCTGAGCCTGTGGCTGAAGCTATCCCCGTTATCGAGGCTACGCCTGTTCAGCCGGCCGTATCAAACGCAGCTGCATATAATCCCGCACCGGTCCAGCAGCCCTACGGCTCTTATGCGGCTCCGGCGCAGAATCTAAGCTATGCGCAAGCCCAGCCTAAATACGATACAAGCAAGTCTTCACCTGCTTCTCTTATCTTAGGTATCTTCTCGATCGTATGTCTTCTTGTCCAGCCTTTGGGAGCTATATTGGCAATAATCGGCCTCATTACCAGCCGCAAGGGCGGTACGGCAGGCAAGGTCTTGTGCATATTGGGTCTTGTATTCGGCATTATCTTCCTGCTCCTGGATCTGTTCATCGCATCGATCATAATGACGGCTAAATAAAAGTTTTGGTCTGGAGACAAATAAATGGCAAATGATATTTCTGATATGATCGGTTGGAAGTGTTCCTGTGGACAGACAGGAAACATGGGAAAGTTCTGCATCTCCTGCGGCAAGGTCCAGCCGCTCGTTGGAGCCCAGAGAGCAGTACCCGAGCAGATCGCAGCTACCGTTGAGGATAAAGCTAACCGCGAAGTAAAAGCAGAGCCCGTCATCCAGGAAACCGGCAAGACTGCAGGCGATGTTCAGCCTGCATCAGCTGTAAGTGAATATTATGATTATTCTTCTGAGGGAGTCAAGGAAGAGGTGAATACAGAAGAAAGTACTTATAATGCTGACACCGTATATGCATCCCCAAGTGAACCTGTTAAGGCCAAGGGCCTTGGCATTGCAGGCATGGTAACGGGGATCGTATCCTGTGTATTCTGTCTGGTTCCTGTTCTTGGAGTCGCTTCCGGAACCTGCGGAATGATCATGACGATCAAGGCTAAGGACCAGGGGAACCTGTCAGGCTTTACAACGGCGGGAACGATCTGTTCCGCCATAGGATGTTCCGTAGGTTTTCTCATGCTCTTCAGATTGTTTATCTGAAAAAGCCCCCAAAATCTCCTAACTTGACATAACATGCGACCGATACTATAATAGACAAGCCTATTTTGTTTATTATTATTATCAGCCGGTCTAAAGGACCGCAAGGAGGATATATATATGAAAATGACATATCAGCCCAAGAAGAGACAGAGGGCAAAGGTTCACGGTTTCCGTGCAAGGATGTCTACGTCCAACGGCCGCAAGGTCCTCGCAAGGAGAAGACTCAAGGGCAGAAAGCAGCTCGCTGCATAAGCTTTGAATTCCGTAACGCTTAAGTTCAATTATGAATTTTCGCGTGTATACAAGCGTGGAACATTTTTTGTGGGCAAGTTCATAACGATACATGTCTTCAAAAGATACCCGGGGTTAAAACACAACCTGACCACTATAGACCCCAAGGTCGTTAGAGTGGGGTTCTGCGCAAACAAAAAACAACTTGGCGCCGTAGGGAGAAACAGGGCTCGCAGATTGATGAGAGAGTCCTACCGGAAGTTAGAATATTTGATACCCGAAGGTTACGATATAGTTTTTACGTTAAAGAGCAACAGCCAGGTCCCGTCCTACCAGGATATCGATAAGGATATAGTAAGGGGACTTAAATGTTTGGGATTTATGGCGCAGACGGATTCCGGTGAAGACAGATGATCAGAGAGGCGCAGATAGCCGTTATCAGACAATATCAGAAATATATCTCACCGTCATTGGGAACTTGCTGTAAGTACTATCCTACATGTTCCCAGTACATGATCGACGCGGTAGAAGAATATGGTGTCGTAATCGGAACCTGTAAAGGATTGGGAAGGATCGCAAGGTGTAATCCTTTCTCAAAAGGGGGATATGATCCCGTAAAGAAACAAGAAATGGATAAGGGTTGATTATGGATTTTATTCTAGGACCGTTATATAACCTTTTCGGTTGGCTCACAAAAGTTTTTTATGATTTCTTCGGCAACTACGGTGTGGCTATCATCATCTTAACGGTTGTCATCAGAGGACTCCTTATTCCTCTTAATGTAAGATCCCAGAAATCAATGATCAAGATGCAGGCGATGCAGGGCAAGACAATGGAACTGCAGCGCAAGTATGGCGACAATAAAGAAAAGTACAATGAAGAGCTCATGAAGATGCAGAAGGAGAACGGCATCGGAGGTCTGTCCGGCTGTATCCTCCCCATCATCCAGCTCTTCCTTATCTGGCCTATCTACAGGATCGTCAGCGGTCCTCTTATCTATCTTTCGGGCGTTGCAGTAGATAACGTTAAGTCCATGATAGAGCTTGGCCAGAATATGGGCGTTCTCTCAGGCGTTATCAATGAGAAGATCCATATTGGTCTTATCAGCGCCCTGAACACAAATTCGGATTTCCTCAACTCATGTGTTGAGAAGGGCTACATCGCATTGGGTCAGATGATCGATCTTCACTTCCTCGGAATGGATCTCACCATGACACCTGCTTTTAACCCCGTTACTATCTTCTCCAATCCCGGCGTATATCTGCCTCTCCTCCTGATCCCTATCCTGGTACTCGTATTGAACATCGTCTCCATCCAGATGACAAAGTACTTAAAGCCCGGCTACAAGGAAGAGAAGGAAGCACGCGAGAGAGCAAAGAAGAATCCCGCAAGAAAAGACCAGATGGCTCAGGATTCTACCGAGAGCATGATGAAGATCATGAACTGGACGATGCCTGTCATCATGCTCGTAACAACATTCTCGATGCCTGCTGCAATGGGTCTTTACTGGATCGTAAGTTCCATCATGGGTATCCTTACACAGCTCCTCGTATACTTCATGTTCACAAAGCCTTACCAGATCAAGAAGGCTGAGGTCGAACTCAAGAAGGAGAATGCATTCAAGCATAAGAAGATCGAAGAGCAGGCAGAATCTGCTGAAGACGACAATAGCAAAAAGAACGGCAAGAAGAACCGTAAATAATAAATCACACGGAGGCTTTATATAAATGGATAATTCTGTAACAAAGACAGGTAAGACCGTAGAAGAAGCAACCCAGGCTGCTCTGGAAGAACTCGGCGTATCTTCCGACATGGCTGATGTTGAGGTTATAAGCGAAGGTTCCGACGGATTCTTAGGCGTCGGCAAGAAGGATGCTGAGGTAAAGGTTACAGTTAAGGAAGCATCTTCCGAGGAATCTGAAGATGATGACGATACATACTATGGTGATGACGAGAACTACGAGGGTGATGCCGTAACTGAGGCTGAGGATGCTGCAGTCAACTTCGTTGCAGAAGTCTTATCCGGTATCGGTATCCACGGCAATCTCGATTCCTACCGTGAAGACGACGCTATCTATATCTCTGTTACAGGCAGTGAGTGCGGAAGCGTTATCGGCCGTCACGGTGAGACTCTTGATGCTATCTCCTACATGACAAACCTCATCGCCAACAAGCACAGCGAAGAGCGTGTTCACGTTCATCTCGATGTAGGCGGTTACAGAAAGCACAGAGAGAGGATCGTTATCAATCTGGCTGACAAGGCAGTTTCCAAGTGCTTAAGATCCGGAAGAGATGTAGTCATGGAGCCCATGTCTCCCGCTGACAGAAGGATCGTTCACTTCCACCTGGCTGACGTTCAGGGTATCACCACACATTCTGAGGGCGTTGAGCCCAGAAGATGTGTTGTCGTAAGCCTCGACAACAAGTGATCGTAAGATCCCATGTTCGCTGCATGCTCCACACCTGCCGGGATATCCGGGATCGCGGTTATACGCATATCGGGTAACGGCTGCATAGAGGCTCTTAACAAGATCGTAAGACCTGTAAGGGGAGCACGCGGAGCAAAGTCCCTGACAGACCTTGAAGGTTATGAATCCCTCTACGGAGAGATCAAAGATCCTGATACAAATGAAGTCATAGACGATGTGGTCATAACCGTTTTCAGGACACCACATTCATATACAGGTGAAGATATGGCGGAGATATCCTGTCACGGCTCGGTTGCCGTAAAGCAGGAGATCATCCGCCTTTTAATATCCATTGGAGTAGAACCTGCGGGTCCCGGGCAGTTTTCCCGTACCGCATTCATCAACGGCAAGATGACTCTGGATGAGACGGAAGCCGTCATGGATGTCATCAATGCCGATTCAAAGAAAGCCCTGGCTGCAGGCCAGAAGATCATGAGCGGGGCCCTGGCTCAAAGGATAGATAAAGCCGAATCCATGCTCTACGAAGCCATGGCCCTGATAGAAATGATCGTGGAATTCCCCGAGCATGACGATACCGAAGATAACGAAGACAAGGTTAAGGACCTTATCCTTAAGGCAAGGACCGAACTTCAGAAATTATCAGATTCATACGGTATGGGAAGGATCTTATCCGAAAGACTCAAGATCGCCCTGATCGGCATACCCAACAGCGGCAAGAGCACGCTTCTTAATGCCCTGTCCGGAACAGACAAGTCGATCGTAACCGATATCCCGGGCACTACGCGTGATGCGATAGAATCCAACCTTCAGGTAAGAGGTATCCCGGTAACCCTTGTAGATACGGCAGGCATCACCAGTACTGATGACCTGGTCGAGAAGATCGGAGTTGAAAGATCCAAAGAGGTTTTCGCAAGTTCCGATATGGCATTTATCCTTGTTCCCCCGAACATGACTCTTGAAGAGACAAAGACAAGACTTGACATCCCGAGAACGGATGTCCACAGCGTCGTGATATTCTCCAAGAGCGACATCGGATCCAACCCGGAGGAAGAAGCTATAAGAGAATATTTAAGTTCTCTTGGCGTAAAAGAATTCATAAGTCTTTCAGGCAAGGATTTTTCCAACATGGAAGCGATGGAGGATTCGATCGAAAGCTTCTACAACTCATGCGGCAACGGCAGCAGCGAAGGCCTGCTCATCACGAACGGCAGGCATATGGCTCTTATAGGCAAGGCATTGCAGTTTATCGACTTGGCAATATCAGCCGTTAATGACGGCATGGGAGTTGAGACCGCTTCATCCGTACTGAGGGCTGCCCTGGATGAGATGGGACAGATAACAGGCAAGACCGTATCGGCGGATCTTGCTGATACGATATTCGGAAGATTCTGTATAGGAAAGTGATATGGAATTAGCAAAGGCATTAACAGGAGAGCATATATACGAAGCAGGGGCATTCGATGTTGCCGTCATAGGAGCGGGACACGCAGGCTGTGAAGCTGCGCATGCCGCAGCAAAGCTGGGACTTTCCACGGTCCTTTTTACACTTCATCTTGATGCTGTCGCAAATCTTCCCTGCAATCCTTCGGTCGGAGGAACGGCCAAAGGTCAGCTCGTCCGTGAGATCGATGCTTTAGGCGGCATCATGGGGATAGTAGCTGACAGGTGCGCGATCCAGATGAGGATGCTCAACAGGAGCAAGGGCCCTGCAGTATTCTCTCCCCGTGCCCAGATGGACCGCTCCGATTATTCCGTCGTCATGAAGGGCCTCCTTGAGGAGACTCCCAACCTGACATTAAGGCAGGCGCACATTACCGACATATTGACCGAAGACGGCAAGGTTGCCGGAGTTAAGACGGAGGCCGGAGGAATATACAGAGCCAGGGCGGTCGTCCTTTCGTCCGGAACCTACATGGAAGCCAGGACCATAAGGGGCGAAGTGATCGTTGAATCGGGTCCGGACGGACTTCCGAGATCTATGGGGCTTTCAGAAAGCCTTAAGGAAGAAGGGATCCCCCTCTTAAGGTTCAAGACCGGAACTCCCGTCAGGGTCAATGCAAGGAGCGTTGACTTCAGTAAGATGGATATACAGAACGGCGAAGATGACATCCCGCCTTTCTCTTTTGCTGAAGAGATGAAGGGCAGGAAGGTAAGTCCCGTATCAGAGCAGATCCCATGTCACAGTGTATGGACCACCGAAGAGACAAGGAAGGTCATAAAGGACAACATGGACCGCTCGCCCCTATATAGCGGCGTTATAACCGGAACGGGTCCCAGATACTGTCCTTCGATAGAAGATAAGTTCATGAGATTTGCCGATAAAGAACGGCACCTTATCTTTGTCGAACCCATGGGAAGAAGGACTCAGGAACTCTACCTTCAGGGATTCTCGACATCCCTGCCGGAGGAAGTCCAGGAGAAGATGGTAAAGAGCCTTCCCGGAATGGCGGATGCCGTGATCCAGAGAAGCGCATATGCGATCGAGTACGATCTAATTGATCCCACGAGCCTCAAACTGTCTCTGGAATCCAGGATAGTGGAGGGACTCTTCTCTGCAGGTCAGGTAAACGGTTCTTCGGGTTACGAGGAAGCCGCAGGTCAGGGCATAATAGCAGGCATCAATGCTGCCATGAAGGTCTTGGGCAAAGACCCCGTGATAATAGACAGAGCTGACGGATACATAGGAGTCCTGATAGATGACCTTGTTACCAAGGGAACGAACGAGCCCTACCGCATGATGACGTCACGCGCCGAATACAGGCTCTTTTTAAGACAGGACAATGCCGACAGGAGACTTACTCCCATAGGACATAAGATAGGTCTCGTGGATGGAGACCGCTTCCGGATGTTTGAAGACAAGATCAGCAAGATAGAAGAAGAGAAATTAAGGCTTAACGAGACTTATATAGGGCCCTCGAAAGAACTCGAAGAATATCTGGAGCCCTTAGGACAGACACTTCCGAAGTCAGGAGTCAGCCTGGCTGAACTCATCAAGCGCCCCGGCGTAACTTACGACGGTCTCGCGTTCGTTGATAAGGACAGGCCGGAATTGCCTTCTTATGTTACTAAGAGCTGCGAAGTCGATCTTAAATACGAAGGATATCTTGCTCTGGAGATGGGTAAGATCCGGAAGTTCAAGCAACTGGAATCCAAGTCCCTTCCTGCTGACATAGACTATGAGGATGTTAAGGGATTAAGGATCGAAGCCCGCCAGAAGCTGAATGCAATGCGTCCGGAAAACATAGGACGTGCATCGAGGATATCGGGCGTATCGCCTGCTGACTGTGAAGTGCTCCTGGTATATCTGGAAGCCTTAAGGAGATCTGACAATGAATGAAGAATTCAATGAAGTAATAAACAGCGCTTCGGGAACCATAGAGGTGCCCGTTACGGCTGAGGATATAAACGCCTTCAGGATCTATGCCGACATGCTGGTCGAGACGAACAAGCATATGAACCTGACGGCCATAACTGACGACAAGGGCATAGCCATGCTCCACTTTATAGATTCCCTTACCCTGGTCCAATACCTTAAGAGTGAACAGGAAAGACTGGGCAGGGAAGACATAAGGGTAACTGATGTCGGAACGGGAGCAGGGTTCCCCGGGATCCCTCTTAAGATCATGGTCCCCGGGATCGATCTTACCTTGATGGATTCACTTGCCAAGAGACTTAAGTTCCTGGATGAGGTCACGGCGGAATTGGGCCTTGCGAATGTAAGGACGGTCCATACGAGAGCTGAGGATGCGGGCCGCAATTCCAAGTTCCGCGAGAAGTTCGATCTGGCGGTTGCAAGAGCTGTAGCACCCCTCCCGGTCCTCTGTGAGTACTGCCTGCCCCTGGTCAAGCCGGGTGGAGCCTTCCTTGCCATGAAGGGTCATTCAGAGGATGAGATCAAGGCAGCCAATCACGCGATAATAGAATTGGGAGCGACCATCGAGAAGACGGATGAGTTCACCCTTCCGGGGACTGACAACAGCAGATCCGTAATAGTGGTCAGGAAACTGCGGCCGACGCCTGCAAAGTATCCCAGAAAAGCGGGAGTTCCGTCCAAGAACCCCTTGTGACGCGCAAAGCCCAAAAAACAATAGTCTTTTCGAAAAATAATGATACAATGGACGCATAAAACAAATTCAGGGAGGATTTCTTATGGAGAACAACAGCAATTGGATCTGCCCCACATGTGGAGCATCAAACACAAGCGGCAAGTTCTGTGTTAACTGCGGTTCAGCACAGCCTGCAGCAGCTCAGCCCGAGCCTGTCGTAGCAGAACCCGTAGCAGCAGAGCCCGTACAGCCCGCCCAGGCAGAGCCCGTATACAGCCAGCCCGTTTATTCCGAGCCTGTATATGCACAGCCCGCACAGACAACAAGCTTTAAGACAGGTATGGGACTTGCAATAGCTTCCCTCGCATGCGGCGTTATGAGCCTTTGCCTCAGCTATTGCTATGGCTTTGGTATTCCTTTCGGTATCGCAGGTCTTATCCTTTCCGGTAAGGCAGTAGCTGCAGGTCACCCTTCCAAGATGCCTCTGGCTGGTAAGATCACATCCATCGTAGGTATCGTACTCGGCGCACTTCTGTTCTTTATCCTTATCGCAGGAATCATTGCCGGTGCTGCCAGCGACAGATAATAAGATTTAATATCTGGCTTACATAGAGCGGTTCGCAGTATATGCGGACCGCTCTTTTTTATATTTAATAAAAATGCGCGTGCGCGTGCGTGTACATATGTTATAATAGACGCTGTATGAATTTTATTTATGGGACGTATCAAAAGGGTGCGTCGGAGGTAATATGGCGGAATCAGATGCTAAGAAGCAGCAGAGAATGGAATTGGAAGCTCAGATGGATGAGGTCTTCAAGTCTGAGCAGAATACGATCGTCCCCGTAGACCTTGACGGGGAGATGAGGAAATCTTTTATCGACTACGCTATGTCGGTCATATCCGACAGAGCCCTTCCGGATATCCGTGACGGCATGAAGCCTGTTCACAGAAGGATCCTCTATTCGATGTTTACCCAGGGATTTACTCCTGACAAGGCATACCGTAAGTGCGCTACCACGATCGGTGACGTTTTGGGACGTTTCCATCCCCACGGCGACCAGTCGGTTTACGATGCGCTCGTTCGTCTTGCCCAGGACTTCTCCTTAAGGCACCCTCTTGTAGACGGTCACGGTAACTTCGGTTCCCTGGACGGAGATCCGCCGGCAGCTTACCGTTATACCGAGGCACGTCTTGCCAAGATCGCCCTGGAGATGATGAAGGACATCAACAAGAACACTGTTGATTTCAGGCCCAACTTCGATGAGCACGAGATGGAGCCTGTATCTTTGCCTTCAAGATTCCCTAACCTTCTCGTTAACGGATCCGTAGGTATCGCCGTAGGTATGGCAACAAACATACCTCCTCACAATCTTGGTGAGGTTATAGACGGTGTTATCATGATGATAGATAACCCCGATGTTACGGTCGATGAGCTCATGACCGTAGTTAAGGGCCCGGATTTCCCTACGGGAGGAGCGATCCTCGGAACGATGGGCATCAGGGAAGCATATACCACAGGACGCGGCAGGATAATGGTAAGAGCCCATGCCGAGATCGAAGGGTCCGGCGCAAAGACAAGGATCGTCATCCACGATCTGCCTTTTGCAGTCAACAAGGCAAGACTCATCGAGAGGATGGCTGATCTTGTCAAGGACAAGAAGGTAGAAGGCATCTCCGGAATAAGGGACGAGTCTGACCGAAGCGAGATGGTCAGGATCGTAATAGAACTCAAGAAGGATGCCAACCCTGACGTCGTATTGAACCAGCTCTACAAGAACTGCTCCCTCCAGGATGCATGCTGTGCCAATATGCTCGCGCTTGTTCCCGATAAGGACGGCAAGCTCGAGCCCAAGCTCATCACTTTGAGAGATGCACTTGGTCACTATATAAAGCACCAGGAAGAAGTCATCACGAGAAGGACCCGGTACGATCTTGAGAAGGATGAGAACAAGCGTCATATAGACGAGGGCCTTCTCATCGCAATGGATCACATCGATGAGATCATCTCTATCATCAGATCTTCCCGTACCGAGCAGGAAGCCAAGGAGAGGATGTGCGAGAGGTTCGGATTCTCCGACAAGCAGGCCCAGCATATCGTTGACATGAGACTCGGCCGTTTGACGGGCCTTGAGAGAGAGAAGCTCGAAGCTGAGATCCAGGCTCTCAACGAAGAGATCGAATATTTCCACAAGATCCTTTCCGATATCGACATCCTCCATGGTGTCATCAAGGATGAGATCCTTGAGATCAAGCGTAAATATGCAACACCCAGACTCACAGAGATCATGGGCGGATCGTTCGAGGATATCGATGACGAGTCCCTTATCCAGGAGCAGGATATCGTAGTAACCCTGACTCACATGGGCTACATCAAGAGACAGCTGGTTGACACATATAAGACCCAGCACAGAGGCGGTAAGGGTATCTCGGGCCAGTCCACGAGAGATGAGGATTATGTGGAGAAGATCATTGCGACTACTACACATAAGTTCCTTCTCTGCTTTACAGATACCGGAAGAGTCTTCAAGATAAAGGGTTATAAGATCCCTGAGACGACCTCCAGAGCCGCAAAGGGAACGGCGCTTGTCAATCTCTTAAAGTTAGGTGATAACGAGAAGATAAGGAACATAATCCCTGTCGATAATTTCGAGGATGAGGATGTATCCCTTACGATCGTTACCCGCAACGGTATCGTTAAGAAGACTCCCATCACCAAGTATGTGAACATCAATAAGAACGGCCTTATCGCCACAAACATCAGGGAAGGCGATGAAGTAGTATCCGTAAGGCTTACCAAGAAGAGCCAGGAGATCGTTATCGTTACTGCCCAGGGTAAGGCTATAAGGTTCAATTCCGACGACTGCAGAGACATGGGGCGTAATGCTACCGGTGTCAGAGGCATCAGGCTTTCCGAAGGTGACAGGGTCGTAGGCATGGAGCCTGTTACGGATGACGGACTCATGCTCGTTATCTCCGAGAAGGGATACGGCAAGAAGAGCAGCATTGAAGAATATCGTGTCCAGAGCAGAGGCGGTAAGGGCATCATCACCTATAAGGTTACCGAGAAGACCGGCAACCTCGTAGGAACGACTCTCATCGCTGATAATGAGGACCTCCTCATCATGACGGACCACGGCATGGTAATAAGAGTAATGTCGACAGAGATCCCGACTCTTTCACGTGCAACATCCGGCGTAAGGCTCATGAGATCGACCACCAATTCGATCATCGACTTTACTGTGGCAGATCATTATCTTGAAGAGGATGATGAAGAGGGTGAAGTGTCAGATAATGCTGAAGCTTCCGCAACAGAAGAGTCCGTTGCAGAAGAAACCGAGGCTCCTTCTGAAGCAGAAGATACAGCTTCTGAAGAGACAAAAGAAGATAACGGACAGGAAGAATAATGAATAAGAAGGCAGAACATCTTACAAAGCGCCTGGCGGCCGGACTTATAGCGGCTTCCATCCTGATAACGTCCTTTATAGCTGTATCGGCCGATGTCGATCAGCCGGAGATCCCCGTTCCGGCTTTGGACGATGTTCACTGCGCATCTTACTGTGTCTACGATAAGACTGCGGATGAAGTCATACTGAATAAGGAGTCCGATAAGAGGATATATCCTGCATCACAGACCAAGATCATGACCTGTATGTTGGCCTTGGATTACCTAGATACGGATTCGTATCTTGTTGTCTCAAAGAATGCCATGGATAACATCACATCGGATTCATCTGTTATGGGAATCCGGGTAGGCGAGAAGCTTAAGGTGTCGGAGCTCCTTTACGGGCTCATGCTCCCATCGGGCAACGATGCTGCGAATGTCCTTGCCGAAGGTGTTATCGACGCGATCCTCAAGGATTATCCTGCGGGTGGAGGCAAGACAGGTCCAGACGGTGTGGATGCTTCTCACTTTTCGTCTTTTATAACATATGACAATACAAGTGAAACAACTGCAGAAGGAGAGACGGGCGAGACTGGGGAAACTACAAAGAACGTAACAAACATACGCAAACTCGGAGCCTTCGCCGAGCTCATGAACCTGCGTGCCAAGAACATAGGCTGCACAGGAACCCATTTCGTTAATGCTTCAGGTCTTCACAGCGATGAGCATTATACGACATCGTCTGACCTTACCAAGATCATGGCGAAAGCATCTGAAAACAAGGACTTCAAGACCCTGATTAGTTCCCCTTCACACGTGTTCAAGGCAACTAATCTCCATAAGGACGATGCCTGGTCTTATGTTAAGAGTACGGACTACTTGCTCTTCGATCCATGGATGGCGGCCAAGACCGCTAATGGTGAGAAGTCTCACCTGGTCTGCATAATAGGCGGTAAGACGGGAACGACTTCCAAAGCCGGCAAGGGTGTTACACTCTATACGGTCAACGAGAACGGACACGAGGTAATGGTGTCCATGTGCGGCGTTCCGGGAGAATACTATTTCTATACGACCATGTATCTGGCTTCCATAACGGCATACGGGAATCTCGAATGCTGGAAGAAGGAGCCTGTTACAAGAGTATTGGGTACCACGGGCGATTACAGGACCGTCAACGCTCCTGCTGATGAGCAGCCCCAGTACGATTCTTTCAGATATCCCGGTGACGAACTCGTAAACTACATAGAAGAAGAGGAAGAACCTGAAGAGACAGCGCCCACTGCTACACCCACACCTGTTCCCGAGAAGAAGGAAGAGAAGACAGAGCATCCTCTCATATTATTTGTAAAACAGAACAAGGTGATATCAGGTGTTGCTGCAGGACTCGTTCTTGCTATCTTATTATGTAATATAATACTTCTCGTAAGAGTCATCAGCCTGAAGAATCAGGGCAAGAGAAGGAAGAAAGTAAGGAAGTCTCCTGACAGCTATGTCAGATGATCAGATCTGATCATACATATTCGTTTTTTCAAAAGTTACTAATGTCCTGAATCAGATGGACGGGAGTTTATTCACATGAGAAAACAAAGGATAATCAGAACAGTCATTGTTGTAATGTGTGGGATCATATCATTTGAAACAGCATCATGTTTAACAAGCGTTCCGGAACAAAGCGAAACTACCATAGAAACTACGGCCGGAAATCCTTATCAGGAAAAGTCAGATGTTGAGATCGCAGATGAAAGTGCAGGTATAGTACTTACTGCAGATGTCAATTCTGAACAGGTTATGAAACTAACGATCAAAAATAATACAGCAAAACATCTGGGATATGGTGATTTATATAACTTAGAATATGCCTATGAGTGTGAATGGTACAAGGTTCCTTATCTGCCTAATATTGCATTTCCAATGGTATTGTATGAGGTAGATCCGGGAAAAGAGAAGACTATAGAAATTGTTATCGGATGGAGCCATGGTGTGTTACCTCCCGGACATTACCGTATAGTAAAAGAAGTAACACTTGCGTACACCTTCGGCGATGCGAGGAATCCGCGTGATGACGATGAATACATTGTCGCAGCAGAGTTTGATATCTGATTCTGCTATCATAAACTGCTGAATAATGTTGCAAATAACGGCTACATTATCAAGCAAAAATGTAGCTGTTTTCAGAGGTAAAATAAGCTCTCGGAAACAAACTAAAAAAAAACCTAAGATAATGCTAAAAAAGTGCTTGACTTTATAAGCAAGTCGAAGTAATATTAACAAGCACTTTGCGAGCGGGGTGCAAAAAACAACGCTCACAAAGGGGCTTGGATCTTGAAAATTGAATAGAATGCAGAACTTGAAAAAGACGGACCTATAATTCAATTTTAATTGAGTTTAAAAAAAGTAATTAGAG
>JAGAAI010000011.1 GCA_017615325.1 Clostridiales bacterium | reverse complement strand
TGTGGTGCTCTTTTGCAAGCGCCTTGGCTGCATCGTCACCGTCGACTTCGTCGAAATCGATGCCTGCATACTTCTTGATAGCTTCGTTCATGGTGAGGCGCTCGAAGGGCTTACCGAAGTCGATCTCGATGTCACCGTACTTGATCATGGTCGTGCCGCATACCTTCTCAGCTAAGTAACGGAACATGGACTCAGTGAGTTCCATCATGCCGTAGTAGTCTGTATATGCCTGATAGAGTTCCATAAGAGTGAACTCGGGGTTGTGTCTCGTATCGACACCCTCATTACGGAAGACTCTTCCGATCTCGTATACTCTCTCAAGACCTCCGACGATGAGTCTCTTGAGGTAGAGTTCGAGGGAGATACGGAGCTTGACGTCTTCATCAAGGGCGTTGTAATGGGTCTCGAAAGGCCTTGCAGCAGCGCCGCCGGCATTGCTTACGAGCATGGGAGTCTCAACTTCCATGAAGTCCCTGCCGTCAAGGAAGTTTCTGATCTCCTTGATTATCCTGGATCTCTTGACGAAGGTGTCCCTTACCTCAGGGTTAACGATGAGGTCGGTGTATCTCTGTCTGTATCTGGTGTCAGTATCAGTAAGGCCGTGGAACTTTTCGGGCAAGACCTGAAGGTTCTTACAAAGGAGCGTCATCTTGGTTGCGTGAACGGAGACCTCACCGGTCATGGTGCGGAATACATAGCCTTCGACGCCGAAGATGTCGCCGATGTCGGACTTCTTGAAATCAGCATAGGACTCGTCGCCGATGCCGTCCTTGGAGACATAGACCTGGATCCTGCCCTTCAGGTCCTGAAGGTTTGCGAAGGAAGCCTTGCCCATGACACGCTTAAAGAGCATCCTGCCTGCGATCTTAACATTGATGGGAGAAGCATCGAGCAGTTCGCGGCGCTCATTGTAAGCGGCCTTGACTGCCTGGCGGTAGGCTGCGATCGTGTCATTGTCAGCATCGTCAGCGGGCTTTACGATCTCGGGCTCCTTATAGTCCTTCAGGATCTCCTTCTCCTGCTCCTCATATGCCTTGATGGCATCTGATGTGTGATGAGTCTGATCGAACTTGGTGATCTGGAAAGGGTCCTTGCCTGCTGCCTGAAGGTCTGCCAGCTTCTGTCTTCTGACCTTGATGAGCTGACCGATGTCTTCTTGGGACTGATTGTTCTGATTCTGCTGATCTAAGTCTGCCATATTAATTCTCCTTAAAGTTTCTGGTGTCCTTATATAAATGCAAAAAGCGCGAGTATTATTCGCGCTTCTTAAAGACCGGTAATGATCTTATCTGATCACTTACCGATCTTGATGATCTTGTATTTGACGGTGCCCTGAGGGGTCGTAACGGTTACGACATTGCCCTTCTTCTTGTTGAGGATAGCCTGGCCGACAAGAGAATCCTCGGAGATCTTGTTGTTGAAGTAATCAACTTCGTTCTCGCCGACGATCGTGTAGTCGAACTCTTCCTTGGTAGCAGAATTCTGCAGTGTGACCTTGGAACCCAAAGATACCTTTGTAACGGAGATATCTTCTTCTTCAAGGATCTCAGCGTCCTTGAGGATATCTTCGATCTCATGGATCCTTGCAGCGTTCTTAGCCTGAGCTTCCTTGGCTTCATCGTACTCAGAGTTCTCGGAAAGGTCTCCCTGACCTCTTGCTTCTTCAAGCCTCTTGGAAATCTGAGCCTCAATAGTGGTCTTGCACTCGGCAAGCTCGTTCTGAAGTTCTTCGTAACGCTCTCTGGTTATAACGTTCTTCTTATCAGCCATCTTCTTAACTCTCCTTAAATATAATAGCCGTGCCTATTTTATTACAAATTCCGGATATTGCAAACAAAATCTGCAAAACAGGCTTACCTTGATGTTCTGTCGTTCTCCTTCTGGATGACGTCGTGAGCGCCGCCCTCAACGATGGATGTGGAAGATACGACAACAAGACGTGCCTTCTGCTGGAGCTCTTCAATCGAGGAAGAACCGCAGGAACACATAGTTGCGCGGACCTTTGCAAGAGAAGTATCAAGGTTGTCCTTGAGGGAACCTGCATAAGGAACATAGGAATCGACACCTTCCTCGAAAGCCATCTTTCCGCCCGTTCCGCCGTCGTCGTAGCGCTGCCAGTTGCGTGCACGGTTGGAACCCTCGCCCCAATACTCTTTAACATATGTGCCGTTGACGAGGAGCTTTCTCGTAGGAGACTCGTCGAATCTTGCAAAATACCTTCCGAGCATCAGGAAGTCAGCACCCATGGCAAGAGCCAGTGTCATGTGGTAGTCGTGAACGATACCGCCGTCGGAACAGAGAGGAATATATACGCCTGTCTCCCGGAAGTATTCGTCCCTTGCCTTGGCAACTGCGAGAACTGCAGAAGCCTGGCCGCAGCCGATACCCTTCTGCTCACGTGTGATACAGATGGAACCGCCGCCGATACCGATCTTGATGAAGTCAGCGCCGCAGTCAGCTAAGAACCTGAAGCCCTCGGCATCTACAACGTTGCCTGCACCGACGATCGCGTCAGGGTAGTTCTCCTTGCACCACTTGAGTGCTCTCTCCTGCCATACGGAGAATCCGTCGGATGAGTCTAAGCAAAGAGCATCTGCGCCTGCTTCGATGAGGGCGGGAACACGCTCTTCATAGTCTCTTGTATTGATGCCGGCACCGACGATGAGCTTCTTCTCGGCATCCAGGAGTTCTAAGGGGTTAGCCTTATGGAATTCGTAGTCCTTACGGAAAACGAGACCTACGAGCTTGCCGTCCTTGTCTACGATGGGGAGCTGATTGATCTTGTTGTCCCAGATGATGTCGTTAGCTTCCTTAAGGGTGGTTCCTTCGGGAGCAGTAACGAGAGATTCAAGAGGAGTCATGAACTCTTCTACCTTTGTATCGAGGGACATACGGCTTACACGGTAATCTCTTGTGGTAACAAGACCTAAGAGCCTGCCTTCGGGAGTGCCGTCTTCGGTTACGGCTGCCGTGCCGTGGCCGTGCTGCTCCTTGAGAGCCAATACCTCAGCCAGTGTATCGTCGGGCTTAAGGTTGGAGTCTGAAGCAACGATGCCTGCCTTGTACTTCTTGACCTTGCGGATCATGTTGCACTGGTTCTCTACGCTCTGCGACTGGAATATGAAAGACATACCGCCGCATCTTGCGAGCTCAACTGCGAGACCGTCATCTGATACGGCCTGCATGACAGCTGATACCATGGGGATGTTTATCTTAAGTTTGGACTCTTCCTGTCCCTTGCGGTACTTACATACGGGAGCTGACAGATCCACCTGATCAGGGGTGTTCTTCTCTGTAGTAAGATTTGGTATAAGCAGATACTCACTAAACGTTCTTGACTCTTCTTCGAAAATCTTAGCCATTGTTATCCTCCATATAAAATAATTAAAAGGGATTTGACATCCCTTTTGTTTTGTCTATATCAAGCTTCCTCTTCCGCAGGAGCATCTTCGGTTGCAGGCGCAACCTCAGGAGCGGGAGTCTCCTCCTCAGCAACTGTCTCCTCGATCGGCTCGGGTACTGCGGGTGCAGCAGGAGCTGCAACAGGCGCACCGGAGATGGCAGCCTCATCTATTACTGCATCAGGATCGTCGAATCTGGAACCGCACTTGAAGCAGAATGCATAAGTAAGAGCATTCTCTGTACGGCACTTAGGGCAGAGCTTCAAGCCCTTCTCGTGAAGGATCTTTATATTGAGGTCATCGATCTCATCGTAGAGGGTCGATACAGCGTCACAACGGGTATTGATATCTTTGGTCACGTCAAGGTTCATGTCCTTATACTGGCCATAGTACATACGTCCGATCTCGTCGTAGTACTTCTTGATGGAGTTCTTCTTGTCATCGATCGACTTCTGATAACCCGCGATAACCTTCTGTTTGGGATCAAAAATTGCCATAATAGTGACCTCCTCAAATAAAAGATAGATTAAAGGTTATAATATCACATTTATCTCTTCTATTGCAAGAAAGTCTATGGTCATAATGGCAGTAGTTGACCCCCGTTTTAGAGGGGGTCAATGTGCTTTGTATATAAGATTTTTTGCGCTATCCTTAACGGTCTTCCCTTCTGCGCCTTACGATGACTATAACAGTCAGCGCGGCTCCGATAGCTATGGCTGCGATCGCATAAGGGATATATCTGCTCATGGTCTCGCCTGTCCTGGTAACATTGCCGCCACCGCCTTTTGTAGGAGTCGGGGAATTCGTCGGTTTGGGAGCCTTTGTAGGATCCGCGGGCTCAGTAGGCTCAGTAGGCTCAGTAGGCTCTGTGGGTTCCGTGGGCTCCGTCGGTTCTGTCGGTTCCGTTGGTTTTACGGTCGGAGTCGGAGTGGGAGTGGGAGTCGAGGTCGGAGTCGGGCCAGGCTCGATGGTGCTGTTGTTAAAGATCACCTGTGTAGGTTTCACACTCTTTCCGGTCGAGAGGATCATCTGGTAATCAAGATTTCCAGCATCATCTGACGTCACGAAGACCGTTGCCTTGTAGCAGGTGTCATCATAATTGATCTTATCGTTTGAACCCTTCTTCTCATAGATCTTGTATTCATATGTTCCGGGCTCCTCGGCGGTGATCCCGAATTCGCCCTTGCCTGAGCCCTTAACCGTTACAACGGAAGTCTTGGGGGCAGGACAGGTACTGTCACTGGGTTCTATGACTATGTCAAACTCTTCTTCATCAACATCATTCTTTACCAGAAGGAAGGGGATCTTTATGTCGATGGGGGTGTATTCGAAATCAGCTCTTACGGGGAGCACAAAGAATGAGATAAGGGCAGCAAGAACTGTCGTGACTGCCACGCAAGACCTTGCAGCTGACTTTAATGTCGTTCTCATCTCATGCTCTCCTTCCATTAAGTTTCTTTATCAAGTATATAGGCAAACAGGACCAGCCTTTCGGTGGAATCGGCATCGGTGCAGGTCACCATTCCCAATACCCTGTTGTCCTCATTATAACCCTTTTCGGAAAGGATGTTCCTTACGGACGAATTGTCTGCCGTATCCAGGATCATCTCTTCCTTCGCATCCGTGCGGAGCGCCAGGATCACTTTTATCTTATAGACCTTCTCGGCATTCCTTCCCACCATCAGCCTTCCTTCAGAGTGGGATATGAGGTAGCCTTCATCCAGAAAGTCGTCTAATGCCCCGAACATCTTGCCATACTGCATATGGTGGCCATAGATCACCGAATAGGGATCAGAGAAATCCGGGGAATTCCTGCTGTCGAGGAAAATACTTCCCGACAGTGAGTATTCGCCTGCAGGGTCGGTGTTAAGATACTTAAGATTATCTTCCCCCTGCATGATAGGATAATCGATCGACGTGTCATCTATGACGATCCAGCCGACCATATCATCCGTTATGGGAGACCCTTCGATCCCTGAAGCACTGACCCTGTCGGGCCTGAACCTCGTATAGGTGTCATCCGCAGCCTGCTTGAAGATGTAACCAGTGTCATAAGCAGAATATATGACGACCAGGAGGATCGTAAGAAGAACTACGATCAGCAGGTCATCATATATGGTGTTTAAGACTTTCCAGAATCTGATCATCCGAAGCCTCGGCTGATACTGTTATTATGCTTCCTCTTCTGCCTTGCGCTTTGTGCTCCTTACGATAAGGATCACGATACCGGCGGTAACAACGATGCCGACAGCTGCGATAGGAGCTACCTTCATGATGATACCTGTGGGAACGACGCCCTGACGGACATTGGTAAAACCTGTCTGAACGTCCTCATCAGCGATAACATCCTCTGTCTTGTCATCAAAGGTTACGGAACCGATGGTAAATGAAGTGTTATCGGAAGCCTTGGAGACATAGTCCTCGGCAGCTTCTTCAACCTTGTATGTTGCATCCTTGGTGAGACCCTGGATAATAACATACTGACCATTCTGCAGATAGAACTCAGCGGTAACCTTGCCGTCATCGCCGACAGTCAATGAATCCGGGTTTGTCACATTGCTGTATATGGTTGCCGGATTCACTGTTGCACCGAGCGATTCGGTGGCATGTGAACGGTCAACAAGAAGAACTGCGCCCTTGGGAAGATTTCCAAGTTCAACCGTGAACTTGAAGTACTTATCGCGGGATGCCTGGTTACCGTCAACTGTCTTACCGATGTAAAGATCCTGTGTAACGTAGGTGTTCGTAATGCTGTCGATCTTGTCCGACAGTGCACCGCCTGTCGTTCCGCCCGTTGTATTCTTGGAAGGAGCGGCAATATCAGTATGAACAATGTAGGCATCGATCTTAAGATCCGAACCGTCATCAGTTACATAGACATCAACATACTTGGGAGCGGTATCACAGATGACAGCCGGGCTGAAAGTGCACTGATCCTCAGTAAGCACATAGCGGTAGATACCGGGTTCCTCAAAGGAACAGCCAGTGAAATCGATGGTGATATCCGCCTTGGAATACTTCATTCCGGCAGGCAAAGTAACCTTGCCATCATCCGCCGTCTGAACTGTGTCGTAAGATGTTGATGAATTAGTAAAAGCAACATCGGCGACTGTCGGAGCACCAACACCCTCAAGCACCTCAAATGTGTCAGTGCCTGCATCGATCTTGTCTCCGGCTTCGATCTTATATGTGAATGTAAGATCCGGCAACTGGATGTTCTCATCAAAGATGAGATACTTCGTTAATTTGGTACTTGTTCCCTTGACAGGTTCATAATCGAAATCTGCCGCTACCGGAACTACCAATGCAGCCATCATTGCCGTTACTGTCAGTACTGCTGCTAATGCTTTCTTTAAACCTTTCATAAGACCTCCTCTTCCTCTCTTAGCGGTATTCCTAACTAGATCCCGCGTCTTCTTAATATCAAAAATACTGTTCCTTCACACTCTTTGTCCGACACCGCACCGAAAGAACGGCTGTCGTTCTTGTCACTCCTGAAATCGTTCAACACGAAGAATGAGTTATCGGGAACCTTATAGGGGAATGCTATATCCGCACCCGCTGACGACGTGGGATAGACCGCATCCTCGGCTATGCCAAGCCCGTTCACCGTTACATAGGAATCGTTGATCTCAACCTCATCTCCTCCGACAGCCACGACTCTTCCGAGTTTAAAGACACCGTCTTTGGTATATGCGATCTCATCTCCTGCCTTGGGCGCTTGCAGCCTGTATGTTATGACCAGATCCCCGTCCTTGATCATGGGGTAGGAAGCGTTCCCGTGGTTGATATGTATGCCTATTACGCAAAAGCACAATATCAGCACCAGGACTACTGTCACGGCTACTTTGATAAGCAGTTCTATCGCGTAGTCCTTCGAGGTCTTCTTCTTCCTGACCGGTCTCTTCTTCTCTTCAGGCTTTGCTTCCTTTGGCAAAGATCCCTCTTCTATCTCCGCTATATCGTCAGACTCCTTTCACGAGCATGACCACCAGAGGACCTGGTAGTCCTTTGTACGATTATATCACCATTTCAAGGCTTAGGCAGGCATTTTCAAATTTGTGACAAGATTGAAACAAAATAGAAAAATAGAAAATAATAAAAGGACCGCCCTTAAAGGACGGTCCCAAAGTTGCAAATCTTTAAGCTATTAGCCGAGCTCTGCGAAGTACTTGATAGTTCTTACCATCTGAGATGTGTAAGAGTTCTCGTTGTCGTACCAGGAAACAACCTGAACGAGGGAGTTGCCGTCGTCCATCTTGGAAACCATTGTCTGGTTTGCATCGAAGAGGGAACCGAATCTCATACCTACGATATCAGAAGAAACGAGCTTCTCCTCTGTGTAACCGAAAGACTCGTTGGTAGCAGCCTTCATGGCAGCGTTGATGCCCTCAACAGTAACGTCACCTGCAACAACAGCGTGAAGGATAGTTGTGGAACCTGTGAATGTAGGAACTCTCTGAGCAGCACCGATGAGCTTGCCGTTGAGCTCAGGGATAACAAGGCCGATAGCCTTAGCAGCGCCTGT
>JAGAAI010000010.1 GCA_017615325.1 Clostridiales bacterium | reverse complement strand
CTGTCAGCCAAGATCACCGATATCGAGAAAAAGGGCTCATTCGTAAAGATCGCCGTCAGCATCTATCTGGTGGATTTCTAAGTCCCGTATATATATGTATATATGCTCTTTGCGGGGCATTATACAAAATATCCATACAGGGATTATCCGCGATATTTTCGGATTATATATTCTGAACAATACGATTTTTATAATCCCCGAATATTGCGGGTGATATAATATCCGCAAGGGAAGATTAAAAGCTTAAACTTTTAGATCTTCAGGGATATTTTTAAGAAACATTTTTGGGGGAAATCAAAATGAAAACAAAGTTATTGTCGGTGGCAATGGCTGCAGTTATGGCAGTTTCTTGCCTGGCAGGCTGCTCTGCAGGATCGTCCGGAGATTCTTTGGTCAATGCAGCAAAGAAGTACGGAATGAAGGAGTTTGGTGAGATCAAAGAGATAACCAACCTGTCGATCCCTACGGAAGACGGATCAGGATACTATGTCTCGAAAGATGAAAAGGAAGCAGATTATATGACGCTTTCTTTTGGCGGAAAAGATCCCGGTACAGCAGATGATATCAAAACAGAAAAATTCGTAATGTGCATTGATTGCAATCTTCTGAGCAGAGAACCCGGTTCCGCAACAACTACAATTACTCAGGCCACCTTAAAAGATGAGGATTCTGCTAAAAAGCTGTACGAAGCTGCTGCAAGCAACATAAACGACAGGTTCGACGGAGTTACGAAAGGCGAGGAAAACGGTATCACCTATTCGATCACATACGATGGTGACGACGCTTCTCAAAGATTCTCAGGTGTTTACCTCAAGGGCAACACTGTTTACCGCATTTACTGCATGGGACTTGGAGACCATGACGGCAAGTGCACAGAATCCTTCTGCAAGGAGCTTGGGCTCGTATCACCGCTGACTTTAAAATAATGGGACTGTAAGGGGTAGAAATAAATAGAGGGGTTTTGCACCGGATGTTTTTATAAGCATCCGGTGCTTCTTTTCGGGAAGAAGATCCCTCAAATTATGATGATCTGTTAAGCGTTTGCAAATATTATTTGTATATATGCACTTTCCGAAAACACAGTGATATAATCACCTTGTCCTATTAAGGACTTTGAAGAATAATCCGATTGACAAAAGGGGGAATTGTCATGAGAAAGATCTGCAAGCAATCCAGGAAGGGGTTCACTCTTTTGGAACTCATTATCGTCGTTGCTATCATAGTCATTGTCACTGCTATCGCCATTATAGTGTTTGGCGGCGCCCTTAAATCCGCAAAAGATTTCACCGATTCTTTAATGTAACGGGGGAGCGTTATCTCATGCGAAAACCTGCCGCATTATCAGCATTGCTTATATGCGTCGTTGTTCTCCTCACAGGATGCACCGATGCTTTCAAGACGGAAGATCTCGTCAGCGTACTTAAGGAACACGGAGACAGTAAATTCAGTTCGCTGGAATCATACAACGCACGTTGGGGAACAGGTTCCGGCAGCGGAACAGATCTGATGCCCTATACTTCTTCCAATACCAACTCTGACGGTTCAATGAAAGAGCCGGCTTACTATGTGTCTAAAGATCCTGAAGAAGCTGATCTTTTATACAAGATCGAATTTGACGACAGAGAAAAGTCCGGGATCTTCCTGGAGGAAATGGTTGCCGCGCACTCCGGTGACAATAACGCATTATGGCTTGCGGTCGCCAAACAGGAATACTCCGCACAGGATATTTACGATAACTGCGAGGCCGCCGTAAAAGAAGAATATGCTTATCTTACAGAGAATAACACCAACGCATCGATATCTTCCGGAAGCAAAAACGGTTACACTTACACGCTATTACATTACAAGTCGGGTGATGACATCAACATGGGAGGCGGATTATACATAAAAGGGAATGCGGTCATCATGATAAGTTCTGATAACGGAGACGATTACTTCTTCAAGAAACTCGGTCTGGTATCGCCTTTCGATTTGAACTAATATCCTTTTATGGTTAAAGAGATCAAGTACGGTACGACAAATACTTATCTTATCAAGGGGACGAAAGGTTCACTTCTTTTTGACACGGGCTGGGCCGGAACTCTTAACGCCTTCTGTCACGCGATGGGCGGGGTAGAGGAGAAAGTGCAGGACATAGACTATATCCTGATATCCCACTTCCATCCTGATCACATGGGGATCGCCCAGGATATCGCGGATATGGGCCCTAAGATCTTAGCTGCCGACATCCAGAAAGACTTTGTCCATTCTTCAGACAGGATCTTTGCCAAGGATAAGAAAGCTGATTTCACCCCTATAAGAGATGAGAAAGTACAGTTCTTCGCGCTCGGTCAGAGCCGGGAGATCCTGGCGGAACTCGGTATAGACGGCGCCATATACGCAACGCCCGGACACTCAGACGACAGCATAAGCCTGGTCCTGGATTCAGGCGAGATCTTCGTCGGCGACTTAAACCCTCTTTACGAACTCGAACTTCACAGGGGGAGCGCTATCGAAGCGAGCTGGAAGATGCTCCTTGCAATGAACCCCCGCAAAGTCTATTACGGCCATGCTCCCATGGCAGACCTTAAGACAAATCCCCTTGGCAGGCTCTTAGGCAGGAGCGCTCCCGATGATATATATGCCCTGATAAAAAAGATAACCAGATACGTCGACAAGGGAACTCCAAAAGACGTTATCGTCAGAAAGACCGGAGCGGATCCCGTGTTCGTTGAGGACGTCACGAGAATGTATGTGACCCACCCCGGAGTATCGGTCCAGGGCATACTTGACCGTATCGAGATCAAAGGAAAATAAAATCTGTATCCTCGCGGCCCAAGATAATATATAATGTTCCGGGGTGATTATTCATAAGGGGGGATCTTTCAGATGAAGTTTAAGATCAGACACGAGTTCAAGCCGATAATAATCTCTATATGTATTATCAGCGGGTTATTTGCCATATCGCTTTTTATATTGCCGTTTACTCAGGTATCAGATAACATAGTGGTCCGCGGTGCGGGCACTTTCTCATGTGCAGGGCTCCTGGCATTGCTCTTTCTTGTCATGATCGTCTATTTCATCGACAGGGCGGTCGGCGCAACGATCAAGGTGGACGATACGACAGTAACGGTATCGCAGCTTTTCGGAAGGAAGAAGATCGCGATAGATGAGATCGAGGACATGGAGATAGAAGATTACTTCCGCACAGTGATCCGCAGCAGAGTATACAGGATGAAACTCACCATATTCTACAGCGGCGGCAGGAAGCTGGTCCTCAAGGACAACGCATCCAGGATCAACGGATTATGGGGATTCGTGACAGGCGAACGCGAGGATCTTCCGGACCAGGAAGTCACGCTCTATCAGGCCTGCAAATATATCGAATCCAAGATGAAGTAAACAGGGGATGTTTAAACCCCAAGTATGTTTCTCTCCATGCTCTCCTGAAGATCGTGCGAATCGTCTTCGATATGAGACAGATATGTAATAACAAGTTTCTCTTCCGGAAGCACATAGCACTTCTGCTTCCACTTGCCGTTTATCGAAAAACCGCCGCGGTATTTCCAGATGAAATATCCGTAGCCGCCTTCCCTGTTCATCTGCTGAACCGATGTTGCTTCGGCTACATATCTTTCGGACAATATCCTCTCCCCTTCAAAGGTTCCCCCGTTATAAAGAAGGAGGCCCAGCTTTGAAAGACTGTTCACTGTAAGTCTTGTGCCTGATGCACCGTAAAAATACCCTTCAGGGCATCTCCTGTATTCAAACTTATCTATACCGAGCGGAGCGAAAACCCTCTTCTCGATAAAAGTCCCCAAGTCTTCACCCAATGCTTCTGTCAGTGCTACTCCTGCAAGGTAGGTGCTTATATTGCTGTAATTAAAGACCCTCTGTTCAGGCTTACCGATTTTCGTATTCAGGGCAAAATCTATATAGCTCTCCCCTTCCGGACTGAAAGGGAAATCTGCTACAGACATCGTAAGGAGCCTTTGGATCGTTATCTTATCAAAAACATCTTTTTGCTCCTGCGATAATTTCGCGGTCTTGCTTTGAGGCATATAAGATAAAACGGATCTTCCGGTATCAAACCTGCCTTCGTCAGATGCGATACCGACTGCGACAGACAGGATCGTCTTGGTCGCAGAATAGAGCTCATGAAGATCATCACGGGTATCTCCGAAGGAATGCGTAAGCACTCCGTCTTCGTAAACTTCCGCACCGAAGACCTTCCAGTTATTACGG